>JBLHML010000052.1:0-3012 GCA_047622005.1 Dokdonia sp. | reverse complement strand
ATAACCATTTTTCTCGCAGCATTAACAATAATAAAGAACTTGCTGAAGCGCTCCAAACAATATGCAACGGCTTAGCCGAAGAACAAGCAATCTGGTTGAATATCAAAAGCCATGAAGACTTTGTGCAACTGTTGGTGATTATAGGTCATGATGCTCAAATTGCCTTTCCTGAAGACCTGTCGCTTGACGTTTTACGGCATACCTATTTAAATTATCTAGCCAGTCAAGGTGCTAAACTTAATGACATTGAAAAAATTGCTGGAAATGTTTCACCGAGCTCATTAGCATTATATCGAAATGTTAATCAACAAGGCACATTACTCGATTTGGAGCAGATCCAAACAGAATATCCTTTTTTGTAATAAGCTGATGTTTATAAAGTCTGCACATCCTCAGTACATTAAAATTTGGCGCACTGTACAACTCATTCCTTTAGGTAAAGTTGCAAGTTATGGCCAGATTGCTGATTTTTCAGGATTACCGGGGCGAGCAAGGTTAGTGGGTAAGTCACTAGGTTTTGTGCCAAAAGGTATGCAAGTTCCTTGGCATAGAGTTCTTCGTTCTAATGGACAAATAGCATTCCCGCTTGGCTCTGAGCAGTCCCAAAGACAAATAGGTTTATTACAACAAGAAGACGTGGCTGTCTTAAACAACCGAGTTAATCTGAGTCTTTTTTTGTGGCAGCCTGATTTGTCTGAAATGCTCTGCAGGTTAAAGTATTAGTGCCTTTCTGTTAGGAGTTAATCTTGCTCTTAATGAACAAATCAGATATTTTGAATAAATAACAAGTCGTTTCAAGTATGTGAGTTGATATTTGTGTTAAAAACATTCGATATAGACCAAGTTAAAGAAGGAATGTTCGTTGATTCTATCGCAAAACAACAAGGCAAGCTTAAGATCACCAGTCGAGGTAGGATAACTTCTGTTGCCTATATAAAGGAGCTCAAAAAGAAAGGTATTTTGTCAATTGTGGTTGATATGAGCAAACAACTTAAGCCCGAGTTCGATGAGCAAGAAGAGCCTAAACCTCAATCAGAAAAAGTAGAACCTGAAACACCGACTGAATTGCCTAAAGAAGTTTCTTTTGAAGCAGAACTTGAAGTGGCAATCAAACTTCACCACAAAGGTAAACACTTACAAGAAACAATGTTAGAAAGTATAGGTAAAAATTTACCTATAGACATTGCTGTCCCAGAAGCATTCACTAAACATATTGTATCTTCTATTGATCGCAACCCTAATGCCTTGATGTGCATGACAAAGATACGAGAGAAAGATACCTACCTTTTAGAACATTCTTTAAATGTGGCTATTTTATTAGCCAATTTTGGTACACACCTAGGTTTTAATGAAGAAAAAATACAAGAATTGACTCTGTCAGGATTTTTACATGACATTGGAAAAATTAAAGTTCCAGATGAAATATTACACAAACCAGGACATTTGAACGATCAAGAAATGACTATTATGAAATATCATGTGAACTACGGTATGAAAGTATTGGTGGAAATGGGAATTCCTGATTCAATTGTTAGAACAATAGGCGAACATCACGAAAGGCTCGATGGTTATGGTTACCCAGAAGGTCTGCGAGGTAATGAAATCTCTCAATTTGGCCGTATGATTGCCATAGTTGATACCTATGATGCGATAACAGCAGACAGATGTTACAAGGTGGGTATGTCGTCTAAAAAAGCGTTACAAATTCTGTTAGGGGATGCGCCTGGAAAATATGATGAATGGTTAGTGACTCAATTTGTGCAATGCATTGGAGTTTTTCCTGCAGGCAGTTTAGTCAAATTAGACAACGAAAAGATTGCCATGGTCATCAAACAAAATAATGGTCAAGCTGCTAAACCGGTAGTTAAAGTTTTTTATTCAATACGCAGCAACCATTATCTGGAGCCCATGGAAATAGATTTATCTGCGGCAAGTAATAAGGTAAAGATTGTTGATGCTGTGCTCGCAAGTGATTTTAATCTTGATATCAAAAAGTACTTTAATGAATCAATACTGATTTAAAACATCGTGCATCTAAAATAACGCAAAGCAATACAAAAATTTTTAACTGTTTTTCGCTTCTTTTAATATAATCCAGATTTGGTCGTTTGTTACATCAGAAGGACATACCCCATTGTTAACTAATTCTTCACGGATACATTTAGGATCGTTGGATGAAAAACGAAAGCCGTTTTTCTGAACATAACGCGTTATTTTTTGCTGTAATTTGCGAGTTAAACAAGACATAAATATTAACCAGTAAAACGTTAAAAAAACCAATCACACTTGATGATTGACTAGAAGATATGCGTGTAGTGAAAACTATCTGTATACCTATAAGTATGGTGTATTCAATAATCAAGCCAAAATATTTTTTCTATATAATTCAATGATATAATTGAGACTTTAAGTTTTCATAATCCATTAATGTAAAAAAAGTAGACAATAAAAATTCATTAACATCACAAACTTCGGACCTTTCTCTCTAAATTGTATCTCAACTTCTAAGCCCTTTTATTTCTAAGAGTCATCATGGTAATCAGCTTTAGTACTAATATTGACAGTAAATAGATTAGATTTTCCCTACTCGCTTTCTTTTAGTATCGTAATTAAAAGAAAGAGACGCTGTTTCCATTTCATTTATTCTCGCAGTAATCAAAATCACTTCTTTAGCTAATTAGTAAAAATAAACTTGGATCTTTCACTACATTCAGAACAGAAAATTGGTCGTGATGTGTTTTAAGTAGACTTAATTTTTTGCCAACATAAAATTCATCCAAACAACGCAGAGTAATTAACAACCATAAATTGTTTTCTACCTATAAAACCAGTAGTTATACGGATGTTAAAAAATGCGTTTTTACATAAGATTGATATTTAAATATCATCAGCTCCTCTATAAAAGTGCGGTTTATGAAACATATATATGAAAATACTGAACTCCAAAAACTGCCTGCACTATTAATTGTTTCTGATCATGAATCAGAACATATTGCCAAATTAGACGTTGAA
>JBLHML010000051.1:0-3151 GCA_047622005.1 Dokdonia sp. | reverse complement strand
TGACGACGGTGGAACAGCAATTTATTAATGATAACGACATGATGGAAAAATATAATGTACAACATACCTAGTAAGCATGTAGCAAAGGGGGTGAGTATGAAGTTCAACATGGTTTTGGTTGGATAAACGGTGTCTCACTGGCATTCTAAAAACTGCTAGGTACTGATAAATCAAACAACAAAACACATATGGCTCATCACGAAAAGGAAGAGTAAATACCCCCTCTGCTCATCGAAGCGGGCTTAGTGTTAACCCGCAGCTACCGATACCTTCGAAAGAGATGAGAGTAGGAGTAGACATGGGAAGTTATCTGTTAAGTTTAATAATCAAATAAGTCAGCTTAGATATAAGTGCCACTATAAGAAATTACGAATATAACGGTTCCAAAATAATTTTTATAACAAATATCAGGCATAAAAAAGCTTTCTTCTAAACTAGTCTTTTAGTCTTTAGTCTTTAAATTTGATTTAGTTTTAGAAGTTTAATGATGCCATCAGGTGAGCAGGGTTTTGAATAAAAATACCCTTGACCATAGTCGCAGCCACTTTGGATTAAAAAATCTGCTTGTGCTTGTGTTTCAATACCTTCTGCAAGGACTTTTAATGACAATCGTTTGGCTAGATCGACGATAACTTTAATAACAATTTCTTGTTGAAGATTTGTCCCAATACCTTGTACAAAACTCATGTCTATTTTTAACACATCGATGGGTAGTGAAGTTAAATAACTAAGCGATGAATAGCCTGTTCCAAAATCATCAATAGCGATACTAACACCTAAATCATTGAGCGCAGTTAGCATATTTGTCGCTGATTCAGCTTGTTCTATTAAAACAGACTCTGTGACTTCTAACTCGATTTGTTCTGGCTTAAGTTGGTTTTCTTCTATCAATTTTTTCGTTAAATAAGATATATATGGATTACAACAGTCGCTACCAGAAATATTAATAGCTATCTTGAGGCTAGGGTCAATTTTTAAAAAGGAAACAAAATTTTCACCTGCTTTTGTCATTATCGATTCTGTAAGTAAAGTAATTAAAGACAGTTTTTCTGCAGAAGGAATAAATAAACCTGGGGAAATAAAGCCTTTTTCTAAATGTTGCCATCGTGCTAAAGCTTCTAGCCCTACAATTTTTTGAGTACGCAAACAGTATTGTGGTTGAAAGTGAGGGAAGATTTCTTGATTTTTAATTGCATCCTTTAAATCGTTTTCTAATTGTGTGCTTTCCTCGTGTGCTATTTGTAGCGCCTTATCAAAACATCGATATTGTTGACGTCCAGATTTTTTTGCGTTGTATAATGCTTGGTCAGCTTGTTTTAATAAAACCGTTGGGTCTTGGGACTCTTCGTTAGGGAAAAATGTCATGCCTATAGATATACTAATATTGATTGTAACGTTATCAATCATCAGCGGGGTTTTCATATCCTCAAGTAATTTTTGTGCAATTAAGTAAGCATTTTCGGACGTTATTTCCTCTAAGATAATAGCAAACTCATCACCGCCTAAGCGCGCTATGGTGTCAGATTTACGTACTTTTCTTACTAGTCTTTTGGCAAACTCAAATAATACTTTGTCGCCAACAGCGTGACCATATTCATCGTTAATTTTTTTAAAAAAATCAAGATCAATATACAAAATTGCATGATGTCTATCATAGCGATAAAGTTGCTCTGTAAGGTTTGCTAAGCGGCTAAAAAGAAGGCTACGATTAGCAAGTTTAGTGAGTGGATCATGGTTGGCTAAATATTCTTGTTCTAAAGATGTCTCTTCAATGTTGTTAACAACATCTTTTATCCGGCTAATATACCTATTGATACCCTTTGCAATATGGGTGACTTCATCATTACCGTCATCATCAACTTTAATAGTTAAGTCGTTATTATTTATGCTGTGAGTGAGCTGACTATTAATATTGCGAATGCGTGAAGATATATTAAGTGCAACACAATAAGACAAGGTAATAAGAGCTGAAATTACAGCTAACATAATAATGCTGCCAACGATTAAATAACGCCTGCTTTTATCAAAAATCTGCTGCGATTCAGTGAGAATATATAATTCTTGTTGATAAATAATGGTGTTAATCGCTTTTACGCGTTGTGTAGCAAGAGCAAACCATTTTTCGGGGACGGGACTGCGAACTTTATTTAACTGGTTTGATTGATTCAAAAAATCATTTTGGATAGTAATAATTTGCGTAAAAGTTGGTGTTTTTGAGAGCTCTGTTAGAGCCTGTTTAGTATGGAATTTTCTATTATTAATCAATAACTCTAAGGTTTTATCAAAATCTTTAATAAGCGTATAAATTCTAGTATAGGCACCAACTGTTGCCGTGCCTTTTGAATACACTTCATTAAGTGCTCCACGAATTTGGCCTGCACGCTCTTTTAGCCGGACCATTTCAACCATGCTATTCAATTCACCATGCAGAGTATTATCTCCAACAAGCACTATTAATAGGTCAATCGTATCAATGATTTTTTTATTAACCGATGAATAATAGTTAAAGGCATTATGATCACTAGCAAGTTGATCAATTTTAGATCGCACAAGCTTTTTTTGTTCGAGTAGGTAAGTAAGTTTTTCGACATTAGCATTTATATTTATATTTTTTAGATCGCTTTGGCGGGTATTGAAAAAGTCCTCCAGATCATCAACGGATTGGTCAGATTTTTTTCGCTGATTAAATATTTTATGCTTGCCTTTTGTGTCATTGAGTCCTAAAAAACCTGCCGTTAAGCCTCTTTCTAAAGCGTGTTGATGAGCAATATTTTCTAACGTTAACGCAAGCTCGACGATGACTTTTGTTTGATAACTATTTTTTTGTATTGAGTATAGATTTTCACCCTCACGAGATAAAAATAAAATCAGTAGCAATAAGGGTAGTGCTGATAAGAAAAGTAGTTTTAAATTAATAGACAATCGAGCCAAGGACATGGGCTTATAGCTCCGGCAAACAAAAAGTAAATATTAATAAGTATCACGAACATTAATTTCCCTGTCAGTTCTGATGTCAAATTAACTTTACCACACAAGTCCAACTTAACGTTAATTCGCTCTAAGTTTAGGTACGATTCATATTAAACTTTCAGGGTCACAAAATAACCGTAATGGATACTAAAGTATCTATTGGATTAGTTAATGTAGCGTT
>JBLHML010000050.1:0-3339 GCA_047622005.1 Dokdonia sp. | reverse complement strand
CTATGAGTCGTGTCTTTTTCAGCAAACTTAAATAAGAAAGGGTGACTTGTTCTTACATTTAAACGAGTTGTAATCGCAGGATATGCAAGTATCTGATTTCCAGTATTTGCATTTGTGTAATCATATAAATACGTGGCGTCAATTCTTGGGTCATTTGGATAGGTACCTCTGTGAGTTTCAAAGACATCTGCATGAATTTTAAACCATCCAAAAGATTGAGCCACTTTATAGTTGTTTGGGGTGAAATTTCTTCCCATTTGAGAATTAGTGGCGTCTTGACTCATTTGCAATTCAAAAATAGATTCTGAATTATTTTCATTAGAATCTGTAAATATGCTGCTATAATCAGCAACTAAAGAATATTGTCCATAAACTTTTTCAGCTTCAGTGTATGCCATTTGCCAATAATCCGCTTCTGTTAAAGACCCTTCTCTTAAATCAGCATTGGTAGCTAATGTCATATACAATTTTGCTAATAACATATTCGCAGCATATTGTTTTGGATAGCCAATACCCTTTGTACCATTTATTAGGCTAGCGGCCATTTTAGCATCACTAATAACTTGAGCATATATTTCCTTTGTTGTTGATTTTGCTCTATTTAGATTGTCTTGATCTGGAAGCTCTGTCCATAAAGGGATGTCTTTAAAAAGGCGAGTTAAATCAAAATAGGCCCAAGCGCGTATAAAGTATGCTTGTCCTACTATATCGCTAAAAAGTAATTCATCATTTGTTATTGGGTTTTCAACTACTGTAATATTTTCAATAGCTGCATTTGTTTGCGCAATAGCAGCATACATACCTCTCCAATAGGCTTCTGAAGCTTGATCTTGATTTGGTTTCAAGGACATTAGACTACTATTGAAAGGACTGTTAACACTGTTTCCTTGTCTGGTAGTTATAAAACATCCTGAAAAACCATTTATAACCCAATAGCGTCTCTCCATTGAATCATACGTTGTTAGCTTTTGATAAATACCATCTAAAGCAGCAGTTGCGCTTTCTGGATTATCATAAAGTGTGGGGTCTAGAAATATTGGGTCTTCATCTAAGTTACATGAACTAGATAAAAAACCAAAAATCAATACTAAAATAAATTTTAAATTTTTCATGTGTTTTTGTTTTTTGTATTAATAATTCAATTGTACTTAAAAGTTAATGTTTAACCCTAGTAAAATAGTTTTAGCATTTCTTGGGCCGTTCCAATCTACACCATTAATAAGACCATTATTTAGGAAGCTTGAAACTTCTGGATTATAACCACTATAATCTGTCCAAGTAACTAAATTTTTTCCAGCGATATATACATTAACACGATCCATTAATAAACTTTTTTCTACAGGGATATCGTAGCTTACAGTCACATTATTTAATCTTAAAAAACTACCATCTTCTATAATGCGGTCAGAAATTCCGATTGCTTGATAAGCGGTCACATCATAATCTAATCTAGGATATATATTTGACTGAGCCTCTGGTCTCCATGCATTGTTGTATGCATTAGGACTAATATTAGTAGCTAATCCCTCAGCATTATTAAGTTTAATTAAATTTCCGTTCGCGATATCATTCCCAAAAACTCCATTAAAAAGAAAGTTTGCAGTAAAACCTTTCAATTTAAAGTTTACATTAAAACCATAAACAAAATCAGGATTTGGATTTCCTATAAAAGTTCTATCTAAAATATCAATAACTTCATCTCCATTTTGATCTACAAATCTCACATCTCCTGGTACGGCTCCATCAACTAGATCTGTATCTTCTGTTTGATAGATTCCATTAGATTCTAAACCATAAAAAAGACCTGTTTCTTCCCCTTCAATAAATACATTTGCTGGGGATCTAAAATAATTACCAGTACTGATTTGATTACCAAAATAAAATGAGCGTTGTTGCGCAACTCCATCAACATAAAAATCCCTCAGAGGGCCACCTAGAGTTTCTATATTTGTTTTATTAAATGCAATATTTCCACCAATATTTATTTGAAAATCATCAGTAGAAACAGCAGCAATATTCAATGCTAATTCCAAACCTTTATTAGAAATTGTTCCTCTATTGATAAGAATACTTCTAAAACCTGAAGATGTTGGAATTGGAGCACTTTGTAATAAATCTTTGGTTGTTTTGTCATATAAATCAACACTTCCAGAAACTCTATCGTTTTTAGTCGCAAAATCTAATCCAAAATTTAATTGCTCCGTAGTTTCCCATGTTAAGTTAGGATTTGCCACGTTGTTAAGTGATAAAGGCACACTAGTCCCATTTCCAGGAGTACCGTATAGCTGTCCGTTTATACCATAATCAGACAAAGTACCATAAGACCCAACACCATGGTTTCCAATTTCACCCCAACCAACTCTTAATTTTAAATCTTCAAAAACATTTAAATTTTTAATAAACTTCTCATTATCAAGTCTCCATGCTAATGCAAATGACGGAAAGAAACCAAATCTGTTCTGCTCTGAGAATTTAGAAACACCATCTCTACGAAAAGATGCTGTAAGTATGTACTTGTTATTAAAAGTGTAGTTTATACGGCCCAGTAAAGAAAATATTTGTTGATCTGATTTTAAAAAACGTAATGGCTGCGTAATTAATGAAGCCAAAAAAGGTTGCTGTGTAGTAAGCTCAGTTGTAACAAAATCTGCTACTGCATAAATACTTCTCTCTACATTTCTTACATCATAAGTTACACCTGCGGTAGCATTTATTCTATGTTTTCTTTTAAATGTTCTATTAAACCTTAAAAAATTATTGACTTGAAAGGATGTAGTATTTAATGTTGATATTTGTAATGCACCATTAGAAAGATTCCCTTGAAATGTTGTTAAGCCATAAAAACGTCTTCTATCTTTAGTTCTAACATTACCACCTGCTTTTAGTTGGTAGCTTAAACCTTTAACAGGAAGTTTGTAGGTAAGCCCTATAGAAGCAATGTAACGCTTTGCTTTAGATACATCTTCAAAGTCGTTTACCCAAGAATACGGGTTTGAAGCCTCTAAATCTTCTCCCAAATCTTCAACTTCTTCAGTAATAACGGGTCTAAATAAAATACCATTTCTAACAAAACTTTGGTTAGAACCATTTAAATCTCCACCTTCGCTAAAGTTTATATCGTTAAAAGAAGCACTAACTCTAGCTTTTAACGTTAATTTATCTGTAAGGTCTTGATTTAAATTAATTCTGAAATCAGTGCTTTTAAGACTTGAGTTACTTACAATACCTTCTTGTTCATCAAAACCTAAAGAGATATAATAATTTCCATTATCACTACCGCCAGAAGCTGAAAAACCTACTTTTGTACTAAATCCTTGTCGGTATAATTCATCTTGCCAA
>JBLHML010000049.1:0-3418 GCA_047622005.1 Dokdonia sp. | reverse complement strand
CCCACGATTATATTTTAGGTTGTATTTATTTTCGTATCTTAAATTAATGAGTGAACCATTTAACGATATTACTGATGAATTAGCATCGGAGTATCAAGATGACGCGACTGCCACATTTATATTACTTAGAGCCATTGGCGTAACTGATGCTGACATTCAAAGTATTGCTACAGGTTCACATAGGGATGAGAACAGTAGCAGTAGCTTGTTAACTAACAATGATGAAAGTATTCATTCTGGCCAATATAGCCATATTAATGTAAATATATTTCTATCAAGAATTAAGCTTCCTAACAAATATCTCGAAGCGATAAAAACGATTAATAATTTAAGTTCAGTTGAGGCACTAATTAGACATTGTTATCAACTTGACTATGAAACAAAGCTGCAACCTAAAGATTTTGCTGTTGAACAATTTATACCGCTGTATCAATATTTAGACGATGCGATATTATTTAAAAAGCAGGGGGTGAATATTTTATTACATGGTGAGCCAGGAGTCGGTAAAACGGAACTTGTTAAAACGTTAGCTAAGTCATTGAAGTGTGATTTATTTGATATAAGCCACAGCAGCGATGAATATTCTCAAGACAATATTTCGAAAACGATGGTAAATGAAATAGAAAGAACTCAAACAATATGTGGGCAACTAAAAAACATTATTCTGTTTGTTGATGAGTGTGATGATTTTTTCCATGAAAATCCATTATCAGGCCGTAATCTACGTAAGCATCAAGTTAATAAGTTGCTTGAAAACACACCAATACCTACTATTTGGGTAACCAATCGACCTTATTCTCTGGAAGATGCGTACATACGTCGTTTTGATATGGTGCTTGAAGTTACATCACCAGACACTGAGAGTTATGAACGTAAAGTCAGACAATTTAGCAGAGGATTACGCTTGTCTAGCAAATTTATTGCTCATATATGTCAACACAAAAACTTATCTATTGCTCATATTGAGAAAGCGATAAAGGTAACTAAAACATTTTACTTAACTGCTAGTGATGCCCAACAACAAATAACCGTATTATTAAACGGTTATTTAAATGCGGGAAGCTATAAAAAACTACAAATTCAGCCTGCAAATACGCTATTAGAATATGACCTGTCGTTAACCAATAGTATAGGGCATGACTTAAAAGCTGTGCAAAATGGCATTAATCGCTTAGGTGAGTCTCGTATATTATTATATGGACCTCCAGGTACGGGTAAATCTGCTTATGCGAAATTTTTATCTAAAGATTTAGACCTACCTTTAATAATAAAACGAGGCTCTGATTTATTAGGCTCATATGTTGGTGAAACAGAGAGAAATATTGCCGCAGCCTTTGAAGAGGCCAAAGACAAAAATGCTATTTTATTACTCGATGAAGTTGATAGCTTTTTAAATTCACGAGAAGGGCATAGCAAAAGCTGGGAGTCGACAATGGTTAATGAAATGCTCACCCAAATGGAAACCTTTGACGGTGTTTTTATCGCAACCACCAACTTTAATCAAAAATTAGACCACGCGGTAGCAAGACGCTTTGACTTCAAGATCAAGCTCGATTATTTATTACCAGCTCAATCATTAAAAATGTTTAAGCAGTTTTTTTATTCCAGTAGTAAAGGTACTAGAGAGCAGTTATTGAAACTCAACAACTTAACACCCGGAGATTTTGCTGTAGTCGCCAGAAAGTGCTCGCTGTTAGGAAAAATTGATGAAGATTCTGTTTTAGTATTATTACAACAAGAGTCTGTTTATAAAAAACCTTTGGCGAAACCTATTGGTTTTGTTATCGCTTGAAATATACGAGCCATGTCAATAAAAACACCACTCTACCATTTTCAAACGTCTATCATGATGACCGAACATTACCACTCAAATTAGTTTAAGCATAAATGACAAATAAAAGGACCTATAAATGTTTTACTTTGATTAAGAACAATATGGTTGAAATTGTTTTTAATAAACTGGAATTGTGGCGTATTAATGGGTAAATTCACCTTATGGAAAGGGCATTAATAAGACGTATCTCCATAAAAAGATAATTTTACTACCTTCATGCAAATATAAAGTTACCAAGAAATTCAAATAGAAAATAAAGAAAATAGATGCACTATGAAAAAAAAATCTCGCTGAATTAGGATAATTATTTGCTATTAAAGCATTAGTTGATGATGAATTTGAAAAAATAAAAAATTTTAATAATGTAGTAAAATAAACCAATAGGATGAGAACATGATTCAAAATGAAGAGCTTTACCAGAAACTTAAAGATTTAATTACAGCTGACTGGGATCCTGGAACTAAACCTGATAAAAAACACTTTAAGCTACGAAGTAAAGTGTTAAGCCAAATTTATGGAAAGCAGCTTAGCGATAACGTTGAAGCTAAATTTTGGATTGACAGTAAAAAAAATCCTAATAGATTAGATTTTGAGCTAAGGGGTGGTGATGATAAATATGCTACTGCTAAAAGAGATATTGTAGAATTACTTCGTAAACATTTTGTAGATGGAGATAAACCTGACGTTTTAGAAGGTTTATATCCAGCTAAAAATCGTAAGACAAAAATCGCTCATATTGATTTACCCACTGATTTAGAACGTAGAGTGGAAATAATTAGAGCTTGTATCAAATATTTTGATCAAAAAATCAAAGAAATCAACAAAAACTATTACAGAGTAATTAATTATTCAGGAGATGCTGAATCTTCTGAGCAATTGGATAAAGACCTTATTAATATTGCACATGATGATTCGTTATCAGAGACTGATAGAATAATTCTCATAAAAGCAAGAAAGGGACAAGGCATTTATCGTGACTCGCTAATTAAGCTATGGGGAGCCTGTGCAATAACGGGTTGTGATAACAAATCTATATTAAGAGCATCCCATATAAAACCATGGAAAAGTAGCAATAATAAAGATCGTTTAAACAGATTTAATGGATTATTACTAACGGCCAATTTCGATTTGTTGTTTGACCAAGGTTTAATTACATTCTGTAACCAAGGGAATATCATTATTTCAAGTAATCTTGACCAAAAGACTCAAAAAATCTTAGGTGTGAATCTGGATATATCAATTGATTTGGCTCAAGAGCACTTTCCTTTTCTTGAGTTCCATAGATCTGAAGTTTTTCAAAAAAAATCATAACAAGTGACTCTGGTATCAAACTGATCTTCCCCCGCTTTAACGGACACCAAAACCTAACTAAAGATGAGGTGTTGATTAGCTAATTCCCTCCATGCTAACGTCCGCTTTATTAGTGAAGCCGGCGTTAACGTTTTAGAACCTAAAGACCGCTTTTGGCTATAAGTGACCATTCAGTATATAGCTTAGGAGGTTTTTAAATTTTCTTATTTTTTGTGATGTTTTTTATAGTTTTCTCACGACTTTTGACGTAAATTTTTCAATTGATTTAACTCA
>JBLHML010000048.1:0-3601 GCA_047622005.1 Dokdonia sp. | reverse complement strand
CGCAAATATAATCGCAATTAAAAGATTGACAAAAGTTAAGACCAATTTTAAAAACGCACCCTAATTATCGTCTAGGAAACTGAGGTAACCATTTGTTAACTGATAGCCAATTATAAATAAATAATGAAGAATACAAAAGGATACCTACTACTATCAGCAACATAAATTGAGAGTGAATATCCATATGTCTAATAGTGAATGAAAATGTAATCAACAAAACATTTAAAATAACGATATAACTTGTAGTTTGTATATGCGAAAAACCTAAATTCAAATACCGATGATGTAAGTGATTTTTATCTGGTGAAAACGGGCTTTTCTTCAAAATAAAAAGCCTAATAACAAAAATTCTAAAAGTATCTAGTAAAGGAAAAAACACAATGGATAACACCATTACTGGTGCAGAATCAAAAAACAGTGAGGTTGGGGTAACCTGTGTAGTTCCAATAAATCTAACAGAGTAAAAAGCGACTAAAAACCCAACTAGCATAGAGCCCGTATCACCCATAAAAATCTTTTTATTTTTTGATAAATTCAATCTCAAAAAAGGCAATAATGCTCCTATGGTTGCTACTGCTGTAGTTGCCATAGTAATATCTTTAATTTTTACAGCAATAAATGCAAAAGCAGCAGACGCAACAAGTGCCAAAGAACCTGCTAAGCCATCAACACCATCTATAAGATTGTAAGCATTTATTATTAGAATGTATACAAAAAGCGTAAAGCCTACAGAAATCCAATACGGCATTATGGTGACACCAAATAAACCCGAAAGACCTAATATTCTCGTGTCTGTAAACACAATCAACACCATGGCTGCAACGATCTGTCCAAAGAGTTTTTTCTTAGGTGACAATATAAGTAAGTCATCTTTAAGACCCAAGAAGAAAAGTATGGTCAAACTACCCAAAATAAGCATCAATACCTTTGTATCTAAGAGACCTCCTATTAGAGTAATTACCACAACTAAACTAATATAAAGCCCTACACCTCCCAGTGTTGGCGTCATTTTTGAATGACTACTTCGCTCACCAGGTTCATCCATGAGATGTTTGGCTTCAGAAATATTAAAAATCGCAGGATATGTACTCATCGAGACTATCATCGCAATAAAAGAAGCTCCAAACAACCAAAGTTCTAGATGATCAAGAGGATCAAAATTTTCAAGTAATTCTTTTATCATTTCAACAAATTAAAACATAAAATAACAATGTCAATTGTCATAGTATAACACAAATATAGTTTGAAAGTCTGATGATTTATAAAAAATTGAATAAAAATCTTACATGAACCTCTAATGCACTCCTAACACAAAATTCAAATTAACTATTCACCATCGTAGGATTCTAGAGACACAAAATAATTCATCTTAAAAACGTTTCACCTTTTAAACCACTGCGGAATTTTAGCCAAATTTTTACTTAAAATCACTTTTAATGGAAAGTTGAGTCCATTTGTTTTTGAGGCTTTATAATCTTCCCTAGTTTTTTGAATGATACTTTTCAAGCTTCTATTACTCACACCTCCAACTCTCATTTTTGTGATGACTTTTGGCAGGTAGTGAAAGTTATAGCGCTCCGTTTTGAAAACTCTTAGAATGAAATCATAATCTGCAGCTATTTTATAGTCCAGATTAAACACCCCTTTTTCTAAGTATACATGACGCTTTAAAAATAATGTTGGATGTGCTGGCATCCAACCTCGACTTAATAATTTTGTTTTAAAAGATTGGCTAATCCAGTTTCTAACTACAACATCAGGGTTTTTAAAAGATACATAATGTAAATCACCATAAACGCCATCTACCTGTTTGGTTTTAAAGCTTTCAACAATATCAGTGATAATAGTGTCATTGGCTAGATAATCATCTGAATGCACAAAGCCAACAACATCACCTGTAGCCTGTTCAACTCCTTTATTTAGAGCATCGTAAATTCCTTTATCAGGCTCAGAAACCCACTTGATATACTCATATTTATCTGCAGCTTCTTTAATGATAGATTTAGTCTTGTCTTTAGAATTTCCGTCGATAATAATATATTCAATGTTATCATAGGTTTGATTGATAACAGAATTTACACAAAACTCAAGCGTTTTGGCACTATTATAGGTCGCAGTGATTATAGAAATTTTCATCTTTAATTATGGATCTCTCGCTGTTTTACTTTTTGGGCAGGATTACCTCTGTATATCCCGTAGGCTTCTAAATCTGAACTTGCAGTAGACCCAACTGATAGTACGGCATGTTCAAAAACCGTAACTCCTGGTCCAACAATACTTTTTGCACCGATCCAAGCCCCTTGTTTCAAAATGATGGGTTTGACTATTAAATCAAAAGATTTTGATTTATAATCATGATTTCCGCAGAGTAAAAAAGCACCTTGAGACAAACATACGTTAGATTCTATAGTGACGTGCTCTAAATTATCTATCCAAACTGCTTCACCTATCCAACACTGATTATCTATTGATAACATCCAAGGGTATTTGATGTTTACATTTGGTTTTATAATGACACCAATTCCTATTTTTGCTCCAAATAAACGCAATAAAAAGACTTTTATTCCTGACACCGGAAACAGACTGCTTTTAAAAAAAACCTCGTTTACATAGTACCATGTTAATCGTTTTAAACGCGATCCTGGTTGATACCAACTGTTATTATATGTAGATAAATCTGTTTTCAACTAATTTGCTAGTAAGCCATCAAAGTAGGCTATCGTTTTTATTAACCCTTCTTCAAGTTCAACTTTTGGAGACCAGTTGTTCAATTCTTTTTTTGCTAAATCAATTATTGGCTGACGTTGTAATGGGTCATCTTGAGGTAATGGTAAATGAATAAGTTTGGACTTAGAATTTGTAAGACTAATAACTTTATTAGCCAATTCTAACATTGTAAACTCATGCGGATTACCAATATTAACTGGACCTACAAAACCATCTCTACTATTCATCATTCTAACGGTACCTTCAATTAAATCATCAACATATTGAAAACTTCGCGTTTGCATCCCATCACCAAATATAGTGATATCTTGACCTTTAAGTGCTTGAACAATAAAATTAGAAACCACACGACCATCGTTTGGATTCATATTTGGACCGTAAGTATTAAAAATTCTTATGATTTTTATTTTCACATCATTCTGAATGTGATAATCCATAAATAATGTTTCTGCACAGCGTTTTCCTTCATCATAACAGGATCGTAAACCGATAGGGTTTACATTTCCCCAATAGGTTTCTGGCTGAGGATGCACTGCAGGATCTCCGTAGACCTCACTTGTAGAGGCTTGTAATATTTTTGCATTTACACGTTTAGCCAAACCCAACATATTGATTGCTCCCATTACCGACGTCTTAATCGTTTTTATGGGATTGTATTGATAGTGTATAGGTGATGCCGGACAAGCCAAATTATAAATTTCATCCACCTCAACCATGTAGGGATTAATGACATCATGACGCACCAATTCAAAATAATGACTATCCATTAGATGCTCAATATTTTTTTTGCTGCCTGTGAAATAATTATCTAAACAAATCACTTCATTACCTTCGTTTAGTAGACGTTCACATAAATGTGATCCTACAAAACCTG
>JBLHML010000047.1:0-4146 GCA_047622005.1 Dokdonia sp. | reverse complement strand
GAAGCGAAGCAGTTACCAAAATAAGTAATTAGAAAATCTCTTGATTTTCAAATACTCAATATTGGGAAGAAGCGAAGCAGTTACCAAAATAAGTAATTAGAAAATCTCTTGATTTTCAAATACTCAACATTGGGAAGAAGCGAAGCAGTTACCAAAATAAGTAATTAGAAAATCTCTTGATTTTCAAATACTCAACATTGGGAAGAAGCGAAGCGGTTACCAAAATAAGTAATTAGAAAATCTCTTGATTTTCAAATACTCAACATTGGGAAGAAGCGAAGCAGTTACCAAAATAAATAATTAGAAAATCTCTTGATTTTCAAATACTCAACATTGGTAAGAAGTGAAAAAATACAATTTTTTTACAGTTGTCGTAATCCAAACACATAAAACCTCACGTATATAATACAGATAGGAACTAATTATAGTTTCTTAATTATAAGTAGGTAATCTTAATGTAGTAGTTAAGCGGACGCATTAAGATTTAAAATTTAGTTTAGTTAGGGGTGAAATCCTGTCTGTGTAATCAGACAGGATTTTATTATTTAAGAGCTTTTTGTTTGACGTCATGTAATTTTATTTCCACTTAATATTGCAACCAATACTTGGTTTTTGGGACTCTGTAATAGTTTGGTTATTTAATAGATTGTCCAGCGTATCACGAATATCTTTTCCCGTTAATTCTACATTGTTTCCAGGTCTTGAGTCGTCTAATTGTCCTCTGTAAACCAATTTTAAATCACCATCAAAAACATAGAAATCTGGAGTGCATGCTGCGTCATAAGCTTTTGCGACGTCTTGTGTTTGGTCATATAAATAAGGAAATATGTAATCGTTGTCTATAGCATGCTGTTTCATTAAATGAGGTGCATCCTGCGGATAGTTCTCAACATCATTACTAGAAATAGCAATACAATTAATCCCTTTTGAGGCATAGTCTTTTGCTAATTGTGATAATTCTGGATTCACGTGAATTACAAATGGACAATGATTACAGATAAACATGACCAAAGTTCCATGAAGGCCCTTTGCTTCATTTAAAGAGATCAAAGTGTCATCCACAGTATCAACTAATTTGAAACCTGGTGCTTTTGTTCCTAACGGAAGCATATTTGAAGGCGTAAGTGACATATTTTTTATACTTTTAGTTAATGAATTCATTTATGTTTTTTTCATTTGCTAAAAAATTGTCCTTTTTTATCAGTTTTTTTTGTCTTTTCTTCTTCCGTAGCACTGCTATGAAACTAAAAAAACACTTCAAATGGACAAAAAAATGTCTAATTTTCACTGCAACGCAAAAAATTTAAATGAATTCTATGGATAATATAATAACTTTTGAAGACTTCACAAAAGTAGATTTGCGAATTGGAACCATAATTGAAGTTAATGATTTTCCTGAAGCTAGAAACCCAGCGTATCAACTCACAATTGATTTTGGGGAATTAGGTATAAAAAAAACATCAGCACAAATCACAACATTATACACTAAAGAACATTTAATTCAAAAGCAAATTGTTGCGGTTGTCAATTTTCCGAAGAAACAAATCGCTAAATTTATGAGTGAATGTTTGTTGCTAGGAGCTGTCGATGGAAAAGACGTTATTCTTCTTAATCCAGAGTGTAAAGTAAAAAACGGACTAATAGTCTCATAATTGATGGAGCAATTAGACGATGTAAAAATAAATTTTGATAGTGAAGGATTGTGGGTGCTAAATATAGCATTAGCTGTTGTTATGTTTGGCGTGGCTTTAGGTATTTCTGTTAGTGATTTTAAGTCTTTGTTAAAGCAGCCAAAATTAGTGTTGGTTGGTATTTTAGCTCAGTTTATATTATTACCATTATTAACTTTTCTCGTCATTATTGTAATTAGGCCACAACCCAGTATTGCTTTGGGAATGATGATGGTTGCTGCTTGTCCAGGTGGAAATATTTCAAATTTTATGACACATGTAGCTGGTGGAAATACAGCCTTATCTGTGTGCTTAACTGCTTTTGGTACTTTTCTTACTATAATCGTAACACCATTAAATTTTCAATTGTATGCGGGTTTATATGCACCAACAGCACAACTATTGAAAGATGTAGAATTACAGCCCTTTGAACTTGTTAAATTAATAGTGCTTATTTTAGGTCTGCCCTTATTCTTAGGGATGTTATTAAGGTCTAAAAATGTCAATCTTGCTATCAAATTATCTAAGCTTCTTAAACCGATTTCAATTTTAGTTTTTGTTGCTATTGTCATCATAGCATTTTCCAAAAATACAGATGTATTTTATAATTATATTCATTACGTTTTAATTATAGGAGTTAGTCATAATGCGCTGGCCATTGGTCTAGGTTTATTAACAGCAAAAGCATTTAGTTTGTCATTTAAAGATCAAAAAACAATAGCTATCGAAACAGGAATTCAAAATTCTGGCTTAGGATTATTACTCATATTCACTTTTTTTAGTGGCTTAGGAGGCATGGCAATAATGGCAGCGTTTTGGGGTATTTGGCATATATTATCAGGATTAATTCTAGCATTTTATTGGAGTCGTAAATCATTAAAAACAGTTGAAATTTGAAACAGATCTGGTTATATAGTGTATCAGCATATATACGTTTGGGCTTATTTTTTTACTTCAAAAAAATAGAAGTTGTAAATGCTAAAATAATACCAAAAAATAAACCTGTATTGTTTTTGGTAAACCACCAAAATGCGCTGCTGGATGCATTGCTAGTTGCAACCAGAAATAGTAGATCTTCATATTTTTTAACACGAGCAGGCGTTTTTAATAAACCGCTGGTTAGTAGAATTTTGAATAGTTTACAAATGCTTCCTGTGTATCGAATTAGGGATGGTTGGGTGAATTTGAATAAAAATAATTCAGTGTTTTCCAAAAGTTCAAAGTTGCTTAGTGAACATAATGCAATCGTAATTTTTCCAGAAGGCAGCCACAATCTAAACCGTACAGTCAGACCCCTAAGTAAAGGGTTTACTAGAATTATTTTTGAAACATTAGAAAGCTATTCAGACACTAAGATTCAACTTATTCCCGTGGGACTCAATTTTAAACAGGCGACAAAATTGGGCGATACTGCTCTAATTAATTTTGGTGCTCCAATTCTAGTTGGCTCAGAGTTGCTAGAAGATAAAAATAAAAGTATTTTAACACTTAAGGAGGAAGTATCTTTGCAATTACGAGAACTTACGATACATATTGAAAGTGAAAATTATGAGTCAACACTTCAAAAGCTTAAAGATTTAAATGTTGATTTTACAAAACCAGAAGATGTCAATGATTGTATTACAAGTGATTTTAAAAATTGTAAAACAGCTAAACCGAAAAGTCATATTTACTTAAAACAGTTATTTAAGTTTTTATTAATCGTTAATCTTTTTATTCCTTATTTCATATGGAAAAAAATAGCACAACCAAAAATTAAAGAAATTGAATTCACTTCGACCTTTAGATTTGCTATCGCTATAACCTTAGTGCCTCTTTTTATTCTGGTGGTCATGCTGCTTTTGGGATTTGCGTTTCAAATCAAATTTGCATTCATTTATCTTATAAATGTGATCGTTTTAGCTCTAGTTTCTATAAAACTATAATTCCTCTCTAAAGAAAATTGCGTTCATCAACAGTTTGTTAGTTCCGTACCAAAAGGCTCTAAAATTTGTGTTATCTGTAAAGACCACAACATTTCCTCTTCCTAAGCCTTTAATCTTAAAAGGTACCGTCAGTGATAAACTATCTAGATTTGGTTTTGAAATATAACCGCTTAGTAGTGGGTTTTTAGTATACCTTATTGGGTTATTATAACTTTGCTTGTCAGCTTTCATAAATAATGTGTTATTTCTAAATAAAGCTATTTTGTTACCTTTATATCCAAAATTTATAGGGTGAGAACGATCTATATCTGCTTCAAAAATAGCACCTCCAATAAATTGAGCTCCTCTATAGTCACCGCGTTGTTCAAAGGTGATGTCTTTTGCTTCACGTTCCATTTTTTTGAAATCGATTTTAATAAACTCGCTACTTTTTAACCAATTTAGAGCGCTTCTGTAACCAATGAGTGTGCCTCCTTTTTGAACCCATTCTTTTAATTTTTTTGTAGCACTTGAATCTAGACGACCGCTTGGTAAAATGATTGTATTGTAGC
>JBLHML010000046.1:0-4284 GCA_047622005.1 Dokdonia sp. | reverse complement strand
TCTGAAGAGACTGATTTTATTAACGATTTGAAAATCAATTCGGCTAATCTAGTCGATGTGATTTTAGATGTAGAAGATGAATTTAATATTAGAATTGAGAACGACGATATGGAAAAAATGATATCTGTAAGAGCAGCTATGGACGTCGTGAACGAAAAATTAGCAGCAAAATGATAGGCAATGATATTGTCGATTTAAAATATAGTTCTACCGGTTGGGTACGTCCTCGCTTTTTAGATAAAGTTTTCGCGCTAAACGAACAAGCGCTTATTTTTTCTTCGGAAAATCAACATCAAACAGTGTGGTTGCTTTGGAGTATGAAAGAGGCTGCTTATAAAATTCATGTGCAGCAATTTGGTGAACGTTTTTTTAATCCGAAACGTTTGGTGTGTGATCTTACTGTTGAAGAAAAAGGAATTGTTAGAATAGATAATAATTGCTATTACACAGAATCAACGATTACAGAAGATTATGTCTATACTGTTGCTAAACAAGATCATAATCAAGAGGTGTGTACGTCTGTTTTTAAAACTAAAAAGGAAGGATACAGGATCCAAAGTAATGTGCTGAAACAACAGTTACTAAAATCGATTTCTGAAATCGAAAAGATAGATTACAATGTCTTAAGTATTAAGAAAACGCATCTTGGAGTTCCTGAGGTTTTCGTTAATTCTGAAAAATCCCAAAAACCAATTTCACTGACACATTGTGGGAGATTTTCTGGTTTTGCTTATTAAAATAACGTGTTGTATTTTTGAACAACAGAACATACTATTATAAATCTTATGAGAAAGTTATTTACCATATTAGTATTGGCAACAGTTACTATAAGTTGTCAAAAAGAAGAAAAATTAGACATAACTACAATTACTATTGAAACAGACATCGACTCTTTTGCGACTCCAAAATTATTTAGACCTATTGATGGTATTTTAATGTGGGATAACAATGTTGATAGTCTATTAATAAATTCAGACTATAAGTATTCTGGCAGTTTTAATATTGAGAAACCAGAGTATGTGAGATTACTTTTGAATAAGGAAAGGTATGGTATGATATTGTTAACCAATCAAAATTATAATATAACTCTCAAAGATAGTACTATCGTGTTTTCTGGTGACAATGCTAAAGGTCAACAACTTTACAATACTTTTGATAGAACGCCAACTGGAGCTTTTTCATTTTTGAATAATTTTGATAAGGATTCGACTTCTGTTTTATTAAAGACTCATATTGATGATTTAAAAGCTAAAGAAATTGTACAAATTAATAACCTTAAAGGGCAGAAAGAAATAGACAATCAATTTCATGAATTATTAAAAATAGATATTGATTATTATTATGCCAATGCAATCGTTAGTCTTGCTGATTACAGAAAGGGTCAGGTTGAAGATGAGTACAAAAAGAGTTTCGAAGACTTAAGTGACAGAGCCAATAAAAAGTATCCTTATAAAGTACATAGTAAACCACAAAACTGGACTGATTATGTTATGGAAGCTAAAATCTATCCTGAAGTACAAAATAAATATTCACAAGAACAACGTTATGCGTTCTATGCTAAAGATAGTATACATCCTATTTATTTAAGCGCTATTAAAAATGTTATTGATGAGCCTTTTAGGGAGCACTTGCTTGCAAATTATATTATTAATAATTCTAAACAAACAAATTATGAACAAAGCTTGGTAATCGCTTTTGATGAATTCAATAAGGATTACCCTAATAGTGAGTTTACAGAATATCTTAAAAGTGATATATCTGTAATAAGGGATTATCATGAAAAGATTAAAAAAGACTTATCTCAATCAGTAATATTTATTGAAGGTGAAAGCATAAATAGTTTAGTCGAGTTGCTTAAAGAATTTGAAGGTCAAAAATTATACATAGATGTTTGGGCTACTTGGTGCGGACCTTGTAAGAAAGAATTTTCTAATAACCATAAAATTGCAGGGATGTTGGAAGACAATGGCTATAAAAAGCTATTCATTTCTCTTGATCGAGAAAATGAGAAAGACAAGTGGATGGATCTCATTAAATATTATGAACTTTCTGGCTACCATCATTTAGCAAATCAGGAGTTTTATAAAGATTTTGCAAGTGAGCACTCACGAATTCAAAATGGGATTACCATTCCACAATATTTAATTGTCAACGATAAAGGTGAAATTGTTACCAATAATGCGCCAAGACCTGGTAAGCCAGATGAAGTTCTCAAAATAATAATGGATCAAATTTAATTGGTTTTTAGAATCAAAAAAGCAGACCAGCAGAAGTCAGCCCACTTTTTCCCTTTCTAAGGTATATTATCTACGCTTTTTATCTTGGCGTCTTTTGTTTTTCCAAGGCGCATTTTTCTGCCAGTCGCCTACCATAATAGAACCAGAAAGCATCACTTCGTTAGAATTTAAAGTTCATAAACGAAGACGTGTTGCACTTAGAATTTTCTTCTATTGAATTGCCTAACGGACCGGATTGGAATTTACTGAAAGAGACGATTTATAATAGTATTTCTAGGAAAACAGCTCTACTTTCTTTAATTTGATTAGTGCTCTCAAAAAAAACGCGCTCTCCATCTAAATCTGCTTCGACTAGATAATAATTCCCTTTAAAATAACTTGTAATTACAGTTGCTTTTAACTCGGAAATCTCAATAACCTTGAGTTGATTAGCATAAACAATTTTATCATTAATGACATTAAATTCACCAAAAAAGGAAGCAACTAATGGTGTTTTAGGATTTTTATATAAAGCTTGAGGCGTATCTTGGGCCTCTATTTTATTGTTATTAAGAAGGATCATTTGATCTGCAAACCCCAATACATCATCTTTATCATGAGTTGCTACAATACAAGTAATGTTTTTATCTTTTAGATATTTATAAATATTACGTCTTAAGGATTGTTTTTTGAAATTATCAATGTGACTAAAAGGCTCATCTAGTAAAATGATTTCAGGTTGTTTTGCCAATGCTCTTGCTAAAGCAACACGTTGTTTTTGTCCGCCAGAAAGTGTTTTGACTTTAGTTTTTGCGAAAGATGTGAGTTCAACAATGTCTAGTAATTCTGCTGTACGTTCTTTCTTTTCCTTTGGAAAAAAATTAGATAGAAAGGATCCAATGTTTTCTTCTACAGTAATAAATGGCATCAAATCAAATTCTTGAGCCACATATTTCATAAACTCATAACCAACTACCAGATTATGTTTTGGTCCAAGGACTTCTATGTCTTTCCAGTGGATATTTCCGAAGTTAAGATCATATTCACCATACAATACTTTTAAAAGCGTGCTTTTGCCTGAGCCACTTTCTCCTGTGATTGCTAAGTTTTCACCGGGTTCAACTTTAAAAGATACGTCCTTTAAAACAGTGGTTTTATTATAAGAAAAGTTGAGGTCTTTTACGTTTAGCATAGCGTTGCAAAAATACTACAAAAAAAGTCGCTCCTTGATGGAGCGACTTTTAAATATATCTAGAAAATTTTAGCCTTTTACTTTTTCTTTAGTTTGACTTGGTAAGACAACAAATCCCATATTATAAAGTGTAAATCCAAAAATATCTGCATATTGCTCAATAGTTTTAGACACTGGAGTTCCTGCACCATGACCAGCATCTGTTTCGATACGAATCAATGTAGGATTGTTTCCTGTTTGTTTGGCTTGTAACTCGGCAGCAAATTTAAAACTATGTGCTGGTACCACACGATCATCGTGATCTCCTGTTGTGACCATTGTTGCAGGATATTGCACGCCTTCTTTTACATTATGAACTGGAGAATAACCTTTTAGATAATCAAACATTTCTTTGTTATCGTCTGCGGTTCCATAGTCATAAGCCCAACCAGCTCCTGCTGTAAATGTATGGTAACGCAACATATCTAATACACCAACTGCTGGCAATGCTACTTTCATTAAGTCTGGTCGTTGGGTCATTGTCGCTCCAACTAATAAACCACCGTTAGAACCACCTCTAATTGCTAAGTAATCTGAAGATGTATACTTCTCAGCTATCAAATATTCTGCTGCTGCAATGAAATCGTCAAATACATTTTGCTTTTTAAGTTGTGTTCCTGCATCATGCCATGCTTTGCCATATTCTCCACCACCTCTTAAATTAGGAACTGCATAGACACCACCTTGTTCCATCCAAACCGCATTTGCGATACTAAATGATGGTGTTAAGCTGACATTGAAACCACCATACCCGTAAAGAATTGTTGGGTTCTTACCATTGAGTTCTAATCCTTTTTTATGAGTAATAATCATTGGTACTATAGTGCCATCTTTTGA
>JBLHML010000045.1:0-5581 GCA_047622005.1 Dokdonia sp. | reverse complement strand
CTGGATTTGAATCCACAGGATCATCAAAGCAAAGTTCATCATTATAAATTACACCTGTACTAAATCCAATTGCTCCAGCTGTAGAAAGCATTCTTCCTTCTACACTTGAATTTGCTCCTGCGCTGCAGGCTCCTCCATGAGCAATAAGCGTTCCTTTCATATAAGTAAAAGTTCCCAGATCCAATGCACCAGTGGCAACTCCGGCACCACTAATCCAAAAGATATTACAACGCCTCGCGCCATTAACCAAAATCACTCTTGATTGTGCTGCTACAGAAAATGCCCCTGCAAACTTAAAAACAAATATTGCATCGGGATCATTTTCACCGTCTAAAGTGATAGACCCTGCTAAAGATCCTGCTCCTGCTATATGATAAACTCCAGTCGTTAGCGTTTCTCCACTTCCAAAAGCTGGCGTATGCGCAGATATCGTATTTGGTAAAGCCATAAGTGCAGCATAAGCGTTATCTAAATCTATTACGGCTTGTGCTGTTACAGTATCTGAATTATAAAAAGTTCCTGTGGTGGCGTCGCTATTTGTATGAGTTGAAGTTAAAAAACCACTTATAGCACCACCATTTGTACCAATAGCACCAACTATCCCAGATGTAGCAGCATTTGCCACAGCACCAAGACTAGTAAACATAGCAAACTCCTTAAGACTTCCTAAAACATCAACAGAAGGAGCAGAATTACAGTCACCTATACAATTTATTGGAATGGTGCTAGGACCAACCGGCATATCTGCCACACCTCCAGCCGCAATAGTGATCGCTCCTTCTGAGGTAAGCAGTCTTCCTTCTATGGTACTACCCACACCAAGAGTAACAGCTCCAGGGTGTGCAAATAAAGTTCCTCTTATATCACAAGATGTAGCCACAGAAATGGCTCCCTGAGAAATCCAAAAAACATTAGCTGCTCGTGTTCCACCAGCTAAAATAATTTCGGCACCTGCTCCTACTGTAAATGCTCCTTCAAATTTCATTATGAATACAGCATTAGCGTCTCCACCTCCATCAAGAGTAAGAGCGCCAGCTAAAGAACCAGCGCCAGCTATAGAATAAACACCAGGAGTGATCGTTTCTCCACCTCCAAAAGCTGGAAGGTGAGTGCTGGGGTTGGTAACAAAAACATCGTCAAGATGAATATATACCCTAAGTAAATCTATTCTTGCCTGAACAGTTAAAGAGCTACTATTATGTGTTGTACCAGTATATCCGTTTGCTAGATCAAATCCAGTACCGCTAATTATTCCAGCATTTGTCCCGGCATCGCCTGTAGCGGTTCCGCTATTTGTAACAGCTCCCACTCCTGCAAAAGCTTCAAAAGAGTTAAGTGTTCCAAATTCAAGCGTTTGACTAAAACTTATACTTGATACTAAAAATAGTGCGATAGTTGTTAAACTGAAAAGTAATTTTTTGTTCATTGTAATTAGGTGTAAAAGGTTGGTTTAGTAATCTTTTTTGTGCTTATAAGGAGTATCCTTATTGAGCATTTTTATGTAATTTTTTTTAACTTAATTTTTAACAACTGTATTAGTAGCTGTTATAGGATATTCGTGTAATGTGCTGTTTGTCATTGCATTGCCAACGTGTGTGACAATACCTAGTGAAATTTCAATCAATACATGGTACTCCGGTTTTCGGCATTTACCGCCGTATTGGTTAATAAAAAAAGCATAAAGAGCGCAAAGCTGATTACACTATTAAAAAAGTTCAGAAAAAAAATGGTAGGTTTTATTTTTATCCCAAAAGGAGTAACATTATACATAACATTGTTAATTAGTTAATTTTGTTATATAACAATAAATAAAGAACAAGAATCGTAGACTTGGGAATCTATGGCCAACGTTGCAAAGTGCAAAATTGATTTAACATAAGAATGTTAATATTTAGGAGTAGATTGGGACGTTTATCACTGCTGTTAATCAAGTAAAATCATGTTAATTAACACAATTTTATGATTTTACAATTGCAAATGTATAAGAGTAAAATCCTGTTTGATACTAATTATCTGTAACTAACCAATTAGATGGGTCAACTTACAACTATCTGAAATAATTAACACAATTTTATGATTTTACAATCGCAAATATATGCGAGTAAAATCCTGTTTGAAACTAATTATCTGTAAATAATCAATTAGAAGGTGCAACTTACAGCTCTCTGTAAATTACTTCGTTAAAATGCAATTATTAGTATTATTTGTTATGTTAAAGGAAGGGGTTTTAAGAAGGTAAATTACAACCTCAACTGTTGGTACTTACTTTGAGAGATCAGTATTGAGTGCAGGTGTCTAACCGCTCCTCACGAAATTTGCCATTTCTTTAAGCCAAGTCATTGCCAAAGAAGGAAATTGAAAAAGCATACAAATCACGCCTTCTCGTAAGAGGTGTTTTTGAGGATATTGATAATGAGTACTTTAGGGTGTAAGTCTTTTGCTTTTTAACAAATAAAATTTCTCAAAAACAACAATATGTCGCATTTGACCTTTATAATGAGATGATATATTAGGATAATCAAATTTTGATACAATCACGATTGCATGGATAACATCATTTGACTTATCTCTATCCGTGTTAATTAATGGAGTACTAAATGTCGATTAAATACTTTTTTTTTTGCTAAAAAGACTTTACAGAAAACATCAAACCCTATATCTTTTATAAAGAAATTAGCTAATGTATTAGTGCTCAATTTTTTTTAGCTATTTCCTAATTTAAAGACTGAAATTATAGTTTTTGATAGTTAACCTGTGTTTTCTATCCCAAAGCACGAGAAGTCACATAAACTCGCCAACCGATAATGGCCAGTTGAAATTTAGTGGCTTTACTAAGGTCTAACCGTTGTTTAGAAAAACTAGGTAAGAGTATTTTGTTGAGTTTGGCTATTGCTTTAAATAAATTCTGTTTCATACAGTTTAGATTAGTGAATCACTATCTAAATGTAAAATTACGGAATTTGAAATGAAATAAAATTTTTTAATACTGTTGTGAAACTTATTCTAGACTAAGTTTTACAATTAAGTGTTTGGTTTAGTTAATCGAGAAAAGAATATCGATAATTAATTTTGCAAGTGTCATCATAATTTTTTAAGGTTTTAAGGGTTAATAATTGATTATTTATTTGATTGAGTTATCAATATATATACTTAGAATGCCATTCACCAAACGTTTATAGTAAAATCTATGAAATTGAATATAAAATTATAACTAAAAATATGGTTTTGATTTCAATAAATTTACTATTTACTTATTTTGGGTTTGTATATGTAACCTAAATTTGTTATTATAGTTTATAATTGTAAGTATTCAAGGGGGTTTTTGACTCTTTTTGTTTAACCCAAGGGGGTTTTCATCACAAAATCATCAAATTTTGAGTGTTTCATCCTTTTTTATTTTCAATTTGTAAAATATTCATCATTAGTTTTTAGCAATAAAACAGGTTCTATTCTGTTAAAATTCATGATTTCTTAAAGCCATAATTATAAATAGAATTAGGAGTTGATTACATTTGTACAAATAATGTCATGAAAGGAGCATACTAAAAAGTTATTACTCACGAGAATGAATAATAGCGAACAGCATGTGCTCATTGAAAAACAATAAATACATCATATGAAAAAAACACTACTCTTTGCCTTATCTATTTATATAACACAGTTTTCTTTTGGACAAATTGTAATCAACGAATTAGATTGTGACTCTCCAGGAGCAGAAAACATGGAATTTATAGAGCTACTCTCTGAAACTCCAAATTTTGCCTTAGATGGATATGTTGTGGTGTTCTTTAATGGATCAAATTCGGGAAACAACTCCAGTTATTTTACGGTTGATTTGGATGGATTCACTACAGATATTAATGGTTTGTTGCTAATCGGTAGTAACTCCGTAAGTCCGGTGCCTCAATTTCTAATTGCAGAGAACGTGATTCAAAATGGAGCAGATGCAGTGGCTATATATCAGGCGAGCGATTTTGATTTCCCTGAAGAAACTGTAGCAACTATCGATAATTTAGTGGATGTATTGCTTTATGATACCTCAGATTCTGATGATCAAGACTTTATTGATATTTTTAGCGCAGACCCTAGATTCACAGATATTGAACAAATTAATGAAGGAGTAGGAAACAATCCTAATTCTATCCAGCGTTTTGTTGATATGGGTGGCATCGTGACATACACTTCAACGACGCCAACTCCAAGAGCTTTAAACGATGGTAGTGGAGTAGTGCTTAATGGTGTCATTATGGCTATCGCACAAGAACAATATAATGAGTTTGATGCTTTTGATATTACTTTTACTACGGAAACTCCCGTTACACAAGAACTCAACTTTAACATATTACTCGATAATTTTGGATTTAATACTTCAGATTTTACGGGAAATACATCCATTACGATTCCTTTAAATCAAACTACAGCATCTACAACCATTACATTAGTGGATGATTCTGATGATGAAGGTGATGAGGTCACAAGAATTCGATTTGAAAGTTTACCAGCTGAGTTTTTAGCACTTAATAACAATTTAAATATTCGTATCATAGATAATGATTTTACAATGGCGAATTTTGGAACGCCTTTAAACCCTACCTTCGGAAATGTAAGCAGCACAGAGCCTACAGGCTATTATAACCCTCTTGATGGCTTAGCAGATGAGGATTTGCGTCAAGCGCTCCAAGATATTATAGCAAATCCAAATATTGTAAGAGCACAAACCTATGCCGATGTTTTTGATATTTTGAGAGAAGCAGATCAAAACCCACTAAACAGTAATGAGGTTTGGCTCTTGTACAAAGAAATTGGACGTTCAAAATTAGACGCGCAATCGAGCTCAGATAATTTTGAAAAATGGAATAGAGAACATACGTATCCAAGATCTCGAGGAGGCTTTTTTGATATAGAAGAGGATGGGATTGCAGACGGAAAAGATATCTTTTGGACAACAAAAGCAGATTCATTACGTCATGGTAATTCCGACGCTCATGCACTTCGCGCTGCAGATGCAATAGAAAACAGTACACGTAACAATAAACATTATGGAGATCCAACTTTAGGCGGTTATGATGGACCTACAGGAACAGCAGCCAGCTTTTATGGTGATGTTGCAAGAAGTGTATTATATATGGAAATTAGATACAACGGATTGCAAGTCGTTAATGGTTACCCCGAAAATGTTACAGGAGAATTGGGAGATTTAGCAATCTTATTAGATTGGCATAGGAATGATCTACCAGATGATTATGAAATGAATCGTAATAATGTGGTGTATACATGGCAGTTTAATAGAAATCCATTTATAGATCAGCCAGATTTAGTAGAATATATTTGGGGAAATAATGTCGGACAAATATGGGATCAAGAGCTGAGTGTTTTAGAGTTCGGTTTAAATGAAATTAGTGTGTATCCAAACCCAACAACAAATACAATTAGTATCAAAGGGCTTAATGCACAAGCAGATGTGCAAGTGTTTTCTATAGAAGGAAAATTGCTTAGTTCTTTTAGTTATAATGAAGGCACTGCAATTGATTTAAACCTAGCAAGCGGTATCTATCTTCTATCTATTTCTTCGGAAAATAAG
>JBLHML010000044.1:0-5739 GCA_047622005.1 Dokdonia sp. | reverse complement strand
GGGGGCCAGAAAATCATCACAAATATGCATAAAGAAGGATTGCTTAATAATGGCAAAAGCAGTGGTCATGCCTATGGTTTGACTATTGACAACTATAAAGGATTAAAAACTGTTGAAAATGGTGGTTGGTCTGCAGGATACCAATCAAGAATGTTGCGATTTCCTGACCAGAATTTTTCTATCATTATCTTGGCTAACAGAGGAGACGCAGTTCTATATAGCATGGCCTATCAGGTGGCAGATGCTCTTATTAAAGGTGAGTTTATAAACCTTTCAAAAAATAAGGGCAATAGCACAGATAATAAAACTGACAATCATAACAGTAGCACTGTAAAAGAAAAATTCTCCCTTAAACAAATAACGGGAGATTACGAAATGGAACCTGGACGTCTTTTAAAATTCAACACAAAACATAATTCTCTTCAATTGCTTGAAGGTTGGGGAGATCCTTTGATGCTAATACACAAGCAGGGGAACATATATAAAGAAGCGAATAATCCTTACCTTCAATTCGTTTTCTCAAATTTAAACAATGGCCGCACTCAAAATCTTACTGTTTCTGACACTGGCTATACAAGAACACTGATAAGAAAAGAAAAGTTTGATTTTTCCAATCTAAACTTAGCAGACTATACTGGCGATTTTTATAGTGAAGAAATCGATGCTACACATGTACTCTTTTTAGATGATGGTAAATTAAACGTGAAAATTGCGAATAATGAGGCTCTAGCATTGGCCCCATATAACATAGATACCTTTTATTCTGATGGTTACATGGTTCATTTTACTAGAACAAATGGCGCAATAAGCGGTTTTGACCTAAAGTATGGCTGGATAACTAATTTGAAATTTAAAAAAAAATAACTTCCTTGAATTTATTGTTGGTTTTAGTTAAGCACTTAACCATCTAAAGAAATGTATAAATAATATCTAAAAAACGAGACCCCCATGAAAAAATATTTTCTTTTATTAGCCCTCTGTACTTATCCTCTTCTTTCATTTGGACAGCTCAAAGAAAGTCAAGAAATTGATAGTATTTTTAAACAATGAAGTAAACGGAATGTCCCGGGAGGCGCCATAGGCATTATTAAAGACGGGGAGTTAATGTACTCAAAAGGTTATGGCATTGCTGACCTGGAACACGATATAAAAATAAGCTCCTCCTCTGTTTTTAATATTTGTTCAATATCAAAAGAATTTGTTTCTTTTAGTCTGTTACTTTTAGAGGAACAAGGAAAGTTAAACCTTGATGATACCGTTCAAACATACCTCCCAGATTTTCCAGAATACGATGCGCCACTGACTATTCGGCATTTAATAAACCATACAAGTGGTATTAGAGACGTTAAAAAATTAATACAGTTAAAAGGGAAAAATATTTTAGATAATTTAGAACCAGAGGAGGTTTATGCACTGATTAAGCATCAGAAAGCGTTGGAATTTTCGCCAGGTGACAAATTTGCATGGAGCAATTCCGACTACTTCATACTGTCAATGATTATTGAAAAAGTATCTGGTCAATCTTTAAAAACGTTTACTCAGGAGCATATTTTTGGTCCATTAGGAATGAAGAGCAGCCTTTTTTACGATGACAATACAGATCTTATTAAAAACAGGGTTTTTAGTTATAACAAGAAAAACGCAGAAGATGGTTTCGATAATGTGATCATGAGATTCCACCTTGTGGGTTCTTTTGGTGCATATTCAACCATAGAAGACTTGTTTTTATGGGATCAAAATTTCTATAACAATAAGCTTGGTAAAGGTGGCCAAAAAATCATTAAAAATATGCATAAAAAAGAACGCACAACAAGGGCTATAAGTAATTAATAATGCAAGCTACTTTAAGAAAAACCTAGCGAATTTTCTATTCAGTTTGTATTTACTAACTTGGGCGCTTAAGATACCCCATTAGTCATATGGAAAAGTTAAAACTAACCGATATGAATAAAATAATACTAACTTCAATTAGCATAATTTTTGCTTGTAATTCAATTTTCGGACAAACTACCGATGAAAAATACTCAGAAGACGTAAAATCTGTAGACACAATAATTAAAGCATATTATGATGTTGTTTCTGGTTCAAGTAGTGATCCTTGGGAATTTGAGAGAGATACGTATATTCATTCTAAAAATGCTCATATAATCTTCTTAGATGAAAAAGGGAAAGCTGAATTAGTCACATTGGAATCATTACAAATCGATTCAAGGCTATCTGACAGAAAAGATTTCTATGAAAAAGAACTAAAAAGAAAAGTTAGTCAATTTGGAAATATCGTTCAAGTTTGGAGCGCATATGAAGTAAGAAACGAACCGGAAACCACAACAAATAATAGAGGATTGGTTAGCATTCAACTTCATTATGAACAAGGCAGGTGGTGGATAGATAGTTGGACGAACCAAATGGAATCGGATAAAAACTCATTAGTAACAACATTTTTAACGAAGGAATAAAAAACTTTTACTAACAGTATATTACCGTTAGGAAACATTACTAACATACGAAACATACACTATGAAAATACGATACCTTTTTGCGCTTATATTGCTTTCGAGTTGTACAGAATCACAAGATTTAACTTGTGTTGATTTTAAAATTGGAACATTTAAAGGTGAAGCAACAAACTATCAAATGCCGACTTTAATTGTAGAGCGGTTTGAAAAAACTCAAAAAGAATTTGCTGACGGTGTATTAAGGTCGGAGGCAAAAATCAAATGGAAGTCAGAATGTAATTTTGAATTGAATTATTTAAATCAAGAGCAAAAAATTAACGTTGTAATACTTAAAATAGAAGGACGAAAAGCAATCTGCACTGCTACAATTGAAGGTGAACCAGGAGTTATTTTGAATTTTGAATTGGAAAAGCAATATTAGCAGCATTTGCGAACTTAAGCCCTATAAAATTAATTGCTTTTTTTAGCCTATTTACAAAAGTCCTTGCAAATTTTCTATTCCGTTTTAATTTACTAAGTTATATCCTTGAAACACCCAGCTAACCTTCTAAAAACAAATTGGAACTAATGAAATTTAAATATTTATGAAACGCACTACCCGCTTACTAAACAATTTTTTCGCATTACTAATGATCATAACATTTGGCATCACTAGAGGTCAAAGTAATAAGGAGAAACGAACAATAGATCTATCAGAGCTTACCATTGCTAAAATACATGAAGCCTACCAGGAAAAAACTTTCACAGCAGAGAGCTTAACAAGGGCTTATTTATATCGTATTACTGAATTTGATAGTAACATCAATTCCATAACCCACATTAACCAAGAAGCTATCACTAGGGCAAAAGCACTTGATCTCGAATACCAACAAACAGGTAAGTTGAGGCCGCTTCATGGTATTCCAATAGTTGTAAAGGATAACATTAATACAATAGGCTTACCCACTACAGCAGGTTCCCTTGCACTCCAAAATTATTACCCAGAAGAGAATGCTTATGTGATAAACAAACTGGAAGAAGCGGGAGCAATTATACTAGCTAAAACTAATATGTCTGAATGGGCCTTTTCGCCAAAGCATACTGAAAGTCCAACGAACGGAACTACCAGAAACCCATATAATCTAAATTTTGTGCCCGCTGGCTCAAGCGGAGGTACAGCCGCAGCTATTGCTGCAAACTTTGCACTTGGAGGACTGGGCACCGATACCGGAAATTCTATTCGAGGACCATCCTCACATAATTCTCTAATTGGTTTTAGAACAACCATGGGTTTAATCAGTAGAGAAGGTATAGTACCACTTCACCTTAGGAAGGATATTGTTGGCCCGATGTGCCGAAGTGTTGAAGATGCCACAAAGATTTTGGAAGTGATGGTGGGTATTGACTCAAAAGACCCGATTACCAAGTATTCGATGGGTAAAACACCCGATAATTACAGGCAGTATTTAGACATTAATGGATTAAAAGGCACTAGAATAGGTGTGTTTCGTTTCATTAGCGATCGTGGAACCGACAACTATATTGCAAATTTGTTTGGTCAAGCGATTTCAGATTTAGATGTTTTAGGAGCAGAAATCATTGACCCCATAGAGATTCCTGATTATATAGGCCTAAGTTCAAATCAATGGTGTGCTGAATTTCCTATCGATATAGAATCTTTCTTAGCTACTTATGTGAAAAATGACACGATTAAAACTTTGGAGGATATCATTAGAATTGGCACAACATCCGAATACTCAAAAATGAGATTATCGGAATATTCTTTATCAAAAGGGAGATGGGGTGACTCAAAAGTTGAATGCTTGGATGTATATAATGATCTAAAAAGTATTGCCTATAGGGAAGCTATTAAAACGGTTATGGATTCATTGAATCTTGACGCGATAATATATCCGACCTGGAATAACAAACCTTCTAGAATCGATGACTTTGTAGAAGGGAATATTGGGAATAATAGTCTTGAAATTTCACCGGCTACTGGACAACCTTCAATTACGGTTCCAATGGGCTTTAGTGAAGATAATTTACCTGCGGGACTTCAATTTCTTGGAAGAATGTATGACGAACCCACTTTAATCAAATTGTCATATGCTTATGAGCAAGGGACAAAGCATAGAAAACCACCAGAACTTAAGAAAAAGGGGGTAACAGATCTATCCAACAAAGAAGACATAAATCAGAGCACCAATTTTGATATTGCAGCGAAATTTATAGATGCATTCTATTCATTTAATAAAGACAGCTTGCAATCTACTCTTACCCATGCAAACGACTCCAAAAAAAGAATATTCTATTATCAAAAATGGGCAGAGTGCGGGAACTACAAAGTTATTAAGCGGAATAATTTTATTAAAAAAAATGACTCGTTGGTGCTCTGCCCAATCACCGTTAAAGATGATTTGATAGGCGCTTTAGAAGTTAATTATAATGTCACTGATACTTTCCATTTAACCATTATAAATGGGGAAATTCGGTCAGTAGATACCACTTCAGATGATCCTGCTTTGTTCTATGAAGCAAAAGATTGGACTAAACAGAATAGACCTAAATTGATAAATAAAGCTTGTGAAGGAGAATTAACGGCATGCGAATGTGTTAAAGCCACGGTGCAAGGTTTTATTGAATTTAAAAGTAAATAATCAGATAAAATTCTGAATGGATTTTATTGCCAATAAATAAATTTAAACTCGTATGAAAATAAGAATGGTTTTAGTAACAACTGCTTTTCTATTCATAATACCACAAACAGTTTGTGCACAACAAACACCTTTTGTGCCAACAGATTTTAAAGCAGTTCAACTTGCTCTGACTAATTTAGTAAATAAACCATCGAACGAAGTTCATAAAAACTTCAAAATATCGCCTATTAAGCATTAGCTATAAAATAAAGCAGCTATAAAATTATAAACTACAGCCTCATTTGAGGACTCAAAATAAAAAAAATTATGATAAAAACGACCAATCAATTCTTCTCCAAAAAAATCATCACATTCCTACTTCTAACTTTTGCCATTATTGCTGTAGGTTGTGATCGTAATAAATCAAAGGAGGCTACCATTGAAAAATCAGTAATCCCCGATTTTAAATTAATCAAAGATGTCGTATATGGCAACGAATTTGCTACGGCAATGACTTTTGATATCTATATCCCATCAAAACCAAATGGTGCTGGTGTGATTTTAACAAACAGTGGTGGTTGGGAATCACCATATGACACATTCAAAATACAGGATAACGGTACCTATAGATTTGCAACAGATGAAGAAATGACCAAATCAAAAAC
>JBLHML010000043.1:0-7016 GCA_047622005.1 Dokdonia sp. | reverse complement strand
TGTTAAATCAAGCTTGCTTGAATTTATAAACTTAGGTTTTTGATTTTCAAAGCGGAGCTTTAAGGAAAAGCGACTTTAGGGAGCTAATCCTGGTAAAGGGCTAATAGTAGTTGTGTTAAATCAAGCTTGTTTGAATTTTTAAGTTGTAGTTTTTGTTTTACAGAGAAAAGGAGAGCCTTCTGAGAGCAAAATAACGAACTTACATATATGAGAATTAGATTAAAAATATCAAAGTAATTGAATGTCGATGCCTTTAAAAATAATTTTATTAATTCAAAATTTCGAACTTACAGAGGCAGGAAAAGTAATTCCTAATGTTTGTTTAATATTTGGCGCTTTTTTATTACTCATTTTTTTTGCGGGACGATTGTTTTACTTTTTTGAAATGGCCTATGTAGAGTATGTCAACAAAACATTGTTTGTGAATCATGTGTATTTCTGGAAAAGAAAACTCACGAAAGATCAGAAAGCCATATTGAGAAATAATTTTAAATTCTATCAGAAACTCTCTTTAAAACATCAAACTTATTTTGAGCATCGCGTTTATCAATTTATAAATACAAAAGAGTTTATAGGTAATAACGTTGAGGTTAGTGAGGAGATGAGAATTGTCATATCTGCAACACTAGTAAAGTTAACTTTTGGGCTTAGGGATTATAATATTAAGTCTGTAGAGCGCATTATCTTTTATCCAGAGGCGTTTTATTCACAAACCAATAAAGCCTATCATAAAGGGGAGTTTAACCTTGGGTTAAAAGCATTAGTATTCTCATGGAAAGACGTCTTATATGGTTATGAAGTCGCCGATGATAATCTAAATTTAGCCATTCATGAATTTACTCACGCTATTCATTTTTATTACATGAGTGTGAGACGATGTAGTACAAGTGCAGCGATATTTATAGATGCTTTTGAAGAACTTACTAATATGCTCGATAGTGATCCAGCCTTAAAGACTAAATTAGTGGAGTCTAATTTTTTAAGAGATTATGCTTTTACAAATCAGTTTGAGTTTTTATCTGTAATTATAGAGACGTTTATTGAGTCTCCTCAACAGTTTAGTAGAGCATTTCCAAGTATTTACAGTAAAGTAAAAACGATGCTAGGGTTTGACTTTTCTGGGTATTAAATGATTTATTTGATAATTATTAGTCTGAGGTTGGATGTATTAATGTATTACAATCTAAATACAGCTTGTAATACATGTTGCCAGTGATTATTGTCAAATTGTTTTGAACTATGATTAAACGCAAGTTTTCCAGTAGATTGTATTCTAATTCCTATCATTCTTGTTTCAGTTAACCAAAACAAAGCTCCTACAGATAGGTTTCCAGACCCATTTAACTCCTCGAGAGTAAATATACCAAATCCACCAGACACATATAAATCCACCCAATTAGCATCAAATAAATAATCAGAATAGTAAAATTTTAAACTTGTGTTTGTTGAGAAATATAAGATGTCTTCAGTCAATACACCATAGTCTATCGCTGTGTTAGAATCATAACCATTAAAAGTGAAATCTTGTTCTACTGATAAAAATTCTGACCATCTAAACTCAACTGCTAGTGCTAAAGGGTTTTTTAGAGAAAATTCACCCAATCGTTCAAGAGGGTTTCTGGTTCCTTCGTTACCTAGAGCATTAATACCTACATTCAGCGTCCAACCTTCTTGACCGTATCTAAAAGCATTTTTAGTCAATCTCTGACCAAAAGTGAAATTACAAGAAAGCAATAAGATAATTACTATAAAATTTTTCATATCTCAAATTTGTTCAAAAGTAGGTATTTAGTTCAAATAATAAAATAATTTGACTCTAAGATTTTCTCAAAATTATTGATTTGATAAGATGAATTCTGTAGCTTTTATTCTTTACTACAAGATTTAGTCTATGTGTTGTGTTAATGCTGATAAATTTTATAACATTTATGAGTCTCCCAAGAGACTCATGCCTTGTTTTTTGCAAATAATTTTTCTTTTTTATTTGATTGATTAGAGAGATATGCGCTGGCCTAAATTGACTAAACCAAACATTGTTTAAGTTTAAGTAATGAGAAACGTATTTTAAATTTGAAAACTCAGCTGTGCTTTCAGTATACTTTTCTAATTCCAATACTAAACTATCATAAGAGTTTTTGAGGTTTATGGTGTTATAAAAATAACTATTATCGTTAAGTGCGGTTGTTAATATATTAATTTGGTTAAGGTGATTTTCGTTTGGGATTGCTATGTTATCAATTATTCTTTTATTTTTAAATACATCTTTTATAGATATTAAATCTCTATGTGATGGATTTAAAATATGTCTATGTAGTTCTATTGCTGCTAACTTGTGCTCGTTTATTTGTCTTGGGAGATGTCTAAAATTAGATCTCTCATAATTAAAGCTTACTAATTTATTATATCCTTCTTTTTTTAAAATAGCAAATAGATTTTCAAGATCGTCTTCGGTAACTAATATGTCAAAATCACCAATCATACGTTCGCCTATGTCGTTATAATAGCCTCCCAGAAGTAGTGCCATGCCTTTAATGAAAACATATTCTATCTTTTGTTTTTCAAGCGTTTCGACTAGTGTTTGAGCTTCTTCAATTAACTTCTTATTCCTATTTCTGTTAATGGAAGTGAGTTCTTCAAGATATTTTAGAAGATCTTTTGGTAGGTGATGTAGTAAGTTCTTTTGTTTTAGTCTGCAATATACTGTTGTGAGAACGAGGTGCTTGCTTGCGATTTTTACTAAATTCTCCCAATCAATAGTGGAAGTTTGTAACCGTTCACTTAAAGTATTGTCTTTATTTTTAAAGTTTAGAATTTCAGCAATTAACTGATGTGTCGCTATGTTGGTGTTTTTGAGCAATTATAATATTTTTAATTTTAAACAAATATCACGAATAAATTTTAATCGTTGATTAGCTTGTTTAAGCTTTGTGTCGCATAATGATTATCGCTGTATTGGAGTTCGTAAAATTCAACGTTACTTAACCAATTTAAAAATTGTTTAGCATGCTCTGGTTTGGGAGAAATCCAGGCATCTGGAATCAATGTTTTTAATATTATTTCTTCGGAAACTTTCTTAAAAGAAGAGCTGCAACCTTTATCATATTTCACAAAAACAATCTTACGACACGGAAGGCTGTCTTTTGAGGTTTTAAAACCTTCTGAAGGCGGTACGTATTTTATATTTATATTTTTAGGACCGTTAAAGTAAGTGGGCAATGTTTTAAATTCTTCAATTTCATTTTCGATAATGTTAAAAGCTCCTTTTTTGATGGATATAGCCGCTGGATATCGATACAAACGTGTGTCATCGTAATATAGAGGAGTGAAATCATCGCTAAGCAAATCAAGCCCATTAGCCATTAAAATGGCAGACAGTGTGCTTTTTCCGTTCCCAGAATCTCCGATAAGCATAACAGCTTCATTAGTATTACAAATGGTAGACGCATGAAATGTTGATAGCCAATTGCAACTTTCCTTGTTGTGTATTACGTTTGTTAACTCTAAAGCAAACCTGCCTTGTAGTACATGATAATCTTTGGTTGTAGATCTGAATACAAATTTTTTGTTTTGAAATAAGTAAAGAGAATTATCAATTTTGAATATATCAAAAACAGCAGTCTTTGATTGATAATTCTTAATTAAACAATGGGCTAATTGTGGATGAAAAAGCTGTTCAATTGTTTGTGATCCAAAATTAATTTCAACTGTTTTATTTCCGAATTTATAAAAATGCTGAATATCAATATCCGGTAGTTCCACGTCATTTATGTGATCTGGAAATATATCGACATTGGTAGTATTTGAGTTCGTTAAAAACGAATTGAGCTCATCATATATAACTTTCGAACACTTTTTCTCTACAATATTATTTCTAATCAAATCATGTTCAAATTGACTCAAAGAGCTAGATTTAAGAACTAGATTTAGAATGATATAAGTAGCCTTTGAAATGACAACATAAGTATTTGAGCGTTCAAACCAAAGTATATAACTTTGGCCAATGCTTTGTGTGTATTTCGGAGCTAAATCCGGTTTCAAAATAAAGGTTATAAATTAGTCAAATGGATTTCCACCTGGGTCTGGAGGTGAAGATGCATGAGCTGTCTTGGGGTTAAGAATAAGAAATGTGCCCATTGCAGTAAGTGCAGCGTACTTCCCCATCTTTTTGAGGGCTTCCTTACGTGTAATTTGATCTTGGGGACTATTTGTTTTCATTGTAATCAATATATAGTTTACAAAAGTAATTAAAAATTTAGTATTTAAAAATGTTATGGGTTTAATCTTAGTTGCGAATTATATAATAATCGGCTTTTGATTATATTTTAACTTGTGAACTAATAATGCAATATCCTCTTTAAAGTAATTCTTATAACGAGAGTATAGATAAGGTTTTAGTTTTTAAATTAAATAGAAGATATATGCTAATTTAACTTCAGTCTAAGCAAGTGATTTTTAAATTTATAATAACTATACGGTTACTGGATAATTATTTTTTGAGATTTTTGTTGCATTCCATTGTTCAATATAACAACATAAACTCCAGTTGTAAATACTGAAATGTCAATTTTATTAGAATTACTGTTAGTGTCTAATTTCGAATTTAAAATCATGCGACCCTGAATATCATAAATTTCAACTGTAGTATCTTTCTTTAGTACTCCTTTTATAAATAAAGTTTTAGGAGATGTCATTGTGTACATTTGAATCGTTTCAAAGGTCTCTTCTGAAGTGGATAATGCGTCCGCAGTAAATCTTAAAAAGAAGCGACCTGTTCCTGATAAACTTGTGCTTGGTGTGATTATGAAATCTGATGTGTTTAACAATGTAAATGTATTATTTACGGTATCTTCTAGATACATGTCAACACCTTCTGGAATATCATTTTCCAAAATACTAATTGTTAATTGCTCACCTTGATTTGCATTAACTCCTAAAGGAATAATAACATCATGGATAGCATTATAATTAAGAGTTTGAATACCTAGGTCCACTCCAGCGTTGTTTTCAACTAAATGCGAATAGAGAGCAAAAGCAGCTGCTTGACCACCCACAACACCAGAATCATATCCAGCGTCCATAGCTAATGTCGCATTGTTATTAAAATAAACATCTGTTTTATAAATTGCATTTTCACGTGATAATTGGAGTTTTACATGTGCAAGTTCATTTTCGCTATAACGTCCTACAATGAAATCATCCGTTGTGCCAATTGAACGTGACGCAGCATCAAAAGTAATTATTCCTCCACCAGCTTGAGGCGCTAACAAGAAACCTTGTCCTGGGGCAATCACGGCTGTTGGATTAAAATCAGAATAGGCTTGATTCCAAATAGTATAACCGTCTAAAGCAGCACCATCATAAGCATAGACGCCAGAATTTGTTATACTTAATTCGCTATTATTATCAGCTAAGAAATCTGAAAGTTTAATATATGATGAAAATGGGTTTCCTACTAAATTGAAGGCACTACTGCTACCAATTGAAATCGGAGTTGTAATTGTTGATGTTAAAACATTACCTACAAATTCAAAAGTTGATCCGGTTGGTGCAATTGATGCGGTTCTGTAACCAATACCAGTAGCAATAATTGAATTGTCATCTGCTGTAGTGTAATTTATAAAAGTATTTGAATTATTGTCAAATGGACCAAATAAGAATGAAGGCACGCCGTCAATAGTTCCTGTTGGAATATCTGTATTAGCAGTTCTAAAGGTTAAAAATGTTTGGTTTGTAGAAGTCACAGGAGCAGAAATTAAATCGTTAGCTCCAGTAGAAGATCCAGTATCAGCAAGTTGATTGATATGACGATTATAAGTTACTTCACCTTGAACGTTATCTGAAATTAATGAGGCATAACTTGTAGAAACCGAAAGCAATTCTATACTTCCGTAATTAATAATACTAGCATTAGCAACTAAAGACTGACCAGCAGCGATAGAAGTTGTCCCAATTGAATTCACATAGAAATTGTTCGCTTCAATATTAGAACCTATGATGTATGTTCCATCATAAATATAAACGTCATCTGCTCCAGTTGTTCCAGACGGTGGGTTTGGTGACCATCCATTGTCAGCATATAATAAACCGTCAAATACACTCGTTAATTTGAAATTATCAAATCCTGAATATCCATTATTACCATTATTTCTAACTCTAATTTGTAAAGCAATTGTAGACACTGTATTAGGTATGTTTAAAGATATTGACCCTTGGTCTGCATCGATAATAAAGTCATTACCAATTAAAAGAAAAACAGCGGGTTGTACTATACCATCGTAAACTAATCTGTATTCAGCATCATCATTATTGTTTACATAACCTTGAACGTCCCAGTCAAAGGATAAGGTAACGTCGTTAAAATTACTTAAATCAATAGGGTCAAATGATAAAGTTGCAAAATCTGTTGTACCATTGTCACCTTCATCATTTAAATCATTTTCACCAAAAATATTATTTGAAAATTGAGGGTTATCTAGCGGTGACGCACTTGCAATATCAATAACACCATAATAACCATCTGTTCCCCATCCATTATCAAATAAAGCAACATTACTAGCGTATGTCCATTCTGGTGTCGCACCATCAAAATCTTGTTGTGCAATTTTAAGTAATGGACCTACAATATCAAATACTGCGCTGGTAGCAGCTATTAAGCCTCCTCCAAAAGCAAATAGTGATATCGCTGTCTCTTTTTCAGAAAAAATAATTGTATTTAAAACAGAAGTACCATTTAAAATCTCGTAATTAATTAATCCTGGTTCTAGTGATCCTCCCGAAACTACGGAGATTGTACCATTAAAATCTAGATCTAAATTAGAATTATCATCGACAGTGTTAACTGTGGGAGACGGATTCATGATTTCGAATTGAAAATAATTTGTAGGCTCTTGGTCAAATAAAAGTGTTGTAGATACAACTTCAATTTTATTATCATCACCAATTATAGGCGTTTGAGCAGCGCCTCCATCAAAAGCATCAAAAGTAGAACCCGATACTGGATCTGCTGAGGCAGAACT
>JBLHML010000042.1:0-7121 GCA_047622005.1 Dokdonia sp. | reverse complement strand
TTTTAAGCCGAGTAGAACTGTCTATGATGTTCGCAAAGTATTGTTTGATACCAGTTCAAATTTGAAATGACTGTCTTAAGATTGTTCTTTTCGCACAATACTTTAATAGAAAATTTAATAGTAGCTATGGCTATGCTAAATTTTCTATGTCGTACAGCACAAAAAAAATCAATGTTCCTTACTGTAATTTTAAAACAGAATTAGTATTAAGATTCTTTCTTAGGAATCCATTTTACCTCGTCGGCTTGCAAGTCATAAGACAACTTTCGTGCCAATACAAACAGGTAGTCAGAAAGTCGGTTTAAGTACTTTAAGCTTTCAGGTTGAAAGGGTTCTAATTCATTTAAAGCACTAGCTAAGCGTTCTGCTCTTCTGCAAACACAGCGCGCTATGTGACAGAATGACACAGTTTGGTGACCACCAGGTAAAACGAAGTGCGTCATCTCAGGAAGAGAGGCATTCATGCTGTCCATTTCGTGTTCTAATTTTTCAATATCTTCTTCAGAAATTTTAGGGATATTCAATCTGTCCTTTCCGTTTTTAAGCGTTGCTTTTTCGGGATCTGTGGCTAAAATGGCACCTACAGTGAATAATCGGTCTTGAATATCAATAAGGACAGCCTTGTAATGATTATTAATTTCTTGGTCTCTAATTAATCCTAAGTGAGAGTTGAGTTCATCAACGGTTCCATAACTATCAATTCGAATATGATGTTTTGGGACTCTTGTGCCTCCAAATAAAGCGGTTGTGCCTTTGTCTCCTGTTTTTGTATATATTTTCATGGCATTATATCTATTAGTTTTTAACTGTCACATGCTGTTTGCAACTAATCATTTTCATAAGTAATAACACGTGTAGCCTGCTCGTTTCATGTAGAGGGTCACTGTTGTGAAATCAAAGTTACGGGTTTTAATAGCGCTCGCAAAGGCTTAGAGGTGCAAAGTTTACTCGATTGTGATTCCTGGTGTTTGATTACTCTTAAGGGGCTTTTAATCCTCCTAATTCAGTTTGGTCTAAATTTCAAATGGCATAACTAAATATTTGAGCTTAACAGTTCTCCTCTTTTTTCAAAGAGGAGAACAATTCAAAACGAGTTTTGAATTAAGAGGAGTTGTTTTACAAGAGTAAGTCCAAATTTACAATTGGAACGCCTCTAATTTCAATGATCTTCAAACCACCCGAAACACGCTTTTATTTCCATAAAAACAGAATTCAAATTATCAAAAACTATTTTATTTTCAAATCTTAAAACTTTGTAACCTAAACTCTCAAGATATTCTGTTCGGTGATTATCATATTCTTGTGCTTCTGCATTATTATGAACCTCGCCATCCAATTCAATAATTAATTTTTCCTTAGCACAATAGAAGTCTACAATAAAATTAGAAATACTATGCTGTCTATTGAATCTGCGATTTTCAAATTGTCGCGCTTTGAGATGACTCCAAAGAAATGCTTCAGCAGGAGTTAGGTTGTTTCTTAGTTCTCTTCTGAATACTTTGAGATGTTTGAGGGTATGAAGTTTATTGGTTATTTTCATATTGGCTCTTGCTAGTCTTCTGTTCTATCATTTACCCGTGTTTTGTTTGTTGTACATCAACCCTCCTGATTTAGCAAAGCTAAATCTGTCCTCCCTTCGTAATAAAGAAGGGAGGAGCCAGTATGGTCTAAATTTTAAATAGTCTATCTGCATTTTGAGTTTGCCAGCTCTCCTCTTTTTTCAAAGAGGAGAACAATTCAAAACGAGTTTTGAATTAAGAGGAGTTACTTTATAAGAGTAAGTCCAAATTTCAAATGATAGACTCCAGATATTCCTTACTATTCTAAATTAGTCGCATATTAAGCATATGACTATCAACTATCTATTGCCAACTGAAGACTGAATACTGCACACTAGTTAAGCGTATCACTCTCAACGACACCATCACGCAATCTAATTACGCGACGTGCATGTGAAGCAACGTCTTCTTCATGCGTTACCATAATGACGGTATTTCCTGCTTTGTGAATGTCATCAAAAAGCGCCATGATTTCTTCACCTGTTTTAGAATCAAGGTTTCCGGTGGGCTCATCTGCCAAAATAATGGAAGGCTTGTTTACCAAAGCACGTCCAATAGCAACACGTTGACGTTGTCCACCAGAGAGTTGGTTGGGTTTATGATCCATACGATCTGAAAGACCAACATCTGTTAGGACTTGCTCAGCACGTTCGCTGCGTTCTGTTTTAGATTTCCCTGCATATACCATAGGTAAAGCCACGTTTTCTAACGCAGTTGTTCGTGGTAAGAGGTTGAAGGTTTGGAATACGAAACCAATTTCGGTGTTTCTAATTTCAGCTAAATCATCATCACTCATTTTGCTTACATCTTTACCGTTGAGAACATAAGATCCTGCGGTTGGGGTGTCCAAACAGCCTAAAAGGTTCATAAGTGTCGATTTTCCAGAGCCCGAAGGTCCCATAATAGCGACGTAGTCACCAAGTTCAATATCTAAATTAATACCTTTTAAAACGTGAACGATTTCTTGACCCAATTGGAAATCACGGATGATGTCTCTAATTTCAATGACGTTGCTCATAGTATATTTGTTATAAATGTCTCAATTTTGAAACACTAAATTGCTGAATTGCAAGTTACAGATTTCAATTAGTAGTATGACGTTAAATTGCTCATGATGTTACAGTCTAATATTAAAATTTTCTTTGGCTTGCTCTTTTCTAAAGCATACGAATCCCCAATAAAAGGTGTTAATCGTTACGGTGACTTTTGGATGTAATTTAATCTGTTCCCAGGCTTCTAGCATACCTTTTGACCAATGAATATCATCAAAAATAAAGACGGAATCGTTATGCGTTTTTTCTATCAATATGTTAAAATAGTTGAGTGTTGCTTCCTTGTTATGGTTTCCATCAAAAAATATGAGGTCGTATGATGCTTCTTTTAACTTCGGAAGGATAGTCTCAAACGCACCGGTTTTAATCCTTACATTTTTAATATGCGCTTGGGAAAGTTGCTCAGTTGTAAATGCTGAACTATTGGGACAGCCTTCCAATGAAACAATAGAATTATTTGGATTGCCTAACGCCATTGCTTGTGATGCAATCCCTAAAGAAGTGCCTAATTCTAAAGTGTGCTCTGGTTTAAAATAGCTGACAACTCTAAATAAAAGTTGAGCCCTTTTTAATGGCGTACCTGAGTTTTTTGCAATAGCGTTAATTTGTCGCTCATTGGATTTGAAGACTCGCGAACCAGAACCAAAGTCGGTTATTTTAATAGTGGATTTGTTTTTTAAAAGTGATGCTCTGTAGCTTTTAAGCGCTGCATACTCTGGATATTTCGCGTTATCATAAAAGCATTTGGTGACCAAGTCATATACAAAAGGAGAGTGCACACCATGTTGGTTGGTGGCTGTGAACAAGAATTGTATGTATTGGATGATTTGAAACACTTTTCAAGTTATGATTTTAAGTTTCTCATTTTTTAATTTAGTACCATCTTGAATTAGTTATTTCTAGCTCCACAAAAAAACAACTTTACAACGTGACCTATTTATAACCCAAGCTTATCCGCTAATTCAAACCAGCGCGTTTCTTTTGTTTCTATAGAGGTAATTGTTTTCTCAAGTTTTTTAGATAATTCCGTGATTTGATCCTGAGATAAACTGGCATCTAGAAATTGCGCTTCCAACGCTTTTTTGTCAAGTTCTAAAGAGCGTATTTTGCTCTCTAAGTTTTTGTATTCTTTCTGTTCGTTGTACGTTAATTTTTCTGCTTTGTTCTGGTCTTTATTGTTTTCCGAAGCACTAGATGTTTTTGCTATCATTTTTTCTTTAGGAGGACTTGACGCTTCATAGTCACGATAATCCGTATAATTACCAGGGAAATCTTGGACCTCACCTTCCCCTTTAAAAACAAAGAGGTGATCTACAATTTTATCCATGAAATACCTGTCGTGAGATACGACCAGTAAACAGCCTGGGAAATCTAATAAGAAATCTTCAAGAATATTTAAGGTGACGATATCTAAATCATTGGTAGGCTCATCAAGAATCAAGAAATTAGGATTCTGAATCAAAACCGTACATAAATACAAACGTTTTTGCTCGCCTCCACTTAATTTTTCTACAAAATCGTGTTGCTTTTTTCCGTCGAAAAGAAACCGTTCCAACAATTGTTTAGCGCTAATTTGACGTCCTTTATTTAAGGGGATGAATTCCCCAAATTCTTTAATGACATCAATAACTTTTTGCCCTTGTTTGACTTGTATTCCACCCTGTGTATAGTATCCAAACTTAACCGTTTCCCCTAGGATTATTTTACCTGTATCTGGCGCCACACTATCAGTCAGCATGTTTAAGAATGTGGATTTTCCTGTTCCGTTTTTTCCAATAATACCGATGCGTTCACCACGTTTAAAGGTGTATTCAAATTCATCGAGAATCACGAGATCGTCAAATGATTTAGACACTTTGTGAAATTCAACAATCTTGCTTCCTAAGCGTTCCATATTGATTTCTAATTCAATATTATGGTCGCTTCTGCGCTGGTTGGCACGTTTTTTAATATCGGTAAAATCATCAATACGAGACTTAGATTTTGTAGTTCTCGCTTTGGGTTGACGACGCATCCATTCTAGCTCTTTTTTGAACAGTTGTTTGGCTTTACCAGTTTCGACTTGTTCTTGAGCAATTCTTGTTTCTTTATTTTCTAAATAGTACGAGTAATTCCCTTTATAGGTGTACATTTTACCGTGATCCAACTCGATAATTTCATTACAAACACGTTCTAAAAAGTAACGGTCGTGAGTCACCATGAATAGCGTGAACTGAGCTTTTGCAAAATATTGCTCCAACCATTCTATCATTTCTAAATCCAAATGATTGGTAGGTTCATCAAGCACTAATAAATCTGGATTACTAATCAATGCTTGTGCTAAAGCGAGACGTTTTATTTGTCCACCAGACATCGTACTAATCTTTTGTTCTAGGTTATTGAGATTAAGTTTCGATAAGATCTGTTTAAACTGCAATTCAAATTCCCAAGCGTTATGGATTTCCATTTGCTCAAACGCTTTTTGGTAAGCGTCTGCATCTTCAGGGTTTTGCAATGCTTTCTCGTAATTCTCTATGATTTTGAGTTGCGGTGATTCAGAATTAAAAATCGTATCATTAATCGTTAATTTTGGATCAAACTGAGGGTCTTGTGATAAAAAGGAGACCCGTAGCCCGTTTCTCATCACAATTTGTCCCGAATCTGGAACGTCTGCACCAGATAGGATATTTAGGATGGAGGTTTTGCCACTTCCGTTTTTAGCTACAAAAGCTATTTTGTCATCTTTATGGATACTAAAAGAGAGGTCTTTGAAGAGCTCTAATTCACCATAAGATTTTGATATGTTTTCAACTGTTAAGTAGTTCAATGCTGTATTTTTTACAAAGAAAGTGATATTACTCAAAAAAACGACTAATACTTTTGATATTAATAGTGATAAACTATATTTGTGCAGCAACAAGCACCATTATAATGAATAGACTATTATTGTTTACAGGAGTGTTACTATGTGTCTTATCAACTTCTTGTATTCCACAGAAAGATATTGTTTATCTTCAAAATAAAAATACCACTACCGATTCTACGCAGGTCATGTTAGAACTTCAAAAACCGTATCGCGTTCAAATTAACGATATTTTGAATATTCGTTTAAAGGTATTAGATCAAGAAAATGCAATTATTTTTAACCCAGTAGGCGAAGTTAGTTTGAATGCAACTAGTGCTGAACGCGCCTATTTTGATGGGTTTACTGTGGATTTACATGGTAATATTAGGATTCCATCCATGGGAAAGGTTAATGTATTGGGCTATAACACAGAAGAGATTGAAGAGGTGCTTAAGAATAGACTTTTAAAAGAACAATTTAAGGAGACTGCAAATATTTTTGTAACCGTTAAATTATCAGGATTGCGTTATACTGCCAATGGAGAAGTTGGTAGTCCCGGTACTATGACTGTTTTTCAAGAACGGGTTAATATTTTTGAGGCGATTGCTAATGTTGGTGAGATCCCTGTTACGGGAAATAAGAAAGAAGTTCAAATTATTAGACAGTATCCTCAAGGTCAACAAATTCACACGATCGACTTAACGGATATCAATGTGTTGAAATCGCCATATTACTATATCCAGCCCAATGATATCATATATGTGAAGCCATTACCTCAGAAATCATGGGGAACAGGAACAACTGCAGTCCAAACTTTAGGAACAATTGTCACTGTACTTTCGCTAGTAGCGACCACAATATTACTAATTCGATTATAGATTATGGAACAAGATGCTCGTGAAGATTATGACCATGGTGAATCTGGTCGTGTAAGTTTTGACTTTAGAGGCTATTTATTTAAAATATTGAACCTTTGGAAATTTGTGTTATTATCTATTGGTGTTGCACTTTTAGTTGCCTACTACATAAATGTGCGTAAACAAAATGTCTATAAATTAGACTCCTTAATTTCTGTAGAGAATGATCAAAACCCATTCTTTACTGCCAATACTAGTATTTCATTTAATTGGGGAGGTGTGTCTGGTAAGGTAGGTAAGATTATTACAGCTATAAGGACAAGAACACACAATGAGAAAGTTGTAGATTCTTTGCAATTCTATATGGACTATCTTGTTGAAGGCAAATATAGAAAGACAGACATCTATAAAAAAGTACCATTTGACTTTGTTATTGATAAGTCGAAACCTCAAGTTTTAGGCTATCCTGTGGGTATTCGGTTTTTAAATGCTAATGAATTTGAGGTGTTTACTGCATTTGAAGGCAGTACTAGGTCTGCACAGATCTATGCGAATCAATCGGTAAAAAAAGTTAGTGTGCCAATTGGTGTTTCTAAAAACACCTTTAAAAGTGGCGAAGTCATAGATCTTCCTTTTCTAAATGGTCGATTAGTGTTCAAGCGGTCTTTGATGGTCAAACCACAGTCTGAGTACTATATTAAATTTTCAAATTTTGATGCCGTCGTTAATAGGTATCAAAATGCAATTATGATAGCGCCAGCGGCTCAGGCTGCATCGTCTGTTTTAAAGTTGCAGCTCGCAGGTAATAATAAAGATAAAATTGTTGATT
>JBLHML010000041.1:0-7793 GCA_047622005.1 Dokdonia sp. | reverse complement strand
TAGTGTTTAGTGTTTAGTGTTTAGTGTTTAGTGTTTAGTTAAATTGATTAATAGCAAAAAGATCCCGAAGTTCATTCTTTGGGATTTTTTGTTTTAGAGCGAATAGCACTCAAATCAAATTTTCTTCCAATTTTACCTAAAATAATTTCACCACTTAAAGTCAGATGATTTCTAAAGACTACGGAAAAACCGTAATTTTAATGTGTTTTTGAAGCACATTTTAACATTTCATTTAACAGTTCGTAAGTTTATAAGAAAATTATTCGAAATTACATAAGAATAATTGATTATTAATCTTAACTTTTTCTATTGTTTCTATGAAAAACATCAATTTTAAATCAGTCATCATTTTAACAATGATAGCAATTGCTTTTTTTTCTTGCCAAAAAGATGAAGATATCGCAACACCAACTAGTCTAAATCGGTTCAAAGTGCCATCAATTAGCGAGGCGAAATCTCATTTTGAGACAAATAACAAAATACCAATTCTTGATGATAACAATAATGGTATTGAGTTTAGAACTGGTGCAGCTACAATGACCATTAAATGGGATGAAGCTTCAACAAAAAAGTATAAAGATGAAACTGATACTAGCCCTCAACAAGTTGATATCCTTTATACCCCTATAACACTTAGTACACAGGGTAATGCAAAGATGTTTTTAGCTTCGATTGATGATAATGGCACTGTAGATTCTAAATATGTATTTATAATATATACAATTCCAGAAAATCCAAGATTATTTTCAGGTTATGTTTTCATTTATGATTTAGACGGTAACCAAGAAAATATGCTTAAGTATGAAGAAGGCATTATAGTTTCAACAGCGTCAAATAGTAGAATGGCACAAAGAAACGATGGAGATGGAGGTGGAGGCTTTACCATGGGAGAACTTTTAGACTTTATAGGAGGTGATTGGTTTGGATTAGATGGCTACATTGAAAATGATTTAGTAGAGGTCTATTGGCCAGAGTTTGCTGATGTAGATGATTTTGGCGGTGGTCCTATTGACGACTCACCTTGGTTTAACCCAATTAATATCCCAGTAGGCAACAATAGTGGAGGAAGTGGAGGCAATGGTAATACTGGTAATGGTTACGATCCTAACGACATTGTTTGGTGGCAGCCTTTAACCATATTTGCTCATGGTCTCTCTATTAGCAATGCAATAGAAGTAGATTTAGATTCTATTGAAGCTAATTGGTTAATGAATACTGCTACGCAAGAACAGTTAAATAGTATTGCTGACCACATCAATAATCTAGACCAAACTGAAAGTGATGGCTATAATCAAGGTGATATTGATGTTGTAATAGATATTCTATATTATATGATGCTGAATGGTAATTTCAATTTCGATGATATCACTGAAGTTCGTAATGGCTTAGATAAGGAATGTCAAAAAGATTTAATTACTAACTTCACGACAATGAGCACTGATTCTCCAATACATAACTTTGTTCAAAATACATTTTTTGGAAACAATGAATTCAATCTACAATTTGAAGATGTTAATTTAGACTCTATGCAAGCACAAACTCTATATCCAAATGGGTTGGTTTTCAGTTCTAATAACTATGCAAGTATTCAATTTGACAATAACTTTTTAGAAAATGCGACAGATCTAGCTATAGTTATGACAGCTGCTCATGAATTTATCCATTTATATTTGGCTTATCTTTATTCACAAGGACTATTGACTGCAGCATACCCACAATATGGGGATTTAGAAGATGCTTTGGACGCATTTAAAGAAAATCCAAATATTGCAAACGGAGAAACGCTAAGTAATGAAATGCATTCAGTTTACGATGACCATCTAGATTCGATTACAAATGCTGTATTTGCTTATGCAACAGCAAACAATATAAGTGGTGCAACAGAATCATATTGTAGAAAATTAGTTACAGGTGCTCATCCTCAAACCGATGCTTATCAAAACCTTAATGACACTGAAAAGCAAGATCATGATAATGTAGCTTCAGATGAAATAAACGGTCATCAAAACTCCAAAGGCTCTAAATGTAATAACTAATAAAGGTCAAAATAATAGAAATAATGAAAATTTTAAATTTTAAAAAACCGTTCGCATTATTACTTATACAATTATTTTTCTTTCTACCCGCTGAAAGTCAAAACATTGAAGACAACAATCTATTAAAAACATTCTTGAAAGATTTACAACAAGAATCCAAACAAGACTCAATTTTTATAGACTCAAGGAATAGTAATGCTTATATTATTCAGAATTTTGAAGATTATTTAGCATTAAAAAGAGATTCTTTTATAAAGATGCCATACGAAATAAGTCAAAAAATAAATGATGAAATTAAATTCGTAGCTATTAAAAAAGGAGATAGTAACTATCAGCGTTTATTGACTAAACCGTGGGTAAGCATAAAACCAGACAGTCTTGTGCACAGAGTTTATAGTGATAAAGAATATGAACATTTTAAAAAACAAGTAGTTGATGGAGAATGGCAACTAGATTTTAGTGATTTTGATGGTATGTTTAACAGTAAAGACAGTCAATCACAAAAAATGGTCTTTTATATGTCCAAGCCTATTTACACAATTGATGACAATTTTGCACTCATCTATATGAAATCAAAGAAAAATGCTAGAGTTTTTATCTATATATACAAGAAAGATAAAATGAACTCTTGGAATCGAGTTTATGTAATTCCGCATAATTTTATTAGTCAATGAAAAATGGATTTGACATAAATATTGGAGATTATTATTTTACTTTGTACAACTGGCATATTTTAGTGATTGTAATAATAAAGAAAATTAGGAAACAGAAAGCAAAGCAATTCTTATTTAAAAGATGAAATACCTCAAAATAATTTCACTTGTAGTTGTAGCCTATATTATAACTGCTCTTCTATATGGAGAGTTTTGGTCTTTCACTTCTAACTTTGGCTCTATATGGATAAACTTATGGTTTCCATATATACTGGGATTAGGACTATTACTTGGGTTTATAAGTATCTATTCTAAAAATATAATCAAAATAGGTTTATTATTGTTTAGCTTACTCTTTCTTTTATTGCTTATAGATTCTCCACAAAATCTAAAGTTTCATTCTATTATAGTGTACTTTCTTTTGATTCATCTATTTTTAATGATTGTATTAAAGACAGAGTTTGTCTCAACTAAAATAGATTCTTTAAAAACAAAGAAACAATAACCATGAATTTTATAATCCAAACGAGCAACAACACATACGAAACAATAGTAGAGACTGGAACTGCACATTCATTTGCACTATTTGCTGGTATTGTATCTTATTTGATAGCTGCACTAATAGCAATACTGATTGTAATAATTCTGTTTAAATTAAATAAATATTTAAATCTCAAGATAAAGCTTATGACTAGAGAGCTTAATAATGAATGATGTCATTTGAGATATTAACTATCATAACCACCAGAAGTTCTAAGTTGGTCAATAACGCCAAGAATCATATATTGAGAAAAATCAATATCGGTTTCGTTGATGTTTGCAATATTACCCGTTTCATCAACTAGATTCATTAGGTCTAACCAATCGGCTTCATTACCAATCACTAAATTTTGTTGAGGTACGTCAACAGTTCCATTTAAAATAGCATCTGCTATGACTGTAAACTCTACATTTTCGTTTGGACTAGTGGGAGCGTCGTCGTCACTACCACAAGAAGTACATAATACTAATATAATACACAATTTGAGGATTTTCATAATTATGATGTTTATAGGTTATATATTATAGATGCAAAAAATGCCAAAAGGTTGCGTTTCACACTTTTAAATTAGATGGCTTAGTGTTTGTTGATGTTTTTGACCAACAAATTGAAAAATGTTTTTGCTATCGTTTCTTAATGAAACCAATGTTATTGATTAACGACTATGATCCCGAAGTTTCGGGACTGCCTTCGCAGGAATTAGTTACCACTTCATAATCACACTTCCCCAAGTAAAGCCACTACCAAAAGCAGCCAATACAACCGTATCACCTTCTTTTATTTTACCTTCTTCCCAAGCTTCGGTTAACGCAATTGGTATCGATGCAGCAGTCGTATTCCCATATTTTTGAATATTATTAAACACTTGATCATCTTCTAATTTAAACTTGCGTTGTATAAATTGAGCGATACGAAGATTCGCTTGATGCGGAATCAACATATCAATATCATTAACCTCAAGATTATTTTTCATTAGACCTTCCATGATAACTTCACTAAAACGAACCACTGCGTTTTTAAATACAAACTGCCCATTCATGTGCGGGAAATAACTTTCGTCATTAGGATCATTATCAGCAATAATATCGCTTACCCATCGCTTACCCATTCCTGGTGCAATTAACACCAACTCTTCAGCATGTTCACCTTCAGAATGCAAGTGCGTTGATAAAATCCCTTTACTCGTATCTTCTTCTCGAGACAACACAGCAGCTCCTGCTCCATCGCCAAAAATTACGGTGACTCCTCGTCCGCGAGTTGTTTTATCCAATCCGTGAGAATGTAATTCACTACCAATCACAAGAATATTTTTATACATCCCTGTTTTGATAAAATTATCTGCCACAGCAATCGCATAGACAAATCCCGAACATTGGTTTCTAACATCTAAAGCACCAACAGTTTTAATACCTAAAGCATGTTGCACTTGCACTCCTGGCCCAGGAAAATACATGTCAGGACTTAAGGTTGCAAACACAATAAAATCAATATCATCTTTGTCAATTCCAGAACGCTCAATAGCAATTTTAGCAGCTTTCACTCCCATTGTTGCCGTAGTATCACCAGATCCTTTTAAAGCCCAACGACGTTCTTTAATTCCGGTGCGTTCTTGAATCCATGCGTCATTTGTATCCATCATTTTGGATAAATCAGCATTGGTCACCACATTATCAGGAACATAATGTCCCAAACCTATAATCTTGGAATTGTACATAAAAACTTGTTTTTGTTCCCATGTAAATGGGAATCTTAGTATTAAATAAGTACTGCAATTTAGCTATTTTAAGTATAACTATTTTTTAATCTGAAACGCATTCGTTATGCACGCATAGTAATCTGTTTTCTTCGGAAAAATTAAAACTTCAGATTCACGCTCAAAAATTCAAGTATAACCTATTTCGATAAAAAAGTTGTGTCAGTTTGTCACCTTATCAGTATTGGTACTTTTTTTGACTATAGTTTTAATATAAAAGTGAATATAAACAGATTCCCATTTTTGTGGGAACAATTAATAAAGTAAATATGACAAAAGGAAGTATTAATGTATCGGTAGAGAATATCTTTCCGTTAATTAAAAAGTTCTTATACAGCGATCACGAAATCTTTTTACGTGAGTTGATTAGTAATGGTACAGATGCCACACTAAAATTAAAGCATCTTACAAGTATTGGAGAATCTAAAAGCGATTACGGAAATCCAGTAATTGAAGTGAAAATTGATAAAGAAGGAAAGAAACTTCATATTATTGATCAAGGTTTAGGGATGACAGCTGATGAAGTTGAAAAATACATCAACCAAGTGGCATTTTCTGGAGCTGAAGAGTTTTTAGATAAATACAAAGATTCTGCAAAGGACTCTGGGATTATTGGACATTTCGGACTAGGATTTTACTCAGCCTTTATGGTTGCAGAAAAAGTGGAGATCATTACAAAATCACATACAGATGCACCGGCTGCACATTGGACCTGTGATGGATCACCTGAGTTTACATTAGAACCATCTGATAGAACAGAAAGAGGATCTGAAATCATTCTTCATATTGCAGAAGATTCTACTGAGTTTTTAGAAGACAATAGAATAAGTGAATTATTATCTAAGTATAATAAATTTATGCCTGTTCCAATAAAATTTGGAACTAAAGAAGTTAATGACCCTGAGTTTACACCAGAGACCACAACAGACAAAGACGGTAAAGAAACAACTGAGGCACACAAACAAATTTCTGTAGATAACATCATCAACAACCCTACGCCAGCCTGGACAAAACAGCCAACTGAATTAGAAGATGAAAACTACAAGAGTTTTTACCGTGAATTATATCCTGCACAATTTGAGGAGCCTTTATTTCACATTCACTTAAACGTAGATTATCCGTTTAACCTTACTGGGATTTTATATTTCCCTAAGATGACGAATGATATGGGTGTACAAAAGGATAAAATCCAATTGTATCAAAATCAAGTGTATGTTACAGATAATGTTGAAGGCATCGTACCAGAATTCTTAACCATGTTAAGAGGTGTGATTGATTCTCCAGATATCCCTTTAAATGTATCGCGTTCGTATTTACAAGCCGATGGTGCTGTAAAGAAGATTTCATCTTACATCACACGTAAAGTTGGTGATAAATTGAAATCATTATTCAATGCGAATCGTGAAGATTTCGAAGCGAAATGGGATGATATCAAAATTGTGATTGAATACGGAATGCTATCTGAAGATAAATTCTTTGAAAAGGCAGATGCCTTTGCATTGTATCCAACAGTTGATGGTAAATACTATACCTATGAAGAGTTATTCAATAAAACGAAAGCAAACCAAACGGATAAGGATGGTAAGCTCGTACTTTTATATGCTTCTAATAAAGATACGCAACACTCGTATATTGAGGCTGCAAAAGCTAAAGGTTATGAAGTATTGATGCTGGATACGCCAATTGTACCACATTTAATTCAAAAGCTAGAGTCGTCTAAAGAGAATATCTCTTTTGCTCGTGTTGATGGTGACCATATCAATAACTTGATTAAAAAGGACGAGACTGCGATTTCTAAACTTTCCGAAGAAGAAAACACAACTCTAGATACCTTATTGAAAGACGTTATTCCACAAGAAAAGTTTTCTGTGCAATTAGAAGCTTTAGATAGTGATGCATCACCGTTTATTATTACACAACCAGAATTTATGCGTCGTATGAAAGAGATGCAACAAACTGGTGGTGGCGGAATGAACATGTTTGGTAATATGCCAGAAATGTACAATTTGGTCGTGAATACGAACTCTGAGTTGGTGAACGAAATTTTAAACACGAAAACTAAAAAGAAACAAGAACGATTGATTACGCAAAGTTTAGACTTGGCGCGTTTATCTCAAGGACTATTAAAAGGTGAAGAGTTGACAAACTTCATCAAACGTAGTTATGAAATGATAAAATAAGCTTGTCATTCTGAGTGAAAAACGAAGAATCTTTTATTATAATATAGATTCATAAATCATTCTTCTTTCTGAATGACAAATAATTAAAACCACTTTGTGAAAACGAAGTGGTTTTTTTATGGACTCGAAGTACTCCATTTATCAGTGCATCTTTACTTAAAACTCATTTGAAAAACAACCAACAATTGGCTTATATTTGCGCTAAGCACAAACTATGAGTTTTACACTTTTATCTTCACCTTTACAGGGGTTTACCGATTTCCGATTTAGGAATGCACAACAAAAATATTTTGGAGGCATTGATACATTTTACGCACCATACATTCGTCTCAACGGAAAGCTAAAAGTGAAATCCTCATACGAGCGTGATTTATTACCAGAGCACAATACCACTTTAGAAGTTATACCGCAGGTCATTACAAATGACGCAGAGGAGTTTCTATTTGTTGCCAAATATGTACAGCAGTTTGGGTACAAAGAACTCAACTGGAATTTAGGTTGTCCCTACCCAATGGTGACTAATCGCGGAATGGGATCTGGTTTAATTTGTGACCCAAAGAAGATTGATGATATTTTACATCGTGCCCACAACGAAACTGATATTTTAGTCTCCATGAAAATGAGAATGGG
>JBLHML010000040.1:0-8028 GCA_047622005.1 Dokdonia sp. | reverse complement strand
TTTTTTTTTTTTTGATAAAGATACTTATAATAGTGATTTAATTTGTTTGAAAACATGCTGAGCACTTCTTACAGCGCCTTCCATTTTTCCAGATGCGTAAGTACTCGTTTCCGTTCCTGCTACAAACAAAGCGTTGTTTAAATAAGAGCTTTGAAAAACCGGGTGACCATTATTTTGTTGTGGCATTATAAAGCCATCATGACTTGAGGTTGTGTAGCGTTCTCCGTGCCAAACTAACTCTTCATAAGTCAAGAAACGGCGGACTTGATTTCCGTAGTATTGCTCCAATTGTTTTAGTGCTAATTCCCGTCTCTCTTCTTTGGTATGACTGTGAAATTTTGTATTCATAAAACCAACCAAAGCGTGCAAATTGCCATCTGCACTAGAATGATCATAGAATTCTTGAAGTGCACTCACATTGCTGTAAATTGTTCCGCTGGTGCGTTCGTCTTCCCAAAACGCTGCTGCAAAAGTGAACCCAACTTTGATAGAATCATGCATCCAAGTATGCGTGGTTTGCATTATGTCTTTAACTTCTCTAGGTAGTTCAGGTTCTATAGATATTGTTTTGTCAAGTAGGTAAGGCGGTAAAGTTGATATAATATGTTTGCACTCAAATTCATAAGCTTCGGATGTAGCCACAATAACATCACCATGTTTTTTTATCGAAGAAATCGCGCAATCCGTAACGATCTGATTGGCTTCCAGTGCTTCCGAAAGTCTACTAATAACACGTTGTGTTCCATTCTTTATACGGTAACTAGCTTGATTACTTTGGGGTAGATTTACAAGTTGTGCTGGATTTGCTTTACTGGGTTCGTAAATAGCAGTTGTTCCGTAGAACTGCTCAAAAACTTCAAGATTCAATGTTTTTAAAAGTTTTAAAAGCTCAGAATGTTCATTAACTAACCAAGTTGCTCCAAGTTCTATAGGTGCTTGGTTGGTGTTTTGTTTTGTGTAAATTCGTCCACCAATACGACCTCTTGCCTCCACAAGTGTCACAGAAACATTAAGTTGCTTCAGGTAATATGCTAGAGTTAGACCAGTTAGTCCTGCTCCAATAATAAGTATGTCGGTAGATTTCTTTTGCATCTATATTTTAAAATTCGTTTTTCATTACTATAAAAGCAGATAGTCTTTTTGATTCTATACTCAGTTTTTCTGATTTCAGCTTCAATTTCAAGCTAGCTTATATAATTCCAAATATTCTTGTATTTACTGAGTTCGCGATAGGTATTTAATATTGTTTTGTTTTCTGGGTTTATTAAAGACGGGTCGCTAGTTAGTACTTGTTTGGCATAAAAACGAGCACTCTGCAATATGTCTTTATCCTTGATGACATCTGCTATTTTAAGGTTTAAAATACCACTTTGTTGTGTTCCCATAATATCTCCAGGACCTCTCAGTCGTAAATCTACTTCGGCAATTTCAAATCCGTCACTAGTTTTTGTCATCGTTTCCAAGCGAACCTTGCTATCTTGACTTAATTTGAAACTTGTCATCAATATGCAGAAACTTTGTTCAGCACCACGACCAACGCGACCTCTTAATTGATGTAGCTGTGATAATCCAAAACGCTCTGAGCTTTCTATAATCATTACAGAGGCATTTGGAACGTTAACACCAACCTCAATTACGGTTGTTGCAACCATAATTTGTGTTTCGCCTTTGACAAAGCGTTGCATTTCAAATTCTTTATCCACTGGTTTCATTTTTCCATGAACAATAGATATCTGGTATTTTGGCTGCGGAAATTCTCTAACTACACTCTCATAACCATCCATTAAATCTTTATAATCCATGTGTTCGCTTTCTTGAATCAACGGATAAACGATATAAATCTGTCTGCCTTTCTCAATTTCATCACGCATAAATCGCATGACTTTGAGGCGGTTTGAATCATAGCGATGAACGGTTTTTATGGCTTGTCTTCCAGGTGGTAATTCATCGATAACAGAGATGTCTAAATCACCATAAACAGACATGGCTAAAGTGCGCGGAATTGGTGTCGCAGTCATCACCAAAACATGAGGCGGAATGATCTGTGTTTCGGTCTCATTTGATAGGGTAGAGGATGGGCCTTTTTTCCATAATTTTGAGCGTTGCGCAACTCCAAAACGGTGCTGTTCGTCAATAATAGCGAGTCCTAAATTTTTGAATTTCACCTTGTCCTCAAGCAGTGCATGTGTGCCAATTAAGATCTGTAATTCACCATTTTCTAGAGATTCATGGATATCTCGTCGTTGTGAAGTAGTACTTGATCCAGTGAGTAATTTAATGCTGATATTCAATTTGTTAGCTAGCTCACTTAATCCTTGGTAGTGTTGTACTGACAAAATAGCAGTCGGAGCCATTAAGCAGGCTTGAAAACCATTGTCAAGTGCCATGAGCATTGACATGAACGCAACTATTGTTTTTCCAGAGCCAACATCACCTTGCAATAAGCGATTCATCTGTGCATTACTGCCTAAGTCTTGTCTAATTTCTTTGAGCACTCGTTTTTGAGCGCCTGTTAATTCGAAAGGTAAATGATCATTATAGAATGAATTGAAATAGGTGCCAACCGAATTAAATGGAACCCCTTTTATTTTTGATTTATGAATCAAATTTTTTAAAATTAACTGCAACTGAAGATAGAATAATTCTTCAAATTTTAATCTGAATTCTGCACGCGTTAAGAGCTCTTGGTTTTTTGGAAAATGAACATTAAAAAGCGCGTCACTTTTAGGTAGTAATTTGAGTTCAGAAAGTATGGGTTCTGGAAGCGATTCAGCAAAGCGTCCGTTGGTTTCTAGAAACAAACTTTGCATGATTTTATTCATCACTTTATTCGTGACGCCTTTATTTGATAATTTTTCGGTAGAGGGATATACAGCTTGCATGGTTGAGGATAAATTTTGTTCATGCACGCTTAAAAGTTCAAATTCTGGATGTGGCATGCTGAAGACACCATTGAACCAATTCACTTTTCCGAAGATGACATAGGGCATATTAGTTTGTATGCTATCTCTAATCCATTTTTGACCACGAAACCAAACCAATTCTATGCGACCAGTCTCATCTTGAAAGTTGCCAACCAAGCGTTTACCTCGTTTTTGAGCAATTTCTTTAAAACCTGTAATTTTCCCAACTATTTGAACTTCTGCGCTATTGCGCTGTAATTCATTGACTTTATAGTATTTAGTGCGATCTAAATAGCGATTTGGGAATAAGTTTATCAAATCCTGATACGTATGGATTCCTAGCTCGCTTCGCAGTAAATCTGCACGATTAGGTCCAACACCTTTAAGGTAATCTATAGGAGTTTGAAGGTTTTTACTCATATATGCGAATTTACCTAATTCCTTTGAAAAAAGGAATCTCATTGGTCATTGAAATGATATTACATAGAGAATAAATAATTGTCTTTTTGTTAATAATAGCTAATATCATTAAGAGCAATACGAAGAATCTCATAGTTTTGTGTTGTATTAATGTTTACAAAAACCGTATTTTGGTCTCATCTTTGATTTAACCTGTACATGAAGCAATTCTTTCAACTCTTATTTCTATTATTTTTCTTTGGTACTATAAACGCACAGCAAACTGAATATGTGGATTTTAAAAAGGCTTCAGTTGATATTTACATTGATTCACAGAGAGATGAAGTTAGAGGAGTTGTGAAATACACTTTTGATGTTTTAAAAGATGTTGATTCGATTGTGATTGATGTTAAGAAGATTGTTTGTGATCGTGTTGTGGTTGCGGATTCAGAGATTATTTTTCCTAACGATATTTCCGATGGGATTATTTATAAAAAGCTAAAGAAATCTAAAAACAATAATCTTGAAATTACATACCATGTCAAGCCTGAAAAAGCATTGTATTTTGTGGGTAAACAAGTCTGGACACAAGGTCAGGGAAGGTATACCAGTAATTGGCTGCCTAGTATAGACGACGTTAATGAGAAGATAGAATTTGATTTGTCAATTACCTATGAGAGTGATTACGAGGTTCTGGCTAATGGTGTCTTAGTTGGTAAAGAAATTAAAGGCGGATTTACAAAATGGACTTATGATATGCAAAAACCAATGTCAAGCTATCTCGTTGCTCTAGCTATCGGTAAATACAACAAAAAGACAGAAACCTCAAAAAAGGGAATCCCTCTTGAATATTACTATTATCCTAAAGATTCTCTAAAGGCTGAGCCAACCTATCGCTACTCAAAACAAATGTTTGATTTTCTAGAAGAAGAAATAGGATTCCCTTATCCTTGGCAAAATTACAAGCAAGTGCCTGTAAAAGACTTTTTGTATTCTGGTATGGAGAACACAAGTCTTACGATTTTCTCAGATAGCTTCGTGGTGGATTCTATCGGTTTTAATGATAAAAATTACATTACCGTGAATGCACATGAATTAGCGCACCAATGGTTTGGTGATTTAGTGACAGCGACTTCTAGCGAGCATCATTGGTTGCAAGAAGGGTTCGCTACGTATTATGCTTTGTTGGCTGAGCGTGATGTGTTTGGAGATGATCATTATTACTGGCAATTGTTTGAAAATGCTCAAGAATTGATTGCTCAAGAAGAAGCTGGACAGAGCACATCGTTGTTAGATCCCAAATCTAGTAGTACGACCTTTTATAAAAAAGGCGCTTGGGCTTTACATGTGTTGAGAGAGAAGGTTGGTGATTCTGCGTTTAAAGGAGCTGTTAAGAGTTATTTGGACAAGCATCAATTCGGAAATGTAACCACAACTGATTTTATGTCTGAAGTTGAGAAAGCGAGCCAACAAGATCTGTCTATCTTTGTAAATGATTGGTTTACTGAGGTGAAGCTTCCGGAAGATCTCATTGTAAAAAGTCTTAAAAAATCTGCTTTTATGCGAGAATACCTAGCTATTAATTGCGAGGAGTATTCTCAAAAATGCAAGGATTACCTGGTTTCTAATATTTCTGATAAGGCGAAAATAAAGGTAGTGAGTCAGATTTCAGAGCATTTAGAGGTTGAAGCTTTCAGGAATAATCTAGAAGTTAGGCAGGCGATTGCTCAATATGTGAGTGCCATTCCTAAGGAATTAAAATTGGAGTATGAATCGCTTTTAAATGATAAGTCCTATGTAACTATTGAAGCTGCGTTGTATAACTTGTGGGTGAATTTTCCCGAAGATCGTGTCAGATACTTAGAGAAAACCAAAGATGTCAAAGGTTTCAACGATTATAATATACGATTGCTGTGGTTAGCACTACATTTAAACACAATTGAATTTCATCCTGATAAAAAGCAAGTTGTTTTAAGTGAGTTGGTTGGTTATAGTTTGCCTGAGCAGCATTTTGAGTTGCGAATGAGCGCGTTTAATTATTTAAAATTAATTGGCGGATTTGAAACTGAATCCATAAAAAGCCTTTTGGGTGCTTCAAAGCATCATAATTGGCGATTTTCAAAATTTGCAAAGGATTTAATTATAGAATTAGAAAAAGATAAGACCTATAAACTGGTGATTGAGAAACTTAAAAACGAACAGAAGTGAAAGCATTGGTGATATCTGGAGGAGGGAGTAAAGGTGCGTTTGCAGGAGGTGTTGCGCAGTACTTGATGGAAGGTCAAGGTCGTCAATACGATATGTTTTTGGGAACATCAACAGGGAGTTTGTTGATAAGTCATTTAGCTTTAGGTGATATAGGTAAGTTATATGATGTTTTTACAAATGTGCAACAACATGATGTTTTTAGTGTTAGTCCATTTGTTCAGCGTCAAAAAGGAGATCGTGAATATGTGTCTGTAGACTTTGTGAATTCGCTATGGCAGTTTATAAGGCGTAAGCGTACGTTTGGAGAGAGTAAATCATTAAGACGACATATAAAGCGTAATTTTACTTTAGAGGAGTACAACGAGATTAGAGCGTCAGGGAAAGATGTCGTGGTTACTGTTTCTAATTTATCAATGAACCGTGTCGAATATAAGTCAATCAAGAATTGTTCTTATGATGAATTTTGTGATTGGGTTTGGATTTCTTGTAATTATCTACCGTTTATGTCATTGGCTACGGTTAATGGTTATGAATATGCAGATGGTGCTTTTGGGTGCGTGATTCCAATTCGTGAGGCTATTTTAAGAGGTGCAACTGAGATTGATGCCATCGTTTTAGAGGCTGAGCAAATGGAGCGCTTAAAAGTGTTAGGTAAAAACCCTTTTTCTTTAATGCTTAATTTATTTGGACATCTTCTAGATCAGGTAGAGAAAAGCGATATTGTTATTGGTAAGCTCGCTGCTAAAAATAGAGGCGTAAAATTAAATATTTATTACACACCAACAAGTTTGACTGAAAACTCTTTGATTTTTAGTAAACGTTTAATGACCAAATGGTGGGAGCAAGGCTATACGTATGCTGAGAAGAAGTATGAAGGAGATAATCCGCTTGTGTAGAATGTTTTAATAATTTCTAAAAACTGCTTTTACTATATCTGTTTAGCGGTGTCTTTAAAAATCAAAAAAGAATATAACTTTAAGTCTTTTTCTCTACGTTGAAGTTCTGTTTTTATCCTTGTATTGAGGCTAGCTTCTTGTTAGCTATTGCTGTTGAATTAGTGGTTATCATGTTTTACTTTTATTAGATTACCAGATAGCTGAGACCTCTTCTTTAATAAAGGAAAGCGCAGCATCGCTAGGTGATCTTTTATCAATCATGTTTGTTAAAATGACTTCTCTAAGCTTATCTGAGCTATCCACTTTATCTGATAAATTTGCTTTTCTAATCATTTGAATCGTTGCGTTTTTTGCTGTACAAGCTATGCTCCAGCATTGGTCTGTAACATAGATTTGCTGTGCTAAATTATGATCAAATTCTTGTTCGATATTTGCTATAAGTAAAGATCCGTAATCTTCTTTATTTGAAGAGTTTGGAGTTACTCTAACTAGTAATTTTGAGGGCTTAATTCTTTCTAAGTAAAGTGATAAGCGTTCATAGGCTTGAAGACGCAGCGGTAGTGCGTCTTTTTGTAAATCTTTTTGGATCATGAACTCACGACGATTGTTCTCGTTTTCTATATGTTCTTTAAAAAATAAAAATGCAATTCCTCCTGTAACCAATGCAGGAATACAGTATAATAAAAGTCCTAAAATGTTAAGATCCATAGTTGTGTTTTGTGTTTAAAGTGTAAGTTTAGTTATTGTTTAAATAATGACCACCTAAATGCATGCAATTTTTTAAATCTTGCATAGAAGCGAAGGGTACTTTTGTTTTTATGTAGCCATATGTGCTTGATAATTCTTTTGATAAGTTATGATCATCTACATTGACTTCTATGTCGTCCATGGTGAATTGACATGGGTGTTCATATCCTGCTGCATGTGTAATTTCGATGAATTCTTTTCTAAAACTTTTAAAGTACTGTGCAAGTCTTACCGATTTTAAAGTAGGATCAATACCGTTTTGTAACCACTTGTTTTGTGTCGCAATCCCAGTTGGACATTTGTTGGTGTGACATACTTGAGCTTGAATACAACCAATACTCATCATGGCTTCACGTGCGACATTAATAACATCTGCTCCCATGGCAAATGCCATTGCGGCTTTAGCGGGAAACCCTAATTTACCACTACCAATAAAAACGATTTGTTCAGACAAACCTTTAGTTTGAAATAGTTTATATAAATCTCCAAACCCGTAGACCCAAGGAAGAGATACATGATCTGCAAAACTAGGAGGTGCAGCTCCAGTACCACCTTCACCACCATCTACTGTAATAAAGTCTGGTCCTTTTCCTGTTTTCACCATTAAGTCTGCTAGTTCTTCCCATTGGTCAAGTTTGCCTATGGCTGCTTTGATCCCAACAGGTAAACCTGTTTCTTCTGCGATAGCTTCAATGAAATCTACCATTTCTGGTATCGTGGAAAAAGCTTTATGATTTGGAGGCGATAATACGGTTTTCCCCACTTCAACACCTCTAATATTTGCAATTTCCTGAGTTATTTTAGCTCCAGGAAGCACACCTCCTTTTCCGGGTTTTGCGCCTTGAGACAATTTTAATTCTATCGCACGAATAAAG
>JBLHML010000039.1:0-8056 GCA_047622005.1 Dokdonia sp. | reverse complement strand
CTACTTTTTAACCAATTTAGAGCGCTTCTGTAACCAATGAGTGTGCCTCCTTTTTGAACCCATTCTTTTAATTTTTTTGTAGCACTTGAATCTAGACGACCGCTTGGTAAAATGATTGTATTGTAGCGGTCAAGGTTTGTTCTATTTAATGCGTTATTATCCAATTTGGTTAATGTCATATCGTAACGTTGATCAAATAAATGCCACATTTCTCCAGCGTCATAAGAACTAATGCCATCACCAACAATCATGGCAACTTTTGGCTGTTTTAAAGCTCTAAATTGACTACTTCCTAAATCTATACCTTGCGTTAAACCTGTTCCTACTGCATCAATTTGAACATGACTTTCTTCCGAAATTTGCTGTAAGAATTTAAAAAGTTCTTCTGCAGACTTATTTTGATTTTGAACTGGTATTAATATCGTTCCGTAGTCATAATCTTTACCATTTATGCTAAATTTTTTCATGCCTACTTTTGCTCGTAATCCAGAGTTTAAAATAGAATTCAAGGCTTTCGGTGTGTAATATTCATGCCACTCCATCACATAAGCATAGTTGCTTTTTGTAGAGACAGTTCCGGTTTTCATTTGTAAATTTTCAACCGTTGCTCCAGCATTTGACATGGATATATTTTCTTCATAGTCTAATCCAAAGGCCAAAGGAAAAGTCCAAGCAGATACGTCATAAAACAGACTGTCCTGGAATGTTGTGCGTTTTTCAAACATCGCATTAATCATGCGTGTGTTTTTCTGGTTTTTTGGAATAATAAAGGCATGCCCTTTTTTGAAACGCTTTCCATTGCTAGTAAAGTCAGCCTTTAATTCATGAAAATCTATATGTTGGCGTTTTAAAATTTCGGCTAAATGATACGTTTTTGCAGCATCTTTTTCGTCTCCGAAAATAATGGCTTTCCCATTGTCGTTTGTCGCTTCTTTTCGAGCGTTTTTATAAAAATCATGCTGGTATTGAAGGATATCTTCACGCATGTTTTTTGCGGCTTCTAAAGTAGATAGAGCAGCAGTTAGCTGATTTCTAATAGTGAATGGGAACGTTAAAATCCCGTTATCACTTTCTTGAATGTGTCCTCGAGAACTGGCTTGTTCAAAAAGAATTCCAATCCCACCGTTAATATCTGGAAAGGTTGATCCTTTTCCGTAGTAAAAATCATCAAAGCTCTCTTCTGTGTAATAAAGCGACCCTATTTTATCCAATGCCTTAGCATGAAAATTACCAATATTTTTGGTGAGTTCTTGATTGAGTTTTGGTGTTAGTGGATGTGTTCTTGACGGAATTCCAGGTTGAAAAAAGAAACTGGAGTTGGTTCCCATCTCGTGATGATCTGTTAGAATATTAGGCAACCATTTATGAAAACTTGCAATACGTGCTTGCGACTCTGGTAATTGAACGGGTAACCAATCACGATTCATATCAAACCAGTAGTGATTTGTGCGTCCTCCAGGCCAAATTTCATCATATTCTCTGTCGTTGGGATCTGGGTTAAGGTTTTTGTTTTTATTGGTGTTTGCCCAATAAGCAAAGCGTTGTAAGCCATCTGGATTTAGAGAAGGATCAAATAAAATAACAGTGTTGTCTAATGTGTTTTTGACTTCCTCACTTTGGGCTGCAGCTAGATAATAAGCTGCTAACATTGACGCGTTAGACCCACTAGGTTCATTACCGTGAATGGAGAATCCTTGATACACGACTATTGGCATATCGCTAGTGTCGAGATTGTTGTTTTCGGTAGAAGCAATATGAGCTTGTCGTATTGATTCTAAGTTTTTATGATTTTCTGGTGATGTAATAGTTAATAAGAGCAGAGGTCTGCCTTCAAAAGTTGAACCTCGGTTTTCTATGGTTACCCTATCTGATGATTTTGCTAAGGCTTGCATATAATACACTAGCTTATCATGTGTAATATGCCACTCACCAACTTGATGGGCAATCACAGATTCTGGTGTTGGTATGTTCTGATCATACGTTATATCCTGGGATAAGTAATATGATAAGTCTGGTTGAGATTGTGCAGTAAGGTTACATACAGATAGAACTAGTAGGAGGATGGTTAGTCTCATAAAACGTATTGATTAGTTTATAAAAATAGAAAAACCGCTACTCATAGAATAGCGGTTTGGTATATTTAACAATTTAAGTCTTTATATGTCTTCAAAATTGATGTCTGTGAATTTTTCAGGAGAATCATCAGAATCATCAACAGATTCTATGCCTTCAGTCACATCATTAGGCCCAGAATAATCTTCCTTTTTGAAATCTTTTTGGTGACGTTCACTTATAACTTCATCACCTTTTTCTGTAATGATATAATCTGTCATTTCTCTTAAAATCTCATTAAACTCGGTGAAGTCCTCTTTATATAAGTAGATTTTATGCTTTTTGTAGTGAAACGATCCATCATCACTTGTGAATTTTTTACTTTCAGTAATTGTAAGATAATAATCTTCTGCTTTTGTTGCTCTTACATCAAAAAAATAGGTTCTTCTTCCTGCTCTTAAAACTTTTGAGAAAATTTCCTCTTTCTCCATCATTCCGTGATCACTCATAGCTAATTTTTAATTTTTATTTGATTATGCACCAAAAATCTAAAAAAAAAGAATAGTAAGCAACAAATTACTATAATTCTTTTGTGCTAAGTTGCTTTAGGTAAAGCTCTTTGTAGTATCCGTTTGTGTTTATGAGAGATTCATGTGTTCCTTTTTGAATGATTTCACCATCTTCAAGCACAATAATTTTGTCGGCATCTTTTGCAGAAGATACACGATGGCTCACAATTATGGTTGTTTTTCCTTCGGAAATTTCTCGTAAACTTTTAAGTATCTTTTCTTCGGTTTCTGTATCTACTGCAGATAAACAATCATCAAAAAGCATTATTTCTGGTTCTTTTATAATGGCTCTCGCGATAGAAATACGTTGCTTTTGTCCGCCAGAAAGAGTGACACCACGTTCGCCTAATTTGGTTTGGTAACCTTTATTGAATTTTTTGATATTTTTATGGACGTCTGCATTTTTTGCAGCCTTGATCACCTCTTCTTCCGTAGCATCTTCCTTACCAAACATAATATTGTTTTCTATAGTATCAGAAAACAAAAAAGCATCTTGAGGCACGTAACCAATATGATCTCTCAAACTTTTAAGATGGACTTGATTTATGATAGTGCCATCAATTAGGATTTCACCTTCTTGCACATCATAAAGCCTACTAATTAAATCTAGAATTGTTGATTTTCCTGAGCCTGTTTTTCCTAATATAGCAAGCGTTTCTCCTTTTTTGAGAGAAAAACTAATTTGGTTTAATGCTTTAATATTAGTGTCGGGATATATATAGATGACGTCCTTAAACTCTATATTTCCATCTATATTAGCTGGTGTAGCACTAAGGTTCTTAACTTCAGGCACTTCCTGTAGAAACTGGTTAATACGTTTTTGAGAAGCTTCTGCTTGTTGTACCAAATTAGTAACCCAACCTACAGTAGCAACAGGCCATGTTAGCATGTTGACGTAAATTAAAAATTCTGCTATGGTTCCAATTTCTTTAATTTCTCCATTGATATATTGCATGCCTCCAATGTACGCGACCAGCACATTACTTATTCCAATAAGAAGAATCATGGAAGGGAAAAATAAGGCTTGTACCTTAGTCAAATCGATTTGTTTTTGCTTGCTTTCTTCAGAAAGTCTATTAAACTCATCGTAGTTTCTTTCTTCAATTCCGTAGGATTTAATAACAGAAATTCCACTAAAAGATTCTTGGGTATAAGAAGAAAGATGTGACAAATACTCCTGTACAATTCTACTGCGAGAATTTATTATCGTACTCAATTTATAGATAATAAAAGACAATAGTGGTAAGGGTAAAACAGTATACAATGTGAGCTTAGGTGCAACGTTTATCATGTAAACTAGAGCAACCAAAAATAGAGTGACTGTATTAATGGTATACATGATGGCTGGACCTGTATACATTCTTACCTTATTAACGTCTTCACTAATTCTATTCATTAAATCACCAGTCTTGTTGGCTTTGTAAAAGTTAAGAGACAAGTTTTGGTATTGTTGGTAGATTTCATTTTTTAAATCATACTCTATATAACGTGATACATTAATAATGGTTTGCCTCATTAAGAATGTGAAAATCCCTGTAATAACAGCAGCTCCAATGAGATAGCCAATATTTGTAGCCAACTCTTGTCTAAAAAGTGCTGCACTAATCTCTCCATTTAATTTTTTGGAGATTGTAGTAATAGCTTTGCCAATGTACCTTGGTGTGAAAAGTGCAAATATTTTAGCTCCTATCGTTATTAAGACGCCTAGCAGCAGTCTATAACGATACTTCTCAAAATATTTATTTATATGTCTGAGTTCTTTCATTGAACTAGTTTACATTTTTTGTGTTTAAGTGAAAATTAGGGCTTTTGAAATTAAATGAAGACTTTTTTGAGTTGCATAGCATCGCTATGGAAAGATAAAAAGAAAAAATTTAATTTTAAAAGAACAATTTTTTAGCAAATAGAAAAAGTTTAAACTAGTTCATCTACTAAATGAGAAACTGGAATATTAACAAATTAATATTTTTAGGACCTTATTTTTGTTAATACTCTAATATTGGATTATTTTTGCTCACTATTTTACACATAAATAAAATAGTTTTATAAGCTAAATATAATGATATCAGATGTTTTAAGTTCTAAAGAACTTGCTAAGATAGATCCCGTTTTTGGACAGTTATCTTTTGATGATCACGAGCAAATCGTTTTTTGCAACGACAAAGATACTGGTTTAAAAGCAATAATTGGAATTCATAACACAGTTTTGGGACCTGCTCTTGGAGGAACTAGAATGTGGAACTACAATAACGAATGGGAAGCTCTTAATGATGTATTGAGACTCTCTCGTGGGATGACTTTTAAGTCTGCAATTACAGGTTTAAATCTTGGAGGAGGAAAAGCAGTTATCATTGGTGACGCTAAAACTCAAAAAACTCCTAAACTCATGAAGAAGTTTGGTGAGTTTGTACATTCTTTAAGTGGTAGGTATATTACAGCTGAAGATGTTGGTATGACTACTGAGGATATGGATACCATACGAGAGGTTACTCCTTATGTTACCGGTATTTCTGAAAGTAAAGGAGGTGCTGGAAGTCCGTCACCAATCACAGCTTATGGCGTTTTTATGGGAATGAAAGCTGCTGCTCAGTTTAAATATGGAAGTGACGTTTTAGAAGATAAAAACGTTTTTGTACAAGGTATAGGGCATGTAGGTGAGGCGCTTGTTGAGCATTTAACAAACGAAGGAGCTAGAGTTACGATTGCAGATATAAACCAAGAACGTCTAGAAGAAGTGGGTGCTAAATATGATGTTACTATTTATAAAGGACAAGATATCTACAGCGAGCCTATGGATATTTATGCGCCTTGTGCTTTAGGGGCAACTATAAATGACGATACGATCCATAAATTGCGTGCAGATATAATTGCGGGTGCTGCCAACAATCAATTGGCAGATGAAATGAAACATGGTAAATTGTTACAAGATAAAAATATTTTATATACTCCAGATTTTTTAATTAATGCAGGCGGAATCATTAATGTATATGCCGAGTTAGAGGATTATGACCGTCAAGAAATTATGCGTAAAACTGAAAACATTTACAATACAACGCTGGAAATTTTGGATCGCGCTAAATCAAATAATGTGACTACAAATGTTGCTGCCATGAATATTGCTAAAGAACGTATTGAAACTCGAAAAAGAGAACATCAAAAATAATAATATTACAAACTAAAAATAGTTTGCATCTTTTAAAATTATAGTATTTTTGCAAAGCAAACTTACACACTGAGCTTGTTGAAGTGAAGTGTGTAAATTTGCTTTTATTAATTAATAGCTCTTTGTAAACATGTTAAATAGACGACATATTCGTATTAAAGTAATGCAAACACTTTATGCTTCAAAAGGAGGTGAAAGTGAAAATGTTAAAGTATGCGAAAGGTTTCTTCTGCAAAGTCTAGAAAGCATGTACGATTTATTTATCGCTCAATTATCACTTTTGATTGAAGTTCATAACAAATCAAAGGACCACATAGATAAGACTCAAAAAAAAATATTAGCAACTAAAGAGGAGAAAAACCCTAATTCAAAGTTTGTAAATAATGAGGTTTTGACGGTTCTAAGTTCTAATGAAGCTTTATTAGGGTTTATTGAGGACCAAAAGGAGAATTTGTGGTACTTAGATTTTGAATACATTGATATCATATTCAAATCTATACTTAAAAGTGATTTGTATAAAGACTATATGTCTACTAAAGCGTCAACTTTTAAAGAGGATAAAGTATTCATCATTGATTTATTTACAGAGGTCATTGCGCCTAATGATAAGTTATATGATTATTTTGAAGATAAACGTATTACTTGGTTGGATGATCTTCCCGTTGTGAATACTGCGATATTGAAGATTTTAAAGAAAGTCAAGACGTCTTCTGAAGGACAGTTTTTTACTCCAAAATTATTTAAGGATTTAGAGGATAGAGATTTTGGGTTGGAATTATTGAAAAAGACCATGCTAAATCAAGCTAAATTTATTGAAGAAATAGGTTCTAAAACTAAAAACTGGGATGCAGAGCGTATCACTCAAATTGATAACGTATTAATGCAAATGGCTATTTGTGAGTTTCAAAAATTCCCGTCAATACCAGTAAAAGTTACTATTAACGAGTATTTAGAGATTGCCAAAGAGTATTCTACACCTAAGAGTAGTAATTTTATTAATGGTATTTTAGATAAGATTGTTAAAGAATATACCGCAGAAGGAAACCTTAATAAAATAGGAAGAGGTTTGATGTAAACCTTATGTTTTATAGGTGATAGAGTGTTAATGTTTTGTTTGAAAAATGACTAAAAATTTTGATTCGATGAAAATATTAGTACATTTGAATTCTCGAATCAAAAATTATTTAAAAATTACAGCAATGAAAAAAGCAATTTTAGCGCTAAGCGCACTATGTTTAGTAGCTTTCACATCTTGTAAAGAAGATGCAACAAGCAAAATTAAATCAGAAAATGTAGCAGTAGCTGCAGAAAGAGATGCAACTGCTGGAGATTTTCCAGTGATTTCTTTTATTGAAACTGAACACGACTTTGGAACTATCGTAAATGGTACTCCAGTAGAAACAAAATTTAGTTACACTAACACAGGTAAAACACCTTTAGTAGTAAGTAACATCAAAAGTACTTGTGGATGTACTGTGCCTTCAGATTGGAACAGGAACCCATTAGCACCAGGTGAGTCTGCAGAATTTACTGTTAAGTTTAACGGTAAAGGAGCAAACCAAATTCAAAAGTCAATTACTTTAACAACGAATACTGAAAAAGGTTCTGAAATTGTTAAAATTAAAGCTTTTGTTCAGCCAGATCCTAATGCACCAGCTAAGAAATCTGGGACTACATCAATTAATCCTGTTTCAAAATAAGTTATGGGAGCAATTGGAGATTATTTACCTTTTGTAGCAATGTTTGCTGTAGTGTATTTCTTTATGATTGCACCACAGATGAAACGAGCAAAACAAGAAAAAACGTTTGCTGCCGCATTAAAAAAAGGCGATAAAGTTGTAACAAAAAGCGGTATGCACGGTAAAGTCGTTGATCTTAATGATAAAGACAATAGCTGTGTTATCGAAACGCTTGCAGGAAAGATTAAGTTTGAACGTTCTGCTATTTCTATGGAAATTAGCCGAAAATTAAACACTCCAGCAACTGTAAAATAGAAAAGCAATATTCTATACATATTTAAAACTCCGGAAGTTCGCTTTCGGAGTTTTTTTTGTTTCTCTAATTGAAAAGCATGTTTGATACTCGCCAAGTCGCAAAGACTTAAAGTGTACTTCAATAATCTATTTCGTACAGAATCACTGCGTTTATGAGAGATTGGCGGAGCGTTTTTTAACGGAGATTATACTTTTGTCTTTTTTATCAAAAGTTTGAGTTAGTTAAAACGACTGCACAAATAACAACTCAACAACTCAACAACTCAACAACTCAACAA
>JBLHML010000038.1:0-8309 GCA_047622005.1 Dokdonia sp. | reverse complement strand
TCCTGACTAAACTTAACTTACAGGATGCTAATTAAATGGATTTTTATGAGCTTAGCTTGTATTTATAGCAGAGCCCGGGTTGGGCTTGAATCTCCCCTTGTCACTGTCGAAGTGCATTTAGCCAATATACCCCTCTATATATAACTACTATTTCTTATAAAGATTACTAAAAAACCTCAATATATCTTAATTTATTCCCATTATTTCTTTTATTAAAAAAACAGTGAACTATAATACCCCTATGTTTACTACTAAAAGTACTATTTATGGAAACGTTAATTGAACCTGTAAAGTCATATGTAAAAGTAAAAGTCGATAATACCAGCAGACTTCATGAACTTCCTGTGGTTTTCATTCCAGGCGAAGGTTACTTAATGACTCATTTAAAATATTTAGTAAAAAAACGCTCGAAAAGTAAAAGCTGGAAAGACAAAGAAATACAAGCAATCAAGTTGCTCATTCAATTTGTAACAGCAAACAAAGATTGTTTTGAAACACAACAACAAATGTTTGAGGAATTTTCCAATTCCCTGCACACGGGAACATTTAATAGTGAAGGTGAGGATAAATCGGGATTACGATGGGAAGCTAAAGAAACGACCCTTGCTAATAGCCTTATCGACCATATAACTAAATTTAGTGACTTCCTTTTTAAAGAATCAGGTGGTGAAACAGAGCTTTTGAATCAATATAGAGAAGCAACGGGTGCTGAGCGAATTCTTAACCTTGCTGCATACTATCATCGTAAAACTAAAGCTTTTCTTTCTCATGCCTTTAATGACAAAAAATACAGAAAGGAAAATGTTTCACGTAATGTTCGCGCTAGAAAAGGGCTTTCTGCTCCTCAAGCAGACGAGTCGGTGTGTTTTCCAGAAGATCTTATTTCAAATTTGCTATGGCAAGGTTTTATTAAACGCGGCACCTCTCCAATTGATCCAATTCATGAACGCTATAAGTTAGCTCCACTGTTAATCACAATGCTGATGCATTACGGTGGTATACGACAATGTGAAGCACTACATATCTATGTCGAAGATATTCAAAAAGACCCTTTGGGACGTATCGTAATAAGAATTTATCACCCAATTCAGGGATTAGCCCCTGAACATTACCGAAATCTCACAAGTAGTAATAAAAGGGCGACTCGAAAAGAGTATCTAATGAAACAATTTGGTCTAGAAGACCGTAGGACTTCAACAAAAAAATCATACCATGCTGGATGGAAAGATCCTGCGTTAGCAGACAATAAACATAAATTTTTCTTTGTGTATTTTTGTCCCACAGAAATAGGTGAATTATTTTATGGTCTTTTAAGTATTTATATAAGACAACAAAGAGTGATGCGCTTAGAAAACGATAGAGATACACACCCTTTCCTATTCACCAATCAATTTGGCGACCCGCTTTCTATGAAATCATTTACTGAATTTCATGATACTGCCGTAATGAAATTAGGATTAAAACCTATGCGTGAAGATGGCCTTTCAGGTCACCCGCATCGACATGCATATAAAAAACGCTTGGAACAACTTAAAACATCAGCGGTATTAATAAAGGAATTAATGCATCACAAAAGTATTATTTCACAGGAAAGTTATGGTAAAGCAACAAACACTGAAATATATGATGCATTAAGCAATGCTTTTCCACTTTCTAAACAAGAAAATTACATGGTAAAAAAAGTGTCATCTCAACTAGGAGTATATGATGAGTAGTGAAAAATACAAGACCATTGAAGAAGCATCTGAAGCTTCTATAAAGCTTGCTATTATCAACGGTGAGGATTACACACGTAAATGCAAGCAAGACCCTAAGTTACCTGTAGATGTTCGTAGATTTTATGGTGTAGATATATTTAATAATTTTGGCGGTTGGAGTAAATTTTTACATCAAACAACCATTTATGAAACTATAGAAGAAGCATCAAAGAGCACCATTAAACTTGGTGTTGTAAACTGGGATGATTATTACGTTAAACAGAGGGAAGATCCAAGACTGCCTTTTAACCCTAGCAAATTTTACGGAAAAAAAATATTTGATAACTTTGGTGGGTGGCTTGCTTATATAGGTCAGAATTCAGTTTCCTTTTCCAAAGCAAAAGAACTTATACAAGAAATACAAAATATTAAAAGCATTAGTGATTACGTAAGTTATAGAAAGAAAAACCCTGATTATGGATTACCAACAAAACCATATAGCACTTATGCTCAAGAATGGAAAGGTTGGTTTGATTTCCTTGGAGTTCCAGAAAAGCCTATTTACAAATCGCTTAAAGAAGCCCTTTTTGCTTGTAATAATTTAGGTATAACCATACCAAGAGATTTTGGAACCATGTCCCGCCTTGATCCAAAATTACCTACTTCATTACCCATGTATTACCATAATGAATGGAAAGAATGGAATGCTCACTTTGATTTAATAAGCCCTTATGATACGTGGCAAGAAGCCCATGAAGCAGTACAAGAATTAAATGTAAACTCGCTTTCGGAATATAAAGAAGTCTTCAAAAAAGATAAAAAACTTACTTGGAATCCTAATGTTATTTACAAAGATGTTTGGGTTAATAATGGTGGTTGGGATGGATTTTTAGGGAAGTTGATGGGTTCTATTACAGCTTCAAATGATATTAAATTAAAGGGAATACATGACTTAAGTTCCTATGAAAAATTACAAAAAAGCACAGATTTTCTACCTGAAGATCCTTTGGTTCACTATGGTTTAATAGATTTCAATGAATTTCTTAACTTAAAAGTTTACCAATTAAGTGATATTAAAAATTACTGTAAGCGCAGTAAAATTTTATCTGTAGGCGAATACAATAAAGCATGTGGAAAGCAAGAACATTTACCTCAATTAAATGTTGTTGATGGTTATATTAATATAAATTCAATTATTGATACTGACTTTTGCCAATTTAGAGATCTACCTGAAACCTTTAGTGACTGGACTGCTAAAGCAAAAAAGTTTTCCAATTTAGGAAACGGTATTAGTAGGAAAGAAGGATTAATCAGACTATTTATACAAGATTACTTAGTTAAGAATAATCAGCCATTTCAACCTGCCAAATTTTTTCTTAAAAGTCATAATCCAGTCGATATGCAAGACTTTTTTGAGGGTGTAGCTGCATCAGGTAAAACTATATCTAGCATTAATATATTGAGAGATTTTGTCGATTATGTCTTTAAAGAGTGCTGTCAAGATGAAGATCCTGATACGTTTGAAATAGTTACACTGCCCGGTTTTATAAACAAATGGAATGCTATTTACACTCTTGATGATGACGAATTAACGAAGTCAGTATCTCTATCTCAGTCAAATAAGCCACCTCTGCCTATGAATTACCTTGATGATGCGGCTAATTTCCTTATTCCTCACGATGCGACCTCATTTACAGATGTGTATCAATTTGCCGCAGACTGGTATCAGGTTGATGAGTCAATCATAGATAAAAAAGATCCTGATTGTGTCTGGCGTAGAGTAGAGTATATGAGTGGGAATTCACAACGGGTTAAGTACCAAATGTGGTCACCTGTGAGAACCTGTGGACTTGCTGTTATGTTTAGGATGCCCTTTCGAGGACAACAAATTTGTTGGTTAGATAGTGGTGAAGCAGACGAAGAAATTCCTATTTTAAATGATAAAAATGAAGTCGAATGGATTAAAAATGAAAATGCATTAGTTAATACTTTTAACAAACATGAAAAGCCGCAAGGTTTCATAAAGAAATTTAAGAGTCAAGCGAACAAGTATATTGATGATAATGGACAAGAATCCTACCGTTATATCGACATTATTGGCTCAAATGTGACTACTAATAAAACATCATCCTCTATTGGTGGCTATGATGTTGCTTATATGCATCCAAGTTTAATTAAGTGGATGATCAAATTAAGAGAGTGGCAAACAAAATATAACCCGATAACTGATTTGACTGCTTGGGCTGATGTTCCTATGACAAATAAGAGGAATAAGAATGTACTGAAAGCCATGAAGTCTCAAGTATTTCTATTTAGAGATCCAGCAGCATTAGAGATTAAAAAACGAAGCTTCCCTATAACACGACAAAAGCTAACCAACCCTTTTGCATGGCTGTTGTATCAAATCCAAGATTCAACAAATCCATTAGCTGAATTAAGTGATGATAAGAATAAAAGTGGTATAAATGCGTATGTCAGTGAATTTACCCCTCATGCGATGAGAGTTTCGATGATAACGGCCTATGTACTTGATGGACAGTTAGCTGTTTCTATTGTGGCAAAATTGGTTGGTCATGCTTCACTTGTCATGACAATTTATTACACCAAAACCGATAATCATGATTTATATGAAGCATTAAGTATTGCCGATCATAAAATATTGGCAGAGGCACCAGCTCGTGTCGCTGATATGTTAAAAAACAAACAAATTAGCTTATCCAGTAGTGAATTCATTGGTCATGATGGATCAACTATCCATCATCAATATCAAAATTTACCATTTGCTGCTCTTGCCTTTAAAGACATTGGTATTTGCCCTTTCGCTGGGGCTAAATGTTATGAGGGAGGAGAATATATTGAAGGAGTAAATAGACAAGATAAACATGGTCCAGTTCCTACTGGATATCTAGGCCCAAGCAACTGCTTTTCGTGTCGATTTTTCATTACAGGACCAGCCTTTATTGGAGGTTTACAAACTATTTTTAACGAAGTGGGTTATGAAGCTAAATTAGCAGGGCAGCGGATGAATAAATATCGTCTTGAAAAAGAGGCGTTGGAAGACCTTAAGTATGAAGCAACAGAGTCTGCTACTTTTTTTGAGTATGATGTTCGACTCGATAAAATAAGGAACATGTATTACCTAGAAACTAAAAGATTTGACATGCTTTCCACAGACGCTCTTTTAATTTCCATCTATGTTCATCGTTCTAAAAGCTTATTTGGGATATCGGGTGCTGTTAAAAACTCTTTGCAACTGGTTACTTCTGATAATAATGATTTTCTAACAATAGAGTGCGAAGAAACTTCTGAATTTAGGCAACTTTATGAAATCTGTAAAAATGCTGAGATTTATACTTGTGCCAATCCACAAAGAGCAGTGCCTAAACGATCACTGTTAATCGAAAAGTTTGCTGTATTCAATGGTCAGCAGGCCAATATGTGCCTACTGTCTGAGGAAGAACAACTAGAAGTAGGTAATCAAGTTACCAACATCGTATTAGCGCGATTAAACGGCAACTGGAATGAAGCAGATAAGCTTTTTAATTGTGAGTTATTCTTAGAAGATTTAGGTATTAGCCGTGCTGAAATAATGAAGCCAATTGAAGATAAAAATAAATTTATAATGAATAAATCAAATCTCATTAAGGTGACCAATGTCGAATAATAATTACAATAAAGCAATTGATGCTGTTATAGAAAAAGAAAGCAAAGATGCTTCAAGAACGATAAAAAAGAAATTAATCATATTAGTTGAGGTTTGTTCTTCACAAATTGAAGCAAATTCTCATGATTTTACTATCGCTACAGTTGCTAAATTATTCAAAGCTAAAGGGGGTATTAATGAACAATCCATTAACAACCCAGGAGGCGAAAAATACAAAAATATTATTGAAGCCTTTCAAAATTATCATGGTGTTAAAAGTGACTCAGCCAAAAAGGAAGCGAATAAATATGAGTGGGTTGGCAAGCTAGATAGAGGTCTCGCACGATTTGAAGTTAGAGAGCTAATTTCAGAAAACAAGCGACTTAAAAGCCAACTTCAAACTCAAGTAGAGATCAATAGAGAACATGCCCCACTTATTGATATGCGCAATAAAAAAGTGGGATCACAAAATGATATTAAGGCATTAGGATTAACAGCAAATGAAATTGAGACACTAAAAGAATTTTTCAGTGAAGATAATTTAAAAGAACTGGGATTAACAGCCAATAAAAAAGGTCGATTAGTCGATGATACTGATACAGCAAGATCTAAACCGGGATTCGTGAACTTGATCAATAAAATTTGTGGTGTTAAAGACAATACTTTAGATATTAAAGGGATCAATTAAATGTCTACTCAGCCTAAAAATTTAAGTGGCAAACAAATTAGTGCGTTGCGTATTGTTGCTTTTAACGAGTGGACTGCGAGCATGACCGAACAAGATTATGTATCAATAATTGAAGGTGGGCAACTCAATCGCACTACGATTGCGGAACAATGTGTTGAACTGTACCCACAAACTAATTTTGACAGACAATGCCTCACTAAAAATAAAAAACTTATACCTTTACTTAACAATTTAGAAGATGGCTTAAGAGCTAGTGGTGTATTGCCTGAACTGACCTATGAGGGTGAGATAGAGCAAAAAAAACCGACCCTTAACAGAAAATCTATTAAAGCCGCGCAGGAGCAATCTCGCGTGCCTTTTCTTGAACAACGTATTATTGAGCTAGAGTCTGAATTAGAAGCAACAAAAGGCCAGCTAGGAAGATTTAGCGAACTTTCTGAAACCATGCAAGAGCTATCGGAGTTTTAATATGCCTTTGAGTGAAATGTCTATCTTATTTAATCGAGATGAAAACTATAAAATCACTCATGAATCTGATGTGACGAAAACTATTCGTGTAACAGCAATTCAAAATTCTTTTAAAAAGGAGTTTATTAAATTTCGCGGCATTGCTGTTCATCCAAAAACGCATCAAAAAACCAGTGCCATTGATTATTATTTTATTACTGTGCCAGACAGCAATATTGAACTAGACCCCGTTATTGGACAAATATGGGAAGTGACTGGTGATATAAAAACTGAAGATAAGCCATCCCACAATGGCAAATACATTATCCATCACATTACGTTTGATGAAGCGAAAAAATGCAAACTCATTTTGCCGAAATCTAACTTGGCATTCATTAATTTTATTTCAAAAGATAAAGCATTTAAAGGCATTGCCGATGATAAAGCTGAAGCAATTTGGAAAGAATTTGATTCAAAAATATATCAAATTTTAGCGAGTGACGATCAATCTTGTTTGAAGTCAGTATTAACTGAGAAGTCGATTAATTCACTTGTTCAAGGCTATGAAAAATATAAAAATTTAAAATATTCCGTTTGGCTGACTGAAAAGAATATTCCACTGCCCATTCAAAAGCGTATTTTTAAATTCAAAAGCTATAAAAATGAATTTAGAGAAACGAGTGATAACGTTAAATTTACTGTCAATCCCATCGTGATTATTCAAAATAATCCTTATCATTTAATCAATTTTGGTATGTCATTTTTTGATAATGATGTCATTGCTCAAAAGCACTTTCATATTGATAAAAATGACAGTCGCAGACTTATTGCAGCAGTTAGAGGAGCTATCAAAAAGCATACGAAAAAGGGGCATACTGTCTCTCAATATAGTGATATATTTGCTCTCGTAAAAGAATCATTAGGCAATAAAGAGCTAACAGCAAAAGCATTAAAGTGTGCATTCGATAAACAAGCATATGTTGTCTATCCAGAAACGGGACTTTACCAGCTTACACCTGTTTATCTCATGGAAAATGTTGTTGCGAAACGATTATTAAAACTAAAAAAGCTGGGTGTGAAATTTGATGAAGATGAAAATAATGCTTGCATCAAAGCTTTTGCAAAATTGTCTTTTAAACTTGAGCCGTTGCAAACCGAAGCGATTCTCACCTCTGTTGAAAATGCAGTGTCATGCATTGTTGGTGGTCCTGGTACTGGTAAAACTACTGTTCTCAACACCGTGTTAATTGCTTACCAAGAATTGGGTTATGAGATAAGAGCCATGGCGTTAGCAGGCCGTGCGGCTATGAGACTGCAAGAAAGTATCGGTATGGATACTTCGACTATCGCTAAGTTTTTGCGAGAAGATCCTATAGAGAATGAATCAAAGTGCTTAATTGTTATTGATGAAGCATCAATGCTTGATTTACCGACCATGTATCGCGTTTTTACTCATGTTCATCCTTCTGTTCGCTTTATATTTTGTGGCGACCCAGACCAACTTCCACCAATAGGGTCAGGCAAAATTTTAGCCGATATCGTGGATTCTGGCGTTATTAGTACAACTAGGCTCAATATCGTTAAAAGACAAGCTGATAGCACAGGTATACCTCAATACTCAAAGCTTATTAACGAGGGGGTCATACCTGCGCAATTAACGGTTGGTAATATTACCTTTCATGATATTGATTATGCTGATGTTGCGCAAACGTGTGTTGAATTATTCAAAGAGGATGCCGACAGCAGTAAATGTGTTGCTCCAACCAATACTTTAGTTGATGGGATTAATGCTCAATGTCAAAAAGTAATTAACCCGGACGGTCAACAACTGAAA
>JBLHML010000037.1:0-8405 GCA_047622005.1 Dokdonia sp. | reverse complement strand
TTATTTTAAGAATTCAAATACACCACAAGCACCTTGACCAGTTCCAACACACATAGTTACTGCGCCATATTTACCTTGCATATTTTGCTTACGCATTTCATCAAATAATTGTACTGATAGTTTTGCTCCAGTACAACCTAATGGGTGACCTAAAGCAATCGCACCACCATTGACGTTAATGATATCAGGATTTAAGTCTAACTCACGAATTACTGCTAAAGATTGAGAAGCGAAAGCTTCATTCAATTCAATTAATGATAAGTTGTCTTGTTTTAAACCTGCTTGTTTTAATGCTTTCGGTATGGCTTTTACGGGTCCAATTCCCATAATACGAGGCTCAACACCTGCAGCTGCATAGTTTACCATACGTGCTACTGGCTCAAGATTTAATTCTTTAACCATGTCTTCACTCATGACCATAACAAAGGCTGCACCATCACTCATTTGTGATGAGTTACCAGCTGTAACACTTCCTCCAGCAGCAAATACTGCGCGCAATTTTGCTAAAGCTTCTTTACTTGTTCCAGCACGAGGACCTTCATCTTTAGTTACAGTATATGATTTTGTTGCTTTTTTTCCGTTAGCATCAATATAAGTTTGTTCAACGTCTATTGGTACTATTTGGTCTTGAAAACGATCTTCTTTTAAAGCTCTTAATGCTTTCATATGAGAATTAAAAGCAAACTCATCTTGATCTTCACGTGATATTTTGAACTGGTTCGCAACCGCTTCCGCAGTGTTCCCCATGCCCCAATAATAATCTTCATGACCTGCTTTTACAATCGCATCATAATTCAATTCTGGTTTAAAACCCGTCATTGGGACACTACTCATGCTTTCTGCTCCACCTGCAATAATACAATCTGCCATTCCAGCTTGAATTTTTGCTGTTGCCATACCAATAGTTTCTACTCCAGAAGAGCAAAAACGGTTAACAGTTACTCCAGGGACATCTACAACTTCTAGTCCCATTAAAGAGATTAAACGTGCCATATTTAATCCTTGAGCACCTTCTGGCATTGCGTTACCAACGATAACATCGTCAATACGTTTCGGATCTAGACCTGGCAATTCTTTCATCATAAATTTGATGGTTTCTGCTGCCAATTCATCTGTTCTTTTAAAACGGAACACGCCTTTTGGTGCTTTACCAACTGCGGTTCTATATGCTTTTACTATATATGCTGTTTTCATTTTTCTTAGTTTCTTAAAGGTTTTCCTTTGGTTAACATATGCTGAATTCTTTCCAAAGTCTTACGTTCTGTACAAAGCGAAAGGAAAGCTTCACGCTCTAAGTCTAATAAATATTGCTCACTTACTAATGTTGGTTCAGATAAATCACCACCAGCCATTACATAAGCTAATTTGTTAGCAATTTTCATATCGTGTTCACTAATGTAGTTAGAGTCTTTCATAGAATCTGTACCTACCATAAACATACCTAAGGCTTGCTTACCGAGAACTAAAACATCATTGCGCTTTGCCGGTTGAGTATAACCAGCTTCTGCCATTAATTTAGCGTGTGCTTTGGCAGTTGCTATTTGACGGTCTTTATTCACCACAACAACATCTTTTCCTTGTTGCATCAAACCTAAATCAAATGCCTCATAAGCAGAAGTTGATACTTTTGCCATACCAATAGTTAAGAAGTATTCTTGAAGTGTATTTAATTGCACATCACCTTTTCTAAAGGTATCAGATGCTCTTAAAGCCATTTCTTTTGAACCCCCACCACCTGGGATAACACCTACACCAAACTCTACAAGTCCCATATAAGTTTCTGCTGCTGCTACAATTTTATCTGCATGTAATGAAATCTCACAACCACCACCAAGAGCCATTCCATGAGGAGCAGAAATTGTTGGGATTGAAGAATAACGCATACGCATCATCGTATCTTGAAAATATTTAATTGCTGCGTTAAGTTCGTCGTATTCTTGCTCTGCAGCCATCATGAAAATCATACCTATGTTTGCACCAACAGAGAAGTTTGGACCTTGATTTCCAACAACCAATCCAGCGAAATCTTTTTCAGCCATATCAATAGCTTTATTTAATCCTGCTAAAACGTCACCACCAATCGTGTTCATTTTAGATTGGAATTCTACATTAAGAATACCATCGCCTAAATCTTGAACAGACACACCAGAGTTTTTGAAAACTTCGGTTGTTTTTCTAACATTGTCTAAAATAATAAATGAATCTTGTCCAGGAATTTTTTGTTGTATTTTCTTCGGAATATCGTAACTATGTGTTGCACCATCTTGAATAGAGTAGAAGCTATCGCTTCCTGAAGCAACCATGTCGTGAACCCAATCTGCAGGTTTTAAACCTTCAGCTTGCATCATTTCAATTCCTTTCTCAACACCAATGGCATCCCAGATTTGGAAAGGACCATGTTCCCAACCAAAACCAGCTTTCATAGCGTCGTCAATTTTGTAAAGTTCATCAGTGATTTCTGGAATACGATTAGATACGTATGCGAATAATGCTGAAAAACTCTTTCTGTAGAACTCTCCTGCTTTATCTTTTCCTTTTACTAATACTTTAAAACGATCTGCAACGCGATCAATCGTTTTCGTCAATTCTAAAGTTGCAAATTTTGCGCGTTTAGCTTGACGGTATTCTAATGTGTTTAAGTCTAAACTTAATATTTCTTTTTTACCTTCAGCAGAAACAGTCTTTTTATAAAAACCTTGTCCAGTTTTACTTCCTAACCATTTGTTTTCCATCATTGTGTCGATGAAACCTGGTAACTTGAACAATTCTAAACGCTCATCATCTTTACAGTTATCTGCAATACCATTAGCCACATGAACTAATGTGTCTAAACCGACAACATCAACAGTTCTAAACGTCGCAGACTTTGGGCGACCAATAACAGGACCTGATAATTTATCAACTTCTTCAATTGTTAAATCCATGTCTTTCACTGCGTGGAATAAACTCATGATAGAGAAGATACCAACACGGTTTCCAATAAAAGCAGGTGTGTCTTTAGCGACAACTGATGTCTTTCCTAAAAATTGCTCTCCATAACTACTTAAGAAGTCTAAAACTTCTGAAGACGTGTCTGGTCCTGGGATGATTTCGAATAATTTTAAGTAACGTGCTGGGTTAAAAAAGTGTGTTCCACAGAAATGCTTTTTGAAATCGTCAGAACGTCCTTCATTCATGAACTTAATGGGAATACCAGAAGTATTCGAAGTAATTAAAGTTCCTGGTGTTCTGTATTTTTCAAGATTTTCAAATACTTGTTGTTTGATGTCCAGTCTTTCAACTACAACCTCCATAATCCAATCTACATCTTTTACTTTTGCAATATCATCTTCTAAATTACCAGTGGTAATTCTGTTTTTAAATGATTGCTTGTAAATAGGAGAGGGCTTAGATTTTAGTGATGCAGTTAACGCATCATTTACTAAACGGTTTCTTACTACTTTATCTTCTAAAGTTAAGCCTTTGGCTTGTTCTTTAGCGTTAAGCTCTCTTGGTATGATGTCTAATAATAAAACATCAACTCCAATATTGGCGAAATGACAAGCGATACCGCTTCCCATAATTCCTGAACCAATAATAGCTATTTTTTTTATTCTACGTTTGCTCATCTTATTTTAAAATGTGTTCTTTTTGTTTGTATATCTGTTTATTGGAAATCATATTGTTTATGACTTCGGAAACTTTATAAAAATGGTCTAATTCTTCTAAAGACACATTAGCTTTAATCGTGTCATTGAAAGTCAATACTTTCTCTTTGGAGTAGGCTCTTTTTTCTCTCCCGAAGTCTGTCAAGAAAATGAGTACGCCTCGACCATCTTCTGGATTAGGTCGTCTAACAATCAACCCTTTTTCTTCCATAGTTTTCAAGGTTCTCGAAAGGCTAGTGGCTTCCATTCCCATTTTTGGGCCTAGTGATGTAGATGGCGTGCCTTCTTCTGGGTCAATGCTCAACAAAGCAAACCCTGTTGCCATGGTCGTGTCAAATTGTGAAGCCTCTTCATTATACATCTTATTAACTGCCAACCAAGTTGTCCTGAGTATATAGTCAATAGTTTTATCCTTCATATTTTGAATTTTGGAATTCAAATATACTAAAAAATACTATGCATGCATAGTATTTAGGAAAAAATTATGCATGCATAGTATTTTGTTTGGTAGACCTTATAATTTAAGATAAGATATTTCCGAAGTAAAAAGAAATACGCATTTAAACACGATAAATCTTATCATATAGGTCTTGATAAATACCTAATATAATATTACGTTTCATTTTCATGGTAGGTGTTAGATGACCACCATCAATAGACCAGATATCTGGCGTGAGTTCAAAACGTTTGATTTGTTCCCATTTACCAAAATTGTTGTTATACTTGGTGATTTCTTTTTGAATACGCTCAATAACAATAGCAGAGGAAGCAATTTCTGCATCTGATGTTCCTATGTTGAGTTCTTTGTCTTTTATCCAACTTCTAACAAAGTCAAAATTAGGCTGTATAATTGCTGCTGGCATTTTTTCACCTTCACCAACAACCATGATTTGTTCTATGAATAGTGATTGTTTCATATCGTTTTCTAATAATGGCGGAATGACATATTTACCTCCAGACGTTTTAAACATTTCTTTTTTACGTCCAGTAATTTTTAAGAATCCATCGTCATCTATCATCCCTTTATCTCCTGTATGGAAATAATCACCAGTCATCACACTAGCAGTTTTTTCTGGATCTTTATAGTAACCTTGCATGACGTTAGGTCCTTTGATTAGGATTTCACCGTCTTCTGCGATTTTTACTTCTACATTTTTAATTGGTTTACCAACAGTGCCTACTCTAAAATGTTCATTGGCATACATTTCTACAGATACAACAGGTGAGGTTTCAGTTAATCCGTAGCCTTGCATTACTTGCATACCGGCTGCTGAGAATACTCGTGTTAGTCTTGTTTGTAAAGCTGCGCTACCAGAAACCATAGTGTGTAATTCGCCACCAAGTGCATCTCGCCACTTGGTAAAAATAAGCTTGTTGGCTATTTTAAGTTTAAATTCATACCATGCACCATTTGCGCCATAAGGTTGCCATTCTTCTCCCAAACGAACTGCCCAAAAGAATAGTAATTTTTTAACACCAGTTAAATCTTCGCCTTTGGCTATAATTTTATCAAAAACCTTCTCTAATAAACGTGGTACGACGCTCATTAAATTTGGATTAATTTCTTTTGCGTTTTCTCCAATTTTATCTATCCCTTCAGCAAAATAAATTGTTGTACCTGCGTATTGATACAGATAAATAAGTACACGTTCAAAAATATGGCAAATAGGTAAAAAGCTTAATACTCGTGTTCCTTTTCCTGAAATTGGTAATCTACTAGTGCTGTCTAAAGCATTACTTGTAATGTTATTATGAGTCAACATAACACCTTTAGGTCTTCCTGTGGTTCCTGAGGTGTAAATAATAGTAGCTAGATCATGAGGAGTTACTGCATCTTTTCTAGCTTCAACTTCTGGTTGCGTGCTGTCGTCTTTTCCGAGTTCAAATAATTCTGAATAATGTTTGCAACCTTCAATATGATCAAAAGAGTACACTTCTTTAATATTTGTATTAGCTTGAACTTTTCTAACTTTTTTAAGAACGTCTACATCAGATACAAAGCAATAAATCGAATCACTATGGTTTAAGACATATTCATAATCTTCAGCACAAATCGTTGGATATATTGGGATGTTTTGAGCTCCTGTTTGTAGGATTCCAATATCCATTATATTCCATTCTGTTCTATTTGTTGTTGAAATAACAGCGATTTTATCGTCTTTTTGAATACCTAGTTTAAGCAACGCTCTACTCATGGCATTTGATTTGTCAAGGTATTCTTTAGTAGATGTTGGTACCCATTTACCATCATATTTTGTCACTAGAGAAGCCTCTAAATTGTGTACTTCTAATTGATAATATGGAAAATCGAAAAGTCTAGTTATTTCTGTCATTTAGCGCTTGGATAAGATTGTAGTCTTGCAAAATATGAAATTAAAATGGAATTAAAATGGAATTAAAATGTCAAGATAAAAAAAGGAGCTACAATGACATAGCTCCTTTTAGTTAAATATTATCTAAAATGTAACTATTAAGACTGGTTACTTTCAATCCAATGTCTCGCATTCACAAAAGCTTCTAACCAAGGCGATACTTCGTCAGTTCTATTGTCTGGATAATTAGCCCAGTTCCATTGAAACGTTGAACGCTCAATATGTGGCATTGTTACTAAATGTCTACCAGTCTTGTCTGATAGCATTGCTGTATTAAAGTCAGATCCGTTAGGGTTATTTGGATACCCTTCGTAACTATATTTAGCAACAATATTGTAGTTGTCTTCAGTCTCTGGTAAGTTGAATTTTCCTTCGCCATGAGAAATCCAAACACCCAATTCTGAACCTGCTAAAGTAGATAGCATTACTGAATTGTTGTCTTGAATCTTAACCGAAGTAAACGATGACTCATGTTTTTTGGAATCGTTATGAACTAATTTACCATGCACTTTATGCTTTGGATTAATTAAATCTAATTCCATCCATAATTGTGCACCATTGCAAATACCAACAGATAATGTGTCTTCTCTTTTAAAGAAATTCTTTAAAGCTTTTTTTGCTTTTGCATTGTATTTAAATGCGCCTGCCCAACCTTTAGCAGAACCTAAAACATCTGAATTAGAAAAACCACCAACTGCCCCAATAAATTGAATGTCTTCTAACGTTTCACGACCAGAGATTAAATCGGTCATATGCACATCTTTAACATCAAAACCAGCTAGATACATTGCATTTGCCATTTCACGTTCAGAATTTGAACCTTTCTCTCTAATAATGGCAGCCTTTGGTCTTACAGCTGAGCTAGAAATTATAGGAAGTTTACCCGTGAAATGTTCAGGGAAACTGTATTGTAACGTTTGATTTTTATAATTGTCAAATCTATCTTTGGCTAACCCGTTAGCAGTTTGTTTATTGTCTAATAAATAAGACGTTTTATACCAAACATCTCTCAGCTCTGAAACATCTAGATCGAACGAATCTTCATTATTTTTGATGCTTACTTTTTCTGAGTTGTTTACAGTTCCTATATTGAAAAATTCAACACCATTTTCTGATAATATTTTTTCTGCGGAACTATCTGCTTGAAAAACAATACCTGCATTTTCAGAAAATAAAAGCTTTAACGAGTCCTCTTCATTTAAGGCCGAAAGATCGTAATCTGCACCTAGATTTCTATCAGCAAAACACAGTTCTAATAAAGTTGTAATTAATCCTCCCGATGCAACATCGTGCCCTGCCGAAATTTTATCTGCTTTAATTAATTCCTGAATCGTATTGAACGTGTTTTTTACAAAAGCTGAATTTGTAACATCAGGAGCTTCATTTCCAATCGTATTTAATGTTTGATTGAAAGAACTTCCTCCTAATTTAAAATCATCTTGAGAGATATTGATGTAATAGATGTTTCCGCAGTTATGCTTTAAAACAGGTTCTACAACTTTAGAAATCTCACTGCAATTTGCTGCTGCAGAAATAATAACTGTTCCTGGAGATATAACGTCACCATCAGCATATTTTTGCTTCATGGACAAGGAGTCTTTTCCTGTTGGAACATTGATACCTAAATCAATAGCAAATTCTGAAATAGCTTTTACTGCTTTATATAAACGTGCATCTTCACCTTCGTTTTTACAAGGCCACATCCAGTTGGCAGATAAAGAGATTGAAGCTAAATTATCCTTTAAGGGTGCCCAAATAATATTTGTTAAAGACTCTGTTATAGAATTTCTACTTCCAGCTTCTGGATGAATTAAACCAGAAATAGGAGCGTGTCCAATAGCGGTTGCAATGCCTTCTTTCCCATTATAATCTAACGCCATTACGCCAACATTATTTAAAGGGATTTGTAATGAACCAACACATTGTTGTTTTGCTACTTTGCCACCAACACATCTGTCTACTTTGTTTGTTAACCAATCTTTGCAAGCAACCGCTTCTAACTGTAAAACTTGTTTTAAATAGATTTCTAAGTTCTTAGTCTTATAACGTGGATTTTTATAGTGTCGCACTACAGTTTTATCTGTTAAAATAGTTTTTGGAGAAGAACCAAACATATCTTCTAAAGCCAAATCCATAGGTTTGTCACCTTTGGTTTTAGATTCGAAAGTAAATCTATCATTCATTGTTACATCACCAACGATGTACATCGGTGAGCGCTCTCTGTCTGCAATTTTTTGTAACGTATCTAAATGCTTTTCTGCAATTACTAATCCCATACGTTCTTGAGATTCGTTTCCAATAATTTCTTTTGCTGATAGTGTTGGGTCTCCAATAGGTAATTTGTCTAAATCGATTTTACCACCTGTATCTTCTACTAATTCTGATA
>JBLHML010000036.1:0-9603 GCA_047622005.1 Dokdonia sp. | reverse complement strand
TTTAAAATTAATAGATGATTTTCAATTGAAAACTGCGATACAACAACATTATTCAAATTACGAGGACATGGCAGACGTTTATGTGAGACATACCAGTTTGATAAAAGATTATTTAGGCAATTATCTCGTTAATCACGCGGATTACGATCAAATCATGGAAGGGGAATCTCCATTTCTAAATGAGATAAAATTAAAAAACATAGTACGTGCAATGCTCACAACATTTGACGAAAAAAAGAAAGCAACTCTATTTAGTATAGAAAGTTGTGATATTTTAACCTCTAAAATTAGTGAGGCACTTGAATAAATAAAAATGCCTTCAGTATATCTTATAGGCGCTTATAACTTGAACTTAGATTGGAATTAGTTTTTAATTTTATTAATAAATACTTACTGATATTGATACGTTAATCCAGTATTAATTCAGCTAGTGAAAAATAATTTATTTTTAGTTTGCTTTATAAGTCTCCCTTGAGCATCAAACTCATAGTTTACTGTTAATAAATAACCTCCCACTTGATTATGAAGCATTATATTTATTTTCCATTGTGGTCCAAATCTAAATTTTTATTTTTGATAAGACTCTGAGGCTAATTAATTTGTATAATTAAACGCTACAGAACCATCTTTATTTCCATAACCAGAAACAACAACCGTAGCAAGATTCTCGTTAGTGTAAGTCGATTCCCAAACACCTCCAAAATTAAAATCTTCAAATTTGATGATTTCATTATTAGAGTTAAGTTTGAAAACATTTGACAGCTCCGTAAATTCAATTGAACCCTCTAGGTTATAAATTGTTTTTGTAGATAAAATCTCATTTCCACTGTAAGTAAATGTAGTGGTAAAATATAATACTAATGTCCAAGTTTCATTAGAGTAATATGATTTACTAATCAGTCTTTTTGATGCATCATACTCGAACTCCTGATTTCCTGTAAGAATATCAGTTTGATCATAAAAATTAGCTAAGATCATTAATCCATCTGAGAATTGTTGTACACTATTAATTACCTAAAAAGTAATCAATTTGTGTATTCAAGCTATTATTAATTATATAATCAGTGACGTTTTCCTGACCTACAACTTCCTGTATAGCAACCAAGTCATTTGACACTTGTGCAGGAACATTTATTGACTCATTATCACATGAAACCATTAAAAGAGTCAAAAAAAGAAAACTAAAAATTTGAGTATTTTTTTCATAATAGAAAATTTTTAAATTAAAGTTGATAGTCATAATACCCATCAACAATAACGCCGTAAAAAATTTAAAAAAAAGGATATGCTACGCAAAGTAATATATCCTTTCAAAATTAATTAACACATGATAAAGAATTAATTATTTAATTTTTATGATCTTCTTGAATCTCTTCATCTCTATATTTACAACATGGATGCACAGTTGCATATTCTTCTTTAGTAGCTTTTACTTTTTTTGTGTCGTGACCAACAGAGGCTATTTTTTTACTAATAGAATCTAAATTCGTTTTACGAGCATCATAAATTAATTTAAGCTCATGTGTATCTACATTCCAAATTGCAGATTTCACTCCTTTAGTTCTAATAGCTGCTTTTTCAATGCGGTCTTTACACATTAAACAAACGCCATCCACTTCTAACGAAGCTCTTTCGTTTTTGTTTTGCGCAAAAGTTATTGTCGTTACTAATAACACTAATACTATAATTACTTTTTTCATATTCTTATTTTATTTTATTTTAAATCGTAAACCTGCATAATACATACTCCCAAAAATTGGGCCATATACAAAGGTAGTGTCAAAATTTGGCCCAAAAGGATCATCTGCTCCTAAAATAGGATCATTTTGTCTCACGTCTGTAATATTCTCACCTCCTATATACACTTCAAATTTTGGAGAAAACACTTTAGTAACCTGAACGTTCAAGGCTCCTACAGTTGGAGATTGTTCTGGCAATCTATATGCTATTGGATTAGAAGTTGTAGACGAGAAGCGTTGTTCACTCAGCCAATTATAAGTCAAATCAAATTTCCATTGTGATGTTTTTCCCACTTCCAAAGATGTTTCATAAGATGCATTTGCAAAAAATCGATGTGTTGGAATTAATGGTTTTGTTAACCTACCTGTTTGATACTGGGTTTGTACGTCGTAATACTTATAAGCAGTTCTTACATCGAAATTTTCAAAAGCGTTATAATTCAATTCTACTTGAAAACTGTTAGCAAAACTATCACCATCCAAATTGTAAAAACTGACTTCTTGAGGGTTTTCCCAATCAATGACCACTTGATTTTGAAAATCAGTTCTATAAAAATCAAATGCTATGTCTGCTTTCCTTCCGAAGAGATTAAAACCCTGAAGATAAGATAGACCATAGTTCCATGCAATCTCAGGATCTAACCCGTAGATATTTCCGTTGGAATTAAAAACACTTATAGCTCTAGAAGTCGCAAAAATACTCTGATTTTCAGCAAAAATATTAGCACTACGTTTTCCTCTTCCAATTGATGCACGAAAAGCAGATTTATCCCAAGGTGTATATCGTGCGTGCAAACGAGGTGTTATAAACTCACCTAATAAATTATGGGTGTCAAACCGTATACCTGCTGTTACTGTTAACTTATCTAAATCATCGTATGCATATTCAAAAAATGCTCCTGCTGAACGTTCACTTCGTTCAAAATCAGCTCCTATTGCAAACTCATCATAATGATCGTAAGTAAACCCCAAACCTGTTTTTATTTTATGTCTAGAATCACTAATAATTGAATTGTAAATCACATTAGAATACACACTGTTATGCTTGATATCATATTGATTCAATCCAAAATAAGAATCTTGATTGTGATTGCTAAACGCAAATTGGACACCTAAACTTTGCCAAGGAATTTCTGGATTAACATATCCAGCCTTAGCTGATAGCTCAAAGCGCTCAGTATTGATTTCGCTTCCCCAAGCATTTGTTGTCAAACGATCTATCTCTGGGTCAAAATTTATTTGACCTGCTTGATTTTGATCATTCAAATAACGAACATTAATAAAACTAACGAAACCTTTTTCTAGATTTATATATTGCCAACGGTTCATTACATTGATTTGTTTTTTAAGTGGCACATCAAGAAACGTATCTTCATTTTTATCAAATTTCTTATCTCGAAGATTACCATGTACATATAAGCCTGTACTCCACTTCTCACTAACTTTAGTATTAAAATGAGTATTCAATTCTAGCCTCCCATTTGCAGAAGCATACGCATTTACAAAAATACGATCATCTTTTGATGGCTTTTGGAGTTCTGCATTAATTTGTCCCGCGATACTCTCAAAACCGTTAACCACACTTCCTGAGCCTTTTGTGATTTGAATACTTTCGACCCAAGTTCCTGGTATAAAACTTAATCCGTAGGCTTGAGAAGCTCCTCTAATAGCGGGTATGTTTTCTGTAGTGATTAAAATATACTTACTCGTTAAGCCCAACATTTTAATTTGACGTGTTCCTGTCACAGCATCAGAGAAATTCACATCGATGGATGGGTTGGTTTCAAAGCTTTCAGATAAATTACAACAGGCTGCTTTTAAGAGCTCATCACTGCTTATAGTCATTATGTTTTGAGCACTCATGTAAGATCTAGACGTGGCTTGTTTTCTTGCGGTTAAGACTATTTGATCTAAATCCCCTGTGGCCTCCAATAGATGTTTAATAAATCTAGGTTTTGTTACCGTCAATGTATCGGTTTTAAAACCCACATAACTAATGACGAGCTTTGTATAACTTGTTTGGTATGGAATACTAAATTCACCTTCAATGCCTGTGACTGCTCCAACAGACGTGTCAAGCCAAAACACGTTGGCTCCTGCGAGTGGAAACAGCTCGCTCCCATCTGTTTTTTCTGTAATTATACCCTCTATCGTTTCCTGAGAAAAGACGAACAAAGGTAAAATTAAGAGTATATATAATATGTTTTTCATTTTAATTGTAGGTTTCTATAAGCATAATAATTGCCATAACAATCATTATACTATTTTCAATAAATGTCGCTTTAGTCATAGGTAGTTTTAAAGCTGTCCCCAAACAAGCGCATTGAATTGATTTTTTATCTAGTAAGGTTTTGACTACTCCTGTGGTTGTAATCCCAAGAATGATTAGCGTGATTATCAATGCTAACGGGATTTGTAAACGCAACAAAAACAGAACACCCAACGACAACTCTATAAACGGATAAATCACACCGTAAATAGGTACTAATTTTGCTAGTGGATCGTACATTTTAAAACTTTCTGGAAATCCTTTTAAATCTAATAGTTTAAAGAAGCTAAATACGATATAAAACAAACCCATAAAATCGAGCATGAAGCTTCCGATATTTAATGGATTGGTATTCATTAAAATTGATCCTCCTGAGATGTATCCAAAAATAAGAAAGAGCGGAAATAATTGTTTTAACTCACTCTTTTCTTCGATTTTTTCTTCGGAAATTGGAGCAAATACATTTTTCTCTTCTTTTTCATAAAGTGAATATTTAGACGGTATTGCTTGTTTTAAAATTTCCGTAGAAACAGCAGTGGTCATGGTTATCTTGACTTCTGAAGTGTCCAAATTTATAAACACCTCCTCTACATGATCAACAGCATTTAAAGCCTTCTCTACTGAAGCTTTGCAGCCATTACAGGTCATTCCTTTAACTATATATATCTGTATCATTATTATTTATTTATGTAACATTAATTATTAGTCCAAAAATTGGTCGATAATAAATCTTAGAAAATAAATAGTCTCAAATTGTGAATACCTGATCGAGAACTTGAATGTCTGTAACCAAATTGGGTGGCATATAATGTTGATGAGGAGCCCTCTGCTTTTTAAGAGTTTGAAACAGACTATTAAAGGTGATCATATACGCAGTTAAAAACTGTTGCTGATCTAATTCTAAATCATCAAAAGCCTTTACTGCTAATTGATTTTGACCTTCAACCACATCTAAAGTATCTTTACAACAGGGCACTTTAGTGATTTGTTCTTGCTCAATTTCAAATGCTTCCATGGCGCATTTCTCAACTTCGCTAAATACTGCAACATCAATTAAAACATCACCACAAAAATGCTTTTCAACAGTAAAAGAAACTGTTGACAGCAATAGCAAAACTGCCATTGTGATAGAGAATAGTTTGTGTAAAACTTGTTTCAACATAGTGCAAAGTTATAAAAAAGAAATTAGCGGGTCATTTATTACAGTTTAATTAACCGTTTAATTTTTAAGCTTGTAGTAATAAAACGCAGGAACAAATAGTATTAAAAATATAGGTTGAATCAGGAATCGTCTAAAATTAAAAAACAAATAGTAGTCCTCCTGCCTTGGATGAATAACGAAATACAGAAAAAACACAAGTAATATAAAATAGGCAACAACGTATATTAATATTGAAAATTTAACCATCGATTTATCCTTAAAAAAGAGATAAATAATACCCAATGAAATAATCGTATTGAGCACAAATCGTAAGGTCGTGTAAAGCGTCAGTTTAAAAATCTCCCGATTAGGGAAGTCCATTGTTAGATAGTCACTTTTAAAAAACAAAAGGTAGGGGTCGTAAAACAAGTCATACTCAAAAACACGAATTAAAACAAGCAGTCCAAATAAGATTAAAAGCAATATGTAAGTTCTTGGATTACGCATATTGTTTTTTATTTTTCGAAAATCGATTCACCCAAAACATCCAGAGTAAAAAAACCATACCGTATATAACCATAGGAAATATAACTGTGTGTAAAACATCTTCTCGCCAAGGATAATTATATAAGCCAATAGATAATATGGCAATTCGTATCAGGTTGACAACATAAATAAGAACGCTTCCCCCTAGAATATAAATAACTGTCGTTTTAAATTTTCCAGCAAACGCTATTATAAAAGATATAAATAAAATAATGACGCTTATAGAATTACAACCCTCTACAACTCTAGCCACAAATTTTGAATTCACCAATAATTTCATTGAAGGCTCATTTGGATGCGGAATAATTTTGGCATCATAACCCAGAGCACTAATTAGAGATTCACTTTGCTTTGCTACAAGATTTGTAAGGTAATCTGGATAATATTTAGAACCACCAGAGAAGTCTAAATACAACTTATAACCCATCGTTAGCACAACATAAACCGTTAGAAAGGTCAATATGAATTTTACAACAGAATTATATTTAATAAGAAGTGCTTTCAAAAAAACTATAGATTACTTTCAGTTAAAATTATACAAAATGAATCTAGAAATCGCCCTTTTTAAATACTTTTACCAAAACTTATTATACCTATGATTTTTGAAACCCTAAAACCTCAAGTTGAAAGCGTACTAAACGATACTAATAATACGCTTGATGATCGTTTATTATCTATTTGTGAACTTCTTGAAAACCAAATAGATTACTATAATTGGGTGGGATTCTATTTCAAAAACGGAAACAAAAACGAGTTGAAATTAGGACCCTATGTTGGAGCACCTACTGATCATACAATTATCCCCTTCGGAAAAGGGATCTGTGGACAAGTTGCTGTTTCTAATGAAAACTTCGTAGTACCAGATGTTACTGCTCAAGATAATTATATTGCTTGTAGCATTACCGTTAAGGCAGAAATTGTGATTCCTATTTTTGTAAAAGGAGAAAATGTGGGTCAAATTGATATTGACTCTAACACCCCTAACCCATTTACTCAGGAAGATGAACGGTTTTTGGAGTTTGTTTGCGAACAGGTGGCAGGTATTATTTAAAGCATTCTATTTAGTCAATTTGACTATTTTCATAACCAAAACCGTGATCATTGCGAAGAAAGCAAAGACAATAGCACTGTAAAAAAGCATACCTAACCAAAATCTAATATTAGATATATCCCAAACCCAACCTACAGTTTTATTACTTCCATAGTTCCAATCACTCAATAACAAAATAGTTACTATAAAAGCTAAAGTAAAAAGAACTACTCTAATAAAATACCACCAAAATTTTTTTTATGAATTACCTTGAGACATTTGCAGTTCTATTTACATTCCAGTTCGTATCGCCTCAACAGGATCTAATTTAGATGCAGAAATAGCAGGTATTATACCAGAAATTAAGCCGATGAGTGTTGAAAGCCCAAAACCTAGAAAGATATTAAAGAAAGACAATATGAATTCAAAATCTAATGCTGCATTTGCTGCTAAAGATACAAGCCAAACTAAAAATATACCGATAACACCTCCTAGAACGGATAGAATGACAGCCTCAAAAAGAAATTGAAATAAAATAAATTTATTCTTAGCACCTAATGATTTTTGAATTCCAATAAGATTGGTTCTTTCTCGCACACTAACAAACATAATATTCGCAATACCGAAACCTCCCACAAGTAAAGAAAAACCGCTAATCACCCAACCTACCCCATTTAAGAAACCAATAATACCGTCAACCAAATCAGTTAAACCTGATAGTTTATTGACGAAGAAATTATCTGGCTCATCTACTTTTAATCCGCGATAAGCTCTATATTTTTGCTTTAAAACCGCTTCAAACGCTCCCATATCGACACCTTTTTCAGGCTTTATAATTACTGCTCCTGGCAAGCCTTCTGCTCCACCATTCTTAAAACGTCTCACAAAATTTGCTGGAACAAAAGCTTTTTCATCAGGGGTATCACCTAAACCTGACCCTACTTTTTTGAGCACTCCTATAACAGTTAATTTTCGTCCATACGCACGAATTGTTTTACCAATTGGATTCTCATTTTTGAAGAGGTTTTCGGCTGTAGAACTACCTAATACCATTACGTTTGCTCCTGTATTAGATTCAGATTCAGCATAAAAACGCCCTTGTTCTATTTTTAAGTTTTCTATGTTATAATAACCATTAGACACAGGTTGAATATTCACTCCGGTAACCGTATTACTCTGATACTTTATATTTTCACTACCACCAAATATGATATATGCAATAGCATCAATATCTGGTACATTTCGTTGTATAAATTCATAATCAGAATACTCAGCCTGAGGGAAATTATCACGTTGCCAGCGAGGCACATCTGTTGGACCAAAAGAATACTTAGTAACATACATCGTGTTTTTATCTAAACCACTTAATTGATCTTTAATGCTTTTATCTAGAGAATCAACAGCTGCCAGAACCGCAATGATGGAAAAAATACCAATAGTAATTCCTAAAAGGGACAAAAATGTACGGAGTTTATTATTGCGTAATGCATTGATAGCAAAAGAAAAACTCTCATTAAATAATCGTAAATAAACAAGCATAAGATAGGTTTGTTTTACCAGTTTGGATCTTCAAATATAAAGATAGGACGTTTTCAACAATTTATTGTTACAAAAAACTTAAACAAACTACATTTCGAACTCAATTAAGGTTGTGATATTATGTATTTTTGGGCTTTAATTTTTACAACAAAAACAAAAATCCACAACACAACGCCAACAACTTTAAAATGAGCAACAACAAAACAATCAAATCGGCCTTAATTTCGGTTTTTAGCAAAGACGGATTAGCACCAATCGTTAAACAACTTGACGCGCAAAACGTTACTATTTATTCTACAGGTGGTACAGAAAAATTTATCAAAAACCTAGGCATTAATGTCGTTCCTGTTGAGGACGTGACGTCGTACCCTTCTATTCTTGGTGGTCGTGTAAAAACATTACACCCAAAAGTTTTTGGAGGGATTTTAAATCGCCAAAACCATGATGGCGATGTTGCAGAAATGATTGATTTTGATATCCCGCAGATAGATGTTGTCATTGTAGATTTATATCCTTTTGAAAAAACAGTAGCTTCTGGAGCTGCAAATCAAGATATCATCGAAAAAATTGATATTGGAGGTATTTCACTTATACGTGCTGCAGCAAAAAATTATTCAGATGTAATTTGTGTATCGTCTGTTGATGATTATTCAGAATTTTTAGAGCTTCTGAAATCAAAAAATGGTGAAACCTCAGAAGATGACAGAAAACAATTTGCCGCAAAAGCATTTAATGTATCGTCACATTATGACTCTGCAATTTTTAATTATTTCAATGCAGACCATAGCATCCCATCGCTTAAAATTAGCGAAACTAATGGACAAATATTACGCTATGGAGAGAATCCTCATCAACGTGGTTTTTTCTTCGGAAATTTCGATGATTTATTCACGAAGCTCCACGGAAAAGAACTAAGCTACAACAACCTTCTAGATGTCGATGCAGCTGTAAATTTAATGAACGAATTTAAGAGCGAAGCTCCAACTTTTGCCATATTAAAACATAATAATGCTTGTGGTTTTTCACAACGTGACAACATCCATCAAGCTTATGTAGATGCATTGGCTGGTGACCCAGTTTCTGCTTTTGGAGGTGTTTTAATTGCTAACACTGAGATTGATAAGGCTACAGCAGAAAAAATCCATACCTTATTCTGTGAAGTGGTCATAGCGCCATCTTTTTCCGAAGAAGCACTAGGAATTTTAAAAGGAAAAAAGAACCGTATTCTTTTGATATTACATGATGTAGACTTTCCTCAAACGACTGTTAGAACATGTCTAAACGGTGTATTAGTTCAAGATAGAAATAACAAAACAGATAGCCTTGCAGATTTAAAACA
>JBLHML010000035.1:0-9777 GCA_047622005.1 Dokdonia sp. | reverse complement strand
CCAAAAAGGTCTTTATTCATAATTTTTGTTATACTGAACTTGATTCAGCATGCTAGAAAAGTATTATTTTTACACCATGCAAGACTATATAAATAATCTTCCAAAGCTCGCCAAAGATAAGCATAAGGAAAATAAAACCTTCTTTACCAAGCTTAAAAAAAAGCCGCCTAAACAGCTTGATTATCTTATGCAGGAGCTCCATGAAAAAGAATTTGAGCGCACAGATTGTCTAGAGTGCGCCAATTGCTGTAAAACTACGGGACCGTTATTTACAACAAAAGACATTGAGCGTATTGCCAAGTTTTTTAAGATGAAACAACAGCAATTCATTGATACATACTTGCACTTGGATGACGAGAATGATTATGTGCTGCAATCTGTCCCTTGTACGTTTTTAGGTGCAGATAATTATTGTTCAATATATGATGTGAGACCAAAGGCTTGCAGTGAGTTTCCTCATACCGATAGAAAGAAATTTCAGCAAATATCTAATTTAACCTTAAAAAATGTAGCCATCTGTCCTGCAGCTTTCAATATTGTTGAGGCAATGAAGCAGCGCATAAAATAATACTGATTACTATGAAAAAAATTCTTCTTATTGTTTTATTGGTAATACCGTCACTTTCTTTTTGTCAGTCTAATGATTGGCTAACCTCATTAGATGCTGCAAAAGGATTGGCTTTGGTACAGGATAAAATGGTACTTATGATTTGGGAAGATTCCGCTTATGAACCATTGCCAATTAACCTAAAAGATGAAAATGGAAAACAAGTATTCGTTAAGAATTTATTTGAAAGTCAAGTTTTAATTGATTTGCTTCGTGACTATTTTGTGTTAGTTAAAGTAAATGAAATGGCTTACGAAGATTTATTTAAATCAATTAAAAACAAAAGATCAACAGGCTATATAAATAAATTTAATGATGACTCTATAAAAGTATTAGATGCCAATGGTTTTATCGTTAACGTAAACCCAACATCTTACAGAGAGTTTTTAAATCTTACAGATTTCATTGTGAAATATGCTATCAATACTAGTTTTATCAAAGAAGAATTAATTAGTTACAAAAAACAACAAAATTATATTACTGCTTTTCGTTTAGCGTCAAAATATATTGATCTCGGTATATATACTGTTCCATCCACAAGACAAGACATAGTAACTTTGTCAGATATTTATTTAGAAGAAACTCAAAGTCACCTCTTAAATGAAACCATAGAAAACAAGTTGGCAATGACAAAAAAGATAGAACTTCTAAAAATTAAACAACAACTTATTTTGAATAGACCTCGAAAAGTGTTGAGGATGCTTCAACGCATTGATGATAGTAATGCAGATAAAACGAACAAAGAGTTAATTGCATTTTTGTATTTAACAGCGCACAGGGTATTAAAAGATGAAGATAGTGCTGCGCCATGGCGAAGTAAAGTGTCTTTAGTAAATTTGAAGAAATCAAACCATATCATAACAAACACCAATTAAATATGGAAAGTATTATAAACTATTTTGAGACCATTCCTACTTTGCATAGAAGTTTAATTCTAGTTGGTGGATTGACTTTTTTTTGGTTACTAGAAGGGACATTACCATTATTTAATTTTAAATACAAAAAATGGAAACATGCAGCTCCCAATCTGTTTTTTACACTCACTACAATAATTGTTAATTTTGGCTTAGCCTTTCTATTGTTGGAAACAGCGCAATGGGTAAAGGACACAAAATTTGGGATTATTAATTGGATTCCGAATCTTCCCCTTTGGGCTTATGTGTTGCTTGGTGTTTTGCTTTTAGATCTTATTGGTGCCTATTTAGCGCACTATGTAGAACACAAAATAAAACCATTATGGATGGTTCATTTAGTGCATCATTCAGACCATAACGTTGATACAACAACAGCAAATAGACATCATCCTCTGGAGAGTATTATTCGTTTTGCATTTACATTATTTGGGGTTTTTATTGTTGGTGCACCAATTGCTATTGTGTTTTTATACCAATCACTATCACTAGTCGCGACTCAGTTTACTCATGCTAATATTAAGTTACCTAATAAAGTAGATAAAGCATTAAGCTATCTTTTGGTGTCCCCAGATATGCATAAGGTTCATCACCACTATATGTTGCCCTATACAGATTCTAACTACGGAAATATCTTTTCCATCTGGGATCGTCTTTTTGGGACGTTTATGACACTAGATAGAGAATCAATAATCTATGGGGTAGATACTTTTCCAGATGAAGAAGCTAATGGTGAAATAGGAGAGTTACTTAAGCAACCGTTTCATAAATATCGAAAGCCTACAATCACAAATACCCCAGAGTAAAGAGGTCTTATATGTTGTTATTGCTAACAATAGCCTTTAACAAACGCACAAATATTAGATTCAAAGAAAGACCGTAAAATGACTGATTTTGGTGTTTAGATTACAGGAAAAGGCGATACTTCTATTATTCCATTCTAATCTTTTTGATGTTAATCTAAAATCAGGTATTTTATAATACATGTTGTTTTCAAGGTCAGGAAGTAAATCACAGAACTAATTATTGCTAATAGCGCTTTTACTAATGTGGTATCCAATATTGAATTAGATATAACGATTACTGTGAAAAACTGAATAGGGGTTGAGACCGATAAGGAGAATAATTATAAAGGTTTCGTGTAATTAGCATTTTCGAATTTTTGTAATATGCTAAATACTATTTTTTAGATTATTCATAAAGTAAATACGCAACACGTATCTTTTTAAAGGTACTCAGACCATCAGCCCAAGTCTCTCTAATCTCTTGTTCAGAAACACCAGATTCAATCTGCATTCGCAACGCTTTTGTGCCAGCAAGCTTGGTGAAAAAATCATTAAAAAATATTTTTTTATCAATGGAGTTCTGATATGCCTTAATCAAGTAACTTAAATCTAAGGCGTTTAGAGTATCGCGCTCACTCAAATCCTCACCATAACACAACATACCATCATGTTTTGGGTATTTAGCACCCTCATTGGACATTGGAATATATTTAAAATCATACACTGTCTTATCCAGATACGGACTCCCATAAATCTGAAACTGCTTAGATGTACCACGACCAGCATTTACATTAGTGCCTTCAAAAAAGCATAGACTAGGATAGAGGTTAATTGATTTTGCGTTTGGTAAGTTGGGAGATGGTTTTATTGGTAAATTATATGTTTTATCATGTGTGTAATTTTGCATTTCAATAACCGTAAGATCACATGTAATCTTATTATCTAGCCAACCTTGACCATTAATCATTTTTGCATATTCTCCAATCGTCATTCCATGAACTACAGGTATTGGGTGCATGCCAACAAAACTTTTATGCTCTGGTTCTAGAATAGGGCCATCAATATAATTTCCGTTTGGATTTGGTCTGTCTAAAATAATAACTGAGATATTGGCCTCTGCACAAGCTTCCATAACATAATGCAAACTAGAAATATACGTATAGAAACGCGCACCAACATCCTGGATATCAAAAATAATGATGTCTAAGTCTGCTAATTGCGCAGGCGATGGTTTTTTGTTTGTTCCGTAGAGCGAAACAATTGGTAAGTTGGTTTTAGTATCTATGCCATCTTTTACGATTTCTCCAGCATCTGCTTTCCCTCTAAATCCATGTTCTGGGGCGAATACTTTTTTGATGTCGACGTTATGTTTTAAAAGAGAATCCACTAAATGTTCGTGTATAATAGTAGTTATTTCTAAACCAGAAACTTCACTGTTTTTTAAACCACTAACGTCACCTGTCACTTTAATTACTGAAGTCTGATTCGCAACGATCCCAACACGTTTACCAAGTAGCGAAGGCAAGTACTTTTCTATTTGATTCGCACCAACAATGATTTCAGTATTCAATTTTGATAGCCTGTCATCCAGAACTTGTTTCAGAATCTCATTATTTTGAGCTGTATTATCCTTTGATTTTGAACTACAAGAAATCAACACTAAAACAAACAGAATAATTATCGGGAAAACCCTATTTTTGAATATCGATAAACGCATATAATAATTTTGAATTACGAGTTTTTTATAGCTAAACGCATTATTGGAAGTAAAGCGTATAAAAGTAGTGTTTCAGCACCAATAATAAAAATTGGTATTGCGGCAATTGCTATTGGTATTGTGGTGATGCTCATTGCTATTGCCACTGGTATTGGGCTTCAAAAAAAGGTGCGAGAAAAGGTCGTTGCGTTTAATGGTCATATTACGATTAACAATTATGACACTAATGAGTCTAATGAATCCATCCTTCCTATAACCACAGATCAGGCTTTTTATCCGCAATTTAATTCCGTAGAAGGTGTAAAGCATATTCAAGGCATCGCCACTAAGTTTGGTATTATTCGTACAGAAACCGATTTTGAAGGTATCGTCCTCAAAGGTGTGGGTAGTGATTATGATTGGACATACATCAAAGATTTTATAGTAGAAGGTAGTTTGCCAACTTACGAAGGTAAACTAAGTAATGATGTCATCATTTCAAGCTATCTGGCTAATCGTTTAAACTTTAAAGTAGGTGATAATTTTCAAATGGTTTTTAGTAAGGGCAGTATTCAAGAAATTCCGTTTCAACGTGCGTTTAAAATTGTTGGAATTTTTAATTCCGGGTTTCAAGATATTGACAAAAATTTTATGATTGGAGATTTGAGTCATATCCAGCGTATGAACAAATGGGAGAAAAATGAGGTTGGTAATTTTGAAGTCTATCTCGATGATTTCTCTCAACTTATAGAAAAGGAGCAAGAAATACGTGATAAAACACCATCATTTTTAGACACACAAACCATTGAGGAAAAATTCTCTACGACGTTTGAATGGATTAAAATATTTGATAATAACACCTACGGAATAATAGCCATAATGATCATCGTGGCAGGGATAAATATGATTACCGCTTTATTAGTTCTTATTTTAGAACGTACCCAAATGATTGGGATTTTAAAAGCGTTAGGCAGTAGTAACTGGAGTATTAGAAAAGTGTTCCTGTATAATGCGACCTATTTAATTGGGTTAGGTTTGTTTTGGGGAAATCTTCTAGGCTTAGGCCTATTATTTGCGCAACAACAGTTTGAGATCTTAAAATTTCCAAATCCAGAGCAATATTATGTGTCTGTAATCCCTGTACATATCAGTTTAGATTACATCATACTTCTTAATATAGGGACGTTTGTCGCCTGTTTTTTAATGCTTCTAATTCCATCCATTATCATCACTAAAATTTCTCCAGTTAAGGCCATTCGTTTTGACTAGTTCTTTATAAAATCTTTTAAAATTCGGTCACTGATCTTGTTGGTGTGGGCGTTACCCTTTATCACTTTCTGTTGATAAAGCGTCAGGCTGTCCGTTATATCTTTTTATTGGTTTCATTGCTTAAAACGCAATGATCTCAAAAAAGGATGTCACTTCTATCCTTAACGCGAGCCAACTAGACTATATGTTGAAGTTCAATGCATATTTGATAGCATTGGTTTTGAAGTGTAACATTTTCCAAGAAACTATTTATAAATCCCTAGTTTTCCTTACTTTTGTGCCGTAAAATAACGACTATGCAATACGCTGAAAATATATTAGGAACCATTGGTAATACGCCTTTAGTAAAGTTAAATAAGTTAACTAAAGATTTACCGTGTTTGGTGCTCTCAAAATACGAAACCTTTAACCCAGGAAACTCGGTAAAAGACCGTATGGCTTTGATGATGATTGAGGATGCAGAGGCTGATGGTCGATTAAAACCAGGTGGAACAATAATCGAAGGTACCTCTGGGAACACCGGTATGGGGTTGGCTTTAGCAGCGATTATAAAAGGGTATAAATGTATTTTTGTGATTAGTGATAAGCAGTCTAATGAAAAGATGGATATTCTTCGTGCTGTAGGTGCAGAGGTTGTTGTTTGCCCTACGGATGTGGAGCCAGATGATCCTCGTAGTTATTATTCGGTATCAAAACGTTTAGGTGCAGAAACACCTAATTCATGGTACGTGAATCAATATGATAACCCTAGTAATTGTAAGGCGCACTTTCAAAGTACAGGTCCAGAAATTTGGGAACAAACTGATGGGAAAATCACACACTTCGTCGTTGGTGTTGGTACCGGAGGAACAATTTCTGGTGTTGGTAGTTATTTAAAAATGAAAAATCCAAACATAAAAATATGGGGAATTGATACCTATGGTAGCGTGTTTAAAAAATACCATGAAACAGGAATCTTTGATGAAAAAGAAATATATCCTTACGTAACAGAAGGGATTGGTGAAGATATTTTACCACTAAATGTGAACTTTGGTGTTATTGATGGGTTTACTAAAGTAACCGATAAAGATGCTGCAGTTTATACACAACGTTTAGCAAAAGAAGAGGGTATGTTTCTTGGAAATAGTGCAGGAGCAGCAATAAAAGGTGTGTTGCAGTTGAAAGAACATTTTACAAAAGACGACGTCGTTGTTGTGTTATTTCATGACCACGGAAGTCGTTATGTAGGTAAAATGTTTAACGATGAATGGATGAAGAAAATGGGTTACATAGAATAAATTAATACAATATAATCAAGGAGCAATTCGAAAAATTGCTCTTTTTTATTGTCTATTGTCTATTGTCTATTGTAATGCTAATTTGTTGTTGCTTACTAAGAAAATTAGGATGATTTAGTTGACAATTATTGAATATGAAATACTTAGAATTTGTAATTTTAGTTGTGTTATCTTGTTAATTGTATTTTATTATTTTAATAATTCGACCCTCAATATTTAAATAATAGATACATGGAGGCAATTGAGATAAGTCAATTTGTTTGCTGTCTCCGGTAAGACGCCCTTTTAATAAACGCTTTCCCAAAGGTGAAATAAGTTCGTAATGAACGTCTTTATGAATTTTTAAATTGACTATATTTTTAGTTGGATTAGGGTAAAGTTTAATCAGCAATTCTTGATCATTAATTCCTAATAATTCACATTCAAAATCTTGTTCTATGTTGGATGCAGTGGCAGGGTTTAGTAAAAGTGAATCAGTTAGTAAGGGGCAATAACAATCGTTTCCTTCGACATATAATTTTAGCCACGACAGCGCTATTTGTCCTACAGCTCCATTTGCGCCATTAGGCGTATTGGCAACGGAGTGATTGCCACTTTCAATTTCATAAAGCACTTTATCAGTCGTGCTAGGTGTTTCATTATAATGTATATCTGCGTGTATTGAAGGGACTGCTACAGTATCGTTTTCACCACTAAAAATTAATACAGGACTTGAATGATTAAGTTGTGGATTATCAAGATATGGACATAAAGCAACAACACCAGAAATGGTATTGTCAAGTACAGCAGCTCTTTGAGCGCCACCGCCACCCATAGACCATCCGCTTACGACCAGTTGATCCAGGTTAAGGATCCCTTGAAGCGGAGATAAAACTCTAATATTTTCTTGTTTTATCGTTTCTAGAGCATCTAATAGCGCATTGGCACGTGCCTCTGGAAAATCAAAAAGAGAGTTCGTTCCTATAATAATAGTTGCAAATCCATGAGAAGCATAAAAGGGACCCCATTCTTGAACACTAGACGGAGCCGATACAAACCCAGGAACGATTGCAATACTTGCTAAAGGCTGAGTTGCGTTTGTAGGATAATATATAGTAGCTCCTGCATAATCAGGACCATTACGTATGCCATCTGCTTCCGTTAAGGTAGCTATGTTGTAAGGCCCTGGATTAGTAAGACTCGCTATAGTTATGTCATCACACTGGGCAATACTGGCATTGGTAAACAGGAATGAGATTAGTGATGAAAGTACGGTTAGGGATATGTTTTTCATAGGTGATTAAAGTACTAAATTAAGTATCAAGTCATTTTTACAAAACGAATATAGAGTTTTAAATTTTGTGCTCAATTTTTGAATCTAGTATCTTCTTTTTTGTTGGTTACCAAACATTAAAAGGACGTCTTCTTTTAACAACTTAAAGTGTTATGTCAGTAGTTGTATTTCTCTAGGATGGAGGCCCTATACATAGGCAGAATGAGTAATAATGCCTGTGTGGTAGAATAAAATGTATGGAGTAGTTGTTATTTCAACTCAATATTGTCAATGAGGAATTCAAAAGATTGCTCTCTTTTATTTCCTATTAGAAAAGCAATTTCTTGCAGCTCCTCTCCAGGAAAATTAGGTGCATTGATTCTGCGTCCTCTAAATCTTGGATCCATAGCTGTAAAAGGGATTTCAATAGTCATCCAATCTGTTGTGGTTTCAAATTCATAAATATAAGAGGCGTAATCTCTAGACGAAGTTTTAACACGAAATTGATAATTACTACCATCACCTTTTACACGAAGTATCACTTTGCTATATGCTGAAACATCTTTAGTTTTAAAACGGTAGCGTAAAGATGAAAATCCGCCATTATTTTCTAAAGAGACTGTGCCAGTGAATTTCCCGTGACCTTCATCATTAATTTCAAAATTCCCATTTGAGCGTCCACCCATTACAATGTCATCTAAAATTCTCCAATTATTGATGTCAGCGTTTGTGTTGAAATCAAAAAGAGTCGTTGAGGTCATAAATAATAATGTTATTAATAGTATAAAAAGTCTCATGTAATTGCTTTTCATAAAGATACGAAGCGGATTGATTACTAGAAAGGGTGTTAACTAAAATTTTGGAATTTTTTAGGAGCTCGTCTAATATCTCTGACAAAAAACCGTTTCAATTTTTTTTATAAATTATTAATAAAGTTCGATTTTTTTTGACAAAGTCAAGTGTTTCAAAAGTTCCGTTTTAGAAGAGGTAATAATCAAAAAAAACTTAAAGAATTGCGTTTTATTATCGTGTTGAATTGGTTTAAATAATAAGCATATAATTAATGTGAGACTTTGTTAGGTATTGTTTTTCTTATGTTTTTTTTACTTCCTTTAATATCAAGTTGAATTTATTATGTCTAATAAGGTTTTTTCGAATTGCTACCTTACTTTTGTTTGAAAATTCAAGCGTTACTATTCTTGAGTTTTGATATGTATCAGGCTTCACAACAAGGCCATTGGATATTAATGGATTTGAAGTTAAATTGTGCTGTATAGTAGTCTGTTTTTTTTAATTTCCGTAAATCATATGTTGTCGTCATTAATCCTATAAAATTCTTTCTGTTTAATTGATTGTCTACCACCTCATATTTTACCTTGCTCCAAAACCCTATTAAGATTATGATTATGCAAAACGCAGCTTATTGAAACCCTAGTCTGCCATCTCTTAGAGATTCTAAACAATAATAAACAATTAATAATAATGTGTCTAGTGCTATAATATCAATTTGAACAGTATAATTTATTTGTATTTTCATTTCAGGGTTTTGGAGTTCAAAGTTGTTGGATGGCCCTGTTGCTAATTCAATAAACAATGGCTTATTAATAATCTTTTAAAGGTTTCAGAATAGTCTTAAACTATGTTTTTAGCAATAAGAGTCAATAAAAAAGTCTCACGTTCAATAGATATGCCTTTTTTAGCGCTTGTAGCCATTGTCGTTTTATTGTGTTCTATGGCGTCGTGGATATTAATCCAAACTGCTTTCATGCCATTATTTATTTCGTAAGATTCCAAATCTGAAACACCAAGATCTTTATTGACATGGCATGTGTAGCAGTAAGAAATCATATGTTGAATATCATAGTCAGGTTTATACCAAGGTCTGTACTCCTCGTAAATACCAAAGGGTTGTATGTTTTTAATGTCTTTTGCTCCAGTTTCTTCAATAAGCTCACGTATCATTCCTTCTATTTTATCTTC
>JBLHML010000034.1:0-10135 GCA_047622005.1 Dokdonia sp. | reverse complement strand
TTGAACTGGTAATCATCCCAACAATTAGTTGGCGTCGGTTCATCTTGTAGAGTAACGGTAACGGTACCTAAACAAAAATCTGTTTGATTATCTGCATCTGTAACTGTTAATGTCACATCTACAGGAGTGCCAACATTAGAACAGTCAAATGTATCGATATCTATAGCATAGTCTGTAATTGCAATATCATCTGTTGAACCACCATCTATGTCTGTAGCGACAATTGTTGCATTTCCAGAATTATCTAATTGAATAATAATATTTTGACAGACAGCTATTGGAGCAGCAGAACTAATGACTTCATCTGACGTTATTCCAAAATTATCTAATGAAATATCACCTTGCCACCCATTTGATCCGTCGGCACTTGTAGTGGTGCTAAATCTTACTTTTACAAATTGTCCATCATATAAAGATAAATCTACATTTTGAGTTTTCCATGCTTCAACATGGCTATTTTGTTGATTTCCAGATAATGTGTAATCTGTTAATGATGTGTACGTTGTACCATTATCGATACTTATATCAACTGTAAGTACTCCAGTAAAATCACCGAACATATGATAGTCAAATGTTAAGGTTGCATTTTCTCTTCCAGTAAAATCTAAACAAGGACTTACGAGTCTAGCTATTTTACTTGGGAAGTTTGGGTTTGAAGCTTCAATAAACATGAAATAATTCCCATCAGAAGCTAATGAAGGTCCGGTATCTGCTGAAGGTGTGGAGTTACCATCACCTTCTTCTTGTTTATTGGTCCAGTCAAAGTCATCACCAGTATCATTTGTCCATAAGCCTAAAGTGTTTTCAAAACTTTCAGAATAAGGAAAAGAACTAATAGATGTTCCTGAACATGGAACAGCACTTGGTGTTGTAAATGTTTGTGACGTTCCATATGCAGATGACGTTGTGCTACATCTTGTTGCGACTTGTACTTCGTAATCTGTATTAACAGTAAGTCCAGTTATATTATAAGAATTAGTTGTAATATTCGTTATATCGTTCCAAGATCCCGCTCCAATTTCTCTAAATCGTAAATCATAGGTTACCGAAGGAATAGCGTCCCAAGACGTAGATGCTGAAGTTGGTGTGATTAAGTTTACAGTAAGTCCAGTAGGAGCAGCACTATTATCACAAGGGGTTTGAACACTAATTATTTTGAAATCATCAATAAAGAAACCGTCATTCGTTGTTGTATAATTTTCATTTACGTTGAGAGCATCTGTTCTAAAATTAAATTGAATTTTAACATTATTGGAATTAAGTAAACTAGAGTAGGAGTCATCAATAATAATTTCTTCCATGACCCAATTATCCAGTCTATCTCCATCATATATTTGTCCAGAACTATTAGCCTGAAAATTTGCATACGTACTACTTTTATTATCATGACTTGTCGTTGTACTAGTTGCATTTGGTTTTGTGTAATTTCCACATAAAGGTATCCAAGTTGATCCACCATCTGGCGAACCTAAAACTTCAACGAAATCATAATTTCTTTCAATATCCCATTTTGTATAAAACTGAACAATGACCTCGTTTGAATTTGAAAAATCAAAGCTATTTGTTGTTGTCAGTGTTTTGTTTGAGTTATTTGAATAGGTTCCTGTGCTTATTGAGTTTGTGCCGGTGTACGAATCTGATGTTGTATTAGTCCAGCCACCAGATTGTGTCCAACCTGTTAAGCCACTAGTATCTGGATCGTGATCAAATAAAAGATTTACTGTAGCGGTTGGTTGATAGTGTTTTTCATAGTTAGCTTCATATATAATACCTTCATCATTAGATAATTTAACGTTGTATTCAATTTTGTCATTATCACCAATACTAGGATTGAGGTTTAAAGTAGCAGTAACCGTTCTTTGAGAAAGAACGACCATTCCTGTTTCTGTTGATGCTGATGTGATACTATTAATGTTAGCAGATATTGGCGTCACAGTCACTGTAAAGTCACTTGCAGTTTGACCAATTCGTTCAATACCAAAATCTAAATTAGCAGTTGTACTCGTTATATTACTTTGCGTTAAATCATGTAGTTTAGCATATTTACCACCGTAATAAGCAGTACCTAAAGATATTCTAATGGATTGTTTTGCAATGGGTACAATAGTCGATGGTGGAGGCCAAAATCCTTGTCCACCATGCTCTGGTGTAGTTGCAATAATAGCTTGTCCAGATCCTGTGGCACCATTATTATCTGGGTTACCACCCATCATCCAATCATCTGGAAGACCATTAGATTCGTAAAAAATAGTAGCACCATACAAGTATCTATTATATCGTGTCATTTCTTCGTGCCATTTGAAATACTCATCTTCTCGACCAGAGCTCAAACTTGGAACGCCACCATAAGGATGAGGAACAGAATTAGCGTACGAGTGATTCCAAACAGCAGATTTAATATTTCTACTCGTTATAAAATCGACCATAATTTGTGTTTCTGGTTCAGATTCTGGACTTGGACCTCGATACGTTCCATTACTAGCATTTCCACTAGAACCAATATTATTATAAGCCCAGAAATAATCAAAATTTCTATTTAAATCAACACCTCTGTTATATCCAGTTCCACCAGTATTTGGTCTTAGATTTTTACGTTGTGTTCCACCTCCACTTGGGCTCAAGGTTTCGTTCCAACGCAATCCGTCAGGATTTACTACAGGAACAAAGTATAGTTCATTATGATCTACTAATTCTTTAATTGCAGGGTCCGTATCATAGTTTTCTATAATGTACCACATAAAATAAATGTTGTTCATTAATGCGCTTACTTCTCTTGAATGAATCATTGAGGTAAATAACATTTGCGGTTTTGAACCTTCCGATGATGTGCTTTCATCTCCTGTAATTCGGACATACCACACGGTTTCAGGATTCCAGCGCGTTGTGCCTTCTCCAGAATAGGTTGCAGGCCCATTATTTTGTTGATTTGTGAAATTATTACTTGGATTTCCCCAAGTTTGCTGCCCTGTAGAAGACGCATTTGCTTTAACTGATACAATATCTAAACCGTTACTTTGAGAGAAGGTACGCATATCATCCAATTCGTTTTTCATCTCCTCAAATGTTAAACATCCAGACATTGACCCTAAGTTGAAATTTTGAGGGGTTACGAAATCGATTTCATCACATCCATTATATTGAATGATGTTATCCTGTAAAACGCTAGAAATTGAGCGTTGAGAAAAATTTTGTGCGCTTGCTTTGGCTGCCTTAAGTTGTGCTTTTGCTCTAGGTAAATCTCTAGCGGCTCTATCAACATAAAACTGTGTCATATCATCGATCTCGATAGTAAAAAGTATATTGTTTTCTCTTAAACTATTGATTTCAGTTTCTGATACTTCAATGATGATATCCTCACCTTCATGTTTTGCACCACAACTTAAGTCAATACCTTGGGAGGCTATTGTGTTAATTGTGCTTTGGTTTGGATTATTAATTTTAATACGGGACTGTTTGTCTTGCGCAAAAGAAGTTTGAACAACTAACAACAGAAGAATAAGTAAGCAGGTAATTTTTCTCATTGGTTTTGGATTTATTAATTTAATATCAATAATAAGTGCGCAATATATTAATTTATTTTATTTTTTATCCATAAAATGCAAAAAAAACCGATGAAATGCATTTTTATGGAATTTAAAAAACATTATTAATTTATAAAATACTGTAAATGAGCATTTTGATTTATTATTGAAAATTAGAGAAAACGAGCTAGACACGGAATATGTTGGAGAATCAAATAGTGGAATATAAAATAATCATTATGAGCGGTATAGGGTTTTCTTTATCTTATTGAGAAGAAGTCATAATCCAGAGAGTCCAAGGGTGTTAATTTTTGAAAAACCATTTTTATGTTCTATAAATTAGTTATTAAATCAAAGAAGTTTTAATCGTGTTCCAAAAGGTATTCGGTGCTGTGTTGATATTATTAAGTGAGCTTAATAAGTATTGAATTAATATCATAATCGATTTAAATGTTCAAGCAGAAGTTATTCCTAGAGGTTATTATTCTCATTGAAATTTAGTGACAGATTAAACCTTATGATAGAATTAATAGCATTTAGAAGCCGTGTGTTATAGGTGTTAATTAACATCCTCATTCCTTAAAATACTTTCATTAATACCATCAGAATTTTCATCTATACGATGTGTTATATACGTCTGTAGCCTCGTTGAAGATTAAATTATTAATAGCATTATAAGCGGTGTCTTCAATTACATATTCAATAGGTCATGAGTATTTAATAATTGAATGGAAGATTGTTGACAGAATTATTGAGCGTTTTACAACTACATCTTATCTAATAGTGTTTGAGCAGAAGGGAAACGACTACAGATTATAAAGGGTCTTCCATCTTATAAAACTCCATGAAGAGTTTATCCAATCAGCAGTTTTATATCCATAATTGAAACCTGATATCATTAAAAAATCACGTATCTTTAAGACTGATTTATTAAGTTAAAATCCCACGATATCTATGAAATTTTACCCACTTATTTTTTGTATGTTAATTGTTCTATTATTTGGCTGTAATAAGACCAATCCAAAAGACGAAGAAGCGGTTCGCGTTTTTGTAAAACAATGGAACGAAATGCACACACAATTAAAGTCACTTTATTTAGAACGTGACTATATGGATGTTATAACCTATTACGGAAAAGAACGCACTAGGGCACAAGTACAGCAAGATAAAAACTGGCTGTTTGAACAATTCCCAGATTATAAACAGCGGGTTTTAAATGACCAAGTCGCAATCATGAAAGAAGCTGGAAGTTATTTGGTTACATTTACTAATCGCGTAAATTACAACGGAATAGAATCAGATTACACCTCCTATCTTTCAGTGATTTTAAAAAATGGTAAATTTAAAATTCTGCGAGAAGGTGTCGCTGAAAACTCTAAAGATCTTGATGCTCCTATTTTTTCCAGTGCTCGTGAAAATAACCCGCTGATCTTTAAAAATAAGCGACTGTATGGGGATTTTAATGGCGATGGCTTATCAGACTTTGCTGCTGTGATCTCTCCAGAAATAAGCGCGACTACGACAACAGATATACAAATTAGCGATGAGGTACAATGTAAAGGAGGTTGTAATAGCGTGATCACCTTTAGTAATAGCGACCTAGAGCCTATTACAATTAAAGGTGTGTACAAATCACAATTAGAAAATCTAAAAGATCTTAATAGAGACGGAGCAGATGAGATTGGTTTTTGGGATATCAAATCCACTACTAAGAGTTTATATATATTTAATGCCACTAATGGTGCTTTACTTACCGAGCCTGTCGTTATTAATACGACAGTTCATAAAGATCTAGACTTTATCGACGTTTTTAAAAAAGTAGGTCCCAACAAAATCACAGTGACTCGCAGTGTGCAAGAAAACGGGAAATGGATCTTAAAGAGTGAAGTCATTACTTTGAACTAATACAGGATATTAAATTTCCAGAAGTAGTTTTATCATCAGCCGATATTGACATTATTTCACTATATTCCATCCATAATTTAAAAGCATAATCTTAAAATTAAATAACATGGCAAAATCACAAGACTCAAAAAAGAACGTAAAGAAAGAGGCAGCATTATCACCTAAAGAAAAGAAAGCTGCAAAATTGGCAAAAAAGGCAAGTCGAAAGTAATGCCTTAAGACACGTATAGCTAAACCACTCCATTAGGGGTGGTTTTTTGCATTACAGCAATTATCTTTATATTTAATAAATATTATAAGCAAAAACAAATGGATATAAAATTAGCAGTACTTATAGATGGCGATAACATACCGTCGGCTTATGTAAAAGAAATGATGGAGGAAATTGCTAAATATGGTAATCCCACTATTAAGCGTATTTATGGGGATTGGACCAAGCCAAACTTGAATAAATGGAAAAACTTGTTGTTGGAAAACGCCATAACACCCATACAGCAATATGGCTATACAACTGGTAAAAACGCGACAGATTCGGCTATGATTATTGATGCTATGGATATTTTGTATTCAGAAAAAGTAGATGGGTTTTGTTTGGTGTCTAGTGATAGTGATTTTACACGTTTAGCAACGCGGTTACGTGAGGCAGGTATGAAAGTCTATGGTATTGGTGAAAAGAAAACACCGAATCCTTTTATAGTGGCTTGCGATAAGTTTATTTATATAGAGATTTTGAAACACCAAGTGTCAGAAAATGAATTAGAGTCTACAGAAGCAACTAAAACCACTAATAATGAATACGATAAAATAACACCAAAAGAGATTCGGTTTATTGCAGCAACAATAGAGGATGTAGCTGATGATGATGGTTGGGCATTTTTAGGAGATGTTGGGAATTTATTGCAAAAGAAACAACCTAATTTTGATTCTAGAAATTATGGTTTTCAGAAATTAACACCTTTAATTAAATCTATTCCTGCTTTTGAAATTGAAAGGCGTGAGGATTCTAGAGGACGATTGAAACTTATTTATGTTAAGCTTAAAGAGAAAAAAACTAAAAGTAAAAAATAGTAAGCTAAACTAGCTTTGAGACCTGGATCTCAAGCGAGATATAATACCGTCTTATGTGAGAAAATATATAGATGATATCACAATAGATAAAGTACCTGCTTCGTAAGAGGTCTATAAACTAATACATCCTAAACCAAATCAAAAGACAGCACATCATAAATGACTATTAAAGAACTCACAGGTCACTTCAATATCACTGGAGGTAATCAAGATGAAGACGGATCAGGATATAAAGGCACACTCGAATTAACAGTAGATGAAACTCATAGGATTAATGCCAAATGGCTTATAAATAATAGTCAAGTGCAGTTAGGAACTGGTTTTTTTAAAGACAATATCTTGGTTATCAATTTTAATTACCAAGGCGATAATGATATCGTGTATAAAGGCGTCGTTGTTTATAAATGCATGACCAAAGATCTTTTAGAGGGGTTTTGGTCAGAGAAACATGGTAATCCGCTATACCTGGGACAGGAACGTTGTTTTAGAATCGGGACAAAAAAAGAATGGATTAACTAAGACGTCGCTATTCTAATGTATAATGTCCTCAAAACATGACCCGTCACTGGATGTGTTTATGTCGTCATAGAGGCGTTTATTATAAAAAAAAGGCCCATAAATGGTATTAGGCTTTTCTAATCGCAGCAAGAACAGATGGTAATCTCGAGATTTCTGGGTTATAAATGTTGCTTATCCCTTTTGTTAATTTTTAAAAACTGGATGGTTAGTTAATTAAAAATCGCTGTGTTCTTAGTCCTGTTACAAAGGGTGTTCGCGTGTGTCGCGTAAATTTCTTAATCAAATTTAAAGGCTTGGAAATAGTAATTCATTTTATGAGTAAGTTGTTAGTGATACGTGATTGTTTTAAGTGATACCTTAATTACAGATATATTTATCAATCATATATTGAGTTATTGGTCTCAGTGTTTTCCCCGTTTCGGGATGTAACCCTAGAGCTGTAAAATATTCTAATTCCTTATCCTTATTTTTTTTATACCAAATTTTAACGCTTCCATCTTCATTAAAGAATAGTGTTTCATTACAAATAGGGGTTATTTTTTTAAATAATTCTATACGCTCTTCTTTAAATAATTTTAGCTGATTGATATTGTATTTTTCAGTGTTCAAATCTATTTCGACATAATGATCTTCTTGCCAAACCATCCAGCGAGTTTCATTTTTTAAAACATGATTGATTGATATGCTAACAAAAGCTATTAACAGTAAGCCTCCAATAAATAACAGAATTTTATTTGCTACAGACATAGTGCTATACCAAAGAAATAATTTTTTATTCTTTGGTTTTACAATGATTGTTGATTTGCCATTTTCTGTGTTAGAGCCATATTCTATACTTTCAACGTCTTCATTTTTAATATCCCCAATTCTATATTTTTTATAAGGTCTCGAATGAAAATTAAGAATTACAGCTATCAATTCTAAAGCATCAAAGGATTGAATAGATTCAGTGTCTCCTTTTAAAAAATTATAAATTGGTCTAAACCCTTCTATATCGTAGACTTCAACTTGTCTTCGCAAATCTTTGTATTCACTAACTTTAAAATAGTTTTTAAATACTAATTGATCATCTACAGATAAATTTTCGTCTATTAAGTTTAAGCATACTGTTCTGAGGTTACCACGTGTTAGATTAAAAAGATTTGATCTGAGTTCTCCAGAGTTTTTATCATTAAGATACTTTTCTTTTATAGCGTTCTCGTATGTTTTGGTGGTTTTCATAAGCGGTCATTTTGGATTTTAACGGAATAGATCGGAATGTTCGGAATGTTCGGGTTTTTAGAATGTATTCACTTCTATATCAATATACATTTGTTCCCGAATCAATTTAAGTTATGTCAAGCTAAAGTAACTAAAGCACAAAATTGATTGTTACGGAAAACCGTAAAGTAATAGCCTGATTGTTGAAAAAGGGAAGCAATTGTCAGCTATTACAATACACTTCCTACTTCCCAAAATAACAGAAATAATAATCTAAAAGCATGGCTTTTAACGACATCTGAAAACTCTCAGACAGCCATTCTTTTGCAAAATTTTTAAAGACATGAAAAAAAACATATACCTATTGGCATTGCTTTTTATTGGAGCAAACTGCTTATCCTGCACACCAGAAAGTATTGCAGATCAAGTGAACGAACAATCCTGTTGCGGAGAAACAGGTGAAATCCCACCGCTACCACCAGGAGATGAGGTAGGTGGTTAAAACTAAAAATAGTTAGTACATTAGAGGAATGAAATTAAACAACAATTCATTCCTTTTTTTTTGTGCTATCTATTGTCTATTATTTTTAGGCAACGCAAAACATCTTTTAGCACAACAATTAAATGATAGCTTGCAATATTATTCTAATCGAGCGCTTAATCCTCAAAATGCAAATGACTTGTCTAGTGCATACAAGTATTTTAATGACAGTTATGATGATGCTATTAAAAACGATAATATAGATAGAACTTTAAGATGTCTTTACTTTTTATCGAGTATAGATTTTAAAAATGGAGATTATAATACAGCTGAAAAAACTGCTGTAAAAGGCTTAAAAATTATTGATGAATCAAAAGGTTTAATTGATTTGTCAAATTTTGAAACCAGTTTCTATAATCTTTTAGGAAATATTTATAATAAAAAGGGGAATAAGGATAAAACACTAAAGTTATATAACAAGGTTTTATCATTGTCTAAAACGGCTAAAGACAGCGTGATTGTCTATAATAATATTTCAATTTTATATAAAAGATATAACGAAACAGTAAAAGCTACAGATGAATTATTAAAGTCCCTAAAGATTTTTCCAAGAGTTGAAAGTGATGCTACAAAAGCTCTTGTATTAGATAATTTAGGAGTGATTTACTCTAAACAAAACAATCTAGAGGGTTTGACTTATATGAAAAAGGCTTTAGAACTTAGAGAACAAGTAAATGATACGTCAAGCATATATACTAGTTATTCACATTTAGCAAAATACTTTAATAGTATTGGAGATACAATAGATGCTAAAAAATATGCCCTAAAAGCTAATGAATTAGCAAATAATATTAACTCTGCGTCCTATAGAAATGATGCGCTGGGTTTATTAACAGATTTGAGTGATGATGAATTTGCAAAAGCATATAAAAGGCTAAATGATAGTTTATACAAAGCTGAAAAAGAAAGCATGAATAAGTTTGCTCTAATGAAATATGATTTAAGTAAAAGTGAATTACAATCTCAGGAGGCAAATGCTAAAAGTCAACGTCATCTTTTTATAGCAATTTTTATTTTACTGCTAAGTTGTGGTGGTTATTTTTTACTTAGGTTTAAACATAAAAAGGACAAACTTCTCCAAGTTTTCAATACGGAGTCTCGTATTTCAAAACAAATTCATGATGAAGTCGCTAATGATGTGTTTCAATTAATGACCAAATTAGAACATGAAGAGCAAATTCAAACTGCGGTCATCAGTGAGTTGCACGGTTTGTATTATAGAGCTAGAGATATATCAAAAGAACATGGAGCGCTAGATAGTAATTACCCTTTTATTGATCACATAACCGAGTTAATAGAGAGCTTTCATGGCTCGCAAACAAACATTGTCGTTAAAGGTTTATCAGATATCTCTTGGAATCTCATTCCAGAGGTCCAAAGA
>JBLHML010000033.1:0-10871 GCA_047622005.1 Dokdonia sp. | reverse complement strand
ACTTTGCGAACATCATAGACAGTTCTACTCGGCTTAAAATCAGTAAAAAACATAAGTTCTTTAAAATTTTTAATTAATTAATTCACTTTTTTCTTGACTTTCTGAACTATAATTTTATTTTTGCAGAAATTTAAACCGCATAACACATGTATTGGACATTAGAATTAGCATCTTATTTAAGTGATGCGCCTTGGCCAGCGACTAAAGACGAATTAATTGACTACGCTATTAGAACAGGAGCTCCTTTGGAAGTTGTTGAAAATCTACAAGCGATAGAAGATGAAGGCGACTCTTATGATTCCATCGAAGAAATCTGGTCTGATTATCCCACAGACGAGGATTATCTCTGGAACGAGGACGAATATTAAGTAATTTGAAGTTCAAATTACATTAAACGTAACATAAAAGTTAAAAAGTCTCATTTTGAGGCTTTTTTTGTGCTCAAATTTTAAACGAACTCATCTTAATTTTTTGTTTTGAACCGAAAAGTTCTGCTTTTGCACTAGAATGAAAATGTTTTTTATCAACATAGCATCGCTACGTTTATAAAAAAGAGTAAAATAATAGTGTTAAATGAGAATTTTGCAGGTAAAATAAAAAGTGAATATGAGTTCAATATAACTAACACAAATCATATCTTTGATGCGTATGTCAAATTAAACATATAAAGCAGCATATAAATTGTTTCTTTTTCGCTTAATTTTTGTTTAAAATCCTAACCGTAGCCATCACTATGCTAAGAATTTCTAACTTCAATTAATCATAAAATAACTCAATTTATTTATACGCCTTTTTAAATTTAAATTGACACTAAAGTATTACAGATAAAACGTTCTTCGTAACGTTTCAAACCATATAAATAAACACCAATGAGTTTTTTAAATTCAGTATTAAAAGTATTTGTAGGAGATAAATCTAAACAAGATGTTAAGGCGCTCTCTCCTATTGTAGAACAAGTCAAAGTATTTGAAACTGCCCTTGAGCAATTATCTCACGATGGTCTAAGAGCAAAAACCGCAGAGTTTAAAGCAAAAATTGCTGAAGCTTGTAAGCCACTTCAAGATAATATTGATCAATTATTGAAAGATGCTGTGGAGACAGATGATATTGATGCAAGAGAAGATATCTATGTAGAAGTCGATAAGATTAACGATGATATCTACACCGTTACAGAAGACGTTTTGACAACCCTTATGCCAGAAGCATTTGCTGTGGTTAAAGAAACAGCAAAGCGTTTTGTTCATAATACAGAAATCCCAGTAACTGCAAGCGAGTTTGACCGTGTCGTTTCTGGCGACAACGATTATGTGACTTTAAATGGAGATCAAGCGGTTTGGGCCAATTCTTGGGATGCAGCAGGCAAGCCAATTACTTGGGATATGATACATTATGATGTCCAGTTAATTGGTGGAACAGCGATGCATCAAGGTAAAATTGCAGAGATGCAAACTGGTGAAGGAAAAACGTTGGTAGCAACACTTTCTGTGTATTTAAATGCATTGGCTGGTAAAGGTGTGCACTTAGTAACGGTAAATGATTACTTGGCAAAACGTGATAGTGCGTGGATGGCTCCAATATTTCAATTTCATGGTATGAGTATTGATTGTATTGATTACCACCAACCCAACAGTGAAGCACGTCGTAAAGCATATAGAGCAGATATTACCTACGGAACAAATAACGAATTCGGTTTTGATTACCTAAGAGATAACATGGCAAATTCGCCAGATGACTTAGTACAACGTCCGCATCATTACGCCATTATTGATGAGGTAGATTCAGTATTAGTCGATGATGCGAGAACACCTTTGATTATTTCTGGACCAATTCCTCAAGGCGATCGTCACGAGTTTACAGAATTAAAACCTAAGGTTGATGATATTGCAAGTGCTCAAAAGAAAGAATTAGTAAGTGTACTTGCCGAAGCCAAAAAATTGATTGCAGCAGGCGATACAAAAGAAGGTGGTTTCCTACTATTGCGAGCGTATCGCGGAATTCCGAAGAATAAAGCATTAATCAAATTCTTAAGTGAAGAAGGGATAAAGGCATTGCTTCAGAAGACTGAAAACTTCTACATGCAAGATAACAATAGAGAAATGCCGAAAGTTGATGCAGAACTCTACTACGTTATCGAAGAGAAAAACAATCAAGTTGAATTAACAGATAAAGGTGTTGAATATCTCTCCGGAAAAGATAATCCAGATTTCTTCGTCATGCCCGAAATCGGGATGGAAATCTCTAAAATTGAAAACAAGGGACTTTCTAAAGATGAAGAAGCTGAGGCAAAAGAAGATTTGTTTAGAGACTTCGGAATCAAATCTGAACGTATCCACACACTCAACCAATTACTAAAAGCTTACGCCTTATTTGAAAAAGACATCCAATACGTTGTGATGGATAATAAAGTAATGATCGTTGATGAGCAAACCGGTCGTATTATGGATGGTCGTCGTTATAGTGATGGTTTACACCAAGCGATTGAAGCTAAAGAAAATGTAAAGATTGAAGATGCCACCCAAACTTTTGCGACGGTAACACTTCAAAATTACTTTAGAATGTACCGTAAATTGTCTGGTATGACAGGTACAGCGGTTACTGAAGCTGGAGAATTATGGGAAATCTATAAATTAGATGTTGTTGAAATTCCAACCAACAGACCTATTGTACGTGATGACAGACAAGATTTAGTATACAAAACGAAACGTGAAAAATACAACGCAGTAATTGATGATGTGACTGCATTATCTCAAGCTGGTCGTCCAGTATTGATTGGTACAACCTCGGTTGAGATTAGTGAGTTATTGGGTAAAATGTTGAGTATTCGTAAGATTCCGCATAATGTCTTAAATGCCAAACAGCATAAAAAAGAGGCAGAGATTGTAGATGCAGCAGGTAAAACTGGACAAGTTACAATCGCCACCAATATGGCAGGACGTGGTACGGATATTAAACTTTCCGAAGAAGTAAAAGCAGCAGGAGGTTTGGCCATTGTTGGTACCGAGCGTCATGATTCTCGTCGTGTGGATAGACAGTTACGTGGTCGTGCTGGTCGTCAAGGAGATGTTGGTAGCTCTCAGTTTTATGTCTCTCTAGAAGACAATTTAATGCGTCTATTTGGTAGTGAGCGTATTGCCAAAATGATGGATAAAATGGGATTAGAAGAAGGTGAAGTGATTCAGCATTCTATGATTTCAAAATCTATTGAACGTGCACAGAAAAAAGTGGAAGAAAACCAATTTGGTGTTCGTAAGCGTTTACTAGAATATGATGATGTGATGAATGCACAACGTGAAGTTGTTTACAAACGTCGTCGTCATGCCCTAGAAGGTGATCGTCTTCGTGTGGATTTAGCCAATATGATTTATGATACTTCGGAAGGGATTACAGAAGCTAACAAAGCTGCTGAAGATTTCAAGAACTTCGAGTTTGAGTTGATTAGATACTTCTCTATGAGTTCACCTATTTCTGAAGCTGAATTTGGAAAACTTACAGTTCAAGAAATTGCTGGTAAAGTGTATAAATCTGCATTTGAGCACTACAGAGCAAAAATGAAACGCAACGCAGAATTAGCATTCCCAGTAATTGAGAATGTGTATTTAAATCAGCGTGATAAATACAAACGTATTGTTGTTCCTTTTACAGATGGCGTGAAGAACTTACAAGTGGTTACAGATCTTGAAAAAGCCTATGAAACTAAAGGAACGCAGTTAATCAATGATTTTGAAAAGAATATTTCATTAGCCATTGTTGATGATGCTTGGAAAACACATTTACGTAAAATGGATGAGTTAAAGCAATCGGTACAATTAGCGGTTCATGAGCAAAAGGATCCTTTATTAATTTACAAGTTTGAAGCTTTTGAATTGTTTAAAGACATGATTGACCAAGTGAATAAAGATGTGATTTCATTCTTATTTAAAGGAGAGTTACCTCAAGAAACACAAGACAACATACAAGAAGCTAAATCGCGTAAGCAGGAGAATCTACAAACGCAAAAAGAGGAAATCCAAAATATGGATGAACGTGCTGCACAAAGTAGATCTGTTGGTGCTGGAGCATCTCAATCACAGCAGCAAGTTATTGAAACGATTGTACGTGATAAGCCAAAAATTGGTCGTAATGATCGTGTGACTATTAAACACGTGATGAGTGGTGAGAATAAAACCGTAAAATATAAGCAAGCTGAACCTTTGATTGCAAAGGGTGAGTGGGTTTTGATTGAGGACTAGGTCGCTAAGCGATGTTTGGCAACTTACTCGCATGTAAAATAAGAGATTGTCGTTCAAGTAAAGACTGCTGTCACATTGAGCGTAGTCCAAATGCTTTAAAAAGACAGGACTCTTAAAACATCGCAATAACATAAATAAATATTATCATTTTGCATTTAATGTGAAATTAAAAAATCTCGAACTAACGTTCGGGATTTTTTTATTGCATAGATCACTATCGTAACGTTTCGATTAATAAAAAACGACTAACTTCGTTTAGCACACTGTATTTGAAATTAAAATCATGTCTAATTAATGAATGACAATCATAAACATCAAGCAAATAAGGTATACAGCGCTAGGTGTCCTCTCACTCATATTTGGATTGATACTATTATTTACAATTTCAGATTTCTATATAAAATTAGAATATTTTAATTTTAAGAAATAGAAATCATTTCTGTGATATCAGAAAAGGACTTTAGTAATCTACCCGAGATTTTTGATATTGGGGGAATTAAGTTGACGAAATAATAAAGTGAACAATTTTAATTCAAAATAATCAAACTCTCAAATAATGAGAAATCTAATACTATCATTATATGATTGATGCAAAATTTATATCTCGGGCAAACACTCGAATTACTGCTAAATCGAGTTATCACCTTATTGAAACAATTAGGTAATCATCAGTGGAATTCATAAAAGTTAATGGATTTTAGTAACTTTATAAATGAGAATATATTTATAACTCCAAAAAAAAGATTTACTCATGAAACATAGTATAACAGCCTTTATTTTTACAGGAATTTTAATGTCTTGTAATTCATCAGACAAAACAAATACGCCAACTGAGAATTTCAAAGAAATAGAAACTAAAACAAAAAGCATATCAACTGATAGCGGTAAAGCATTACAATCTATTGCTACCGATGCTGATTTAATCGCCACAGCATTACTAGCTGCTCCCGAAGCAAGCAGATCTGAATCTAAAGTCATTGGATATAATATGAAAGGCGAATTTGTAACCCTTAAAGAAGGTACTAACGAATTTATTATCCTCGCAGATAATCCTAACAAAAGCGGATTTAGTGCAGCATGTTACCATAAAGATCTCGAGCCATTCATGGCAAGAGGAAGAGTATTAAAAGCAGAAGGAAAGACACCACAGGACATATTTGAAATTCGAGAAGAGGAAATGAAATCAGGTGCACTTAAAATAACTACCGGAGCAACATTGCACATTTACTCAGGAGCAAAAACAGAATTCAACCCTGAAACCTTTAAAGTAGATGGCGCAAAACTACGTTATGTGGTCTATATGCCTTTTGCAACTTCAGCATCTACTGGTTTACCCGAAGCACCTGCAGGTTCAAATCATCCTTGGATTATGAATCCTGGAACACATCGAGCACATATTATGATTTCCCCTTTACCAGAAGAAAATAATTAGTATTCGTAATGTTTTGATTTGAGTTTTGGCTTATTAATTAGAAAGTCTTCGACTGAAAAGCAGATTAGGGTTTCAGTAAGGTTTGTCATTCCATTACTTAAGAATCTAAACCCTGAACTACCCTTCAGGAATTTTTTATTTAAACAAATACACTATTAACTTCCACAATTACTACTCAAATAATTTCACAGCATTTAAAGCTTCGTTATCTTTGCAGAAGTGAAAAAGAAGATCATTATTATCGGCTCTGGAATTGGAGGATTAGGTGCTGCTGCATTGTTAGCGAAATCTGGTTATGACGTTACTGTCATTGAGAAAAACGCCAATCTTGGCGGACGTGCAAATATTTTTGAAGCTGAAGGCTACACCTTTGACATGGGACCGTCTTGGTACCTAATGCCAGATGTATTTGAGCATTATTTCAAACTACTTGATGAACCCATTTCAGATCATTTAGACTTGGTGAAGCTCTCCCCTTCTTACCGCGTATTTTTTTCTAATGATGAAGAGTTGCCTGTCGTTGATATTCATTCTGATTTAGAAAAAGATTTACCGCTTTTTGAGCAATTAGAACCTGGTATTACGCCTAAGATTAAAGAATACTTAAAACGTTCTGGTGAGCAATATGAAATGGCTAAGGAAACGTTCATGTATCGAAATCTCGGATTCTCATTAGATTTCTTAAAATGGGATGTGATTAAAAAAGGGATTGAACTCAATCCGTTTCAAACCATGCAGTCCTATTTAAATAAGTGGTTTAAAAGCGAACGCGTAAAAAAGATATTAGAATATACATTGGTGTTTTTAGGTTCTGATCCTGCAAAAACGCCTGCCATGTACAACATTATGAATGCCATAGATTTCAATATGGGCGTGTACTATCCTAAAGGTGGTATCTATGAGATTGTAAAAGCATTGGTCAATATAAACAAAAAGCATGGTGTTCAGTTTATGACGAATAGCCCTGTGTCAAAAATTATAGTGACAAAAAATAAAGCAACAGGTGTTCTACTCGACAACGGAACGACATTAGAAGCAGATCTCATAATTTCAAATGCCGATTTATGGTTTACAGAAACTCATTTATTGGAGAAGCGTCATCAAACCTATCCAGAACGCTATTGGGAAAAGGCTGTTTTGAGTCCGAGTGCATTTATCATGTATCTTGGTTTAGATAGAGAATTAGATATTTTAAGTCATCATAATTTACGTTTTGGTGGTGATTGGAAGCAAAATTTTAAGGAGTTATTTGATACGCCTCAACTTCCAGAAGACCCTAGTTATTACATTTGTAAGCCTACAGAAACGGACCCAGACTTAGCGCCTCCAGGAACTGATAATTTATATGTTTTGGTGCCTATCCCTCCCGGTTTAACGCTTTCCGAAGACGATATGAACAGTTATCGTCAGAAGATTTTGGATCTCATGAAAACGGATTTAAAGCTCCCAGCCATAGAAGATTATATTGTGTATGAACGGTCGTACTGGAGTGACGATTTTAGAAGAGATTATAATGCCTATAAAGGAACCGCCCTAGGATTGGCCCATACGCTTAAACAAACGCTCAACAGACCCTTAAACTACAGTAAAAAGGTAAAAAACTTGTATTATGTTGGTGCTGGCACGAGTCCGGGAATTGGGATGCCCATCTGTTTAATTTCTGCAGAACTGGTTTACAAACGTATTCAAAAGATTAAGACGCCTAAACCTTTAGAATCCTTGTAGCACTGACTATAGTATTTCTTTAAAAAATAGATAGAAAAACAAAATGGTTCCTGAGGCTACATTAATCAGTGGGAAGTAGGTGTAATATTTAAACAGTTTTGAAACGTTATATATGCTAAGTAACACCATTACTGCATAGACCAAACCGAAAAGGATCGAAATATAGCCTACATAATAAAATCCTATTGTCGCAGAAATCACGTAGGCAATTAAACAAAACCATAAGGCATTTTTCTCACCGAGTACAATCGCCAAAGTATTTACACCCGCTTTTTTATCGGCTTCGATATCTGGAACCGCAGAATAGGTTTGCATCCCAAAGGCCCAAATCAAGCCCCCAAATACCGCTAACCATTCTATGTTTGTGTTTCCTGTGATAAAAAACCCAACGAGTGCTGGTGACACATATATTATTGCCGAAAACAAAACATCTAATGGTGGTTTACTTTTTGCCCGTATAGGCGTTGCCGAGTAGAATACTCCTGTAAATAAAAACACTAGTAAGGCTAATTTTGCTGGCCCACTTACCATAAAAAACAGAGGTAAAAAAGGAATTAATAGCGAGATCATGATGTTCCATAAATTTCTATGTTTTTGGAGGGGTAACACCGATTCGTATTTTATCTTTTTATCATTATGAATATCGGTTTGATGATCGTAAATATCATTTACACCATAAATAAAGACATTAGCTGGCACAGAAAAAAACACACCAAACGCTATTAATAGAAGCGTCGTAGTAGCGTCGTATAAAAACAAGTTCCCTGATGATATCACACCAATAAGAAACGTACCGAGCACGTACATCCAAAATCTTGGTCTAGATAAAAAAAATATTTCTTTAAACGTTAGTTTCATAGTCCTGCAAAAATAGGATGATAGAATGATTTTAGCTAAGGATTTAAGACTTTTTGTTTAATTATTTTAATTCATTGTTAAACAAAATAAATGAACTTTTTTTGTGGTTGATGTGGAAATTAGAGGACTTGGTTGTTGGTTGGGCATTTTTCCTTATCTTGATTTTCATAACTAACCATCAAACTCATGAAAAATAGTCTTGCAACAATTATAGGATTCATCGTAGCCTCATTAACCGTTTATATATTCGAATCTCTTATTGGTCATAATATATTTCCTTTACCAGAAGGTGCCAATCCAATGGATATAGAGTGGATAAAAAATAACATGGATGTCATCCCAACAGGATCAAAAGTCATGGTTGTGATTGCTCATTTTATGGGTATTGTTGCAGGAATGTTTGTTGCAGGCTTCATCTCAAAAACGAGTATGGTCCCAGCTTACATTGTTGGTGGTTTAATGCTAGCAGCAACTATTTTTAATGTGGCTATGCTACCAAAAGAGTTATGGTTTAGTATCTCAGATATTGTGCTTGCAGTTGTAGGTTTATTACTTGGAAAATCTTTAGCGAAGCGACAATTGAAGATTTAATTTATCATTCTAGCGCATGCACAAATGACAGACATATTGACTTACTTTTTTATAATCTTCTGGGTTAATTCACCATTTTCCGAAGAAAATTTTATGACATACACACCACCTGCTAATTGTTGTAAATCAATAGTTCTTTGTGTTTCATTTCCGTAAAAAACAACAGTTTTTAATAAACGTCCGTTAATATCATAAATGGAAATTTTTTCTATGTTTACTTCGGAAGTAATAAAAAGTTTATCACCCACTGGGTTTGGAAATATTTTAACCTTAGCACTCAATTCTTGATCATCTACTGATAAATTATCTTCTACTGTTGTTACATAATCATTAGTAATGATTGGGAAATTGAAATCAAAGTAGATTTCGGCATCATTACTAAACGTATCTCCAATAGTTAGTGTCTCTAAAGTTTTAATTTTAAATGTAATATAACCATCATTATTAGCATCATCAAAAGGCAAATTGATGTTTTCAAAAATAAACTCAACCTCATTTGTGTTTTGAATTCTGGTTACAAAATCATGACTTGCATTTAAAGGAATAATTGTACTTACATCATATTTACTTGTATCAATGTCATCTTTAACAACAACGTTGATAGCATTAGCAGTTCCTGTATTTTCAAAACGAATCATATAATGTACGTATTCTCCAACTGAAGCTTCTCTTATGAAGTCACCTTCTAAGCATCGTTTATCATTTGGATCAAAAGAATTGACTACAGTTTGAGGAATTAGAATATAATTATCATTTATCGTCTCATCACCAACTGTAGGTCTGACAAAAGCATCAAAAACTAGCAAATCACCAGAATTTACAGGATAATCTGACTCTGTTGGTTCATTGATATTCATAGTAAAATAAATCTCTCTAGTTTCAAAGGGAACTAAGTCAACATAATTCCAACGTAACTCATTTAGGCTTTGACTATCAATTGAAGGAATTGCACTTACGTAGTTCATCTGATTATAAAAATAACTAAGTTCCACTTCTCCTGAAATAACCGTGTTACCTTTATTTGAATATATTATTTTATAATTAGCATTAAATCCTGGAATTGCATCATTTAATGGAAATAGTGTTATTTCTAAGTCATTTTTTCTCCAATTGGAGTCAAGCAGAAATCTTGTAATAAAGGACTAGCATCAACTGGGAAATTAACCGCAATATTTTCTGGAGAAATTTCGAAATATTCTGGATATTCTGGCTTTGGAGTAATCGTATAACTTCCTTCAGGATTGGGTAATTCATAAATTCCATTCTCATTTGAATATACGACAGAAACTAAATCTTGATTTGAATTTTCAACTTCAAATTTTAAATATTGATATTCATAATCATTAATATCACAACCGTTTTCATCTACATCAACTCTCACATTGCCATTAATAGTATAAAATTCTCCACCTGGATTAAAAGAGCAATAAGTATTCAAAACACAGTTATCATTTCCAATAGCATCTAAATATTCTTGCAATTCAGCGATATCTTCATTATCTGCACAGATATAATTTAAATTTGTATTGCCAGTACCTAAAACAACTAAAGATTCAATTGATCCATTCTTCAAATTCAAATCGAACAAGTCATTTCCAAAACAATTGAGTAAATTAAAGTTTACTTGATTACTTAAATCTAAAGTTGTTATATTATTAAAAGTACATCTTAAGGAAGTGATTGAATTAATTCCTGTGAAATCCAGATTACTAATTTCATTCCAATCACAACGTAAGCTAATTAAACTAACTAAACCTGTTAAATCAATATTAGAAACCTGATTATCTCTTTGACTATCTGAATCTTCAAAGTTTAATGACACTAAGTTAGCCAATCCTGTCACATTTAAATTAGTTCAATTATTATTAAAACAATCTAAAATTCTTAGTTCTGATAACATGCTAACATCTAATGTTGTTAAATAATTATCTTCTAATTTTAAGGTTTCTAAATTTGAAAAGTGTTGTAAACCCTCCATACTTTGAATTTCAAACCCAAAACTTTCAAGTCTCATATAAACAACAGCCTCTGCTTCA
>JBLHML010000032.1:0-17323 GCA_047622005.1 Dokdonia sp. | reverse complement strand
GCAATCGTGGCGAAACCCGTTGTTAAAAACGGACAAGTCGTTGCTGGAAATACAATGAAATTAACATTAGCATGCGATCATAGAACTGTTGATGGTGCTACTGGATCACTATTCTTACAAACCTTAAAAGGGTATATTGAGAATCCTGTGACCATGTTAGTATAATTAAAGTCAGATATCTAATAGTATTATATAATTATCCCAATTCAATCATTTTGAATTGGGATTTTTTATCTTTAGGCTCAAGTAAAAAGATTCTCATTTTTATGGGAATAAAATATGAATATCAATGAAAAAAACACTCTTACTTATTATTTTAATTGCAGTTTTTAGTTGTAAAAACGCTCCTAAAGAAAATATAAAACCAATAACCATCACAAGTGACGAATTAAAGGAAACAGTTCGTTTTTTAGCTTCAGATAGGTTATTAGGACGCAATACAGGTTCTGAAGGGATTGATGAGGCTGCAACTTATTTAGAAAATCAGTTTAATGCTTTAGGTGTTAAGCCTTATTTTGAAACATATAGGGATGATTTTAAAGTCGATAGCTTAGAGGCCTTTAATGTCGTGGGCATCATAGAAGGTAACGATCCAAAACTCAAAGACGAATACATTATAATTGGCGCACATTACGATCATATTGGTATTATAGATAAAATAGTTGATAATGATTCTATAGCTAATGGAGCTAATGATAATGCAGCAGGAACAAGTTCTGTGATCGCTATGGCAAAATATTTTGCCGCTAAAAAGAATAATAAACGAAGTTTAATGTTTGTTTTATTTTCAGCAGAAGAAAAAGGTTTATTAGGTTCGAAACATTTAGCTAAAAAATTAAAAGCAGAAAATATCAACCTTTATACTATGGTAAATATGGAAATGATTGGAGTGCCATTTAAGGACCGTGATTATATCGCTTTTCTTACAGGTTATGAGATGTCTAATATGGCTGAAAAAATGAATGAATATTTAGGTTCTAAAGTTATTGGATTTTCTGAAATTGCAAAAAAGTATAACCTATTTAGGCAATCAGATAATTATGCTTTTTATGAAGCTTTTAAGATTCCTTGTCAAACTATGTCTTCTTGTGATCTCTCTAATTATGAGTATTACCATCATGTAGATGATGAAGCAGACAAATTGGATTATAATCACATGGCAAGTCTTATTAATAGCGTTATACCAGCCATAGAAAAAATGAGTAATACACCAACCAAAGAAATTAAAATGAATGAAGCAGAGTAAAAATATTATTATTACAGGAACAAGTCGTGGTATCGGTTTTGAGCTAGTGCGTTTATTTGCTAGTCAAGGTCACAATGTATTAGCATTATCTAGAAATGCTCAGCCGGTTAATAATCTTCAGTTTGATAATATTTCATCTTTTGCCTTTGATTTATGCGAAGAAGAGGATTATAATAAAGTAGAGGCATTTATTAAAAACGATTTTAAGCATGTTGATATTCTAATCAATAATGCTGGTATGTTGCTCAATAAACCATTTGCTGAGACGACTTTTAGAGACTTTTCAAAAGTATATGAAACCAATGTTTTTGGTGTTGCTGAAATGACAAGAGTTGTTTTGCCTTTTATGAAAAGCGATGGACATGTATTAACCATAAGCTCAATGGGGGGAATTCAAGGCAGTATGAAGTTTCCTGGATTAGCAGCTTACAGCTCTAGTAAAGGTGCGGTAATTACACTTACAGAGCTTTTAGCCGAAGAGTATAAAGAAACAGGACCTCAATTTAATGTGCTGGCCTTAGGAGCTGTGCAAACCGAAATGCTTAAAGAGGCATTCCCTGATTATCAAGCACCAACAACAGCCTTGGAAATGGCGAACTATATCCATGAGTTTTCATTAAACGGAAATAAATTTTATAACGGTAAGGTGTTGCAGGTGTCCAATTCTACACCTTAAGCTGAATTTTATTTAAATATAGAAAAGCTCACTTTTTTATAGGCACGGTTTTTTCCAATTTCAAATAATCTGGTTGGCTCGTGACGACTGTTGGGATGGCGTCTTTAAATGCTCAGGTGTTTATTGTTACTGTAAATTCGGTAGTAAACATTTTTATAGAATATGTTATGATTTTCGCTTTGTTCAATACGAGACAAGGTAAACCCATCCTTATAATTGACAATAAGCGAACTGTCATTAGTGAAACTAGCGGCAAATTGACGAGACTTTCAAACTCCGAATGCTGTTATTTGTATTTTACAAGCTCAAAATAGGTAGTGCAATTAAATATTTTCTACAAAATTTAAAAAGACTTTTTTATGCAGTTCGAGATCTAAGTTTGGAGATAGTGATGCACGTACAATATAATCTTTATCACCTTCTTTAGTCGTTCCTTGAGTGGAGGTTGCAGGTATGGTCCAATAACAACCTTTCAACTGCCCATAACTCACACAAAACTTACTTTCATTAGGGATTTCTGTAATCATTAAATTGATTAATTTTAAATTTAATACGCGTTTATGAGACTCTTTTTCTTCATCAGTATTCCCTTTCGTTGGAAGGTCTAATGAAAAAACAGATGGTGTAAATCCTTCCTCTGCTAATGCTGGAGATACAAAATTAATTTTTGCCTCTGGTAATGTCTCATGGATAAAGTTTACAAATTCACGCGTGTTCTTATAAGCGTCCTTAATTCTCTGATTCATTGAAGGCATTTGCTTTGCTAATATCTCATATTGGAGCGTTGTAGCCTCATTATCGCAAAGTTCTAGGTGCACTTCAATTTTATCCATCAGAGCTTCCGTTTTTTTATTTCCTACACAATAACCTGCAGTACATTGTCCACCACTAGGGAATTTTGAGCCACTAGCATAGGAGATGGTTCTAATCGTCGATAGGATCTCGCCATCACCTAAAAAGAGAACATTAGGACAAAATGTTTGATCTAAAATAAAAACAGGATCAATGGCAATGTCTCCAGTTGCAGTTTTACGCACTTTAGTTAACACCTCTTTTAATTTTAAAAGATCTGGAACTTCAACTCTAGGGTTTGTTGGGATTTCAGCAATTATATACGGGACAGCGTTTTCGCTTGCAATTTTATCTAAAACGATATCTATACTTTGAACCATCTCGTTATCGCCATCTACTGGTAAATCCACTACTTCAACGTTGTCAAGGCAGTCAGCAACGCGTCGTGCTTGGTCATTTGTACCACCATAACAATTTGGAGGAACAATAAATTTAATAGCCTTTCCTTTATGGTTTTCTAAGGCGTCATGAATTAAACCCATCATAATCGCATATTGAATAGATAGTCCACTAGAGCCAACTAATGACTTTGTATTTGAACCTGTAATGGTCGCAATTGAATCTAAGACTGATGCTTTGTTGGTCTCTGTATTGCTTGTGTTAGGATTAAAAGAAGATTGGCCTGTTAGAATTTTTAATGCCATTAGACAATTGTCTGGCGTCATTGCAACGGTCTCTCTTCTTCGTACATGTTGAATATCTGAGATATAGCTTTCGTTTTGTTTGCCATTTACTAATAAAACACTTCCTAAATTCCCATGAATATTGACAAAAAAGTCAACATTTGCGTTGCGCTCAGTACTGCCTATTTTGTCTTGTTGTGAAATGAAGATCGTAGTTCCATTAAATTGGGCAACATCTTCTATATTATCAACACTTTTTAATTCAAATTTATACCCATAAACGCGCTTTACTAAGTCCGCATCAAAAAACTCTGGCAAGGCACTCGTATGGATGATTTGCGTGTTTTTATGCTCTAATGCATTTTTTCTAAGAATTGCCAGAACAGGAATCGTCTTTGATGTAAAACTGATGACATTATCTGGTTCTAGTGCATTTAATTTAGCAATTCCCCATTCTAAGATACACGATAATGGATGACCTAATCGAATATAGTCATAAGCAGTTGGCAATTCGATAAGTGCTGATGATTTAGAATTATGGTCATTGAATAAGCTCTCAAATTGATCTAAGAACTGAATTTTAGCCAGTTTTTCATCATAAATATCTAGTCGATGGGTGGTTAGATCCAACCAGTTATTTGGCATGTTTTTTAATACATCTTTAATATAACTTACTATTTTACTTGCTCCCATAATTACTACCTTTAAATAGAATACAAAGATACATTAACTAAATTTTTATACGAAGTGTTAGGGAACGTTTTGTGAGATTATACCTGGTGTTTTCGTGTAGGGTTTGCTTGGCTTATTTGCTGTGTTCGTGTGATGCGTTGGCTGGAGCTCGGTTAGTAAATAGAAAATATACAGCAGGAAATTTTAGAGTAATTTTTATAGATATAGAGAATCATGAATCTGCGAGATGACTTAGGATATGTCGTTTTTACATATTTTAAAATAGGTACCAATTCTATTCAAGATACTTGCGTTTTCTACAATTAATTCGGCATTGCAAAATCAACAGGATATATTTTAATCTCAACGGTATTGGCAGTTATAGTCCAATACTAAAGGTCATATCAACAGGACGAGCGTTATCCTCTATTACGTTAACAACTCTATGAGTATCCAGCACTGCTTGTAATTTAAAAGCGTACTCCATCTTTTAAAAATTGAATAACTGTTGCTCATATGTGGTTGCCGCTAAATGTTGTTACATGCCATTAAAGATAAACCCAAGCCCAATACATCAATCCAAACTGTAGCGGAATGCGAAGTATCAAAATCCATTTTGGGATGCCTGTAGATGCTTTTTCTCCAGACAACATATAAAAATGAACCATTAAGAAAATAGCTAACATTAAGATAATTGCATAAATAGAAAAGGCTCTCAAAGCGACAAAACACAAACCGATACCTAAGAGTATTTCTGCAACACCACTTAAATATACTAAGGCCTTATGGTTTGGTAAATATCTAGGCATGACGTGTAGATATAGTTTAGGTTTTATAAAATGCATAAGGCCAGCAAATATATAGATTGCTGCCATGAGGTATAGATGCCAAGGACTACTCATCTTTGTATTCATTATAGTTAATTCCAACACCATAGTTATTAAGGTTTGTTTTTAAAAGACTAGATTCAATACCATTTCCTTTTTTAAATTGCACCCATGTATTACCGCTAATAAAAACACGTTTTATAAAAGTGTTATGCGCATCAATTTTATCTGTGAATGGTAAAAGTGGTCTAAAATTGGTTGGTATTTTTACCATTCCGATTCGACCTTTTATCTCTTTATACTTTTTGTTAGGTAATAATTTTCCGTTTTGGTCTGTGTAACCTAAAACTTGCAGAGAGACAAAAAAGCCATCTTCTGGAATAAATAAATTGTGCTCAGACACATCAAGCTCAAATTCATCACCATTTTTTTCGGTCGCTCTAAAGACGATATTGGTATAGGTCATCACAGCGCCCGGTAACCCCTTATCGTTTTTGTAGAATTTAACCTTAAATAAGGTCGAGAACTTTCGCTTATCTGCATTGGAACGTTTGCGTTTCTCCCAATCTCTTGATTCTAGTGTAATGGGAAATAAAACAGACGTGATTTTTTTAAGTGTCGAATTTCCGTTAGGGAAAAATACGGCAATTTCACTTTCTATAGTCGGTAGCCAACATTTATAATAGTCGTCATCTAGGTAGGGTTTAATAGTTTCGACTTTAAACTTTCTATCTATTTTTGCGGTGACAATAACCTCATCTAATGTATTAATAGCAACTTGCATTTCAATAACCTTTGGCAAATTAACAGTTGCTAATGCAAGATCTTTGTAACCAAGCGAAGAAAGAAAAAGTGAATCTACATCTTTGTATAGCTTTTCAGTAAAAATAAATAGACCATCATCATCTGCAAATAACCCTTGACCATCACCAAATGAAATGGTAGCATAAGAGACAGGATACTTGGTGTCTTGGTCAATAATTTTGGTTTGTGAGGTGCTAGAATTAATTAAGAATAGGATGCATAGAAAGGAAAAGGTATATTTCATTTGTAGAATTAAAATCATTATTGATAAATATACATATTCCTTTTTTGAAAAAAAATCTACAATTTTGAAACCCTAGTTAATTTCTGTCGTTATTGTAATTGAATGCGAACCAAATCTGAATACTAACCAATACTAAATGTCAAAAGACCACTACATTTTAATCAAGCGTTGTAAAGCAGGAGACGAAAAGGCGATGCTACAAATTTATGATTTGTACTGTGATGCGATGTATCATGTTGCCTGTAGGTATTTAAATGAAGAAGATGCAAAAGACAGCATGCAAGAGAGTTTTATCAAGGCATTTTCAAAGCTGGATTCTTTTTCTCCAGACTTCACGTTTGGATCGTGGTTAAAACGTATTGTGATCAATCAATGTATAGACCACTTGAAAAAGAAACAACTAGAATTTATGGAGACAGATGTTATCAATCTGCCTATAGAAGAGGATGCAAATGATTGGATGTTTTCTTCGGAAATATCTAAACAAGACATCCTTGATGCTATAGAGAAATTGCCAACTAAGCATCAAACTGTCGTTAAACTCTATTTGATTGATGGCTATGATCACGAAGAGATTTCTAGCATATTAGACATCCCAATAAAAACATCAAGAACACATTTAAGGCGTGGTCGTTTGCAACTACGTGACCTTTTAAAAACACAATATAATGAAGCAAGATATTAGAAATTTATTTCGAGATGAGGATACTGATCCTGTTGACACTTCTAGAAAGCAGTTGCCAGATGGCCACAGACAGGATTTTTATGAGCAGCTCAAAGCCTCCCGACCACCACGAACATCTCAATTGAATAGACACTATTTAATTAAAGTTGCTGCGATTATCACTATGTTTTTAGCGCTAACCATCTCCTTATTTCAAATGGGTGATCATACATCAAACCCAGTTATAGAAGCCTCTTCTATGGAAACCCAAATTAACTTAATTGAACAACAATATTTGGCGAGTATCGATCAAGAATGGCAACGTTTTATAACCGTTGCTAATGATGAAAAGTTAGTAGAACGCTACAAAGAAAAACTGGATGATTTAGACGCAGATTATAAAGAAATCTCGCAACAATTTAAAGCAGACACTGATAATATTCTAGTGATAGAATCTTTAGTTGAAAATCTACAAACACGATTACGGTTATTAAAAGACATCCAAGAACACATTAACGTATTAAACCAAAAAACGGGAACAGTATGACACAGCTAACATTTAAAATTGGTGTATTGATGCTCATCACATCAGTCTCTGTTTTTGCACAGAAGAAAACCGTTTATTCTGAGCGTTTTTCCGCAGATGAAAACACAACAGCCATTTTTAATCTTGAGAATACGACCGTTTCTATTGAAACGTCAACAGATGGGAAAGTGCATTTTGATTACACCTTAGAATTTATTGGTTATTCAGTAGAAGAAATGAGAGAACAGCTTGGAGAAATTAAAGTTGAAGCCACCAAATTTGAAAATCATATCACTTTAGTCTCCAATAGTGTGACTAAAATCTCAAGCGTTTCTTATACGTATGACGCTCCAGATGGTTTGGTATTGGATTACGATGGATGGCAAAAGGATAGCGATAGCATTGTCAGGAAATCTAAAGATTCTATCATCGAAGAAATACATTATAATGCCTTCGGGAAAATTAATGCACCTTTCAAATATTTTGGAGAGCGTTTTAAAACAATGAAGGCAAGCGGAAAATTAAAAAACATTAAGATGAGTGACGTCAAGATTTTGCGAAGTCAGTTTTTTATAAAAATCCCACCCAATTTGAAGCTCAAAATAAATGGTAAAGACGCACAAATCACCATGCGTGATAATAGTGCAAATGAACTCTCGGTCGTTTTAAAACGCGGGTATTTTTATGCGAAGCAATTGAGTAACGAATACAATGTCTTTAAAATTGAAAATGCCAATTTAAGAGCAGAAGGCATAATTGGCGGTAACTATGTCTTCAATAATATATCTAAAGGCTTAATTGGGAGTTTACAGAATGTAAAAATAACATCAGAGTTTTCAAAAATCCAAATTGGAGAACTCAAAGAAAAGGTATCGATTACAGATTTCAATAGTGAGTATTTTTTCTACAATTGGAGTACAGATTTCAAACGCTTTGATCTGTTTTCAGAGTACTCTAAAATTCATTTATTCTATCCTAAGGATACTGATTTTAGTATGAAATTTATGGGTAATAACACAAAAAGCATGTATGGTGACGACCTAGTCATTGAGATGCAGCCAACAAGCAAAGGCGAAAAGTATAACATGATGGAACGAAAAGCCAAAGGCGAAGGTCACTTTGCTGGTGCCATAAATTTTGATATCATTCATGGTATCATCTACAATTATAACGACACGTTCAAACCTTCTAAAAACTAATAAAAATGAAAAATTTAATTGCATTAGCTGTCGCATTTATGTGCTTCGGCTCAGTAAACGCGCAAACAAACTACGTCAATGTTAGTACCACATCAGATTTAAAAATGACCACAGACTATGGTTCTGAGAATCTCGAGATAAGAGATCTCCTCAGATTTGAAGGCATCGATTATATGAAGATTGATTTTTCAGGAAAAAATTTAAAAGGAAAAAGCTATCACTTAACCGTAAAAGAAATTTGGAATGGGAAGGTGGTCTCAGATACGACTGTGTTGGATAGCAAAAACCTTGGTGTGAAACAATTTGAAACGCTCAAAGATTCCGTGTTTAATATGCGCGTTATTTCAAAGCTTACTTATCAAAATAAGTTGAAATTAACTTTTAAGTTCCCGAGATTTAGTATCACTAAAGAGTACGATGCTATAGACTCTAATGAGTATAGCTTGCGTAATCTCGTCGACGAAAGTAATTTGAAAATCGGATATCATGACACGTTTTATTTTCTAGCGTATATTTTACCTTATGAAAGAGAAGATGGTTCAAAATCGTGGTGTGACGTTGGATCATCAGGTGATGCCATCGAGACATGGGGAGAAAAATTTGGGATTGAACACTACTTGCTTTTTGAAATGAAGTTCGACTAGTTCATAATTAGTTGAAAACGAGCAACGTGTTTAATGAAATTTAAAAGTCTCAAAAAGCCATCTCATTACATAAAAACCATCTCATGTAAATAGCGACCAGGTGTCAATGTAAAAGCACCAGCTATAAGTATAGCACCAAAATAGAGTAAGATCATTTTTCGTTTGTGTGCTTTGACGTCTCCTTTTCCTGACGTTCCAGACGGTATCTGTCTTAGGTATTCAATCCAACTAATCCCTAATCCTTCAAGCCTAACCCCTAAATCAATACCAGCGTTTCTTTTTCTTCTTCGACCCTTCACCTTTACGACCTGGCCTATACTTACTCCCTTGTTTTTTATGAACAATAGGTTCTGCTTTAGGATCTAAAGGATATGGATTGTTATCTTCTATTGGAATTTGAACATTAATCAGTTTTTGTATCGCTTTCACATACGGTTTTTCATCTGCAGAGCAAAACGAATACGATTTACCAAACTCACCTGCACGGCCGGTTCTACCAATACGATGCACGTAGGTTTCTGGGATGTTAGGCAAATCAAAATTGATGACAGCATCTAATTCGTTGATGTCAATTCCACGAGCAGCAACATCTGTTGCAATAAGAATATTGACGCGACCACGTTTAAAATCTGCTAATGCATTTTGACGTTCAATTTGAGAACGGTCACCATGCAAACGCTCAGCAGTGAAATCATTATTGAGCAGTGTTTCATGTAATTTATCAACACCAAACTTCGTACGTCTAAAAATAAGAATATTACCTTCTATGGTATTCCTTAAGACATGTAAACACAGTTCGATTTTATCTTTTTTAGGCACATAATATAATACCTGACTCACATTTTTTGCGGCAGACGATGTTGGTGTCACCTCAATGCGCTCTGGATTTTTTAAAATAGTAGTCGCTAGCTGCTCCACTTTAAATGGCATCGTTGCCGAAAACAAAAGCGTTTGTTTTGAGTTTGGGCATAAACGAGCAATTTTCTTGACATCATCAATAAAGCCCATATCTAGCATTAAATCTGCTTCATCAAGCACAAATACTTCTATATAATCTAAATTTAATAAATCTTGTTTGTGAAGATCGAGAAGACGTCCTGGTGTTGCCACCAAAATATCAATCCCTTTTTTTAGAATGTCTTTTTGAGGTTCTATAGAGGTTCCACCATAGACTACAGCAGATGTTAAATTTGTATGCGTCGCGTATGTTGTGAAATTCTTAGCAATTTGGATGGCTAATTCACGTGTTGGACTTACAACCAAAGCCCTAATCTTCTTTCCTTTTTTAGGGGTCGTCTGTTTGTCGTACAACAACTGTAAAATAGGTAAGGCAAAGGCAGCTGTTTTACCAGTTCCTGTTTGAGCAGAGGTAATCACATCCCTAAGTTCTAAAACAAAAGGAATCGTTTGTTCTTGTACCAAAGTTGGGTTATCGTAACCTGCTTCGGCAACTGCTCTTAAAATAGGCTTGTTGAGTTTTAAGTCTTTAAATGACATGCATTATATTTTGCTACAAAGGTAGTTTAATTCGCCTAAGATTATTTGATACACAAAAAATATAGTAGCGTCATTATTGTATGTCAGATAAAACGCCAAGAATGGTTTTTTGATTGCTCGTTTTAGATGGAATAATAGGACTCTTACTTTTAAACCTTGGTATTGTTTTAAGACTATTTTTATCCTGTGCTTCTGTTTTTACTACGATTATTGAATTCATAGCTGGATTGTATTTTATAAATACCTTCTCAATTGCTCCCTTTTTTTCTTCGGAAGCGCCTCATTGTCAATAATCGCTTTGATATGATCTTTGTTTTTATCTTTGGAAAAGAGCAGTTCAAAAAACTGAAAGATAGAAATGCTATTGGTCGCTTTTTTAACCAATGTAAAGGTGTCACCAACGCTAACAGTACCCTCTTCTAAAACCCGAACATAAGTCCCAGGATAGCCATGCTCAATAAATTCTTTTAACACCGTATTAGAATCAAACTTCATAGAAAATTTATAGCAAGGCTCTCTAGGTTGCGTGATTTGAATCAGCGTATTGCCTACTTTATAGATATCACCAATGAGTAGCTTTTTTTCGTTTAAACCTTCTACAGTCAGATTTTCACCCAGCATGCCATAGGTCCATTCTAAATGTGGATACCGGTTTTTCCAGTACGGATAGTGATCTGCCGAAAACAAGTAGCAGGCTTTAAACTCGCCTCCATGATGCTTTCTGTCCGAGACTTCATCGTCTTTTACAGTTTCATTTCCGAGGTAAATAGGAGCATCCACTGGTTGCTTGTAAATACCTGTTGTTTCCTCTTTTCCATTCCAAATAAAGGTGGTTGGTTTGGCGACGTTGGTAGAGATAATTTGCATAATTTCTTAGTACGTGACAAAAAACATATAGTTGTTATTTTTATTGTTGCAACTCAATACTATTGAGACCACACAGATTTTTAAAACCTGTGTGGTCTTAAATCACTAAAATAGACATCGTGTTGATTTATAGTTTTTACGATTTTTGATCTGGTTTTTGTTAGTTGCTAAAACATAGCTTGTAAACTACGGGTTTTTAGGTTAATAATTCAATTACGTCGTAGCTATTTATCTCCTGGCCTCCAAAACCCTATTCTACAGTCACAATCAAATCATCCTGTTTAACCATAGCACCTTCCTTAAGCGTTACGGATTTTACCTTACCAGCTTTAAACGCAGTCACCGTTGTTTCCATCTTCATGGCTTCAATAATAAACAGAGGATCATTTTCTTTAATCTCTTGTCCTTTTTTGACCATCACTTTATAAAGCGAGCCTTGTAATGGTGCTCCAATTTGATTCGTATCGGTTGGGTCTATCTTTGTATTTACTTCAAGTTTGAGATTTAAAGAGGTGTCTAAGATGTCCACAAATCTGTTTTCACCATTCACTTTAAAAAACACAGTTCTCATACCTGTGTTATCAGGAATTCCAATGGACAGTAATTTTATAATCACCGTTTTTCCAGGCTCTAATTCTATAAGAATTTCTTCACCTAGTGACATGCCATAAAAGAAATTTTTGGTAGGTACTAAGGCAATGTTACCGTACTTTTTATAACTCTCATGAGCTTGCTCAAATACTTTTGGATATAAGGTATACGATAAGAAATCTTCCATTTCTAAATCGCGTGTAAAGCCTTTTTGAAACTTCTTCTTAAAGACTTTAAATTCTATATCAAAATCTATAGGTTCCAAATGTGCATTCGGTCTATTGGTGTACGGTTTTCTGTTTTTTAGAATGATTTTCTGTAATTTCTTCGGAAATCCGCCAGACGGTTGCCCTAAGTCTCCAACAAAAAAGCTAATGACCGATTCTGGAAAAGACATGTCTTTACCGCGTTCCATAACATCAGTAGTCGTGAAATTATTAGTCACCATAAAAATTGCCATATCTCCAACCACTTTAGAACTTGGTGTTACTTTCACTAAGTTTCCGAAGAGTGTATTCACTTCAGCATACATTTTTTTGACTTCATCAAAACGATCACCTAAACCCAAGGCAGTCGCTTGCGGTCGTAAATTGGAATATTGTCCGCCAGGAATTTCATGTTGAAATACTTCAGCAGTTCCTGCTTTTAATCCCGACTCAAATGGGTAATATAATTCACGTGTGTCTTCCCAGAAATTTGAAAATTCATTCAGCTTAGGCATATTAAAATCATGCGCTCTAGGCTGATTTTGCATCATCTCAACAATAGAATTAAAGTTAGGTTGTGAGGTTAAACCAGATAAACCACTCAATGCGACATCAACCACATCAATATCAGCTTCAATGGCTTTTAAATAGGTGGCAGATTGTAATGATGAAGTGTCATGAGTATGTAAATGAATAGGAATGTTTACGGTGTCTTTTAATGCAGACACCAACTCAGTAGCAGCATAGGGTTTTAGTAAGCCTGCCATATCTTTAATACAAAGCATATGCGCACCTGCATTTTCTAAATCTTTAGCCAGTTGCGTATAGTATTTTAAAGTGTATTTAGTTTCATTAACATCTAAGATGTCTCCAGTATAACTTAATGCAGCTTCTGCAATTCCGCCAGTGCTATTACGAACATAATTAATACTTGGTTCCATAGCTTTGACCCAGTTTAAAGAGTCAAAAATTCTGAAAATATCTACACCATTCTCCCAAGATTTTTCTACGAATTTTTCGATGAGGTTGTCAGGATAGGCTTTATAGCCCACTGCATTTGAACCTCTCAATAACATTTGGAATAATATATTTGGGACTGCCTTACGTAATTCTCGTAGACGCGTCCACGGGCTTTCATGCAAGAATCGTAAACAGACATCAAAGGTTGCGCCTCCCCAAACTTCCATACTAAAGGTGTTGGGATGGTTTTTTGCAAAACTTTCTGCAACTTTGAGCATATCAAAAGTTCGCATTCTCGTTGCGAGTAAGGATTGATGCGCATCACGCATCGTGGTATCTGTAAAGTGAATTTTTTTATCGTCTTTTAACCACCCACAAAATTTCTCAGGCCCCATTTCAGTCAGCATATTCTTTGTGCCTTTTGGAAAGGGTTCTGATAAACTAAATTTAGGAACCTTTGGCGTTCTAAACACTTTGGTGTCATCAATACGTTTAACATCAGAATTTCCATTCACTATCACTTCAGCTAAAAAATTAACCACTTTAGAGGTTCTGTCTTGTGGTAATTTAATATTGAATAGTTCTGGTGTATTCTGAATAAAATTAACATTTACTTTTCCGTCTTGGAACGTCTCATGTTGGATCACATTTTGAAGAAAATGAATGTTGGTCTTCACACCACGAATTCTAAATTCTTTTAAAGCACGTACCATTTTACGGGTTGCACCATCCAAAGTTCTCCCATGAGAGGAGACTTTAACTAACATAGAATCAAAAAACGGACTCACATTATAGCCTTGATAAATACTTCCAGCATCTAAACGAATTCCCATTCCGGAAGCACTTCTATAGGTCGTAACAGATCCATAATCTGGTGTGAAATTGTTAGAAGGGTCTTCGGTCGTTAAACGACATTGTAAGGCAAAGCCATAGGTTGCAATAGACTCTTGCTCGTAGATCTTTATTTGTTGGCTATCTAAGGTGTAACCACCAGCAACAAAAATTTGTGTTTTTACCAAATCGATACCTGTCACCATTTCGGTAACGGTATGTTCCACTTGAATTCTTGGATTGACTTCTATGAAATAAATGTGGTCCTCTGGATCGACTAAAAATTCTACGGTTCCAATATTATTGTAGCCTACTTCATTAGCAATGGCCAGAGCATAAGCGTAAAGATTTGTTTTTACCTGTTGACTCACGTTATGTGAAGGTGCAATTTCAACAACTTTTTGGTGGCGACGTTGTACAGAGCAATCACGTTCGTGTAAATGTCTTATGTTTCCGTGGTTATCTGCGACAATTTGAACTTCAATATGTTTTGGATTCTCCACATATTTTTCTAAAAACATAGTGTCATCACCAAACGCATTAAAGGCTTCGTTTCTTGCTGAATCAAAATGGAGTTGTAAATCTTTATCCTCTCTAATAATTCGCATGCCACGACCACCACCTCCAGAGGCAGCTTTCAGCATGATTGGAAAGCCAATAGTTGCAGCTTCAGAAAGCGCGACTTTAAGCGATGTTAATTTATTTTTATTACTCTCAATAATAGGGACTTGGCATTTTGCAGCGACTTTCTTCGCTGTAATTTTATCACCCAAAGCATCCATGACTTCAGGTTTTGGACCAATAAAAATAATGCCATTGGCTGCACATTGTCTGGCAAATTCAGAATTTTCAGATAAGAAACCATATCCAGGATGAATGGCGTCTACGTTTTTGGATTTTGCTAAATCTATCAATTGAGCGATATTCAAATATGGTTTTAAAGGTTGATTGTTGTCTCCAATTTGATAGGATTCATCAGCTTTATTTCTGTGTTGTGAATAGCGATCTTCATAGGTGTACACTGCTACAGTTGCTAAATTTAACTCTGTACAAGCGCGTAATACACGAATAGCGATTTCGCCTCGATTGGCAACAAGAACCTTTTTTATTTTCATTTATTTCTGGGATTATGTGATGAGGTATGGGTTTTGTTTGTTTGTAATGCTTTGATTTTTACTTCAGAAACTGCCATACGCTCTTTTAGATCTAGTGCTAAATCCTGAAAGCGTTGTTAGTTTTCAACGTAAGGCTATAAGGTAATTTTAAAATGGGTGATTTACAACATAGATATTATGAAAATTGTGAAATAATTTGGTTTTACATTTTATTCTAGACCATAAAAAAACCATCTCAATAACTTGAGATGGTTTTTTATATAGATTTAATTGATAATCGCTATTCTACTTTTTTTCCTAACATTTCTTGTCCGCCTTGCAATAAGGTTAAGCTTTCAACTTTATCTTCAGCAGTTCTTGTAAAATGAATTTCTGCAGCGACGACTTTTAAAAAGAATTTATCTTTTTCTGAACCAAATAATTCAACTTCAGCTTGACCTGTTGCAATTCCGTAAAGTTTGCCATCTTTTACATTAATGGCTATGCTAAAACCAGGTTGTAGTTCATAGCTACCAATATATTGATTGAGCACATCGACTTCTACTTTTATACCTTCACGTTCTGCAGGAGGTGCTTTATCGATTCCTGTACCTGTCATTTTAGTTCCTCCAGCGGTCATAGTGACCATGCGGTTTCCATTTTCCGTAGAAAAAGCATACGTAGTTGCACCACCATCAAATATGAAGTTAGTGTCTGTCATTGGATAGATCTCTAGGTTGGTACTACCTTCTCGCTGACTAAATAATTGCTTATCTTTTAACGTAATATGTCTCACTACGCCAGCATCAAAAGCATAAGCGCCAACCCATTTACTCAATTGTGCGTCGCTTAATGCAATCGCATCTTCTGCCTTAGCGTATGGTTTCCCAATAGTCATTGCTGCCACATTAGACACTATAGCGCCAACATTACCACAATCACAATTGGTGAGTCCAATGACATAGACATTCTCCTCTGGTAGGTAAATACCATTTGATGAATAGCCAAAAATACCACCAGAATGCTCTATGGTTGGTGAGCCATTAACATCACCTTTAATAAATCCATACCCATAAGTGATGTCTTCACCAGTGGTTAATGTAGACCCATTAATTGCTTTGTCTAAAGAACTTCTTTTAATCAATGTATTGGCAGAAATGGCGTTTTGCCATTTTAGTAAATCTCCTGTTGTAGACATAATAGAACCTGCAGCATAAGGCAAGGTTAAACTCAAATAATTTGCATTTCTATAGCCTGTTTCTGTTTCAGAATAGCCTCTTGCACGATTTGGGATCAGTTTGGTCATACTGCCATAGTAGGACTTACTCATACCTACTTTGTCAAAAATATTGGCTTGTATAAAGTCTTCGTAAGATTGACCAGAGGCCACTTCTATGATATGACCGAGTAATACATAACCAGAATTGTTATAATTAAATGCGGTACCTGGATCAAACTCCATAGGCTCATTTTTAAATTTATCAATAAGCGCTATTGGTGTCATATCTGTACGTGCAAGTGTCATAAAACTTTCCATATTGGTATAACTCTTAATGCCAGAGGTGTGGTTGAGTAAGTGATGTACTGTTATGGTTTTGCCTTGGGTTGGATATTCTGGGATGAATTTGGTAATGGTGTCATCCACACTCAATTTGCCTTGCTCTTCTAGCATTAAAATAGCAACCGCAGTAAATTGTTTGGTGATAGAACCAATTTCAAAAACATGGTCTGGGTTTGCTTTAAGGCCTGACTCCAAGTTAGCGCTACCAAAGCCTTTACTGTAAACGGCTTTGCCATCTTTAGCAACTAATATGGAAACTCCAGGAATGTCTGATGTGTATTGCGAACCTATAAAGCTGTCAATTTGTTGCGTTAAAGATTGCGCGAAACTCGTCGCTGAAATGAGTAAACAGATGCAAAGTGTTATGACTTTAAAAACGTGAGGGTTGGTTTTCATAATGGATTGATTTTGATTGATTAAAGATATGATTTTATTGTTAGACGCTGGGATTTGGGATTAGTTACAAGGTGTGGCGAGGGATTTTTGGAGTTCGTCTAACGTATTGGTATATGATCTCGTTGCGATGTTTAAGCACTAAATTTAGTAAATAAATTACAGATAAAAAGTCCGCTAGGACTTTCGCAAGTAAACACGAAATAGCAATGAATTATGCACGGTGTTGTCTTTAGTGCTTTTGACAAGTTATTTAATTCCTTGAATGTAATTAAAAGTATTATTTCTTTTTAAATTTTTTATCAATTATCTTTCTTTTCCATTCTTCTCCAAAAAAATCAAGATA
>JBLHML010000031.1:0-17933 GCA_047622005.1 Dokdonia sp. | reverse complement strand
ATTGTACTGGAGATTTAAAAATATTAGAGAATAATTTAACGATAGAAACATCATTCCTTTTTTCTTCAACTGTAGGTTTGTTACCTACGTGACTTATATACTTTTGACCATAAATGTAAACCATTAAGCCAAAAAGCATTGCAATACCTGCTAATCCAAATCCTGCATGCCATCCGTAAGCTGCAACCACAAGACCAATTATTGATGTCGCCAAAAGCGAACCTAAATTAATACCAATATAAAATATACTAAATCCTTTATCACGTCTAATATCTCCTTTTTTATAAAGACCTCCAACCATTGTTGAAATATTAGGTTTTAAACATCCAACACCAAGAATAATCAAGCCTAACCCTACAAAGAAAGCCCAATCAGCTTCTATCGCGAGTGTTCCATGTCCTAAAACTAGGATAACAGCTCCAAGCATAACTGTTTTTCTCTGCCCTAAAACTTTATCTGCTAAAATACCTCCTGGTATTGAGATCACATATACCAACATGACATACCACCCATATAATTGATACGCTTCAAGCTTTGTCCAACCTAAACCTGGTCCATCTGCATGGGATGTTTCTGCAATCATATAAATAACCAATAAGGCACGCATTCCATAATAAGAAAACCGTTCCCACATTTCAGTGAAGAATAACACATATAGACCTACTGGATGACCAAATAGTTCTTTTTGATGCGGTTTTAAAGTTGTTGCTGACATAAAATTATTTATTAGTTAGTTAGTTAGTTAGTTTATCCTTTGATTTTAACGTCTTCCTTAGGCACTTTCTTCATATATCTATCGGCACCTAAATGATCATGAATGAAGTTTGTCATTTTTTTATAGAGGTGTAATCTCGTGTTTCCACCGTAAATACCATGATTTTTGTCAGGATATATCATCCATTCAAATTGCTTATCTGCTTGAATTAAGGCGTCTACCATGCGCATGGTATTTTGAACATGCACGTTATCATCACCTGTTCCATGAATTAATAAGAAATCTCCTTTTAATTTATCTACATGATTAATTGGTGAGTTTTCGTCATATCCAGAAGCATTCTCTTGAGGAGTCGTCATATAACGCTCTGTATATATTGAATCATAATACCTCCAACTCGTTACAGGCGCTACAGCTATTGCCATAGAAAATGTGTCATTCCCTTTAAATAAAGCATTACTACTCATAAAACCGCCATAACTCCAGCCCCAAATACCAATATTATCTTCATCAATATAGGCTAATTTCCCTAATTGCTTTGCTGCTGAAATTTGATCTTCAACTTCGTATTTACCTAATTCATTTTGTGTGACCTTCTTAAAATCTGCACCTTTAAAACCTGTTCCTCGACCATCAATACAAACGACTATATAACCTTGTTGTGCCAAGTGTTGATACCAATAATCATTAGCAGCATTCCAACGGTTAGCTACCTGCTGAGATCCTGGACCAGAATATTGATACATAAACAATGGATAGGCTATATTCTCATCAAAATTTACTGGCTTAATTGTCCACATATTTAAATCGTTACCATTAATAGTAATGGTACTAAACTCTTTTTCTGATGTTTTATATTGAGATAACTTCTGTGAGAGTTTATCATTGTCCTTAATACTTTTAACTAAGTTTCCAGTCTTAGAATTGTTCAAGGTATATTCTGGAGGGTTGGTAGCACTTGAAAATGTATTGATGAAGTATGTGAAGTCTGCACTAAAGGAAGCCGAATTTGTTCCTGTATTTTTTGTTAAGCGTTGTTTCTTTTTTCCGTTGAGGCCAATTGAGTATATGCTTCTGTTTATTGAACCATCCTCTGTAGATTGGTAGAAGATTCGTTTTGTTTTTTGGTTGTAACCATAATAATTGGTCACTTCCCAATCTCCAGAAGTGACTTGATTTATCAGTTTTCCTGTTTTGTCATAGTGATAAATATGATTCCATCCATTTGTCTCACTTGTCCAAATAAAGCTATTATCTTTTAAGAAAGTCAAATTAAAAGTAACGTCTATATACGCTTTGTCAGTTTCAGCTAAAACTAAGTTACCACTTAACGTTTCCGCATTAATCATCCATAAATCGAGCTCATTTTGATGTCTGTTTGTGTATTGTGCACTCAAAATATCACCATCGTTAGACCACTTAATCCTAGGAATATAAAAATCGCTATATGCTTTATTAAGTTTTACTTCTTGTACTTTATTTTTTACAAAGTCGAAGATATGCAGTGATACCTCAGAATTCGTTTCACCTGCTTTTGGGTATTTAAAAACTTGTTGTGTTTGATATAGTTGTTGACCGTAAACATCCATTGAAAATTCTGGAACATTGGTTTCATCAAATCTAATAAATGCTATTTTACTACCATCTGCATTCCATTCAAATGCTCTAACGAAGCTAAATTCTTCTTCATAAACCCAATCTGTAATCCCATTTATAATGGAATTCTTCTCGCCATCAGAAGTAATTTGTTGTGTTTTACCTGTGTTTAAATCCTTTACAAAAAGGTTGTTATTTAAACCATATGCAATTTTACTCCCGTCTGCTGAAAATGTAGGTTCTTGTATTTTTTCTTCGGAAACTATTGTTGTGGTTTTCGTTTTGGTGTCGTAGACATAAAAATTACCTAAAGTTGAACGTCTAAAAATAGACTCTACATTAGTAGCTAATAATACTTTAGTTTCGTCTTCACTAAATGTATAGTTTGAAAAGGATTGAATACCACTAAGATCACTTGAACTCAATAATGTACTAACCTTACTTAACGTTTTATAATCGTAGATATCAATTTGAGATACTCCATTTTTATAATTCAAAATCGAATATTGCTGTCCATTTTTCATGGAATGCAAGGCATCCATTCGCTCTGTTCTAAATGTTCCATCCCATATTTCTTCTAGCGTGATTTCTTTATTTTGTGCTGACGCTAAAGTCGTTACAAAAAAGACAAGAAGCGCAAGGGATTTGAATATATTCATGGAGTTGTTTTTTTGATAAAACTATGTCAAGTTTACTAAAAATAATGCAAAAAACAGTAACTATTGTCTGTTAAATGGCAATAATATGGTAATGCAACAATAATAATATCAAGAATAGTATCTTTACCTTTTGAATTATACACCAAATAGTCATTACAATTTATTTAGTATCATAGTAAATTCTTGTCATCAAATATTAAATTTTAGCAGATGAATAAAACCATTACTGGGTTTTCCAAATTATCAAAATCAGAAAAAATTGATTGGCTTGTGAATACTTATTTTAAAGATCCTCAGTCAGCAAAATCACTTTTAAAACAGTATTGGAATGAAGACAAAAAACTACAACAACTTCACGATGAATTTATAGAAAACACAATAACTAACTACTATTTACCTCTAGGCGTAGCTCCTAATTTTTTAATTAACGACACCATATATGCCATACCAATGGCAATAGAAGAAAGCTCTGTTGTTGCTGCCGCAAGTAAAGCTGCAAAATTTTGGTTTGATCGAGGTGGTTTTAAAACTAACGTTATCTCTACAGAAAAAATAGGTCAAGTGCATTTTACCTATGATGGCGATGCAGAAGATTTAGATATCTATTTCAACAATATTATCAAGCACAAGCTTTTTGACGAAGCTAAGCATCTCACGAAAAACATGGAAAAACGTGGTGGAGGGATTTTAGATATTGAACTTAGAGATAAAACCGACGTTCTAGAAAATTATTATCAATTGCATGCCACTTTTGAAACGATGGATGCGATGGGAGCCAATTTCATTAATTCCTGCCTAGAGCAATTTGCTAAAACGTTAAAACAAGAAGCTGATAAAAGTTTAGAACGCCATCTAAATATTGTCATGTCTATACTTTCTAATTATGTACCTAATTGTCTGGTTAGAACAGAAGTGAGTTGCAAGGTGGATGAGCTCACTGAAAACGATAATATTTCGGCTCAAGAATTTGCTGAAAAATTCGTGCAAGCAGTCAACATTGCTGAAATTGAACCTTATCGTGCTGTCACCCACAATAAAGGCATCATGAATGGTATTGACGCCGTTGTATTAGCTACCGGAAACGATTTTAGAGCAGTTGAAGCTGGTATTCATGCCTATGCATCTAGAAACGGACAATACTCAAGCTTAACTCATGCAAAAATTGAAAATGGCATCTTTACCTTTTGGATGGAAATCCCTCTGGCATTAGGCACTGTTGGTGGCTTAACAAAACTTCATCCTTTAGTAAAATTAGCACTAGAACTTCTTGGCAAACCATCTGCTAAAGAACTCATGCAAATTGTTGCTGTTGCTGGATTAGCTCAAAATTTTGCTGCACTTCGCTCTTTAACCACAACTGGTATTCAAGAAGGTCATATGAAAATGCACTTGATGAACATCTTAAATCAGTTTGAAGCAACTCCTGAAGAAAAAATAATCCTTGTTAAACATTTTACTACAAATACTGTGACGCATAGTGCTGTGGTGGAAACCATAAATAATTTAAGGAAATAAATGAAAAGCTTTTACAGCCACGGAAAATTACTATTAACAGGAGAATACGTTGTACTTGATAGTGCAATCGCATTAGCTGTACCCAGTATCTATGGACAATCTTTAGATATAAAAAAAGGAGAAGACGGAATACTTAAATGGTCTAGTTTAGATGAAAATAGTGACGTTTGGTTTGAGATAGAGTTCGTGCTCAGCGACCAGAAAATTGCTTCGTCGCTTACTCCTCGCAATGACATTTCTGATCGATTATTACAGATATTGAATGTAGCTAAGCAACTTAACCCTGAGTTTTTAACTGATGCTAAAGGCTATCAAATCTCAACGGAATTAGGCTTTCCAAAAAATTGGGGACTTGGCACATCATCCACATTAATTTCAAATATTGCTAGTTGGGCAAAAGTTGATGCTTACAGTTTATTAGAAGCAACATTTGGTGGTAGTGGTTATGATATTGCTTGTGCTAATGCTTCTGGGAGTTTGACGTTTCAGTTGATTAAAAAAAATAATGAGATCCTAAATCGAGTTCAGAATGACAGTTCTCAGGAAATTAAAAGTGTGAATTTCAATCCATCATTTAAGAATGATATTTACTTTGTTCATCTTAATAAAAAACAAAACAGTCGTGATGGGATAAAACAGTATAGAGAAAACACTTCAGATCTATCATCTACAATTGAAAAGGTAAATGCTATTACACAACATATGATTACTTGTGAGTCACTTGGTGGATTTCAAAAGTTGATGGATGACCATGAACTGCTCATTTCAGAAATCATAAAAGAAACACCTATAAAAGCGCGTATTTTCAATGATTTTAATGGAAGTATAAAAAGCCTTGGTGCTTGGGGAGGAGATTTTGTTATGGTTGCTGCACACGATAACCCTACTGCATATTTTAAGGCTAATGGCTACGAGACCATACTTTCTTATTCTGAAATGGTTTTATCTCCAAACTAATTTACACAAAACATTACTGTTTCATAAAATGCAAAAAGCTCTACAAATTGTAGAGCTTTTATTATTTATGAATAGGATTCTACTAGTAAAACGTAGCTCTATTATCTTCAATATCTGCAGTTTCTTTTAAAGCATTATACACTTTATTTTGTGCTGCTCCTACTCTAGAAGTACTCAAACGGTTCGCCATAGATTGATAGTTATCTAATTTTGTAGCTTCTTGAATATTAGAAACAGTTACCATATAAACACCTCTTTCTCCATCAATTAAACCAGAAGTTTCACCGTCTTTTAATCCAAATGCTGCACCTACAACTTTAGGCTCTAAACCTGCTCCAGTAAGTGTTGGATTTTTCATATTTACAGCTGCTGCGTTTGTTGAAGGTCTGTTTTGATTTTTAGATACTTCATCTACAGTTGTTGCTGTTATTTTAGCACGAATCATTTTCGCTTTCTTTTCTTTTTTAATATCGCTTAATACAGATGCAGAAGCTGTTTCTGGATCCATTAAACCTTTCTTACTTACTTTGGTTACTTGAACTACTACATAACCACCACCAGAAATTGTAAAACGCTTATAGTTACCAACTTTAGTCCCTTTTTCAAATGCCCAACGTACCATTGGTCTTTGACTTGCTAAACCAGGAATTTGTTCATCTAATACTTTTATACCAATAACTGGCTTCACTGTTAACTTACGATCTTCGGCCATTTTTTGGAACTCTGCGTCTTGGACAGCAAGCTCAAATTTTGAAGCCTCTGTAAACACATTATCTATAGTTTCTGTAGAAGCTTCAATTTTTCTTGCAATTGTAGCTACTTTAACAGATTTAGATGATCCTTTTTGATCTAATATTTCAATGATATGGAAACCAAATTGAGTTTTCACGACATCTATATCTCCAACATTATTTTGAAATTCAAAGTCGCTAAATGGTTTTACCATTTGCGTACTTGGATGAAAGTCATAAACTCCACCTTTCTCAATACTTCCTTGATCTGATGATAATGCAGTAACTAATTCTGGAAATTTAGAACCATTACCTTTTACAATAGCTAATACGCTATCTGCGGTTGCCTTGGCTTGCTCTAATGTTTGTGTAACATCTGGCGCTGCGCTAGATGCTCCAATATGAGGAATCAATATGTGACGTACTTTAGCCGAATCTGGAATTTGCTTTGAAGCGACCATTCTCGTCAATTTCATCATTCCGCCATCTTTATAAGGTCCATAAACATCACCAATATTTAGATTGTATAACGTATCTGCTACTACTGCAGGTAAACCAGATTTTTTCACAAACGCATCATTATAATTTACATCTGAAGATGCTGTATAATTCACATAGCTTTCTAAATCTGTAGCCTTAACATTTCTAAATGCGCTTATAGTATCATTCTTACCGTCTTCAAAAATAGCTTTACCATTGATGAAATCACTAAGCGATGCTTTAAGATTATTTTCATCATCTAAACTAGGCGCTTCTTTGAATTCTACGTAAACAATATCTCTAGATGCTTCTACCTCAAATTTCTTTTTATTATTGTTTATGTATGCTGTGATATCACTTTTAGTCACATCAATTAAACTATCATGGATAGTAGAATAAGGTATTTGAACATATCTCAGATCTCTTGTAGAGTTCTCTAACAAATAATCTACTTCGGCCTCGTTTAATGTACTATTAACTCCAGCTTTTACCATATTGTAGTATGCTCTTTCTTGAGCACCTATAGCAATTGACTTTTCGTTATTAACCCAATCATTATAACTTAACTGAAAATTTCCAAGAACAGAACGATCTGGACTAATTGCTTTAAGGTTCGCAATAAACTCTGTTAACTTATCATCATCAAAAAGACCTGCTTCATTTTGAAACTCTGCATATGTCGAAAAATTTTGCTTTAACAAATCTTTCATTTGATCTTGCTCTACCGAAAGACCAAGCTCATCAAATTGTGTATTCATTACTGCACGACGCACTTCTTGATCATAAACTCTATTCATCGCCTGAGTAGAGGTTGCATTAGGACCTAACTGCCTTTGCACGTTCTCAACCTTAGACATAAAGTCTGTTCTTGTAATATTTTTTCCATTGACCGTAGCTACAATATCTTGAGCTGTACCCAATAAAGCATCACTATTTTTAAATAGATCTGCAAGTACGAATGAAAATAACGCTAGTGCTATGATTAATATCAAAAACAGTGAACGTTGTCTAATTTTATTTAAAACTGCCATTTTTTTGTATAATTTATCGAATTATAAGTGGGCGAAAATACCATTTTCTATCAAATAATAAAAGCAGATGTATGTTTTTATTACTGAATTTTAATGGGTTTTATCAATTGTGGGTTAAAGGATTGTATTTATGGGGCAAATGGTACATTAATACGCCTGTAACATGATTTGTTTTAATGGGTATGAGATTTTAATGAATTATCACTTTTATAAAGAAAAGATCTCAAATAATTACTTAATCTTCTTCAATAATTTGGAGAGCAACTAAATCAATCTTATTTGATGACACTTCTAAAATTGTAAATTTAAAATTATCAATAATAATTTGTGCATTTACCTGTGGAATCTCCTCAGTCTCGTCCACTATAAGTCCGCCAAGAGTTTCATAATTCTCATCGTCTGGCATATTGAGCTTATAGGTTTCATTGATGTAATCCACTTCTAAACGTGCAGAAAATTTATAATTATTGTTGTCTATTTTCTCTTCAATCAAAGCAACGTTGTCATGTTCGTCTTCAATTTCCCCAACAAGTTCTTCTACAATATCTTCTATAGTCATTATTCCCGCAGTACCTCCATACTCGTCAATAACAACTGCCATACTTTTTCTTTTCTTAGTCAAAATACTAAGCACATCCTTAACTAACATTGTCGCTGGCACATAAACCACTGACATTGTACTATCCATTATAGATGTGGGTTTTTTAAACAATTCAAATGAGTGAACGTAACCTAGAATATCATCTATACTGTCTTTATACACTAAAATTTTTGACAATCCAGATTCTATAAATAACTTACTTATGTCTGGAATGGTTTTATTAACCTCAACCGCAATGATTTCTGTTCTTGGAATCATGACTTCACGAGCTTTCACTTCGGAAAACTCTAGTGCATTCTGAAAAATCTGTATTTCACTATCCACTTCGTCATGCTCCTCTACAGACTCCATTTGTTCACTTATGTAATTTCCTAACTCTACTTTAGTCATAGCCAATTGGACATCATCTCCTTCGGTTTTAAAAAAACGTTTCAATATGAAGTCTGATATAGAAATAATAAAAGAGGACAAAAACCAGAAGAGGACATAAAAGATATAAGCTGGAAAAGCAAAAATCTTAAGGAATGAATTGGCATAGATTTGAAAAAACACTTTTGGAAGAAATTCCGCAGTAAATAAAATTATAATTGTTGAAATTATTGTTTGTGATAAAAGGCTTAAGTCTGTTAATAAATAATTTACGACTTGATATTGCGATGATACAGATTGAAACCAATCCATCAAAACATCTCCCATTATAAACCCATAGATAACCAGCGCTATATTGTTACCAATAAGCATTGTTGCTATAAACTTAGAAGGTTTTGCTGTGAGTCGCGTTAAGATATTAGCTAAAAAATCATCTTGCTTTTTTTCAATTTCTATGTGGATTTTATTGGAAGACACATAAGCGATTTCCATTCCGGAGAAAAAAGCCGAAAGCAATAACATTACAATAATTATCACAATGCTTAAATCCATATCTATGAACCGTTCTGGTTACCGAATTTTTTTCTGAATTTCTTTCTGAAGAAAAACATAAATATCGCTAAAGCAGCAAAAACGAACGATATGATTGACCTATTACCTTCTTCGCCTAGATTCGCGAAGCCATCATAAATAAATAACACTCCAAAAAAGAGGTATATGTATTGAAAAAACTGAAGAATTTTCATATGTTTATATGTATTATTTTTCAACGGTCCTATGTTAATCGCTAGTAATTTTCCGCTTGAAGGATAACGATTTTAACATGCTCGTTTTATATGATTATTTTAATATTGTAGTACAAAGATAAAGATGTTTTGCAAACAATTAATCTTTTAAGATCATATCTCCTCTACCTTCTAGTATTGTGTAGTTCTTAAATTTTGTATCTGAATCAAAAATATCACCATGACCGTTATTTGCGGTTGCCGATTTTAAACGCACTGGTAAATTTGAAAATAACCACTGGTTCTTTTGGTCGTAATACAATTGCTCTGCAAATAGGCTGTCCTTTTGAGGTGTAATCAAAATAACATTACCCTGAAGATCAATTAAATCTGTGGCCTTATAGACAATCGCATAATCAGCAAGTACCACATTTTTTTGATTATTCTCATCATATAATGACAAACGCACGCCATTTGGAAACTCAGAAAAAGAAAAATCACGATTAGAATAATCAAGCATTTTAGGGCTTTCTAGATTTGCAACAACTCTACCTATTGAATCTTCTGCTTCTGTATATTTAAGATTAATATCTTTAGCTTCACCAATAGGCTGGTTTTGAAGCACACCTATTTGTTGCACTTCTTTGAAATTGCTTTCACATGAAAAAATCGTAGTCACAACAAGTGTTGTGACTACGATTAATTTTATATATAAAAACTGTATTTTCATTTACAATTTAGGCACTTTTACACTACCGCCAATCCAACATCCAATAGTGATTGTTTTTCCTCCCATGTTTTGAGAAAATATATCAGACTTACTAGGAGCATTTGCTGCATAAGATGCTGCAGATTGTGCTGCATTCTTTTTCAAACTTGGATCTACTTGACCTGCTCTTCTAGCTTCTTGAGCTGCATACCAGAATACTGCTCTTTTGTTAAAACTATCACTACCACAACTGTTAGCACTTTTCGCATACATTGATGCAATTTGCAAGTGCGGAGTACCATCTGAAGGATTTAATTTTAATGCTTCTCTATAATAAGTTCTTGCAGAACCGTAACTTCCTTGCTTTTTAAAATCATTCGCAATCTTCTTAGCCATTCTTGCTTTTTTGAATGGGTCTGTTTGCAAATTATAAGACTCTTTAACGTATTTATCTGCTTCGCTATTTTTACCTTGCTTTCTCAATACTGTAGACACAAAATATTTTGTTTCTGCAGAAGGATCTGCTTTATCGTAAGCTTTCACTAGCTCCACGTATAGAGGATCATCTGTACACTCTTTGTTATACATTTTACTCACTGCTCTTTTTAACCAAGCACCGTCGTTTCTATAATTTTCAAAATCCTTTTTATATAATGGGATTAAGTTTTCACAGTTAGCTAAGTCACCAATATAAGCATCTAAACTTCCAGCAATTTTACCGTTAGCTGCTAGCTTTTGTTGGTAAAACGTTTTATACTTACCTTCTTTTTTTGTTAACGCTGTTCCAGCAGTTTCTTTTTCAATAAGCTTATTTAAAGACTTCGCGTACTTCTCGTTCAAATCGTTTAGTTGATCATTGACATCATCATACTTATCAAACACTTTTTGAAGTTCAAATTTTCCAGTTTTAAATAAATCTACTGTTTTCGTAAAATAAACATATAAACCTTTAGTACTTGTGAAATCTGATCTGTAATTTTTAAACTCTAAATCAAACGCTTCATAAATCTGATAATCTGTAAGACCTAAATCCTTTTGATTTTCATATTGTTTAAGCGCTTTTTCCTCTTCGATTTCACCTTTTGGATACTTACTTGCAAAATGTTCTCCTGCAGTATCGAGTAAAAGCATATAATCTGCAATAAATGCTGTTTTCTCTGCTCCTGTAGAATTATCGATTTTATGATCTAAAATCTTCTCTCCATACTTATATATTGCAATATTAAACTTTGGACATTTGTTTCTAACTTTCATCCAAGGCTCATAAGCTTCATCATATTTTTTACTCTTAACATAATCATTCATCAATGTTAAGTTAAGCATACACTCTTCATCTTGCTGAGCAAACGTAAAGTTTGTCACCATTAAAAGTGCTGCTATGATTAGTGTAATTCTCGTTTTCATCTTCTTGTAATTTATGTTAGTTATATTTTCTTTTTTGAAACCATCTATCGTTTAAAGACAAACTGACTTTTAAACTTAAAAAATTCTCTTGTATGAGGTTTTGGTTTGTTGTTCCTCTTCTTCCGAACTCAAAACCAAGATTTGCATTAGAAAACACATTCCCGACAGGTAACCCTACTCCAAAAGATATGCCAAACTCGTTTATAGCTTCATCATTAATTACTATACCAGTGTTCTCTGCGTAAAAACCAGCTCTGTATGTGGCTCGCTTCCAATAACTCCCAAATGAGTTATAGTCTGGAATATAAAAACCTCCAATAGATATGTTAGAGGCATTCTCAAAGTTAGAGTTCTCTATTGAAACTATTGGATTTGCAAATTGACTTGTATTTTGTCGTGTATATTCTGCACCTACAAACCAGGCTCTAGGCTTTCCAATTCCAGCACCAAAAGAGATTCTTGAAGGTAATGTTAATTCCGTTTCTGCCAAACCCGCCGCCTCTAGATCCCCATCGACCTCGTTAATCACAAACTCCTGGCCGCTGGTTGAATTAATTACAATTGTAGAAAAAGATCTTTCATTTATAGAAGACAAATCACTTGTTGGAGAATAGGTAACTCCTGCTTGCAGTTCCAACTTTTCGTTTATCATGGTTTTATAAGTCAAACCAATATTGAAATTTACACCACTCAAATCTGAACGATTAGTCTCCCTAGATTGATATTGCACCAAATTACCTTCATCATCGTAAACAAACTCAATCGCGCTGTTCTGGATATTTCCGAAGTTATAATTCATATCTATCCCAGCACTCAATTTATCTGTTATTTTATATCCAAAACCAAGAAACGCCCTATTAACACCACCTTCTCCACTATATTTATTCGTAATTACATCCTCATTTATGTCTTCCAACTTGTATCCAACCGCAGAGTAAGGTAATATTCCAAAACCAAATCCAAAATCACCTAGAGGCATGGACAAGGCTAAATAATCAAATGTTGTAGAACTCACTTCGGCTTCACCAGAATCAGCTTTCAAAGTAGCACTATTATTACTAGCTCCAAAAGAAAACTTTATCGGCCTATTTTCTTTCTTCCAAACGTTAAGATTTGGTCCAACATAGGCAGCAGGATTTCTCAAATTAACATGAACACTATCCGTGTAGATGCTCAATCCTCCCATACTTCTATTTTCAACCGTTCCTTTGAATTTCAATGTCCCAATTCCGTAGAAAGAATATGGAGACGCTGTACCTTGTTGACCATACATTTGTAAAGCAAAAAGAGCGACTAAAACTATTACAAGTTTTTTTATCATTATTGTGAGTTATATTCTAAAATAAAATTCAAACCCTCTAAAAGAAAATTTGAGTTCGCAAATATGCTATTTTTTAATTGGTTTGCCAAGAATTTGGTATCTCCTCCTGTTAAAATAATTGTTAAATCCGAATATTTTTCACCATATTCAGCAATCACACCATCAATTTCTTTTAAAACACCAAAGACAACACCAGAGTGAATTGAATTTTGAGTAGAACCGCCTAATATATCTTCAGGTAATTTGGTGTCTAATAATGGTAAATTAGCAGTTAAATTATTAAGGGCTTTGTATCGAAGTCTTATACCTGGAGAAATAGCACCACCTAGATATTCATTATTTACATTAATAAAATCATAAGTAATACAAGTTCCCGCATCAATGACAAGCACATTATTCTCTGGAAACTGCTGTACAGATGCACTAACTAAAGCGATCCGATCTACTCCTAGTGTTTTAGGAGTTGCATAAAGGTTTTCAAAAGGCAACTTAAGTTTATGTGAGAGCTCTAATACTTTAACCTCGCTCTTAAGAATCTCAATATGAGATGTTTTTAATTTACCTACGGAAGAAACTATCGCTTGATTAATTTTAGGATATGTTTTTAGAACATCTTCTATAATAATCTCAAAATCTGTAATTTTACCAACAAATTTGTCTTTAAGTTTCGCTTTATTAAAAACAGCAAACTTGACAAATGTATTCCCTACGTCAATAATTAAATTCATAAACAAGCCTAAAAATGTTCAATTTACGAAATGAACCTTCAATTTAGAACAGTAATTAACCAAATTATAACATTATTTAGATTCAAATCACTAGTTTGAAGGTCATAATAAATAAATAAATATTTTTTTGAATTTTATTTTTGTGAATCACAAAAATGAGCCTATATTTGCAATCGCATTTTTATGCTATTGGTGCCTTAGCTCAGTTGGTAGAGCAATGGACTGAAAATCCATGTGTCCCTGGTTCGATTCCTGGAGGCACCACCACCGAAACCTGATCTGAAAAGATTGGGTTTTTTGGTTTTTAAAATGGACAACAGATACAACATTATCATAAAAATCATACTCTTAGGCATAAATCATAGAATATATTATCATAAAAAAACAAAAAATCAGTTAATCTTCTGTTCATACTTACTCAAAAAACAAATTCATTTATCTAAAAATGAAGGTGAGAATTCACATGAGATTACTACTACTACTACTACTACTACTACTACTACTACTACTACTACTACTACTACTACTACTAGTAAAAAAATTATCCTTCCTAAAAGCCTTCAATCTCTTCAAGACATTCCCACTTAATTTTAGGGATGTATCCGCAGGCAACTATAATTATTATACCAATAAACATAAGGAAATCTCTGACTTACTGGAAAAGGAAATCAAAAAGTATTCATAAAATTTTGCAGGAAAACTCGCAACAAATAATATATCAAAAGACGGTGTAATTTTGAATGCTCCTGAACAAAGCTTCATAATCCCCAACTATTACCTATCAAAACAACAAAGTGAACAGATGCTAAAGTGAACCAATCAAATTAAATATTCTTAATTAAACAGAATGTTCTTCTATTTATATAAACCTGACACAAAAAGAAATGACTAAACATTACTAGAATTTTACTTAATTCTCCAAAATACTTTGTTGCATATAGTTAGCCCACTTTTTTATTTGGATCAATTAGTTTCTTTGTTTCACAAGAGATACCTCAGAAATCGGAAGGTTAAAATAAAATATTGTTTCTACATTAGGAATGCTTTTTACGTGAACTTGTCCGTTATAATGAGAAATAATTTTTTTAACCATGCTTAATCCAATTCCTAAAGATTTAGTTGATTCAACAGCCTGAAACATGTTGAATATTTTTTCATGGTATTTTGGGTGTATTCCAATCCCATTATCTATGATTGAAAAAATATAATCTTTCTGAGTTATTTCAAACGCTATTTCAATAAGACCATTTTTTTTATTCATATAGTCTACAGCATTTTCTATTAGAATTTCAAATACTTTTCCCAGCATATTTCCGTCAATAAATAAGGTAGGTAATTCATTTTTCATTTTAATTGTTGTCGCAGCTGGTTTATTGACTTCATTTATAATCTGTTTTACAATAGTATTACAATTTATTACTTTGTTTTTAAAAGTAGTAGGCACGATATTGCTATATTGTTCAAGTTTTGCTAACAATAAATCCATTTTTTCAATTTTACCCTCCATCAGCTGAAAGTTAATAGTAGAATCTTGAAAATTATTAGTTTCATCCCGATCTTCTTGAGACCAAGTTAATAAATCTGAAATATTTCTTAATGAAGATTTTAATTCATGTGAAATTAAATGAGAATAATTATCTAGTTCATTCTTTTGGCTTTGAAGGATCTCAGATAATGCTGCAGTTTTATCAATAATATTTTGATCTATTATTAATTTTTTATTAATTTTATTTTCAACAGCATTCAGCAAATCGTTTATATTTAACGGTTTCGTTAAATAATCTTCAGCCCCTAGATTCATTCCAATTCTAATATCTTCTTTTTCTGCTTTTGCTGAAAGAAATATTAATGGAATACTCGCTGTTTTCTTATTTGTTTGTAGTTTTTCAAACATTCCAAAACCGTTAAGATGAGGCATAAGTATGTCTGAAATAATAAGATCTGGATGCTCTATCAAAGCCATTTCAAAACCAATTAATCCGTTTTCAGCCTGAAAAACCTCATAACCCTCCATTAAAAGAATATCATAAATTTCCTCTCTTATAGCTAAGGTGTCTTCTACAATTAATACTTTGTACATGTCATTTTTTTATTTTTTTAAAATCTTTATAATAAAGGATGTTCCATTTCCATTTTTACTCTTCACAATTATTTTTCCTCCCATTATATCTATTGCGTCTTTTACAATCGTTAAACCAAGTCCTGTGCCTTGAATTAAATCAACATTTTTTCCTCGAGAAAAAGGCTTGAAAATGTTTTTAAGCTCTGATTTGGAAATTCCTATTCCATAATCTGTTATCGTAACAACGGTGTACTCTTTTTCGGAGGACAAAGCAATAGTAATAATTTTAGCATTTGGAGAATACTTTACAGCGTTACCAATTAGATTGATAAAAATATTTCTGCCCAATTTTTCATCAATAAAAATATTAGTGGCCTTTAGCCCTTCGGTATCAATTAACTCTATATCGTGTGATTTTTCACAGGCGCTAGATACTTCTTCAATTATTTCATATAAGAAGTCTCCAAGATTGATATTTACAAGTGTTTGTATGATTTTACCTGCTTCAGCCTTACCAACAATTAAAATATCGTCTAATAGTTTTGTCATATGCAAAACCTGATCTTCTATTTTGTCTAGTTTTTTTTGTATCATAACTGGTTCCATTTTATCCCAGTATTTTTTAATAGAGCCTGCAGCAAAATTAATTGATGATAACGGAGTTCTAAATTCATGAGATGCCGTTGAAACGAATCTCGATTTTAATTCGTTTAATTCTTTTTGCTTTTCTAATGCTTGGTTTAATTTTAAGGTTCTTTCATTTACCTTCAATTCTAACGCGTTACGATAACCAGCCAACTCAGTGATATCTTGACCTACTCCTAATACCCCAATAATTTCCCCATTGATGTCACGTCGGGTACTTGAGTTTAATAATACCATTACACGCTGTCCATTTTTTGTAAATAGCGGAAATTCATAGTTGGCAGTTTCTTGACCAAGCAACGCATCATCCAATACTTTTTTTACCGACTCTCTGTAGTCTTCTGTGATATAGGTTTGTACCAGATCTTTTCCTAATACTTCTTCTTTTGTAAATCCAGTAATACTTTCAGAAGTTTGGTTCCACTCGTTAACAAGTCCTTTACTGTCGATACCAAAAATAGGAGCGTTTGCCGTTTCAATAAACTGCCTTAATTCTTTGGCGATGGATTCTGATGCCGTTCGTAGTTTATCTATTTCCGAAATATCCTGACCCACACCTAATACGCCCGTGATTTTCCCTTTAGCATCACGACGTGTACTTGAGTTTAGTAATACCATTACACGCTGTCCCTCTTTGGCAAAAAGCGGAAATTCATAATTGGCAGTTTCTTTACCAAGCAACGCATCGTCCAACACTTTTTTTACCGACTCTCTGTAACCCTCGGTGATGTAGGTTTGTACCAGATCTTTTCCTAATACTTCTTCTTTTGTAAATCCAGTAATACTTTCAGAAGTCTGGTTCCACTCATTAACAAGTCCTTTATTATCAATACCAAAAATAGGAGCATTAGCAGTATCAATTAATAATGTTAAATCATGTGCTACACGTTCCATTTCAGAACGGTAAACATCAAGTTCAGTTTGAAAGGCAAGTTCTTTGTTAGCGAGGATTAATTCATTTGCACGTTTTTGTTTTTCTTTATTAGCCAGAACTAATTCATCTGCTCGTTTTCGTTTCTCTTTGTTGGCTAGAATTAACTCACCTGCCCTGTTATCTTTCTCTTTATTCTGAAAGGCAAGTTCGGTATTAGCAATCGCTAATTCGTCTGCTCGTTTTTGTTTCTCTTTGTTGGCGAGAATTAACTCATCTGCCCTGTTATCTTTCTCTTTGTTCTGAAAGGCAAGTTCGGTATTAGCAATCGCTAATTCATCTGCTCGTTTTTGTTTCTCTTTGTTGGCGAGAATTAACTCATCTGCCCTGTTATCTTTCTCTTTATTCTGAAAGGCAAGTTCGGCATTAGCAATCGCTAATTCATCTGCTCGTTTTTGTTTCTCTTTGTTGGCGAGAATTAACTCATCTGCCCTGTTATCTTTCTCTTTATTCTGAAAGGCAAGTTCGGCATTAGCAATCGCTAATTCATCTGCTCGTTTTTGTTTTTCGTCGTTTTGAAAGGTAAGTTCATTATTTGCAATGGCTAATTCGTCTGCTCGCTTTTGTTTCTCTTTGTTGGCTAGAATTAAATCATCTGCCCTGTTATCTTTCTCTTTATTTTGAAAAGCAAGTTCGGTATTAGCCATGGCTAATTCGTATGCCCGTTTTTGTTTCTCTTTATTGGCTAGAATTAAATCATCTGCCCTGTTATCTTTCTCTTTATTTTGAAAAGCAAGTTCGGTATTAGCGATGG
>JBLHML010000030.1:0-20401 GCA_047622005.1 Dokdonia sp. | reverse complement strand
AGCATAATGGTGGCTAGTTTCTTTGAGAGTATACCCAATTCTCCATTAGCTTCAATCTTCTCTTTCATTTTTCCTTTGAGCTCATGTGTATTGGCTAATAGATTTTCCATAGACCCATAAGCTGCTAAAAATTTCTTAGCGGTTTTTTCTCCAACACCAGGAAGTCCTGGGATATTATCACTAGCATCTCCCATCATCCCCAAAAAGTCAATGACTTGTAAGGGATCTGTAACTTCAAATTTCTTTTGTACTTCTGGAATTCCCCAAGTTTCATAACCACCTCCAAACATAGGTCTGTACATAAATATGTTTTCAGACACGAGCTGCGCAAAATCCTTATCTGGTGTGACCATAAAGGTTTTATAGCCTTCTTTTTCGGCTTTTTTTGCTAAGGTTCCAATAACATCATCTGCTTCATAGCCCTCTTTGACCATAATTGGAATGTGCATGGCTTTTAAAATCTCATAGATGTAAGGCACTGCGGTTTTAATGCCGTCTGGAGTCGCATCGCGATTGGCTTTGTACTCCGTATATAGTTCCACACGATCTGCACTACCACCTTTATCAAAACAAACGGCTAAATGATCTGGTCGCTCACGTTTTATAACATCTAGTAAAGAGTTCATAAAACCCATTATAGCTGAGGTGTCTTCACCTTTAGAGTTGATTCTTGGATTTTTTATAAAAGCGTAATACCCACGAAAAATAAGGGCGTAGGCGTCGACTAGAAATAAGCGTTTTTGATCTGACATGTTATATCATATTTTATTTAAGTGAGCGTCGTAAAATGCCCTTTTTTCATTTCTCACACAGGCTAAAAAAATCGTCATTTTCCGTTAAAGCTAACTTAAATAAAAAATGATATTGTGTGTGATTTTTAAGTCTATAAAACTACAAAAACTTATGCGTTTATATGGAATAATTTGACCTACAATTTGTAAATTTCCGAAGTAAAAAAAATAACAATGAATACATTTTCAATAGCCATCCACGGAGGCGCAGGAACCTTGATAAAAGGATTGATGACTCAGGAGTTGGAGGCGCAATACAAAGCTGCTTTACAATTGTCATTAGATAAAGGTTATAACGTTTTAGAACAAGGTGGGAGCGCTCTGGATGCAGTGGAAGTTTCTGTAAAATCTTTGGAAGATTCTCCGCTTTTTAATGCAGGAAAAGGAGCGGTGTTTACGAATCAAGGTACGCACGAAATGGATGCAGCGATTATGAATGGTGAAAATCTAGAAGCTGGAGCTGTGTCATTAATTACTGGTATTAAAAATCCTGTTGGTTTAGCGCGTGATGTCATGGATAACAGTTACCATGTGTTCTTAGCTGGCGATGGTGCTATGCAGTTTGCCAAAAATCAAGGATACACTATTGAAACTCCAGAATATTTTTATGATGAGGTACGTTATCAACAATGGCAAGGGATTAAAGATTCTGATGGTTTTCAATTGGATCATAGTGTCAAGAAAGATGGAAAATTTGGAACTGTTGGCGCAGTAGCCTGCGACCAAAATGGAAATATTGCAGCAGCAACGTCTACTGGTGGAATGACCAATAAAAAATGGGGACGTGTTGGTGATTCTCCTATGATTGGTGCAGGAAATTATGCCAACAATAAAACCTGTGCTATTTCATGTACTGGAAGTGGTGAGTTTTTTATTCGTGGTGTTGTCGCTTATGATGTGGCTTGTTTAATGGAGCATAAAAACATGAGTGTGCAGGACGCGTCTAACGAAGTCATTTACAAACGTATTTTAGAGATTGGTGGTGATGGTGGTTTGATCGCTGTAGATGCTAAAGGGAATATCGCCATGCCTTTTAATACGGAAGGGATGTATCGCGCGAGTAAAACATCACAAGGGCAGGAAGCGATTTCTATTTATAAATAGTCTATTGTTTTTTTCTTTGAGGTCTATTTATAGGTAGGAAGTAGAGTATTATAGACCACAAAAGAATACTGTTAAAAATAAATAAAAGCGTCTTGTGATTGGTTAATACGACATAGGTTGCCATATCAAGGCATAACAGCATCACAAAAAAGTTAGGTGTATACAGCACAATGTCTCTCAAAGCATTATGGTTGTATACTGTTTTGTCATTAGTTTTAAGTTTCAGCCAATGTGAGTTTTCTGAGGGAAAAGGGAACCAGACTTGTTTTTTATCTTGATCTAGTAAGGTAAAGAGACGTTTTAATTTATCTACAGATTTCGATTTGTAATTGATTATCAATTGTGATTTCGGGATGTTTAGGAAAGCTAGTAATATTAAAGCTAATGATTCTATAAAGTAGCCAAATCTAAAAGAGGTTAGTGTAAACAATGAGGTATGAAAAATAATAATAAACCAAATTGTGAGATGTCGTGTTTTTTTAAATAAGATGGACACAGCGATCGCAAACTCAGTAAACATTGCAATACAAGATAGTAGTTTAGCAAATAGCATGTCTGGTAAAAGTCCGGACAAAAAGAGATATATAGGATTCTCTCTACGACTTCCCAGCCAGGTATCCATAAAAGCTCCTGACCACCAATCTGGCTCTAAAAATTTATTAATAGACGCTCCAAAATAAACTAAACTTAATTGAAATATAAGTAAATAAGGCGGTTCTTTATCATTAGTCAATCCCGCTAAAAACAAGGCGCAACCGCAAATAAAGCTGTGATTAAAAAATAAAGGTGTAGAGGCTAGAATGTTTAGTATTACGACTAATCCTATCACAATGGCTGCGCTACGAACTTTAATATTGAAGAGTAAGGCGAACCCACTTAAAGCATAGAGTGTTCTCAAAGTGTATTTAAAAACATTTGGATAGTCATTAAACCAATCTAAAGCAGCTATAAAAGGAATAAAGGGGTCTGCTATTTTGAAAAACATATGATGGGCTGTCATCAATAGGACGAACAATTTACACATCAATAGGACGTTTGGATGGAGCTTTGTGCCTTCAAATTGGAAAGGTCTTAATAGGAATGTAGCTATATTATTCATGTTCAAATCTCCATTCTTTTTCTTTATGATTATTTATAGAATATAATGCAAGAACTTCAGCATTATCATCTTTGCCATAGGTGCGCTCATATTGAGAAATAAGTAAAAAAATGTTATGAATGGAGCGCTGTTCCCAGCCTTCTGTCTTGTAGTTATAGCGATCAAAGGCCTCCTGTTTTGTTAAGGATTGTCCGTCTATAGTCACAAATATTTCAAATTTCACATGCGTATCGTAAGGCGCCCAACAAAAAAAGCGTTCGGGAACAAAACGAGCGTATATAATTGAGCCTACTTGAAGTAGAACAAATAAAAACCCTATTATAAACCTAAATTTCATAAGATTTAAATCTAGGCGTAATTATAATTGATTACAAAAAAAATAGATAAACGGTGCTTCTATTGGAGCAACTTCCACTTTTTCCTTGTGATTATGAAAACGGTCACCGTTATACAGGATGTGTTTTGTAATTTAAACATCTGCCATCAAGAAGGATAAGGATTCTAGAGTCCATGACTATTTACGATAAATAGCGAGCTTCAGGTTGGTCTTTTTTATGAAAAAAAAACAAGGATGTCGTTACTATCCTAACCTAGAAATCGAGTTGTTTTAAACGTATGTAGTTCTCAAAAGTAAGATGCTACTTACGAGCAATTTTATATAAAAGGAGCTTCAATAGGTAAGATTTTTACCTTTTTCTTTTCTATATGAAACCAATCTCCATTTGATAAAATATGTGTACGCATGTTGGTTAGGGACATTGGTGTACCTTCTTCAAGAATTTTATGTTTGTTGTGTTTTAAGCGTCTGCCATCAAAAATAATAACCATTCCAGAGCCAATAACGCGACACTTATTCCTTTTAATAATCATACCTGTGTCTTCAGCTAAGCCAATACCAATTAATTTTGGGAATTGGGCGACAGCCTCAGAGATTCTTCCAAAACGGCCACGTTTAATAAAGTGAGTATCGATGATGAGACCAGGAACCAAACTTAAACCTTTATGCATGTTGACCGCGCCTTTAATAAAAGATTCTGTGGCACTTCCACCTGCGATCATTTCTCTGGACATCATCATTGCTCCAGCACTTGTTCCAGCAACAACAAATCCCTTTTCATTTTTATAACGGTATTTTATAATCTCATGAATTTCTGTGCCACCAATCTTATCAGTAATTTTAGATTGATCACCACCAGAAAACATGACGCAATTCGCAGCTTTTATTAAATCGATAGATGCTTGCTTTTCAGCATCCTCTTGGCTTCTAATGTCCAGCACTTTAACGTTTTTGCATCCTAAGGTAGAGAAAGCTTCCAAATAATTTTCTCCAACTTCTACTGGAATACTGGATGCTGTTGGTACGACAACAATATTTGCATCTGTTCCCCCAGCTTCTCTTACAACATGATATAAAATACCGTCATCAATAAACTCTAAGGTATATTGTTCGTTATCTTCTATTCCTTTGTCTTCATTTCCACCAATTGGGATTAGTGTACCTTTATTTGTAAGCATAAATTTGGGATTGCATTTTATTCAGAGTTACAAAAATAAACTAATTATTTTAGGGAAAAATTTATATATTTATAATCTTTCACTAACTAAAATAAACTACATATGAATATACGCGAAATAAATGCAATGAGAGGTCCGAACTATTGGTCCATTAGAAGACACAAACTTATTGTAATGGTTTTAGATTTGGAAGATATGGAAGAGAAACCAACGAATAAAGTAGATGGTTTTCCTGAACGTTTAAAGACTATGTTTCCTACCATGCTTTCTCATAGATGTTCTGAAGGATGTGAAGGCGGTTTTTTTATGCGTGTTGATGGTGGGACTTGGATGGGTCACGTTATAGAACATATTGCATTAGAGATTCAAACGTTAGCTGGAATGGATACAGGTTTTGGAAGAACGCGTGGTTATGGGGAAGATGGTGTTTATAATGTGGTTTTCTCTTATATGGAAGAAAATGTTGGACGTTTTGCAGCGAAAGCAGCAGTTAGAATTTGTGAAGCGCTAATTAGTGGAGAAGTATATAATTTAGAGGAAGACATACAAGAAATGCGCGAATTGCGCGAAAGCTCACGATTAGGTCCAAGTACGGGTTCTATAATTGAAGAGGCTGAAGCTAGAGGGATTCCTTGGATTAGATTAAATAAATATTCTTTGTGCCAGTTAGGGTATGGAGCGAATCAAAAACGTATTCAAGCTACTGTTACTAGTGAAACGAGTAGCATTGGTGTGGAGTTAGCTTGTGATAAAGAAGATACGAAACACCTTTTAGAACAGGCTGAAATTGAAGTTCCAAGAGGTGATATTATTAGACGAGAACGCAGTTTAAAAGAGGCTTGTCGTTATGTTGGTTACCCTTTAGTAATCAAACCTGTGGATGGAAATCATGGACGCGGTATTACTGTAGATATTCAGAATTATGAGGATGCGTTACAAGCCTATCATCATGCTAAAGATAGCTCACGAAGTGGTGCGATTATCGTAGAGAAATTTATCACTGGAGAAGATTATAGATTATTAGTCATTAATAATGTGCTAGTCGCTGGAGCTATTAGAACGCCTGCACATGTTATAGGAAATGGGGAGTCTACTGTTCAAGAATTGATAGACAAAGTAAATAGTGATCCACGTCGTGGTTTTGGACATGAAAATGTGTTGACTAAAATTACTACAAACGAGTTAACTCAAACTATTATTAAAGATGCAGGTTATACTTTAGAGTCTATTATTGCTAAAGGCGAACGACTCATTTTAAAAGATACAGCAAATTTGAGTACGGGTGGAACCGCTGAAGATATTACAGATATTATTCATCCTGCAAACGTGAGTATGGCCGAGCGTATCTCAAAAATCATAGATTTAGATATCTGCGGAATTGATATTATGACCACAGATATTTCTAAGCCATTATCTGACACTGGAGGTGCAGTTCTAGAAGTTAACGCTGGACCAGGATTTAGAATGCATTTAGCACCAACAACTGGGTTGCCAAGAAATGTGGCAGCGCCTGTAATTGATAAATTATTTCCAACAAAAGGAGAAACAGGACGTATTCCTATTATAGCAACATCGGGTACTAATGGTAAAACGACAACTACAAGATTGATTGCTCATATCGCAAAAATGAAAGGGTATCGCGTAGGATATACAACCAGTGATGGCGTGTATATACAAAATAGATTACTCATGACAGGAGATTGTACAGGTCCTGCGAGTGCCGAATTTGTTCTTAAAGATCCTACAGTAAATTTTGCAGTATTAGAATGTGCAAGAGGTGGATTGTTACGTGCTGGATTAGGATTTAAAAAATGTGATGTTGCTGTCGTGACTAATGTGTCTGCAGATCATTTAGGTTTAAAAGGAATCAATACCATAGAACAATTAGCTAGAGTAAAAGCAGTTGTTCCAGAAACAGTATTACCTGATGGTTACGCTATTTTAAATGCGGATGACGATTTAGTCTATGAGATGAGACGCGACGTAAATTGTAATGTTGCATTATTTTCTATGGATGAAAATAATCCAAGGATAAAAGCACTACAACGCTTAAACGGTATTACAGCTGTTTACGAAAATGGTTATGTTACTATTTGTAGAGGCGCATGGAAAATGCGTTTAATGAAAGCAGAACATATTCCGTTAACCTATGGAGGTAAAGCGAAGTTTATGATTCAAAATGTATTAGCTGCGGTCCTTGCTGCTCATGTTCAAGGCATAAGTATTGAAGATATGAAAGCAGCTCTCGAAACCTTTATTCCGTCAGCGTCACAAACACCTGGTCGTTTAAATATGTTTGAGTTTAATGACTTTACGATTTTATTAGATTATGCTCATAATCCAGCAGGAATGCGTGCTTTACAGAAGTTTACAGATGAATTAGATTGTACTGTTAAAGTGGGAATTATAGCAGGAATTGGTGATAGGCGTGTAGAAGATAATAACGAAATGGGAGCAATTGCTGCCGACATGTTTGACGAGATTATTATTCGTCAGGATAAACGTTTAAGAGGTAAAACTGAAGAAGAGCTTATTAAAATGCTTAATGATGGTATTAAAAGTAAAGACCCAAATAAGAAAACGATTGTTATTCCTTCGGAAAAAGAAGCGATTACATTTGCTGTAAAAAATGCAGTTAAAGGATCTTTAATAATATTATGTAGTGATGTGATTCCTGATGCCTTAGAATTGGTTCAAAAATTTAAAGAACAAGAATCTAGAGGAGAATTGACTTTTGATTAATTTACTTAAATATTGACATAAAAAAATCCGAAACGTAAGTTTCGGATTTTTTTTATAGTTTATAATTTGATTAGCAAAGCTTAACAGTCTTTACTTTTATCTGTAAACTTTTTCTGTAAGCTCTAATGCTTATGATTTCAATACTTTTCTTTCTGTTCAGCTTTAATATCTTAGCTTTCATTGTAGAACTAGAAGCTGTTACTGTTTTGATTTCTGTAGTATTTAATGTTTTATCGATTACAGTTTCTATAGTATCATTATTTTTGATATCTTCATTAGATGTCTGTCCAAATGAAAGGAAAGGTAGTAATGTAAACGCTAAAATTATTAATACTTTTTTCATAATCGTCGAGGGTTTTAGTTATTACTCTCATGGCAAAGAAACAGAACATTAGAGCTCATCATAAATATATTGGTTGAAAACGGTTGATTACTTGTTGAGTTGAAGACGCTCGTAAAAAATACCGATGAAATACACATAAATGGCTCGCAGCCCAATAAAAACGTTAACGATTAAATGATGGATTACTCAGATAACAGGTATTTAGAACTCTTTAATAAGCAAAAATCTCAACAATTGCCTATAGGTAGAACGACCTACAAAGAACGTGTCAAAAAATTGAAAGGGTTACAAATGGCTTTAGAGCATACCTATAAGCAAGCTTTACGGGACGCCTTATATAAGGATTTTAAAAAACCACAATTAGAAGTTGATCTCTCTGAGATTTATCCTGTGGTAGACGAAATTAAGTTTGCGAGTAAACATTTGAGATCTTGGATGAGTAATCAAAAAGTAGATACTCCAATAACGTTGCTAGGAAGTTCTTCTTGGATAAAGAATGAATCTAAAGGCGTTTGTCTGATTATTTCTCCCTGGAATTATCCTATCAATCTCACATTTGGACCTCTAGTGTCTGCAATTGCAGCAGGAAATACTGTTATTATAAAGCCTAGTGAGATGACACCGCATACGTCTAAAGTGATGCGTAACATCGTCAATGACCTGTTTGAAGAACATGAGGTTGTGCTTATTGAGGGAGAAGTTGAGGTATCAACAGAGCTACTCAAGCTTCCATTTAATCATATCTTTTTTACAGGATCACCTCAAGTTGGGAAGATTGTGATGAAAGCAGCGTCAGAGCATTTGACTTCTGTGACCTTAGAACTAGGAGGGAAATCTCCAGTTATTGTGGATGATTCGTCAAATCTTGATAAAGCGGTTAAGAAAATTGTCTTTGGAAAATTTCTAAACGTTGGTCAAACTTGTATCGCACCAGATTATGTATTACTTAACGAATCGCTTAAATCAGCGTTTATTGAAAGCTTTAAAAAGCACCTTAAAGAATTCTACACTGAAAACCCTTCGTATTCAGAGTCCTACGGAAGGATTGTGAATCAAAAACATTTTGAACGTTTAAAAGGGTGCCTAGAAGACGCCATATCTAGAAATGCAACTATTGCGATTGGCGGAGCTTCCGAAGAAAAAGAAAAATTTATAGAACCTACCGTAGTATTCGATCTTCCCGAAAACAGTGAATTATTGCAACACGAAATCTTTGGGCCAATACTTCCAGTAAAAACATATACCTCTATTCCTGAGGTGTTAGATTATATCAACTCAAAAGAAAAACCTTTGGCGCTTTACATTTTTAGTAAAAACAAAAAACGCATCAATGATATTATAAATAATACGAGAGCAGGAAGTACTTGTATTAATCATAATTTACTTCAATATCAAAATCATAATCTGCCTTTTGGAGGTTCTAATAATAGTGGTATTGGAAAATCTCATGGGTATTTTGGATTCTTAGAATTCACCAATCAGCGGTCTGTTTTAAAACAACACACCTTTGGAGCTGTAGATTTATTGACACCTCCTTATACTGACTTTAAGCAGAAGTTAGTGGATTTGAATATGAAGTGGTTTTAAACTTTGTTAAAATAATCTGATTGGATTTGGGCATTAATTCCATCTTGAAATTTAGTCATGCTAAACCATTGATGAACAGCGTAGCTTCCTGTTTCTCCTTTTTTATTGACAGCAATATAGCCGACTTGAAAATCTTTAAATTGGCTATTTGGTTTGTTTACAATGCGACTAATTGCTTCTTCACAGGCTTCTTGAGGGGATTTCCCTTGACGCATTAATTCTACAACTAAAAAACTACCAACCGTTTTTACGACTTCTTCACCTAGACCAGTTGCAACACAGGCACCAATTTCATTATCTACAAATAATCCGGATCCTATAATTGGAGAATCGCCAACACGTCCACCTAATTTATAAGCCAAACCACTTGTGGTACACGCTCCAGAAATATCACCATTTTTATCTATAGCGAGCATGCCAATGGTATCGTGATTTTCAATATTTATAATGGGTTTGTATTGCGCTTCTATTTTCCATTTTTCCCAAGCTTCTTTTGATGCTTCGGTTAATAAATCTTCAGGTTTAAAACCTTTAGATACTGCAAATTGCTTTGCGCCTTCACCAGCTAACATTACATGAGGTGTGTCTTCCATGACTTTTCTAGCTACAGAAACTGCATGTGTAATATTTTGAAGATATACTACAGATCCACAATTTCCATGCTTATCCATAATGCAAGCATCGAGCGTCACATTTCCATCACGATCTGGCAAACCACCTTTACCTACAGATTGCCCTTTTTCATTGGCTTCTTCAACTCTACAACCTTGCTCGACCGCATCCAAAGCATTTCCACCAGCTTGTAAAACTTCCATAGCCTTGGCAGTAGCATTAATGACGTGCCAGGTTGCAATAACCATTGGTAATTGCGTTGTCGCCGTATCTTTCGCTATTGCAGCTGCACTATTTTTTTCTTCAGAAGATTTTTCTGCACACCCAACTAAACTACTTGCTATAACTAAACCTGCACCTGATAATGTAGCGTTTTTAATAAAATTTCTTCTTTTCATTTATCCTGAATTTACTTGTCCTGAATTTATTTTCAGTATTTAAGGATCTCATAAAAAATAATCCTGAGTAGTTTTTTGCTACTAATATGATCACTGAGCGCAGTTGAAGTATTAATACGTAACACCTTGCTTATCTAAAACAGTCTTTGTTCTAAAAGCATAAAACAATAAATACCCAAAACAAGCAACTGCCATCCAATAAGAGGATTGAATGCTAAATACATCTGCTAATTTTCCTTGTAATGGTGGAATAATCGCGCCACCTAGAATCATCATAACTAAAAATGCAGACCCTTGAGATGTGTATTTGCCTAAACCTGCAATACTTAAAGTGAAAATACAAGGCCACATTATAGAGCAGAATAATCCGCCAGATAAGAAAGCAAATAAAGCGACATTTCCAGTTGTAAATAAACCTACTAACATGGCTAAAACACCTAAGAAAGCAAATATTTTTAATGTCTTTACTGGGTTATCCTTAGCTAAAAAGAAACCACCAATTTGAACAGCAACACAAATACCGAAAAACAATATTTCATTTGTAGAAAATGTTTTTCCAGCTATGCCATTAAGTAATAGAACAACTCCAAAAGCAACATAAGGCACAAGGATAAGTAGCCACTTTTTTAAACCTTTACTTGGATTAAAAACGGTAATGGCACCAACCCAACGACCAATCATAAGTCCGCCCCAATATAAGGAGATAAAGGGTGCAATTCCTGCATCGTTAAGCACAGGCAATCCCAACGGATTTAAATTTGCGGCTTTATCTGCAACTTGCTTTAATAGTTCGCCTAAATTACTACCTATGGTGACCTCTACACCAACATAGGTGAATATGGCCAACATCCCTAAAACCAATTGTGGATATTTCATGGCTCCCCAACCTTCTGCTTTTTTAGATGCCCTAGTATTAGCTATAACTATTGTCGATACTACTGCAAGTAATGCGATAAACAATAATATTAAACGTGTTTTTTCTAGACTATCGGTTGCGACTGCATCTCCGGAATAGGTACTAAAAATGTAACCAAAGCATCCTAAAATAACAACCGTTAAAACAACAAGTAAATTTCTTGCTTTATTAGCGGGTTCAAAAACCGTTTCAGATTTTAATGCTGGTAATTTTTTAGAGAAATGGAATAGAGCTGCAGCTAATAAAAATAGCACACCAACACCCAAATACAAGAGTTGTACAGTGCTTAGTGTGATTTCATTATTTTTAATCATTCTCACTAATTCCTCCGGACTAACAGAAGATGTTCCAAAAATGACTAATGCGACTACAATTGGTCCAATTGTAGTTCCTAAAGAATTAACACCTCCAGCTAAGTTTAAACGGTGTGAACCAGTTTCTGGGTCGCCAAGGGCAATAGCAAAAGGGTTTGCTGTAGTTTGCTGTAATGAAAAACCTAAACCAACAATAAATAAGGCTACTAATACAAAGTAGAACACATTAGTGTCTCCTTGTACTGCTCCAGCTGTTGCAGGATACATTATAAAAGCACCAACAGCCGACAAGAGTAACCCATATATGATACCTTTTTTGTAGCCCCAAGAATTAATTATATCCTTTTTAATAGAACTTGATATGATAAAGAGTGACAGTGCGCCAATAAAATAAGCACCATAAAATGCGAATTCTACGAGCTGAGATTGAAATTGATCTATTTCAAAGTAGGTTTTACAAAATGGGATAAATACACTATTGGAAGCTGCTATAAATCCCCAGAAAAAGAAGACCGTCACTAAAGTTGTTAATGCCGATTTGTTGTTTTGATTTGCCATGTGTTAGTTAGTTATCCAATTATTAGGTTTATTCTAAGTGATATTTGGTAATAGTGTCTAAATATAGTATAATCCTCTATTTGATTGATATTTCATCTGCAAAAATCCAGCTTCTGCCATCGTGAGGGTATCCTAAATGCCAATTTGGAAGCGCTCCCATTTTTCTAGCAATAAGTTTTACATAGCGAATGTCTTCCGAAGAAGATTTGAAAACCACCTCTTTAATGAGTACGTCATTATTTCGTTTGGTAGTATTAATAATCTGAGTATCGATCGAGGTAAATGTTTTACCATCTTTTGATACGAGACATTCTACTTCGGTTGGGTAAAAAATCCAAGCGCCTTGATCTTGTAAAAAGTTAATCCCAATAGTGTTAATTGGCTTTGTGCTTCCTAAATCAACTGTTGCAATAACATCTTCATCCCAATATCCTTGCCAAGTTCCAGTTCTATAATCTTGTGTGCCCATAATACCATCTATCAGCGCGTCTTGGCCTCCAGCGTTGTATTGGTTGGCATATTTTGTGTCTAGTGTTATGGAGAGGTTTGGATCTATTTTATAGAATTTAGTGTTTATGGTTGCGCTTTTATTACCATCATTATCTGCAGCATACACTTTTAAGGTTATGGCTTCGGAAATTTTAAAAGGCACAGTATATAGCTTAAATTCAGAATCATTTAGACTGTAAAAAATTTCTGTTTCAGAGTTTACAATCCCAAGACTAACTTCAGTCTCTCCTTTAAAAGCCACATCGCCTTTAGCAATAAAAGGTACCGGAATAATGACATGGTCTGTAATTTCCGTTATTGGTTCTTGTCCGTCACGACTTCCCCAAATGGCTGGATTATCAGTCATTTTAAATTCTAAAGTTCCGCCAGCCACGATATCTTCATGTGATATAAATGATTGGTTGAGCTGTTTTCCGTTGAGATATACATACTCCACATAGATATTCGTGTCGCTTAAATTGTTGGTTGCAATAGTAAATTGTTTTCCTGATTCTAAGTTAATAGTAGCTTTATCAAACAAAGGTGTTCCTATAATATATTGGTTGCTTCCTGGCGTTACTGGATAGAATCCCATAGAGGAGAAGACATACCATGCGCTCATTTGCCCGCAATCTTCATTTCCAGAAATCCCATCAGGTGTATTGGTGTATAACTCAGTTAGAATTTGATGAACCCTTTCTTGAGTTTTATGAGGTGTATTGACAAAATTGTAGAGGTATGCCATGTGATGACTTGGTTCATTTCCGTGAGCGTATTGTCCAATCAAACCCGTAATATCTACTTGTTGGCGACCAGAAGTGTTAACCTCTGCAGTAAATAATTCATCTAATTGCGCTTCTAGTTTATCTTTTCCGCCGAGAAGATTCATAAACCCAGAAACATCTTGAGGCACATAAAAACTGTATTGCCATGAGTTGGCTTCGGTATAATTAAAATTGACTTCATAAGGATCAAAAGGTGCAAACCAGGTATTTCTAAAACGTCCTCGCATAAATTTTGTTTCAGGATCGTAAATATTCTTATAGTATTGAGCTCTTTGGGTATATGATTTATAGGTGTCATCCTGCCCCATAGCTTTTGCCATTTGTGCAATCGTCCAATCGTCATAGGCGTATTCTAAAGTTTTGGAAACTGATTCGCTCTCCTCTTCCACAGGAATGAATCCAAATTCTTTATAAGTCTCTAATCCCAATTTGTTTCTAGTTGCTGAATGTTTCATGGCGTTCAGAGCTTTTTCTGTATCATAACCTCTAATGCCTTTCATGTAGGCGTCAGAAATTACAGGAACCGCGTGGTATCCAATCATACATCCAGTGTAGTTGGCACTTAAATCCCAAATTGGCATGATGCCACCTTCATCATATTTTGCTAAAAATGTGTTGATAAAATCATTTGTTCTCTCTTGTTCAATAATGGTATAGAGTGGATGAGCAGCACGATACGTATCCCACAGTGAGAACACCGTGTAATATTCAAAATCTTTAGTGTCGTGGATTTCTAAGTCCATACCACGATAACGACCATCAACATCTTGATACAAATTAGGGGCTAACATGGTGTGATATAATGCAGTGTAGAAATTTGTTTTGTAATCGTCAATTGGAGATTCCACAATGATTTTATCGAGTTGAGTTTCCCAAACGTCTTGTGCTTCTTTTTTGACTTGGTCAAACGATTTGTTTCCAATTTCCTCTTGTAAATTATTTGAAGCACCTTCTTCATCAACTGGAGAAATACCAACTTTTACAAAAACAGGAACATTGTTAGGATTGTCAAATTCTATAGCTGCTTTTTTACTTTGGTATTTATAATTTTTAGAAATTGGAGTACCATTTTCTTCGTACGTAATGTTTTTTATAGATTGAGAAAACTGAATGTTGTAAAACAAACGTTGGTCTGTTGCCCAAGCTTTAGAATGTCTAAAACCAGAAATTGTGGAGTCGTTTACTTTTTGAATTTTATAATCTAAAACCTGATCGCGATGTTCTAAATCTAAGATGAGGAACTGATTGTCTTCGTTAGGAAATTGATATTTATGAATTCCACTGCGTTTTGAAACCGTTAGTTCTACATCAATTTCTGTTGAATCTAAATGTACTTTGTAATATCCAGGTTGTGCTACTTCATTATCATGAGAAAAATGAGCACGATAGCCTTCTTTTTTGTTTGAACCATTATTAAAGTTAATTGCATTTGTTGGCATTAAAAGAATATCGCCATAATCGCTAACACCTGTTCCGCTGAGATGTGTGTGTGAAAATCCGTAGATATACGCATCACTGTAATGATAACCAGAACAGCCATCCCATCCATCGAGTCGCGTATCTGGACTTAGTTGTATCATACCAAAAGGCATGGTTGCTCCAGGGTACGTATGACCATGTCCTCCTGTACCAATAAATGGGTTGACATATTCAATAAGTGGTTTGTCTTTTTTTGCAATTTCTATTTGCGATTCTGTTGCACAACTTGTTAAAATTAAGGCTGTTAAAACAATAGTAAAAAGAGATTTCATGTAAGGCTGTTTAAATCGAATGAAAAGATACTAATTCTTAACGTATCGTTAAAAATATTTTGAAAGGTTAATTTAATTTTGGAATCGTTTACCTTTGGAAAAACTTCTATATATGTTGCGTTGGATTATATTCATTTTAATCTTTTGTGTTTTTTCAATTTACGGATATCAGGCAATTAAAACAGTGACTAAAGCAAGTTGGTTGCACTACTTATTTATTGTAGTTGCACTCATCATTGCAGGTAACTTTATCTATCAATTTTCTATAAGTACTGAAGGTCGTGTTTTGAATCCTGCAAAAAGTTATGCCTTAGGTTTTTTATTGGCCTTTATGTCTTTAAACTTGGTGATCGTTCCTATTCTACTTGGAGAAGATATTATAAGAGCTGTTCTGGCCTTGTTTGATAAGTTGGTTACTAAAGAGGCTTTTGATATGCCTTCTAGACGAAAATTTATTAGTCAGATTGCTTTAGGTCTCGCTGCAATTCCATTTACCTCTTTATTATACGGTATGTATAAAGGGAAATATAGATTTAGAACTTTAGACTATGTGCTTCATTTTGAGGATTTACCAGAGGTGTTTGATGGCTATCGTATTACGCAAATAAGTGATATCCATTCTGGTAGTTTTGACAATTTTGAAAAGGTAAAATATGGAGTGGACCTTGTTAATGAGCAAAAATCTGATGTGATTTTGTTTACAGGTGATATGGTCAATAATAAAGCCTCTGAAATGATACCATGGAAAGACCTCTTTGGAACCTTAAAGGCAAAAGATGGTGTGTTTTCTGTGTTAGGAAATCATGATTATGGTGATTATGTTCAGTGGGACTCACCAGCTGATAAAGAAAAAAATCTTGATGATCTAAAACAGATTCAGAAAGAAATGGGCTATGATTTATTATGTAATGAAAGTCGATTTATAGAAAAAGATGGTCAACGGTTGGCATTAGTTGGTGTTGAGAACTGGGGAAAAGGCGGATTTAAGAAATCGGGTGACTTAAAAAAGGCGAGTGAACTTATAGAGGCAACTGATTTTAAGATTTTAATGAGTCACGATCCTAGTCATTGGGAAGAGCAAGTTATTAATGATGACTATCACTATCATTTGACATTAAGTGGTCATACACATGGGATGCAATTTGGGATTGAAATTCCTGGTTGGATTAAATGGAGTCCAGTAAAATGGCGTTATAAATATTGGGCAGGAGTATATGAAGAGTTAGGACAATATATAAATGTTAATAGAGGTTTTGGATATTTAGCGTATCCTGGTCGTGTTGGGATTTGGCCTGAAGTCTCAGTTATAACGCTTAAAAAAGGCACTAAAAACGCATAATAGTACAAAAATGTTATATTTACTCTTAAATTGTTTATTTTTATAAATATGTAAGAGTGAACCTATTGAGTTGTAATACCTAAAGTGTTACCGATAATTTATGTAGATTTGTGGATACATGTCTTATTTAAAAGCTTAAATGTATGTCAAAATTTGGGGAACTTATAGATGTAGATATTCCTGTCTTGTTAGATTTCTTTACAGAATGGAATGAACAATCTACCGCAATGCACCCTGTTATGAGGGATGTAGCTGCAGCTCTTGGTGACAAAGCCAAAGTCATTAAAATTGATGTTGATAAAAACAAAGAATTGGCCGAAGCGCTTCGCGTTAAGGGATTGCCAACACTCATTATCTACAAAAATGGCGAAATGAAATGGCGTCATAGTGGAGAACAAGATGCTAATACATTGATTGGTATCGTACAAGAATATCTCTAAAATTTCTGTGAATCCTGAGAGCTTTCGGGAAGGGAATCGAAGTTTCAGCGTAGCTATCGTTTTAACAAATAGAGTATCTTAATACGTTCTCTAAATGTTTTTATGTTTGTTTTAGATTGGTAATATCGTCCAATCATAAATGGAGAGCCTTAAAACAAAAGCCCTTTTTGCTAAAATATTCTAATACCTTCGGAAGCGTATACATCATATTTCTTGATGCTTTTACACTATCGTGAAATACGACAATACTTCCTGATTTACTTTTAGAGACTACATTCTCTAAACATTTTTCTTCGGAAAGATCTTGATCCCAATCAAAAGATAGCACATCCCACATAATGATTTGATAACCAATATCTATTAGTTTTCTGCCCTGTTTAGGTTTGATTTGTCCATAAGGAGGACGAAAAAGAGCAACTATTGAAGATTGTAGGTTTTCAGTTTTTGAATTGATTATCGTTTGAGCCTCTTTAATATCTTTTAAATAATTCTTGTTTTTTGTGGTCCAGCCTTTAATGTGATTTTGAGTATGATTACCAACGGCATGGCCATCTTTAATGATACTCTCAAAAATATTTGGATGCTTCTCAATATTAGATCCAATACAAAAGAAAGTTGCTTTTGCATGGTATTGTTTTAGGATGTCTAATGTCCAATTGGTGATTTCTGGAGTTGGACCATCATCAAAAGTTAAATACAACTCCTTCTTGGTAGTCGGCATGTCCCAAATATAATTTGGGAACATCTTTTTTGCAACTACGGGTGTTTTTACTGGAGCTATTTTCAAAATCTCCTAGTCTTGGGTTCCTATAATTTTATCTATAGTGTCTTTAGGGAAATCTCGCTCTTCTCTTAATGGTGGTTTTGCTTCTTCCTCATCTTCTCCTGTGAAGTGCTTGAATAGTTTAAGATAATTATTAAACTTCTCTGTTTCTCGCATGGCAAAATCTGTGTCATTATAAATAACGAGGATGTCTACAAGACTTCTATAACGTTCTATGTCTGTTACAATTTCGTCTAAGTAGCGCGTTTGATTTTCTATTGATAACTCACTCCAATACGTTAAGTTTTCTTGATATTTTCTAGTGACATCAGTATATACTTTTCTGGCTTTATCCTTTTTCTCAATTTCATAATAACCACTAATATAAGGTTCTAGTAGCGTGTAATAACCAAACTTATCAACTGGCATTTTTTCCATTGCTAAATCGGCAATATTCTCTGCTTCGTCTAGCTTGTCTTCATTGATTAATTGTTCTAATAGCCTGGCAAGATTACCTCTGTACGTAATACCGTTTTTACGGGTTTCAACATCATGATAAATCTTATCGCTACCACTATTTCCCCAATCCCAAGACATTACTTTTTCATACATGAGATCTGAATCAACACGTCCCATATCAAAAGGATTAGCTCGGTCAACAGGTGTTTTAATTGGGACTAGTTTATAGCATAATCCGTCCAATTGTAAATAATCTTTCATCCAGATATAATCATCATCACTAAACGCACCACCAGTAAAATAAATAGGACGTTTCCAATCGTTATTTGCCACGATATCTAGCATTAATAATCTATTTTTATACAATGCGCCTCCAGAAATATTAATATCAATATAGGGTACTATTTTGTCTGCATCTTTTTCTTTTACAATCCCATATTTTAAAACATTGGCTTTGTTAACAGGAACTTTCACATTAGATGTCGGTAAATAGTTTGAGTTTTGTAGTTGCATAGGATATCCATTTGGATCTTCTCCTTTGCGTTGCATCGCGTATTTAAGGCTGTATTTTGGATCGTCATTAGATATGAAATTCATATACTCCTTAATATCCATGGTGTCTTTCGTAATTTCATATTTCATGATATAATCACGTGTACCATATTTGTATTGATCATGAGTTAATTGCGACGGAATTGGGTCGCTTTCATAAGCTTTGCGCTTCATTTGATCTATGTACCAATCGGTTTGAAATAAACTGGTGTTAACCACACGAACATCTGTTCGTACGCCTTCTATTTCTTGCATATACCATAACGGGAAACTATCATTATCTCCAATGGTAAACAGTATGGCGTTTGGTGCACAGGATTCGAGATATTTTCGAGCCATTGCTTGTGCTGTATATTTTTCTGATCGGTCATGATCGTCCCAATTTTCTGCAGCTAAGATTCCAGGAACTAGAATTAAGCAGATTACCGTTATCGCAGGCGCTAAAAATTTGGAGCCGGAGAATTTCCGAAGCCCATCAAAAATAGCATAGACACCAAAGCCTATCCATATCGCAAATACATAGAACGAACCTACTACAGAGTAATCTCTCTCACGAGGTTCAAAAGGTCTCACGTTGGTATAGAATTGAATGGCTATTCCAGTGAATAAAAAGAAAACGAGTAATACCCAAAAGCGTTTCGGATCTCGACTTAATACAAAAAGAAAGCCTATGACGCCTAAAATTAAAGGCAACAAATAATAAGTGTTTCTTGATTTGTTATCTGCAACATCGCTTGGAAGATTATCCTGAGACATACCTAAACGCGCTTCATCGATAAAGTCAATTCCACTTATCCAATTCCCATGTAAATCATCATATTTACCTTGTATATCATCCTGTCTCCCAGAGAAATTCCACATGAAGTATCTCCAATACATATAACCTAATTGATAATCTACCATGTAATACAGATTATCAGCAAAGGATGGTTTTTCGATAATTAAAAAGTCTCTACCAAATTGTTTTAAGAAATTATGATAATCTTCATAATCAACTTTGCCTTGGGCGACTTCATTTTTAAATTCATTAACCAACTGTCGTACTTGGTTTTCCATTTGATATTCAGGCTTGATTCTAAAGTCTAATAACCCTGTGAACATCATGTAGTTTTCTGCATGCTCTGTACTCCACATTCGCGGTAATATGGCAGCATGTTCTGAGTTGTAGCGTTGTTCTGCATTCTTATACTCGTTTACAATAACATACTCGCCTTTATCGTAATCTTTTTCATACTTAGGCTTTGCATCTTTATATGGATTGTTTTCATCCAAACCAGAATATTGGTCTGTAAATAATGGACCATAAAACAAATGCGTTTCAGGATATTGCTCAAGATTATAATAGGCTAATAATTCTCTTGCACTTGATGGATTATTTTCGTTAATAATAACATTTGCATTCGCTCGAATAGGTAACATAACCCATGAAGAGAAGCCAATAAAAATGAAAATTAAGCAAAGCGTTAAGGTGTTCGCGTATTTGTATCCTTTATCACGCGTGTATTTTAATCCGAAATAGAACGCAGCCACTAATAGTATTCCAGTGATTATAGATCCCGAATTAAAAGGTAAACCAATGGTGTTGACGAAGAAAATTTCCGAGGCACTAAAGAGAAGCAGTGCATTTGGAAGTAATAATTTAAATATAAATAGTAAGATCGCTGCAGCTGCGACATTAGCAATAATGAAATTAACTGTCGTAATTTTTTTATAATTTTTAAAATAATAGATGAGACCTAAAGCAGGTATCGTTAAAAGGCCCATAAAGTGAACTCCAAATGATAATCCAATTACGAATGCGATTAAGATTAACCATCTGTGGCCTCTAAGCTTGTCCATGTCTT
>JBLHML010000029.1:0-20632 GCA_047622005.1 Dokdonia sp. | reverse complement strand
GTGTGATTATGTGTTTCATGTTGTTATTTGATATGTTAAAAATACTAAACAAATTGCATACCGTTATGCTACTGGTCGTAAATTTGACTAAATATTAACTTTTTCAGTCTACAGTCTACAGTCTACAATCTACAGTCTACAGTCTACAGTCTACAGTCTACAGTCTACAGTCTACAAGTGTTCAGTTTGGTTGGTAAGGCCAAAAGTATAAATAGAAATCAAAATCTAGCTCCTTATTTCTTCTTCTTCTTCTTCTTCTTCTTCTTCTTCTTGTGCTTAACTTGTTTCAGTATAGAAGGGAGGACAATTCAGCTTTGCTGAATTAGGAGGGTTTTAGTGGTATGAGTAATCATATAAGAGTAAAACAACTCCTTGTACATGTTCTAAGAAGCTTGAGCAAAGAGGAAAACGACCAACAACAAATAGCAACAGGACAACACATAAAAAAAATTCCAAAACCTTCAGTTTTACCTCAGATTTTGGAATTCAGTTATATCTTTTTCTACTTCAATTTGAAATTCAATTTCAAATTAGAAGTTTAATCTCTACGTCTAGAACGTCTTGGTCTATCAGATCCCGAAGAACTTGAAGAGCTTTCAGATCGTCTAGAGTCTCCTCCAGAAGAAGGTCGTCTGTCACTTCTGCCGCCAGATCCTCCATCACTAGGACGTCTATCACTTCTGCCTCCAGAACCTTCAGATGAGCGTCTGTCACTTCTGTTTCCAGAACCAGAATCACTGCGTCTTCCAGATGAGCGTTTGTCATCGTTGCGTCTTCGGTTTCCACCACCAGAACCACCATCACGACGTCCGCCACCAGAGCGTCCGCCACCGCGACTTCTTCCGCCACCACCTCTGTCTTCACTAACTTCTACGTTAACAAAGCGTCCGTCATGCTTATAATCGGTAAAGAATGCTAATACTTTTTCTTGACTTTCTTTTTCTGTATTAAAGAAAGAAAAACTTTCTTTAACATCTACTTTAAAGACATCATCACGACCTAAATCTAAAACGTCTTTTAAGAAATCTTTCAGTTTCATCCAATCGTAACCATCTTTTTGTCCAACATTGATGAAGTAACGTGATTCGTTTTTGCTTTCTCCATAACCTCGTCCACCAGAATCTCCTCCTTCAGAATCTCTTGAAGAACTTGGAGCATTCAGTTTTTTAGATTTTTGATAGTAATTATAGAAACGTGTAAACTCAACAGAGAAGAATTTTTTAATTAATTCGTCTTTATCTGTATCTGCAAATAACTCGTTAATACTAGTTAAGTGTTTATCAATCTCGTTATTGATTTCCGTATTATGAATCTTATTTGCGAGAGACATAAGTTGTACTTCGCAGATATCCATTCCGTCAGGAACTTCTTTTTTCTCAAATTCTTTCTTGATGATACGTTCAATACCTTTAATCTTACGTACTTCACTTTTAGAAACAATCACCATAGAAATACCAGTTTTACCAGCACGTCCTGTTCGTCCAGAACGGTGTGTGTAAATTTCTGGTTCGTCAGGTAATTGATAATTAATTACGTGTGTAATATCATCAACATCAATACCACGAGCAGCTACATCTGTAGCAACTAACATTTGTATTTGTTTATTTCTAAACGATTTCATCACCAAATCACGTTGGTTTTGACTTAAATCACCATGCAAAGCACCTGCACTATAACCATCTTCGATTAAAGTTTCGGCAACTTTTTGAGTATCACGTTTTGTACGACAAAAAATCACAGAAAATATATCTGGATTAGCATCACACAAACGTTTTAAAGCGTGGTAACGATCTCTTGCGTTTACTAAATAGTATTCGTGAGACACTTGACTTGTACTTTCGTTTTTATTTCCAACTGTAATTTCAACTGGACTATTCATGAAATCTTTTGCAATTCTAGACACCTCTCTTGGCATCGTTGCAGAAAATAACCATGTGTTTTTATCCTTAGGTGTATGTGATAAGATATCTGTGATATCTTCATAGAATCCCATGTTTAGCATCTCATCAGCTTCATCTAAAACTGCATATTCAATTTTAGAGATATCAACCATATTCCTTTTGATCATATCTTTCATACGACCAGGAGTAGCTACGATAATTTGTGCACCACGTTTTACAGCTCTCGCTTGATCTTGGATACTAGCTCCACCATATATTGCAACAACATTTAAACCTTTACAGTATTTACCGTAAAGTTTCATTTCGTTGGTGATTTGTAAACATAGTTCACGTGTAGGCGATAAAATTAATCCTTGAGTCGTACGACTGTCAACATTAATTTTTTCTAGCATTGGAAAACCAAATGCTGCAGTTTTTCCCGTTCCTGTTTGCGCTAAGGCAACAAGATCAGTATCTTCTTCTAATAAAATTGGGATTGCTTTTGCTTGTACATCACTAGGGTTTTCAAATCCTAAATCGGTAATAGCGTGTAAAAGGTCTTCATTTAGACCGAGTTCTTGGAATGTGCTCATTCTGTTTGTTTTGTATTCGATTATATCTTTTAGTGTTACAAAAGAAGCGAATCGACATACTAAACACTTAAACTTCCAGGTAACACATCCTCACTCTGAGGAATTTAGAAAAGTCCAACCCGTGGATTTTTCAAGGTGCAAAGATAATCTTTTATTTGGATAATCAATACTGTTTTTTTTTCTTCGGAAATTGGCATGAATTTAAACCTGCTCTGCTTTAAAGTAGTCATTAAAAAAAGCATGCTGTTTTTGTCTGAACCACAGATGTATAAGATTGTGTCCCTAAATAGTATATTACAAAAAATTGGTCTTTTACTTTTAGTGATGCTGCTTGCAGTTAGCTTGAATGCTTAAGAGGAGCACCTAAGGAAGAGATTGCTGAAGGAGAAGTTACCAAACTAGAACAAGAATAACTGGCTCGAATGATGAAGCTTATGGATTAAAAAATAGAAATGAAAGATGATGCAAGAACCTGTTTGATGTTTATTGGTATGGTGGATCAAACTGCTGATGCAAAATATATGGAAGCACTTACTAAAACCATGAATTCTGTTTTTAGGAAGAAGTAAGATTAATAGTTTCGAATTATGATGATTAATAGAGTGTCCAGCTGTGGCAGTTTTTTTTTGTTTTTGGTTTGTCTAACTTATTAGGATGTCAACTGTATCAATTGTCGAGATTCATAGTCAAACGAAGTTTGTCTATTTATTTAAGACTGCCAAGTTTTGAGATTTGATAAAAGTGATAATAATGGTATCACTTTTTTGAAAATTTAAGTTATTCTTCAAGCGTATGACATGAATAATTTTCAGTTCTGATGACATAAACTGACATATTTTCAGATTAGATATTTTTATGTGGGAGCATTCAAAATAGATGTGCTCATGTCATGCTTTACTGCTATCAAAGGGCTGCAGTTGGGTTGTTCCAATTTCCGAAGAAACATGCAGAGGACTCTATGTTATTTATGTCAGTATTTTGCTGCTTTGGCTTGATTTTAGCGACTTATGATAGAAGAAGTTTAAATGAAAGCTCTCGCTGCGTAAAAATTATGCAGACAGAGTTTTTAAAAATTAAATATTTTAGTAGTATGATTCAAGTTAAAGAGAATAACACAGTAAAAGTAAATTACACAGGAAAGTTATCTGACGGACAAGTTTTTGATAGTTCTGAAGGACGAGAGCCATTAGAATTCACCTTAGGACAGGGACAGTTAATTCCTGGTTTTGAGAAAGGTGTAATCGATATGAAATTGAATGAAAAGAAAACCATTACGATTGCTAAAGAGGAAGCGTATGGAGATATTAATAAAGAGTTAATTCAAGAAGTGGATAAGGCACATCTTCCTCAAGATATGGCCCCAGAAGTAGGTATGGGATTAGTGTCTAAAGACCCTGATGGTCGTGAAATAAATTTATTGGTTACAGAGGTTAAGGAGGAAAGCATCGTTGTTGATGGAAATCATCCTTTAGCTGGTAAAGAGCTTACTTTTGATCTTGAAGTGGTCGAAATTAAAGAGACTGAAATCACGAAATAAAATAAGTTAATTACTTTTATTTTAACTAACAGCCTTTGCTTTAATTTAGCAAAGGCTGTTTAAGTTTATGAGAATACAAGTCCAGTTACAGCGTATTCAAAAAATCAACTAACAATCGTACAGCTTTACCACGATGGCCAATAGTGTTTTTTTCTTCTAATGAGATTTGAGCAAATGTTTTTGAATACCCTTGGGCTTTAAAAATAGGGTCGTAGCCAAAACCGCTTTCACCATGTTTGGTTGTTGTGATTTCGCCTTTGCAAATGCCAGTAAATGTTTCTAGGTTGTTGTTTAAGTGAAGTGAAACAACAGTTTTAAATTGTGCGTTTCTATTGGGTTTATCTTTTAGGTTTTTTAACAGTAGATCCATATTGTCATTGGCATCACGTTGCTCTCCAGCATAGCGAGCACTAAAAACACCAGGCTCGTTATGTAATGCCTCAACTTCTAAGCCTGTATCATCTGCAAAACAATCAAAGCCATAGTGTTCTTTAATATACTCCGCTTTTTGGATGGCATTCCCTTTAATAGTGCGTTGGGTTTCTGGCACGTCTTCAAAGCAGCCAATATCTTTTAAACTCAATAATTGAATATGATCTGGGATAAGCGATTGAACTTCTTTTAACTTGTTGAGATTGTTTGTAGCGAAGACGAGTTTCATAGGGGTTTAATGCATTATGTTGAAGATTTCAAAGTTATGGAAACTAAAGCTATCGAACTCAAATGGTGGATGATTATTATTATTATTATTATTTGTACTTTGTTCACTACAACTTACTAATTCATTGTAATATGGTATCTAAATTTGGAGAAACCTTCACAGATTTATTTCAAAAATAGATGTCCAGTGTATTTGTTCTTGCTTTAGGATTACACTACTAAAAGTGCTAATAGCCTTATTCTGGATGAATGTAAAGCCCATGACTATTATTTATGGTTGGTATAATGGTTTTGTTAGTTTGTTAGAATTTGGGAAGCAAATAGCACTGTTTATAATGACAGTGTAAAGTGCTTTTTGTTTTTATTTCCACTCAATTAAACCTAATACCATGAAAAAATCAGTGCTCTTATTATCAGTGTTGTTAGTTGTGTCTTGTGCAGATTTAAAATATGCTGAAGATATTGTTGGCGAATGGGAATGTACAAGTTGGATAGATGTCGCTTCCTCAAAGGATAAATGTGTGAGTAATGCCTATTTCAGTTTTAATAAAGATAAAAGCTATACCTCAAAAGTAGGCGCTCAAGAAACCAAAGGGACCTACAAGATTGCTGATGGTATTTTATATTCTAAACCGGATGGTAAATTAGAAATCGCAGTAGAGATTAATGCGCTTACAGCAGATACATTGTCGTTTACAATGAGTCGTTCTGGTAATGCTGAAATTTTAACACTAGTGAAAAAGTGATAATTAACAATTCCGAAGAAGTAATTATCAATATTTTATGAGTTTTTTAAAGGGAAAATTGAGCATATTTTCGTAACTTTATATTAAGAAATTAACCTAAAAACTAGAATGAATATGACTGTAAATTTTCAATATGTAGATGTCGATGTAAGTGATACCTTAAATGCTTTTGCCGAAGAAAAATTAGATAAACTTTTTGCTAGATATGAATTTTTAATTAGTTCAACAGTACGTTTTAAACATAATAGCAATAGCCATGCTAAAGGGAGAATTTGCGATATAGAATTGAGTCTTCCTGGTCCTAGAATTTTTGCAACGTCTGATGAAACGCAATATGAAGTTGCTGTTAGAGAAACTATTAAAGATTTAGAACGTCAACTTGAAAAACGAAAAGAGACTTATAAAACATATTAATTAGTTGGCAGTGGCTAGTCTGCAGTCGTACCTTTATATACAGGATTCTAATTTGATTGAAAGTGATACTTATGACTTTACAATTTTTATTGTTTTAATAGGTATGCTACAGTAAAATGAGAACTTTTTAGAGTACGAGTAAACTCTGTATACTGAAGACTGACCACAACATACTTTTTCAACGGTGATGATAAGGTTCATTCCTTAAAATCGTAAAGCCGCGATATAATTGCTCAATCACAAATAAGCGAATCATTTGATGGGAAAATGTCATTTTAGATAATGATAGTTTTCCATTTGCTTTTTGATAGACGTCTGGCGAGAACCCGTAAGGTCCACCAATCACAAAAACAAGTCGCTTGATACCAGAATTCATGTGTTTTTGTAAGTAGTTTGAAAATCCAACCGAGTCAAATTGCTTTCCGTTTTCGTCCATTAAAATTAAAACATCTGTATTGTTGAGCTTATTTAAAATGAGTTCACCTTCTTTTTGCTTCTGTTGATCTTCACTAAGATTTTTGACTTTTTTTAAATCTGGAATAATCTCAAATTCAAATTTGATGTAAAAACCTAAGCGCTTTTGATAGTCATCAATTAACGCTTGTAAATCTTTATTGTCTGTTTTGCCTATGGCTAGGAGTTTGATTGTCATGTTTCAAAGTTATACTTTTTTGGAATTTGAGATTTGAATTTTAGTATTTTGTTTCACAATTGCTATTTTTACGTTAAATATTAGAAACATGATCTCACTAGAACAGTTCAATAAAGAAATAGAACTTATTATATCAAACGCTATTAGAGAAGATGTAGGTGATGGTGATCATAGTTCTTTGGCATGTATTCCAGCGTCTGCTCAAGGCAAAGGAAAGCTTCTCGTAAAAGATGAAGGTGTTATTGCTGGTGTAGAGTTCGCAAAGCAGGTATTTGCTTATGTAGATAAGGACATGAAGGTGGAAACGCTTATTGAAGATGGTAGTCCTGTAAAATATGGAGATATTGTATTTTATGTAGAAGGTGCGTCACAATCCATTCTAAAAGCAGAACGCTTAGTTTTAAACGCTATGCAACGTATGAGTGCTATTGCGACAAAAACCAAACAGTTTGTAGATTTACTAGAAGGTACAGGAACAAAAATTTTAGATACACGTAAAACAACACCAGGAATTAGAGCTTTAGAAAAATGGGCTGTAAAAATTGGAGGAGGAGAGAACCATAGATTTGCCTTGTATGATATGATCATGTTAAAAGATAATCATATTGATTTTGCTGGTGGACTCACAAAAGCCATCAACAAAACAAAACACTATTTAAAAGAGACTAATCGTGATTTAAAGATTATCGTAGAAGCTAGAAACTTAGATGAAATCAAAGAAATTTTAGAGACGGAAGGAGTGTATCGTATCCTCATAGATAACTTTAATTATGAAGATACAAGAACCGCAGTTCAATTAATAGGCGATCAATGTTTGACAGAATCCTCAGGAGGTATCAACGAAAAAACGATTAGAAAATATGCTGAGTGTGGTGTTGATTTTATTTCGTCTGGAGCTTTGACGCATTCGGTTTATAATATGGATTTAAGCCTTAAAGCTGTATAATGTCTAAATCCTTAAAAGACATACTGAGTAAAATCCCTATAGTTAATCACCTGGTCGATTTGCTGCGTAAAATTAAACTCCCAGGACTCGTGGGATTATCATTATATGATTTATTAGAGTTATATGCTATTGGCATCTTTAAAGGCGCCTTAACATCACGCGCAAGTGCTATTGCCTTTAGTTTTTTTACTGCTATATTTCCTTTTTTATTATTCGTTTTGATATTGATGCCTTATATACCAATAGATGGGTTTGAGCTGGAGTTTCAACAATTTTTGACTTCGGTACTGCCACCACAAACCTCAGATTTTTTCTTTTCTAATATTTTCGAGAATATAGAAAATACAGAGCGTGGCGGTTTGTTATCTTCCGTATTCATAATCTCAATTTTATTAATGGCAAATGGTGTCAACTCCGTGTTTTCTGGGTTTGAAAACTCATACCATCAAGAGCTTACTAGAAATGTATTCAAACAATATTTATATGCTTTAGGAGTCGCATTGATTCTAGCCATGTTGGTCATTTTTACGGTTGCGTTCTTTGGGTATTTTCAATTATATGTCATTCAGCCTTTGTACGAGCAATTTGAAGTCTTAGACTATGACGCTCAAGGAAATGACTTGTTTTGGGTCGTGTTTGCTAAGTATCTCTTCTTTGTCTTCATGGTGTATATCACTACTGCAATCCTCTATTACTACGGAACAAAATTTGGTAAAAAATCAAAGTTCTTCTCTATAGGTGCTTTGTTTACAACCTTGCTTATTATATTGACCTCTTATTTCTTCGGAATTTATATCGAAAACTTTTCACAATACAATAAGCTTTATGGATCCATTGGAGCCTTATTAATTTTACTACTATACTTGTGGCTTAATTCTAATATTTTATTGTTGGGTTATGAACTAAATGCAACAATAAGACGTTTAAAAAGAAATGATGACGATGAATAAATATATACTACTTGTAGCACTTTTAATCTCTCAAAGTATAAGTTCTCAGACGGTCTTAGGGAAATGGAAAACAGTAGATGATGAAACTGGCGAAGAGAAATCTATCGTAGAAATCTATCAAGATAATGGGAAAGTCTTCGGGAAAATTATAGAAATATTTGATACTACTAAACGAGATTTGCCTTGCAAGTTCTGTACAGGAGAGGACTACAATAAGCCTGTTTTAGGATTAAATATCATTAAAGGCATGGAGAAATCTGGGAGTGTTTTCAAAAAAGGAACTGTCACAAACCCTGAAGATGGTAAGGTTTACGACTGCAGAATAAAACTCGACGATGATAATCCAAATAGACTTCAACTGCGCGGTTATATTGCTTTTTTCTATCGCACGCAATATTGGATAAGAGCAGGCTTGTAGTGTGGTATTAATGAATACGTAGAGTGTTTTAAGTTCTATTTGCTGTAGAAATTAGAGATCTTAAAACTGAGCTTAAAGAGGGCGATTTATTTATAACCTCTCTTAGGCTCGTAAACAAAGAAGATATCATTAAATTTGAAAATATGTTGTAAACTTTGCAGCTTGTAATTAAATCATTCCGATAAACTGAACTATTTTATAAACGTCATACTACCAATTCCCTTAGAGAAAAGTTTTACCTATGCGATAACACAGGCAGAAGCAGATTTTCTACAACCAGGTATTCGTGTGTCTGTTCCCTTCGGAAAGTCTAAGATTTACACAGCTTTGGTCCTAGAAATTCATAATGACGCACCTCAAGTGTATGAAGCCAAAGACATTCATCAAATATTAGATGATACACCAATTGTAACCACACAACAACTGCAACATTGGCATTGGATGTCTAAGTATTACATGTGTACACTTGGCGACGTAATGCGAGCAGCTTTGCCGAGTTCTTTTATATTGGAGAGTGAAACCATAGTGAGTAAAAATGAAAATCAGATCATCAAGGATGAAGATTTAAAAGATGATGAATTTGTCATTTATGAGGCTTTACATCATCAATCCTCTTTGAAGATCCAGGATATGATGTCGATCTTGGATAAGAAAAATGTGTTACCCGTTATCAAGCGATTATTGGAGAAAAACGCCATTTCTGTTCAAGAAGAAATCTATGAAAAGTACAAACCAAAGTTAGTTAGGTATGTTAAAATAGCGTCGAAGTTTTCTTCGGAAAATGGACTAAAAGACCTCATGGAAGAGTTAAGCAGAGCACCAAAACAGCGTGATGTTGTGATGACTTTGTTTTCGGTTTCTGCGCAAACAAAAAAACCTGTGAAGGTGTCTGATCTATCTGCGGAAAGCGATGCGTCTTCTTCAATTATTAAAACGCTAATCGATAAAGGGGTTCTCGAAGAATATCACATCCAAATGGATCGTGTTCAATATAACGGAGAGGATAATCAAGACTCAAAACGATTAAATGAGCACCAAGAGAAAGCGTTAGTTGAGATAACTAAAACATTTGAAAGCCAAAATATTACATTGCTTCATGGTGTCACGTCTTCTGGTAAAACAGAAATTTATGTGAAGCTCATTGAAGACCAGTTAAAAGCTAAAAAACAAGTATTATACTTGCTTCCAGAAATTGCATTGACTACTCAATTAGTGGAGCGTTTGCAAAATTATTTTGGAGAACAAGTAGCAGTATTTCATAGTAAATATTCATCTCATGAACGTGTTGAGGTATGGAATAATGTATTAAATAATTTACCGAAAGCCCAAATTGTTTTAGGAGCGCGCTCTTCGGTATTATTACCCTTTAAAAACCTCGGATTAATTATCGTTGATGAAGAACATGAGTCATCATACAAACAGTTTGATCCTGCACCAAGGTATCATGCACGTGATACAGCTATTGTGTTGGCGAGTATCTTCAAGAGTAAAACACTTTTAGGATCTGCAACACCAAGTTTAGAGAGTTACTATAATGCGCAGCAAGGTAAATACGGTCTCGTAGAACTCAATCATCGTTATAATAATGTGATGATGCCGGATATTGAGCTTATTGATATTAAAGATAAGCAAAAGAGAAAACGCATGCAAGGTCATTTTAGTGACCGATTGGTAGAAGAAATTAAAGAGACCCTAGAACACGGGTTTCAAGTGATCCTATTTCAGAATAGAAGAGGGTTTTCTCCAATTATAGAATGTAATTCCTGTGGTCATGCGCCTCAATGTCCTAATTGTGATGTGAGTTTGACTTTCCATCAATATAGAAACCAATTGCGATGTCATTATTGTGGTTATAATTCAATTATGCCAAAAACTTGTGATGCTTGTGGAGGAGTAGAACTAGATAGTAAAGGTTTTGGTACAGAGCAAGTAGAGCAGGAAGCTAAGTTGTTGTTTCCAGACCATAAAGTGGGGCGTATGGATTTAGATACCACACGAGGGAAATATGGTTATGAGAAAATTATTACTGCTTTAGAGCAAGGAGAGATTGATATTTTGGTTGGTACACAAATGTTAACCAAAGGTTTAGATTTTAGAAATGTAAAGCTTGTAGGTATAATGAATGCAGATAATATGCTCAATTTCCCAGATTTTAGAGCACATGAACGTAGTTACCAATTGATGGCACAAGTGTCTGGTAGAGCAGGGCGTACTAAAGAACGTGGTAAGGTCTTGATACAGACCTATAATCCCTATCATAAAATATTACAGCAAGTCTCAACAAATAGTTATTTTGAAATGTTTGAAGAGCAACTTGAGGAGCGACGTGCCTTTAAATATCCACCAGTATTTAGGATGATAAAAATCACCTTAAAACATAAGGACTATCAAAAAGTGGATGTTGGTGCAGATTGGTATGCAAAATCATTGCGAACCGTTTTTGGAAAACATGTGTTAGGACCAGAGTTTCCACCTGTGGCACGAATTAGAAATCAGTATTTGAAACATATTTTGGTTAAAATCCCTCAGAAACAATCATTAGGTAGAACTAAGGAGGCGATTTTGAAAATTAATACAAGTTTTTTGAGTGTTAAAGATTTTCGACCTATTCGTGTTATTTTGAATGTGGATAATTATTAGTGAAACCCAGTATTCAAAGGCTGAAAGCAAAATCAATAATGCTGGTTGTACTAATTCTATTGTTAAACGCGAGCTTTTGAGCTTAAAGACTGGTCAATAGCTGAGCAGATTTCACAAGCCTTGGGCTTAAAGCTTTTCAATAATTAATTTAGAGCTTGTCTTTTTTGTTTTGTTTGCTTCTTTATGTGTTTTCTATGACAGCCCGTTTTTGAAGATATCCCATTTCCGAAGATATAATTGCAAAAAAAAATCCCACTGAGCGGTGGGATTTTTAAATCAAATGTTAGTTAGTCATTAGGGCAAATAAGGCTGAAATGTAATTTTATTTCAGTCTTAAATATTGTTTAATGCATCAACAAGTTGGGTTTTCTTATTTCTACTCAATGGTATCTCATAAGCACCAACTTCTACGTTTTTACTATTAAATCTATCGACCTTATCAAGGTTTACGATATATGATTTATGAATTCTTAAAAATTTACCTTCTGGTAATTCTTGCTCAAAAGCTTTCATAGTAGATAAAACAACAAGACTGTTTTCTTCGGTCACTAGTTTTACGTAGTCACCAAGGGCTTCAATCCATTTAATATCTTTTATGTACACTTTTCGTTTTTTCAAGTTACTTTTTACGAAAATATGTTCGCCATCAGTTTCATTGAAATCTAGCTTTAATTTATGTTGCTCAAGAGCTTTTTCTACAGACGTATTAAAACGTTCCCTAGATATAGGTTTTTGTAGATAGTCCGTTGCATCATAATTAAAAGCTTTAAATGCGTATTCAGTTTTACCTGTAACGAAAATAATTTGGGGTTTGTTGTTGAGAACGTCGAGCAGTTCGAAACCGTTAAGAACAGGCATTTCAATATCTAAGAAGATTAAATCTACTTTATGAGTATTGAGTCCGTTCTTGGTCTCTAGTGCGCTACTGTATTCTGCTATAAGGTTAAGTGAGCTGTGATTCTCAATTAACTTTACAATGGATAACCGTTGAATCGCAGAATCATCAACTACTACACAGTTTAAAGTCATAACATTATTGTATTTTAGGTTAAGATATCGACAATAGTACAAAAAATTCGGTTAAAAACCAAAAAACATCGATAAACTGCTAATTTTAACATATCCTTAAGGGGTTGATTTTTCTAAAACTTTATATGTGAAAACGTTGCTAGAATTAGAAATAATGATTATTTTTGCAGACATTTTTAACACAAAAAATAGATTTTTATGAATCATTATGAAACTGTTTTCATCTTAAATCCCGTTTTATCTGATGACCAGATAAAGGAAACAGTACAGAAATACGAAGAATTTCTTGTTTCTAGAGGAGCGAAGATGGTAGCCAAAGAAGATTGGGGCTTAAAAAAATTAGCTTATCCAATTCAAAACAAAAAAAGTGGATTTTACCACTTATTCGAGTACACTGTAGATGGAGAACACATTACTCCATTAGAAGTAGAGTTTAGACGTGATGAGCGTTTTATGCGTTACTTAACAGTTGCTTTAGACAAGCATGCAATTGCTTGGGCAGAAAGAAGAAGAGTCAGAGATAAACAAAAAGCGTAATTATGTCTTCAATAGAACAACAAGCAAAAGGAAAAAAAGATGGAGAGATCAGGTATCTTACGCCATTAAATATTGACACGAGCAAAACGAAGAAATATTGTCGTTTTAAGAAATCTGGAATCAAGTATGTTGATTACAAAGATGCAGATTGGTTATTAGGTTTTGTAAACGAACAAGGTAAAATTTTACCAAGACGTTTAACAGGAACATCTTTAAAGTATCAAAGAAAAGTATCTGTAGCAGTAAAAAGAGCGCGTCACTTAGCGTTGATGCCTTATGTAGCAGATTTATTAAAATAAAATACCAATAACTATGGAACTTATATTAAAACAAGACGTTGATAATTTAGGATTTAAAGACGATATTGTAACAGTAAAGAACGGTTATGGTAGAAATTCTTTAATCCCTAATGGACAAGCTGTAATGGCAACGTCATCTGCTAAGAAAGTATTAGCAGAAACATTAAAGCAAAGAGCTTATAAAGAGAAATCAATTATTGAAGCAGCTCAAAAAACTGCAGATGCCATCAAAGAATTAGAAATTAAGATTTCTTCTAAGGTTGGAACTGGAGACAAATTATTTGGATCTGTAAATAATATTGATATAGCTAACGAATTGAAGAAAGCTGGGCATGACATTGATAAGAAATTTATCAATGTTGCTGGTGGATCTGTAAAACGTTTAGGTAAATACGAAGCTGTTGTTCGTTTACACAGAGCAGTATCAGTTGATTTACCATTTGATGTTATAGCACAAGCTTAATATTCAAATACATCATATTTAGAGCCTCAACTTTATAGTTGAGGCTTTTTTATAAATACGTTATTAATAATTTATTGTTGTACTTAATATAGTCCAACTACAAGGAAATTAAGAAGCGGAACATCAATCCGTTTTCGGTAATCATTTGACCATTAGATAAATAAGAACACCAAATGAAATATTCTAGACTTACAAAAGAACAGTTTAAAGAATTACAACAAGAATTCATCAACTTTTTAGCCACACAAACGATCACAGTAGACGAGTGGACAGATATAAAAGCGAATAAGCCTGAAGTAGCTGAGCAAGAACTGGACGTGTTTAGTGATCTTATCTGGCAAGGGGTATTGTCTAAAGTGAATTATTTAGAACATATCTCACCACAGCAAATGCATTTGTTTCATTGTGCTAATAAGCATATGAGATTAATAGCGCTTAAAATTAAAAACTCAGAAATAGATATTACAACCACAGAAGGTTATGCTTGGTTTAAGGACAACCTACTATCTGATGATGTAGAGATGTTTACTGCAACTAAAGACTATTCTGAAGATAAAGGGCAAGATAAATTTAAACTAATCCAGGAAGGCGCTGCAATTACAAAAGGCGATTTATATAACTACTTTGAGAACTTAGTGAGTAAATAGATCTAGTTGTTACGTTTATTTTTGTTGAATTGTTTGCCTACTACTAAGACTTACTTTTCCAGTATTCTCTTGAGACTTACTCTTTTATTTTTAATCCTTCTGATCTTATAGATTGTCATTACGCAATTGATTCTGAATCTTATCATTATAGATTCCTGCGTTAATAGGTATGACAGTAATTTATTCTACGGGAACATACAGATCCACAATACATTTCTTTTCAGGATGTGTATTAAAATCATTGTGATAGATTTCAAAAGGCGGTTCGTTACGCATTTTGTAACCATTAGCATTCATCCACATAAATACCGCTGTCCAAACGCGCTCAAACTCATTCATATTGATCTCGTGATGCGCAATAATATGCTGCCCTTTGTTAATGGTGACTAAAGACATATCTCCATCAGTTTTTAGTGGTTCGTCAATTAATAAACACGCGCGCATTCTAATTTTATCTGGTTCAGTAATTTTAAAACTTTCATAATATATGGTAGCCATTTTAAAGCCAGGCTGTCGAAGTAATCCTTTGGGTCCAGCCCAGTTCAGCACATTTTGAAAGGCTGATGACTGATTATGGGCTCCTATACAGGATGTTCCAACGGTATGAATAGCGTCTATAGATCTCACCTCTATTTGTGATTGCATGTGCTTGGTGTTTTGATTGCTGTCACAAATATAGGCCTCAAAATTGGTTGATGCTTGTCCAGTCTTGCTTTTCACTTGACGTATCTTGCTATATATTCCTTTTCCTTGTCTTCGGAAATCACTCGGACTCACACCATAAAACTTCTTAAACGCTCTTGTAAATGAGGAGTTGCTTGTAAAACCGAACTGCAGTGATAATTCTGAAATCGTAATCTCTTTCTTCCGAAGTAAAACAGCAGATGCTTTTTCTACACGCTTTCTAGAGATATATTGATTGAGTGTCTCGTTAGTGAACGTTTTGAAAATTCTATGGAAATGAAAAGGTGAGTAGTGTGCAATTTTTGAAACGTTTTCTAGGGATAACTCGCTTTCTAAGTGTTGTTCTATATGATTTAGAGCTTTGTTTATACTTTTGATGTGGTTTTTGGAAAGACTCATTTAGCCCTTATTAATTTTATTTGACCTTCATGGAAGCCCTTTAAATTCAATTCTGATGAACTGTATTTGGCAATTATTTCTCTATCTATAATCATAATACTATCAGTCAAAAATTTAATTTTCCAAAGCATTTTTTTGTGATTATAAGAATTTGAATTATCGTAATCAAGCGCTAAGAACTCAGCATTATTAGTGATTTCCATTTGAGATTCAGTCTTTCCAAAATGATCAAAAATAATTTTATCTTCTGAAATAGTATAGCTAGGTGGCCAATTTACTTTTACAGGATAAGGAGGAGGAGGAGGAGGAGAGGGAGTAGGGAACTCTGAAGAATCTCGTCCAACAAATATATCTTCTACCCAAGTACCAAAAATTTGCTCTTTTGTCCATTTTGATACTCGTTCAGACATAATTAAATTCTCATCTTTTGCTCCAAGGAATAAAAGCTTGAAATTATGTGAGTCTATTTTTTCTATACCAGAAGCTCTATTCTCTAGTATTAGAAAGCTCGAGTTTTGATACTCTGCTATTCTCCAGGGTAAGTTCATTTTCCATTTTTCCCGAGCAAGAAATTGATGCGTAGTATCATTAAAAGTAATGACTCCTATAGTGTCTTTTTCTGCTTCAAAAATGATGTCAAAAGTTTTCCCCTTAAAGTCATTTTTATTGATTTGGGAATCAATTTTATGTTGACAGCTAAAGATTAATGAAATTAGAAATAAATATAATATTGATTTATTCATATTTAAAACGGGATATTTTACTCATAGCGCAAAGACTCCACAGGGTCCAGCTTAGAAGCTTTACTTGCAGGATACGATCCAGAAATCACTGCAACAATAAAAGTAATAATACTTGCCCAAATCATGGCACTCCATGGAATGACAAAGTTGAAATCTGCGAGAGCTGCAAATCCATAACCTAAAAGAATACCTAAGATGATACCTAAAAGACCTCCTAATTGACCAATAATAATAGTTTCAATAAAAAACTGAAACGCAATTGTTCCACTTTTAGCACCTAATGCTTTACGCACACCAATTTCTCGTGTTCGTTCTGTAACAGATACTAGCATCATATTTAAAAGCGCTATTGTTGATCCGAAAATCGTAATTATACTAATAAACCAAGCAGCAGTTGAAAGGTAGCCCGTAATAGAACCAATTCTGTTAATTAGGTCATCACTACGCTCAATCCCAAAATTGCTCTCTTCAATAGGGTTTAAACCTCTAATATTTCTAAACATCACAATGGCTTCATCTTGAGCCCCTTCAAGCATGTCTTTTTTGTCCGTTTTTACACTCAAACTATAATTAATATTTGGGTTTGTGAAAATAGTTCTCGCTTTTTGAAGTGGCATTAGTACTCTTAAATCTTGATTGTTACCAAACGTAGCCCCTTTTTCTTTAAGTACACCAACGACTTTAAATTTAGAGCCTCTAATGCTAATGGTTTGGTTTATTGGGTTCACATCTGCAAGTAATGCTTTTTGTAGATCACTCCCAATCACGCAAACACTATTGCTATTTTGAACATCAAAATAATTAAGAGCTCTACCTGATGCGACTTCTAGTCCAGAATTTGGAATAAAATTTTCATTAACACCATAAACCTGAACTTCAGGATCTGTTTTTTTACTTTCATATTTCACTTCTGCCGATCGGGTGCCAAGAAAAGATAATGATGTCGTTGTAAACGGAAACGTATAATCTTCCTCAAAAGTTTTTACTTGTCTGTAATTGATAACCGGATTTATTTTTTGATCATCTCCAGATCGGCGCTGCGACGTAAAATCGTAACGCTGTATATTAAAGGTGTTTGCTCCCATTGATGAGAAATCACTAGAAATTGTATTCTCTAGAGCAGAAACAGCACTTAAAATCCCAACTAATGCAGTGATTCCTATGGCTATGATTAAAATGGTGAGTATTGTACGAAGCAATTGACTTTTAATAGAGTCAAAAGCAATACGGATATTTTCTTTAACTAATGAAAACATAGGGTTGTTTAAGTTCGTTGTGTTTTACAATAAGACTACAAAACACGTATAAAGTTACTATAAAAATGAAAATACTTTCTTGTGCGACTAAAAATTATAATATTTTTGTGATTGATAGATGAAATGAGCGTCTTTTAATTTTCTTAGGAAATTGGAATTATCCCAAAATAGTCTATCGAGCATGATACTGTCAATTCGAGCATTATCGAGATCAAATTTATTTTGAACGAAGGTAGCTTATGATGTAAGTTGAGAAGTTTTTGAGTTTTATCTCATAAAGCATTTCGACTGCGCTCAATGTGACAGTGGAACATAATTTAAACAACGTATTTTCTTTTTTCTTCGGAAATTTGAAAACTACTTTAAAAGAGATTCCCACTTTCGTGGGAAGTAAACATGGCACAAAAACCAAGTATTCCAAAAGGAACGAGAGATTTTAATCCGCAAGAAGTCGCAAAGCGAAACTATATTTTTAATACGATTCGGTCTAAGTTTGAGATTTTCGGATTTCAACCTATTGAGACACCAAGTTTTGAAAACTCTGATACCTTAATGGGAAAATATGGAGAAGAAGGCGATCGCTTGATTTTTAAAATTTTGAATTCTGGTGATTATTTGAACAAGGTCAATGAGGATTTATATGGTTTAAAAGACTCTAACAAAATGACGTCTAGTATCTCAGAAAAAGCCCTTCGTTATGACTTAACCGTTCCTTTTGCACGTTACGTTGTGCAACACCAAAACGAGATTGACTTTCCTTTTAAGCGTTATCAAATTCAACCCGTTTGGAGAGCAGATAGACCACAAAAAGGTCGTTTTAGGGAGTTTTATCAGTGTGATGCAGATGTTGTTGGGAGTAATTCTTTATGGCAAGAAGTAGAATTTGTACAATTGTATGATGCTGTTTTCTCAGCTTTAAAACTAGATGGTGTTACCATAAAAATAAATAACCGTAAAATCTTATCAGGTATTGCAGAGGTTATTGGAGCTCAAGATAAACTCATTGATTTTACTGTTGCTTTAGATAAGTTAGATAAAATAGGAGAGGAGAAGGTAAAAGACGAAATGCGAAGTAAAGGGATTTCTGAAGAAGGCATCACAAAGCTTCAACCTTTATTTATTTTAAAAGGTGATTTTGCTGATCAAATTGAAGAATTAAAAACGATTCTAAATGCTTCCGAAGAAGGAAAAAAAGGAATTGAAGAATTAGAATTTATAAATAAAGGAATTACAACCTTAGGTTTGAAAACTGCAACATTACAATTGGATGTGACGCTCGCTCGCGGACTCAATTATTACACAGGCGCGATTTTTGAAGTTGCAGCTCCAGAAGGTGTGAAAATGGGATCTATTGGTGGTGGAGGTCGTTATGATGATTTGACTGGAATCTTCGGACTCAAAGATATGAGTGGTGTTGGGGTTAGTTTTGGATTAGACCGCATCGCATTGGTACTCGAAGATTTAGGTTTGTTTCCAGAAACGATTACCAATACAGTAAAAGTGCTCTTCATTAATTTTGGAGATGCAGAGGCAATGGCTAGTATGACAGCAATTAAATCTCTCAGAGACGCTGGAGTGAGTGCTGAGTTGTTTCCTGATAATAAGAAAACAATCAAACAGTTTAATTATGCGAATAAGCGTAACATTCCGTTTGTGATTTTATTGGGCGAATCAGAACTCGCTAACGGTACATTCACTTTGAAGAATATGATTTCTGGAGATCAGCAAGAGGTGACGTTAAATCAGCTCATTTCCGCAGTGAAATAAAATTTAATTGATTTTGAAGGAGCAAGTCGCGACTTGTCCGCAAAAAATAAAAAAGCCTCTTTCCAATTAAGGATTGAGGCTTTTTCTCAAGTTAAGATTTTGGTAGATTTGGGATCTATTTTTACTTAACTAGAACTTTCTTAGATAGTAAACCGCTTAAAGTGTCTATCTTAAGAATGTAAGTTCCAGTACTAAGGTTCTTAACTTTATATTCAGAATAGTCCAATTCTGAAATGTCTTTAATTTTTGCTACTTGTTGTCCTAGTAAATTATATAATTCTATCGATTTTATATCAACAAAAGCAGGGTTGTACAAGGCTATACTTTCCGTTTCTAGATTATAGAAAACATCAATTGTATGCAATGCTGTATCATTAACTCCAAGCGCATCTGCATTAGCATCGCTAAATGTTAATTCAAATCTATTAAGATGCTCTCCAGCTGGTAAGATAAATTCAAAGTCCGCTGCTCTCAAATCATGATAGGTATTGTTTTCTAAATCGTGAATATAGATATCAACACTATCAGGTACATTTTCTAAGTCATCAATGGTAATCGTGTTTAGTCCGTCGTTATTACATTTGATTCCTAATGGATATACACTTTCAGGTTCTGCTTCATTACTACCTTGAATAGTATACTGCTGGTCATCAATCATCCAATATAAGTCATCCATTTGATTATCATAGGTCATGGCGTCATATGACCAGTCATAACCGGTTGTGGTTGCCTCATCAATGGTTAACAATAGTTGCCTGTGAATTGTGTTTATGGAGTTGAATCCAATTCTAAACTTCATACGTTCATCAATTGCTTCATTGTCATCACTCGCATTGGCTGTAGCATCAGAGCTTCTTACAAATACCGAGCTATCTGCACCTGAAAACTTTTCTTTTTTGTATTCACGTTGTCCATTATTGAAATTAATGGTGCCTGAAGTTTCTCCAATAACGAAGAAACCTTGACTCACAGGGATATATAGACCTGGAATTTTTGTAGGCGTTCCGCCTGTACCTACATTTGGGTCGTTGGTTCCTAACGAAGGAGCAGCAACTCCACCAGAGAAGTTATACGTTGCATAACCACCTTGATATTGAGACAAGTTATGACTTCCGCCTCCCCAATGTTCCCAAAAGTAAAGCGTTCCACTAATTAATGGATCTGCACCAGAGCCTGTAATGGTTGGTCCATTATCTGTAATAAAGGTGTTCGCATTAATCGCAGAGGGGTATGGGTTACCAACGAGGTAATCGTTACCAGCGTTAAGCGTTAAGTTTATATCACCATTATTTGGTTTTCCTTGGAAAACATAGTTTTGTTGATCTACGATAGTTCCAGACCCTGGACCTTTCATAGTAAACCCTTCACCTAC
>JBLHML010000028.1:0-21019 GCA_047622005.1 Dokdonia sp. | reverse complement strand
GCAAGTTCGGTATTAGCCATGGCTAATTCGTATGCCCGTTTTTGTTTCTCTTTATTGGCTAGAATTAAATCATCTGCCCTGTTATCTTTCTCTTTATTTTGAAAAGCAAGTTCGGTATTAGCGATGGCTAATTGCTCTGTTTTTTTTAAAAGGATTTCTTTTTGCGTAGTTTGAGAGTTAATATCAAACATGATCGCGACATATTTAATTATTTTCCCATTTATATCTTTAAAAGGCATAATGGTTATATCCATCCAATAGAGCCCTCCTCCTTTTTGCTTATTCAATACTTTACTTTTAAACACTTTCCCAGAACTAATAGTTGATATCATATCAATAAAAAATACATCAGGCTGTTTTCCACTCTTTAATATTCTATGATTTCGACCCATTAATTCTGCTCTATGGTAGCCATAAAATTCACAAAACTTGTCGTTAACAACTGTAATATTAAAATTAGCATCAGTTTCAGAAACGATGGCTGCTTTATTTAAACAACTATTTTGTTGTTCCAACTCAACTTTAATAATAGCTAATTCATTTGTTCGCTTATCTTTCTCTTCGTTTTTAAAATTAAGTTCTTTATTAGTACTATTTAAATTATAAATAGTTTCTTGTAATTCGATTCTCTTTTCTTTAAGTAAACCCTCAGTTTTAGTGCGTGCTTTTTTTTCTTTTTCAAGATTTTTTCTTAGTTTAATTTTTGCCTTTTCAGCTTCAGTAATGTCTGACATGGAAACACCAACTCTATTTTCGGAAAATTTCCATGCGGTAACGTGATAAAACTTATCAAATGCCTCGCCATAACTCTTAAATCTAATTTCTTCTCCTGTCTTATCAACACTAGCAAAAGAGGCGAACCAATGGTCTTCTATAACAGCAACAATTGATGATATTTTTTTATTTATTAATTGTTCTTGGGTTTTGCCAAAAAAATTTGCGAAAGCAATATTTATTACCCTGATATAGTAATCGATGGGTTGTCCATTCTTGTCATAAATAAGCTCTATCACACAAACCATGTCTGCCATATGATTAAAGAATTCCTTATATGGTGGTTCTTTTGAAGACCTAGTAGCATTTTTTTTTAATGCAATGAGCTCCTTTTCCAATGCTTTGTATGAAGGTTTACTCATAGTTTCATGATTTTTAAATTAAATCCAGTGCACTTTTTGTTTTAGATATTCATTTACTTTCTGAGCACCCCATCTATAGAAGACTCTGTTCCTTTTAATCTTAGCCCAGAGGTTGCTCATAAAATAACAAAGATAAATTTGTCATAATATATTAGAAATTAAAATATATGCCAGCCTAAATATACATAATTTAGTATAAAGTTAAATTAAATACCTATCGCTAAAGTTCTTAGTGCTTAACTACATCTTTAATTCAAAATAGAGTAGCATGGATCGCATATAAAGCTAGTAACTAAGGTCGCACTTCGGAAACTCAATCTGAAAAGTTTGTTTTTTTTAGATTTGATTAGTTTGTTTCAATCTAAAATTAGAAAATAATACCTCAAACTATAACTTACAGTTAAATCATTTCAATTAATAATGCTTCATTTCATTAAGGTTAATAACCTATAATGGTTTAAACAAGTCACTTATTTTAAGCCTTCCTTAATCCGAAAGGCTTTTATTTGTAAAAATTAGCACCATTGAACATCATAGAAGAAACTATTTAATATACTAATATTCAATTAATTAAACTAATGTTTATAGTGTTGACTTTAGCGTCAAACCAAGAATAGCAATACTCAAAGAAAACCAAACAAGTACTTTCGATTTAGTAAATAAAAATATGAGTCAATTAAACAAATACAGTAAAACCGTTACACAAGACCCAACGCAGCCGGCTGCCCAAGCAATGCTCCATGCAATTGGGTTAACCAAAGAAGACTTTTTTAAGCCTATAGTTGGGATTGCAAGTACAGGCTATGAAGGTAATCCCTGTAATATGCACCTCAATGATTTAGCTAAATTAGTTAAGGAAGGCACCAAAAATAAAGAGGTCATTGGATTGATTTTCAATACCATTGGTGTGAGCGACGGTATTTCTATGGGAACACCAGGAATGCGTTACTCATTACCCTCTCGAGATATTATTGCAGATTCTATGGAAACTGTGGTTCAAGCGATGAGTTACGATGGTTTAATAACGGTAGTTGGTTGCGATAAGAATATGCCAGGCGCCTTAATGGCTATGATTCGTTTAGATCGTCCAAGTATTTTAGTTTATGGAGGCACTATTGATTCTGGTTGCCATAACGGACAAAAATTAGATGTTGTTTCTGCATTCGAAGCTTGGGGATCTAAAGTCGCAGGAACGATGAATGAAGCTGAATACCAAAGCATCGTTGAAAAAGCATGCCCTGGGGCTGGAGCTTGTGGCGGTATGTACACCGCAAACACTATGGCTTCGGCAATTGAAGCTTTAGGCATGGCATTACCTTTCAATTCCTCTAACCCCGCATTAAGCGATTCTAAAAAAGAAGAGTCTGTAAAAGCTGGCGAAGCCTTACGATTACTTTTAGAGAAAGACATAAAACCAAGTGATATTATTACGAGAAAATCGCTTGAAAACGCTGTACGGTTAGTCACTATTTTAGGAGGTTCTACAAATGCAGTATTACACTTTTTGGCAATTGCAAGAGCTGCCCAAATTGATTTCACGCTTAAAGATTTTCAAGATATAAGCGACAACACACCCTTTCTAGCAGATTTAAAACCTAGTGGAAAATATCTTATGGAAGATGTTCATGCTGTGGGAGGAATTCCTGCAGTTATGAAATATCTACTTAAAAAAGGAATGCTTCACGGTGATTGTTTAACCGTTACTGGAAAAACGATTGCTGAAAACTTATTAGACGTCAATGACTTAAAAGAAGGTCAAGACGTTATCAAACCAATTGAAGACCCAATTAAGGTTTCTGGTCATTTGCGTATGCTCTACGGAAATTTAGCAACCGAAGGAAGTGTCGCTAAAATCACAGGAAAAGAAGGTTTAAGCTTTAAGGGAAAAGCCAAAGTATTCGAAGGTGAATATGCAGCAAATGATGGTATTAGAGATGGAAAAGTAAGCAAAGGAGATGTTATTGTCATTCGATACGAAGGTCCAAAAGGTGGACCTGGAATGCCAGAAATGCTCAAACCAACTGCTGCAATCATGGGAGCAGGCTTAGGAAAAGATGTCGCATTAATTACCGATGGACGATTTTCTGGAGGAACTCACGGTTTTGTCGTTGGCCATATAACTCCTGAAGCGCAAGAAGGAGGCACAATCGCATTAGTTAAAGATGGTGACATCATTACTATAGATTCAGAAACCAATTCTATTTCAGTTGAAATTCCCGAAGAAGAATTACAAAAAAGAAGACAATCATGGAAAGCACCAGAGCTAAAATTTGAGCGCGGTGTCCTTTATAAATATGCAAAAACAGTGTCATCAGCCTCGAAAGGTTGCGTAACTGATGAATTTTAAATAGATGTTTTAATTATGAAAGAAACTCAAACCATACAAAATAAAACAAAAGATGTTCAGACAACTGAGCGTATTTCTGGCAGTGAAGCCATCATAAAGTGCTTATTAGCGGAAGGTGTAGATATTCTTTACGGATATCCAGGAGGTGCAATTATGCCAGTTTATGATGAACTCTATAAGTATCAAGACAAAATTCATCACGTATTAACACGTCACGAGCAAGGTGCAACGCATTCCGCTCAAGGTTATGCAAGAATTTCTGGTAAAGTTGGTGTCGCTATAGCAACATCTGGCCCAGGAGCCACGAATTTAATCACTGGTATTGCAGATGCGCAAATAGACTCAACACCAATGGTTTGCATCACTGGACAAGTTGGTTCACATTTACTAGGGACCGACGCGTTTCAAGAAACTGATATTATTGGTATTTCTACGCCTGTTACTAAATGGAATCATCAAATTACTAAAGCCTCTCAAATTCCTGAGGTTATGGCTAAAGCCTTTTATATCGCTAAAAGCGGAAGACCAGGACCTGTATTAATTGACATTACTAAAGATGCACAATTTGAGGAATTCGATTTTAAATATGAAAAATGCACAGGCATACGCAGTTATGTTCCAGTGCCAAAAACAGATGAGAATTCATTAAAAGCTGCTGCCGAATTAATAAACAATGCTAAGAAACCATTAATAGTTTGGGGACAAGGTGTTATTTTAGGTAAAGCTGAAGCTGAGTTTAAAGCTGTCATTGAAAAAGCGGGAATCCCTTCTGCTTGGACTATCCTTGGCGCTTCTGCAATACCAACTTCCCATGACCTAAACGTTGGCATGTTGGGAATGCATGGTAATTATGCGCCAAATGTATTAACCAATCAATGTGATGTTTTAATTGCAATTGGAATGCGTTTTGATGATCGTGTTACGGGAAACCTTGAAACCTATGCAAAGCAGGCAAAAGTGGTTCATTTTGAAATTGATCCTGCAGAAGTCGATAAAATTATAAAAACTGATGTCGCAGTAATGGGGAATTCAAAGGAAACTTTGGCAGCTATTCTCCCTTTACTAAATAAAAACACACATAACGAATGGCATCAAAAATTCAAAGATTTATATAAAATAGAATACGAGAAAGTTATTAAAGGAGACCTACACCCAACAAAAGAAGGCTTAACAATGGGAGAAGTATTGAAAGAAATCAATACACAAACCAAAGGTGACGCTGCAATTGTAAGTGATGTTGGTCAGCACCAAATGATTGCCTGTCGTTATGCGGAATTTAACACCACTAAAAGCAACATTACATCCGGAGGCTTAGGCACAATGGGCTTTGCGTTGCCTGCTGCAATTGGAGCAAAAATGGCTGCTCCCGAACGTGAAGTTGTGGCTATAATTGGTGATGGTGGTTACCAGATGACCATTCAAGAATTGGGTACTATTTTTCAGCAGAAAGTACCGGTGAAAATTGTGGTTCTAAATAACGAATTCTTGGGCATGGTTCGCCAATGGCAGGAACTATTTTTCGATAAGCGATATGCTTCTACGGAAATGGTAAACCCGGATTTTGTAGCGATAGCCAAGGGGTATTATATTGATGCTAGAAAAGTAACAACGAGAGCAGACCTAAAAGAGGCTGTTAAAGAAATGATTGACAGCGATGGTCCTTATTTTCTAGAAGTAAGAGTAGAAAAAGAGGGGAATGTATTCCCAATGATTCCAACAGGAGCAAGTGTTTCAGATATAAGATTAGAGTAAATCAAAGAAAAAAGAATATAGAGAAAAGAACAAATACGAATGAGATAAAAAGTAAAATGGCACTAAATACAAGTCTATTTTCTATTCTCTTTTATCTAAAATCTCAAAGAAATGAGTCAAGAAAATAAATTATTTACAGTATCGATTTATACCGAAAATAATATCGGGTTACTAAACCGAATTTCGGCAATTTTTCAAAGAAGACATATCAATATAGAAAGTATCAATTCATCGATTTCAGAAATTGAAAATGTTACTAAATGGATTATGGTGGTTAAACTTTCCGAAGAAAATATCAAAAAAATAATTGGTCAGATAGAAAAACAAGTGGAAGTCATCAAAGCCTATTATCACACCGAAGACGAAACGATTTACCAAGAGACCTGTCTTTTTAAAATAAAGTCTGATTTATTGTTTAACGAGCGTCAAATTCAAAATATAATAAAAGAAAGTTACGCAAGAATCGTAACCGTAAACAAAGATTTTTTTGTGATTGAGAAATCTGGCAGAAAAGAAGAAATAGATCTATTACATAGAGAATTAACCGCCTTTGGAATCATGCAATTTACACGATCAGGTCGAATTGCAATTACTAAAGACGAAATGAAAATATCAACAATGCTAAAGGCATTGCAACATTAAAAACAACTTACAAATGTCAAATTATTTCAACACATTACCGTTAAGAGAACAACTAGAACAATTAGGAAAATGTCGTTTCATGGATGCTTCAGAGTTTGAAGATGGTGTGAATGCATTAAAAGGTAAAAAAATAGTAATCGTAGGTTGTGGTGCTCAAGGTTTAAATCAAGGTTTAAACATGAGAGATTCTGGATTAGATATTTCTTATGCTTTACGTCAAGCAGCAATCGATCAAAAGCGTGATTCTTTTAAAAACGCAACGTCAAACAATTTTACTGTTGACACATACGATCAATTGATTCCTACTGCAGATTTGGTATTAAATTTAACACCAGATAAACAACATTCTAATGTTGTAAAAACGATTATGCCATTAATGAAAAAAGGAGCAACATTGAGCTACTCTCATGGTTTTAATATTGTTGAGGAAGGCACGAAAGTACGTGAAGATTTAACCGTAATCATGGTAGCACCAAAATGCCCAGGGACTGAAGTTCGTGAAGAATACAAACGTGGATTTGGAGTACCAACATTAACTGCTGTACATCCAGAAAACGATCCAGAAGGAAAAGGATGGGCTCAAGCAAAATCTTATGCTGTTGCAACTGGAGGACATAAAGCAGGTGTTTTAGAATCGTCGTTCATTGCAGAGGTGAAAAGTGATTTAATGGGAGAACAAACTATTTTATGCGGTTTGCTTCAAACAGGAGCGATTTTATCATTTGACAAAATGATTGAAGAAGGTATAGAAGCTGGTTATGCTGCAAAATTAATTCAGTATGGTTGGGAAACTATTACTGAAGCTTTAAAACATGGCGGAATCACCAATATGATGGATCGCTTATCTAATCCAGCAAAAATAAAAGCTAACGAATTATCTGAAGAACTAAAAGGTATTATGCGTCCGCTTTTTGAAAAGCATATGGACGATATTATTTCTGGTCATTTCTCGAAAACGATGATGGAAGATTGGGCAAATGATGATGTTAACTTATTAAAATGGAGAGCTGCAACAGGTGAAACTGCATTTGAAAAAACAACGTTATCATCAGAGCACATTAGTGAACAAGAGTATTTTGATCATGGCGTGTTATTAGTAGCTTTTGTGAAATCTGGAGTAGAATTAGCATTCGAAACAATGGTAAGCGCTGGTATTGTTGAAGATTCTGCTTATTACGAATCGTTACACGAATTACCATTAATAGCAAACACAATTGCAAGAAAAAAATTATTTGAAATGAATCGCGTGATTTCTGATACTGCAGAATATGGTTGTTATTTATTTGATCATGCTTGTAAGCCTTTATTAACTGATTTTATGAAAACTGTGAAAACAGATATTATCGGGAGGTCTTTTTCAACATCAAATTCAGTAGATAATATTGAATTAATTGCTGTAAACGATGCCATACGAAACCATCCAATTGAAGCAGTTGGTCAACGTTTAAGGGCCGCAATGACAGCAATGAAAGTGATTGAAACAACAACAGTTGAAGATTCAGTTTTAGCTTAAAAAACCGTCATTCTCTTAGGTTTTCAAAGCCTAACAGGTATTTTCAATAAGAATAAGAGTCACGATTTCGTTAGAACTAAAGATGCAAGACACAAAAACAACATATAGACCAACATTAGAAGCTATAGAAGCTGCAGCAGAAAAATTAATAGGCATTGCATCTGTAACACCTTTAATAAAAAATGCGCGGTACTCTAAACAATTTGGAGCAAACATATATTTTAAAAGAGAGGATTTACAAGAAGTTCGTTCTTATAAAATTCGTGGCGCCTATAATAAAATTTCTTCATTAAACGAAAGTCAAATAGAAAACGAGATTGTATGTGCAAGCGCAGGAAATCACGCGCAAGGCTTTGCGCTCTCCTGTAAAATTCTAAAAATAAAAGGCACAATTTTCATGCCTTCTCCAACACCTAATCAAAAGATTGAACAGGTTAAAATGTTTGGCGAAGACTACATAGATGTTATTTTAGTTGGTGACACCTTTGATGATGCTTACCATGCTGCAATGGAACAATCTGAGAGGCTAAACAAAACCTTTATTCACCCGTTTAATGATAAAAAAGTTATTGAAGGGCAAGCAACCGTGGGCTTAGAAATTATAGATCAAGCGCAATCACATCCAGTCGACTATGTTTTTGTGGCTGTTGGTGGAGGCGGACTTGCAGCAGGTTTGTCGTCAGTTTTTAAAATTTTATCACCACAAACTAGAATTATAAGTGTGGAGCCAAAAGGCGCAGCTTCCATGTTAACATCCATTAGAAATAATAAAAATACAGAGTTAAAAACCATAGATAGTTTTGTAGATGGCGCTGCTGTTAAACGTGTTGGTGATTTGAACTTTGCGATTTGCAAAGAGACATTACATCGTGTTGTTGAAGTTGATGAGGGCAAAATTTGTCAGACTATTTTAGACTTGTATAATAAGGACGCAATCGTTGTTGAACCTGCAGGAGCACTGAGCCTTTCTGCTTTAGATCAGTTTTCCGAAGAAATAAAAGGTAAAAACGTGGTTTGTGTGATTAGCGGTAGTAATAATGATATCACACGTACTGCCGAAATTAAAGAACGTGCCCTACTCTATGCGAATCTAAAACACTATTTCATCGTTAAATTTCCTCAACGAACAGGAGCTTTAAGAGATTTTGTAGTTGATATCTTAGGTCCCACAGATGATATTACACATTTTGAATACACAAAAAAAGCAAACCGTGAAAATGATGTTGCAGTCGTAGGCTTAGAATTAAAATCACCTGATGACTTAGAGCCTTTAATTACTAAAATGAAACTTCATAATTTCTATGGAGATTACTTAAATGATAAACCAGATTTATTTCAGTTTTTAGTGTAAGAAAGTCCTTATCTTAGTATAAAAAATTCTTATGATGATTCCAGACCAATTTAAAATTAAAGAAACTATTAATCAAAACACCTACTTAATAGGCGGTGAATTAAAAACTTGGGCTGGTGAAACGTCCCAAGTGTATTCTACGATTTCTTCTACGAAAAATTACAAACCCACTTTATTAGGAACTATTCCTACTTTAGGAGAAAAAGAAGCTTTACAAGCACTTGATGCAGCAGTTACAGCTTACGACAAAGGTCAAGGCTTATGGCCAACGATGAAGGTTATAGACCGCATTGCATGTATGGAAAAGTTTGTAAAGCAAATGAAAACCAAACGCGAAGAAGTCGTTAAATTATTGATGTGGGAAATTGGTAAAAATTTACCAGATTCAGAAAAAGAATTCGATAGAACGGTAGATTATATTTATGACACTATAGAAGACTACAAACAAATGGATCGCGACAGTGCCAAATTTGAAAAAAACTCTGGCGTCAATGCACATATAAGAAGAGGACCATTGGGTGTTGTTTTATGTTTAGGTCCATATAATTATCCACTTAATGAAACATTTGCACTTTTAATTCCTGCATTAATAATGGGAAACACAACCATTTTTAAACCTGCTAAGATTGGTGTTTTACTATTATCCCCTTTATTAGAAGCCTTTCAAAATAGTTTTCCAAAAGGTGTTGTGAATATTATTTATGGCAGAGGGAGAGCAGTTGCTACTCCAATTATGAAAGATGGTAGAGTTGATGTTCTAGCATTAATTGGTCATAGTAATTCTGCAAATGCCTTACAAAACGAGCATCCAAAAAGCAATCGCCTTCGTATGGTTTTAGGCTTAGAAGCTAAAAACCCAGCGATTGTGCTAAAAGATGCCGATTTAGATTTAGCGATTAGTGAATGTATTAATGGAGCAACTTCATTTAATGGTCAGCGCTGTACCGCTTTAAAAGTATTGTACGTGCATGAAGATATTGTTGAAGAGTTCAACACCCGTTTTTCTAAAAAAGTAGATGCTTTAAAATTTGGTAATCCATGGGAAGATGGTGCAAAACTAACACCTCTACCAGAACCAGATAAACCCGCATATATTCAAGAATTGATTGATGACGCTACTAAAAAAGGGGCGAAGATCATCAATAAAAAAGGTGGCGATACAACTGACAATTATATTTTCCCTGCTGTATTATATCCTGTTACTAAAGATATGCGCGTTTTTGAAGAAGAGCAATTTGGACCTGTAATACCTGTGATTCCATTTTCTGACATAGAAGAACCATTAGATGATATGGCAGCCTCAAATTATGGGCAGCAAGTAAGTTTGTTTGGTAAAGATATAAAAACATTGGCACCTTTAATAGATACGTTGGTGAACTTAGTTTGCAGAGTGAATTTAAACAGCTCTTGTCAACGTGGACCAGATGTTTACCCGTTTACCGGTAGAAAAGATTCTGCAGTTGCTACTTTAAGTGTGCATGATGCCTTGCGGTCTTTTTCAATTAGGACGTTTGTAGCATCCAAAGACAATGCATATAACAATGCTATTTTAAAAGAATTATTAGAAACTAGAGCTTCAAACTTTGTAAGCACAGATTATATTCTTTAAATAAACAGCCTATATATTAGATAATTACGATTTGAAACGTTGTTTTTTTCGAATTCCATAATACTTTCCAAAAAAAACAACTTTCTTATTGTTCACTTAGATTTAATCTGTAGTTTGGCTATATGTTATCACTAAGACATAAATATAGATTACCGAGACCCACAAGTTTAAACTTGTCCAAACGACGTCGCTAATTTCTCAATTTAGCTGCAAACTCTATATTAATTATATTTTCTCATTGTGTTCAACTCAACTTTCAAATATTATTTTCAATTCTTAATTATCTCAACTGATAATCATAGAATTGTACGTCGATTTTTCCCGCGTCGCCCTTAGGGGTAATCTACTATTTATAGAACTTAGGTGAGTCCGGTTCTACTTTCAAAAACAAAATCAAATTTTTTAATTCAAAACTCAATTACAATGAAAATTGTTATTGCTAATAAATCACATAGTATCTACGCAGATATCATCTGTGCAACTATTGCAGATGCTGCTCAAGTTAGAGGTACAGGAATCGCAAAACGACAACCAGAATACGTTATTTCAAAAATGGAAAACGGCAATGCTATAATCGCCTTAGATGGAAATAAATTCGCTGGATTTTGTTATATCGAAGCTTGGGATCACAGCAAATTTGTTGCGAATTCTGGATTAATTGTGCATCCAAACTATAGACAGCAAGGCCTTGCCAAAAAAATCAAAAAAGTAATTTTTGAGCATTCTAGAACAAAATTCCCCGAATCTAAAGTCTTTAGTATTACTACTGGATTAGCGGTTATGAAAATGAATAGTGACTTAGGTTATAAACCTGTTACGTTTTCCGAATTAACAGATGATCAATCCTTTTGGAAAGGTTGTCAAACCTGTAAAAATTTCGATGTATTGACCAGAACAGAACAAAAAATGTGCTTATGCACAGGCATGCTCTATGATCCTTCAAAAAAAGAAGCATCTAAAACTGAAGAGCACGATTATGATAAAAAAGTATGGACAAGATTGAAAAACATCAAACAATCCATGTTCCTAAAAAAAGACAGAAAATGAAGAAGTTAGTAATTGCATACAGTGGTGGATTAGACACCTCCTATTGCGCGGTGAGTTTGAGTAAAACTGGTTATGATGTTCATGCGGTAAGTGTAAATACAGGTGGATTTAATTCGAGTGACATAAAAGAAATTGAAGCTAACGCCTACAAAATGGGTGTTTCAACTTACAATAACATTGATGCCATTGCGTCGTATTATGATACCGTGATTAAGTATTTAATCTTCGGAAATGTGCTTAAAAACAACACCTATCCTCTATCTGTAAGTGCTGAGCGCATCATTCAGGCCATTGAGATTGTTAAATACGCTAAACGTATTGGTGCTAAATATATCGCTCATGGAAGTACAGGTGCAGGAAACGACCAAGTACGTTTTGATATGATTTTTCAAACTTTAGCGCCAGAAATTGAAATCATCACACCTATTAGAGATGGAAAACTAACAAGACAACAAGAGATTGATTACCTCATAGAAAACGGAATAGATATGTCTTGGAACAGAGCCAAATATTCAATAAACAAAGGCCTTTGGGGAACAAGTGTTGGTGGAGAAGAAACGTTGACATCGGAAAAACCATTACCTGAAACAGCATATCCTTCACAACTAGAAAAAGATGGTGAAGAAAAAGTAACCTTGACATTTAAAAAAGGGGAATTTATCGCTTTAAACGGAAAAGCAAATTCCGCAGAAAAAAACATAGAACTTTTAAATGATCTAGGATCTGCGTACGCTATTGGAAGAGACATTCATGTTGGCGACACCATAATTGGGATCAAAGGGCGAGTTGGTTTTGAAGCTGCTGCTGCTTTAATTATTATCAAAGCGCATCACTTATTAGAAAAGCACACCTTAACCAAATGGCAATTACAACACAAGGATTACTTATCTAATTTCTACGGTATGCACTTACACGAAGGTCAATATTTAGATCCTGTAATGCGAGATATGGAAGCCTTTTTACTGAATAGTCAAGCCAATGTTTCTGGTGTCGTGACTGTGACTTTAAAGCCATATAATTTCAGTTTAGATGGCCTCACATCTCAACACGATTTAATGAGTGCCAAATTCGGGAGTTATGGTGAGGAAAACAAAGGATGGACAGCAGATGAAGCTAAAGGTTTTATAAAAATCATAGGAAATCAAAATAAGATCTATCAACAAGTTAATTCAGAATTATGATCAAAACAGGAATTATTGGAGGCGCTGGTTATACAGCAGGCGAATTAATTAGAGTATTGCTGAACCATAAACAAGTGACTATAGATTTTGTATACAGCACATCAAATGCTGGAAATAAAATCTACAAAGTGCATCAGGATTTAATTGGTTCTACTGACATGGAATTTACCAGCGAAATCAATGCTACTATTGATGTATTATTTCTGTGTTTAGGTCACGGAAATTCTAAAGTATTTTTAGAGCAACATACTTTTTCTGAAAGTATAAAAATCATCGATTTAAGTCATGATTTTAGACTAGAAGCGGATACTATTTTCAAAGGAAGAAGTTTTATTTACGGTTTACCAGAATTACAAAAAGAAGCCATACAACAGGCACAATATATTGCGAATCCAGGCTGTTTTGCCACAGCCATTCAATTAGCATTATTACCAATAGCAGATGCAAATTTAATCAATACAGATGTTCACATTAATGCTGTAACTGGAGCTACTGGAGCAGGAACATCATTATCTAAAACCACTCATTTTACGTGGAGAGCTAATAACTTTTCGCATTATAAACCATTTACACATCAGCATTTAGGCGAAATTAATCAAACAGTAAATCAACTGCAAATTGGTTTTAATTCTGAAATTCATTTTATACCAAATCGCGGTAATTTTTCTAGAGGGATTTTTACTACAGTTTACACAACGTTTGATGGCACATTAGAAGACGCAAAAATACTTTACAAAACGTATTATAATGATGCTGCCTTTACCTTTGTTTCAGATGAGGAGATTCATTTAAAACAAGTTGTAAATACTAATAAATGTATTATCCACTTACATAAACACAATAACAAATTACTTGTTACATGCATTATAGACAATTTATTAAAAGGTGCTTCTGGACAAGCCATTCAAAACATGAATTTGATGTTTGATTTTGAAGAAACCGAAGGGCTAAACCTTAAAGCAAATTATTTTTAAAAAACACTACTGTCACCTTGAACATTAACGAAAATAAAATATATTTTGTTAGAAGTTAGCTCGCAAAGCGAGTCGAAAGGTATTAATATGAAAAAAGTTTAACTAAAAAGATAACCAATTTCGCGATCAATAAATATGAACCGAGCATTTTTTAATGCGAACACATTTTACCATTAAAGAACAATAACAACGACAAAATGAAAATAGCAATTATAGGAACAGGAAATTTAGGGAAGTCAATCGCAAAAGGACTCATAACTAACAACGCTATCACAACATTATATTTAACTAAAAGAAACTTAGATGACATACAAGAATTTGAAGGTTACAAAAATGTGATATTAACGACTGATAATATTGAAGCTATTAAACAATCTGATATATTAATTTTTGCAGTACAACCAGCTCATTTCGAAAAAATACTAAAAGATGTTAAGCCCTATTTAACAGAAAACCATGTGCTCATATCAACAATCACTGGGTTCTTAATTCCTAAAATCGAAGCTCAAATTGGTAGCGATCAATTTATCATTAGGGCAATGCCAAATACTGCAATTGCTGTTGGCAAATCTATGACGTGCATATGCAGCAATGAAAAAGGCAAAAAACGTATTGACATTGCAGAAGCTATTTTCAACAGATTGGGTCACACTTTAGCTATTCCAGAATCTCAAATGCAAGCTGCAACAGTAGTTTGCGCTAGCGGAATTGCCTTCTGGATGCGACTCATACGCGCAACAACTCAAGCAGCAATTCAATTGGGTTTTGATGCCAAAGAAGCTCAAGAACTAGCAATGTACACCTCTGAAGGTGCTGCCAATTTATTAATCACAAACGGTAATCATCCTGAAGAAGAAATTGATCGTGTAACCACTCCACAAGGCTGTACAATTACAGGTTTAAACGAGATGGAACACCAAGGGTTGAGTTCGTCCTTAATACAAGGCATGGTGGCTTCGTTTAATAAAATTAATACGATTAAAAAGGAACAGATATAAAATTACAACCTGTAATTCAGAAGGAAGAATGACTGAAGAATCTCACATTTAAAAAGATTCTTCGCTACGCTCTGAATGACAAAAAAAATAGAAAATGAGTTTATTTAATGTATATCCACTTTATAACGTCACACCAGTAAGCGCAAAAGATGTTTATGTTTACGATGACAACAATGTAAAATATCTCGATCTGTATGGCGGACATGCTGTAATTTCTATTGGACATTCGCATCCTAAATATGTGAGGGCTATTTCAAATCAAGTTGAAAAATTAGGGTTTTACAGCAATGCAATTCAGAATCCCTTACAAACCGAATTAGCAGATAAATTAGAAGCGCTCTCAGGCTGCAAAGGCTACCAATTATTTTTATGCAATTCTGGTGCAGAAGCGAATGAAAACGCATTAAAGTTAGCCTCATTTCATAATGGTAAACATAAAGTTTTAGCCTTTAAAAACTCATTTCACGGAAGAACATCTGCTGCTGTTGCTGCAACTGATAATCCAAAAGTGGTCGCCCCTATAAATGCACAACAAGACGTTGATTTTGTTGCGTTAGGTGATTTACATTCCGTAGAAAACATTTTAAAGACTAACCAGACTTGCGCAGTCATCATAGAATGCATTCAGGGTGTTGGTGGACTTGACGAAAGTACAACCGAATTTTACCAAGGCTTAGAAAAGCTGTGTAAGTACCATAATACTGTATTAATTGCAGATGAAGTACAATCTGGTTTTGGAAGAACCGGTGATTTTTTCGCTTTTCAAAAACACAATATCACGCCAGATATTATTTCTATTGCTAAAGGAATGGGTAACGGATTTCCTATTGGTGGCATTTTAATTCATCCAAATATTAAAGCTTCTTTTGGCTTACTAGGCACCACTTTTGGAGGAAATCACCTCGCATGTGTTGCTTGTTTATCTGTCCTCGAGGTTATTGAAGAAGAACGACTGATGCAAAATACAATAGAAACTTCTATTCATTTTTTAAAAAACACATTTAGAACCCCTGGTTTAAAAACAGTAAAGGGACGAGGGTTAATGTTAGGATTGGAATTCAATTTCCCAGTTGCACAGCTGAGAAAAGACCTGCTTTTTAAGCATCACATATTTACAGGAGGTTCTAAAAACCCTAATTTGATTAGAATTCTTCCACCATTGACTATTCAGAAAAAACACATCGATTACTTTTTTGACGCCTTACAAAAAGAACTTTAAGTTTAATTAATGAGATTCCCACTTTCGTGGGAAATGAATATGAAAAATTACACAACTTTAAAAGACATATCGAACCTTCACGAAACAATAAAGGACGCCATTTTACTAAAAATGAATCCTTATGAATATTCTGAAATAGGAAAACACAAAACCTTGGTCATGTTGTTTTTCAACTCTAGCTTACGAACGCGTTTAAGCTCAGAAAAAGCAGCAAAAAACTTAGGAATGGACGTCATAATTTTAAACGTCAACGACGCTTGGAATTTAGAATTTGAAGATGGTACTATAATGGATTTAGATAAATCTGAACACATCAAAGAAGCAGCTCAAGTGATTTCTCAATATGCAGATTTGATTGCTGTTAGAGCGTTTCCAACGTTAAAAGACAAAGCTATAGATGAATCAGAATTCATACTTAACAGTTTCAAAAAATACGCAACTGTGCCTATTATAAACATGGAATCTGCTACTGCACATCCATTGCAAGCTTTGGCTGATGCGATTACCATTTCAGAATTAACAGAAAAAAAGATGCCTAAGGTGGTCTTATCTTGGGCTCCTCATCCAAAAGCCTTACCGCAAGCAGTTGCTAATTCGTTTGTTGAAATGATGCAGAATCTTGATGTTGATTTTACTATTACACATCCCGAAGGCTATGAGCTCAATACTGAGATAACTAAAGACACAACGATCAATTACAACCAAGAACAGGCTTTACAAAATGCTGATTTTGTTTATGTAAAAAACTGGAGTAGCTATAATAGCTACGGAAAAATATTGAGTCATGATGCTAATTGGATGATGACCAAAGAAAAATTAGGAAAAGCCAAATTCATGCATTGCCTTCCTGTAAGACGAAATGTTGTTGTAGAAGATTCAGTTTTAGATAGTAATCAATCTGTAGTTATTCAACAAGCAAATAATAGAACATTTGCAGCGCAAGTGGTTCTGAAACAACTATTAGAAAACTTAAAATGATCTATCATTCAGAACGAAGTGAAGAATCTATTAAGTATGAAATTCTTCGTTGCACTCTGAATGACAAAAATGACAAAATGGAAACACTAAAAGTTATAAAAATTGGAGGAAACATCATTGACAATGAAGAAACGTTAGCGTCTTTCATTAAAGATTTCGCGCAACTTAAAGGCCCAAAAGTATTGGTTCATGGAGGCGGAAAACTAGCATCACAATTAGCTCAAAAAATGAATATTCCAGTACAAATGATTGAAGGAAAACGTATCACAGACAACGCTACTTTAGATATCATTACTATGGTATACGCCGGGAAAATAAACAAAAATATAGTCGCTAAATTACAAGCAAATAGTTGCAATGCGATTGGATTTTCTGGAGCTGATGGAAATTCTATTGTTTCAGAAATACGACCAAGTGAACCTATAAATTATGGCTTTGCAGGTGACATAAAACAAGTAAACACAACTACGTTAGAATTATTATTAAACAACAACATAACGCCTGTTTTTTGCGCCATTACTCATGATAAAAATGGACAATTATTAAACACCAATGCCGATACGATTGCCTCAGAATTAGCCATTAGTTTCGCTAAACACTTTAAAACAGAACTGTATTACTGTTTTGAAAAAAATGGTGTTTTAAGAGACATTTCCGAAGAGAATTCTGTAGTTAAAAACATAAATACCCAGACCTATAAAAGCATAATTAAAGATGGTAGTATCTCAGAGGGCATGCTACCAAAATTGAATAATTGCTTTCATGCCATAAACAATAATGTCAACAAAGTTTGCATTGGGAAACCAGATATGATTTTTGCAACTAATACACGTTACACAACCATTCAAAAATGATAGAAAAACTAACATTAGGAGCTATTTCTCTATTAAAACAGCTTATAGAAACGCAGTCATTTTCTTCGGAAGAAGACCATACAGCATTACTAATTGAAAATTGGTTTACGACATATCAAATTCCGTTTAAGCGACAAAAAAATAACGTTTGGGCAACCAATAAATATTTTGATGAAAGCAAGCCTACGCTATTATTAAATTCGCATCACGATACTGTAAAACCAAATAACGGTTACACCAAAGACCCATTAAAAGCAATAGTTGAAGATGGAAAACTATATGGCTTAGGAAGTAATGATGCTGGAGGTTGTTTGGTGTCTTTAATGGCAACATTTACGTATTTCTATACTAAGAAAAATGGCAACTATAATTTGGTTATTGTGGCATCTGCTGAAGAAGAAAGCAGTGGTCCAGACGGTTTAAATAGTATGTTATCTATCATTCCCAAGGTTGATGTTGCTATTGTTGGAGAGCCAACTTTAATGCAATTAGCCATTGCTGAAAAAGGCTTAGTCGTTTTTGATGCGACAATAAAGGGAACAGCTAGTCATGCTGCTCATCCAAATACTGACAACGCGATTTATAATACTATTAATGTCTTACAGTGGTTTCAAGATTTTAAGTTTGAGAAGACATCACCTGTTTTAGGAGATGTAAAAATGACCGTGACGCAAATCAATGCAGGAAAGCAGCATAATGCAATTCCGTCGGAAGTTGATTTAGTAATTGATGTACGCGTGAATGATAAATATTCTAACCAAGAAATTTCAGACATCCTAACCAAAAAATCACCTTGTACAAGTATTCGAGCACGCAGTTTACGATTGAATTCTTCTACAATTCCTAAGTATCACGATTTGGTAAAAGCGGGTATTGAACTGGGAAGAGAAACGTATGGTTCACCTACACTTTCTGATCAATCAGTTTTAACGTGTCCGTCTTTAAAATTGGGACCAGGTGATAGCACCCGTTCCCATACAGCAGATGAATTCATTTATATCGCTGAGATTGAAGAAGGCATTGGAATATATATTGAATTATTAAATAAAGTACTTCTATCATATTGAGAGTAGTCGAAATACAAGTAGTATAAAAATAAAAGTGTAACTAAATAATGAAGGCAGAGACTCCTGCCTTCGCAGGAAATATTATGAAACTTTGGGATAAAGGATTTTCAATAGATAAAAAAATAGAACATTTCACTGTTGGCAACGACAGAAAAATTGATCTGCATATTGCAAAATATGATGTACAAGCATCATTGGCTCATGCTATCATGCTGGAATCTACAGGAATTATTACTTCGGAAGAATTAAAGCAACTCAAAAAAGGGTTACAAGTACTTTCAGAAGACATCGAAAAAGGTGGCTTCATAATTGAAGATACTTTTGAAGATGTACATTCAAAAATTGAATACGAACTCACACAGACTTTGGGTCAAGTCGGAAAAAAAATCCATACTGCGCGCTCTCGAAACGATCAGGTTTTAGTTGCGCTTCAGTTGTATTATAAAGAGAATCTTGAGATTATTAACCATAAAACAAAGACGTTTTTCGAAACGCTTTTAGATTTAGCCGAAACTCATAAAGCGCAACTATTACCTGGCTACACTCATTTACAAGTCGCAATGCCTTCTTCTTTTGGATTATGGTTTTCTGCTTATGCAGAAATATTAATTGATGATGTTTATGTCTTAAGTGCGGTTTCAAAAATTGTGAATCAAAACCCCTTAGGTTCTGCTGCTGGTTATGGAAGCTCGTTTCCTATTGATAGAGATATTACGACTGCAGTATTAGGCTTTTCAACTTTAAAATATAATGTCGTTGCAGCACAATTAAGTCGCGGGAAAAGTGAACGCGCCATCGCCAGTGCTTTAGGTGGATTATGCAATACGATGTCTCGGTTTGCTATGGATATCTGTTTGTATATGAGTCAGAATTTTGGATTTATCACCTTTCCAGATGAGTTGACCACAGGAAGCAGTATTATGCCACACAAAAAGAATCCTGACGTATTTGAATTGATTAGAGGGAAATGTAATAAAATTCAAGCGCTACATACCGAAATGCTATTAATCACCAATAATTTACCAAGTGGTTACCATCGCGATTTTCAGTTATTAAAAGAAAATATCATCAATGCATTTGAGGATGTCAAAGATATTTTAGACATTTTTAATTATGCTATTCAGCAAATAATTATCAAAGACATTGACTTGAAAGATGACAAATACAAATACTTATTTACCGTAGATAGTATTAATAATTTAGTTGTTAGTGGTATGTCTTTTAGAGATGCCTATAAGAAAATTGGAAGTCAAATTCAGAGTGATACTTATCAACCAGAATTAGGACAAGAACACTCTCATATTGGGAGTATTCATAATTTGTGTTTAGACAAGATTAGGGATAAATTTCCTAGTTAATATGAAAACTAAAATTGAGTAAACTAAAACTTCTCATTAAAATGAACATGAACATAGCAAAAGATTGTTTACATTTAAAAACCTAGTTCCCAACTGCATATTTAGTTGAATATATAAATTTTGTCCTTCTGAGAATTCGGTTCATTGGAGCTAGTGAAATTTATGAAAAAAAAAGACCCTTATAAAGTGCCAAAAATCGATACATCCAAAACAGGCTTTGGTTCTAAATACTCAGATTTTGCTTATGCTATTATCAATAATATTGGCGACCCTTTTTTTGTTAAAGACGTCAACAGCATTATAATTTTTGTTAACGACGCCTTTTGTAAACTCTTTGATTTGACTAGAGACAATATCATAGGCAAAACACTTGCTGAAGATGTTTCTCCTAAAGAAATGAATGGTTTTTTAAAAATTGACAGGCAAGTACTAAAGACCGGTCAAGAAAATATAATTGAGGAGTCCCTCACAGTTAGAGGTGGACAAACGAAAACAATTTCTACTAGAAAAACACGATATATTGATAGTGACGGTAAAAAGTATCTTATTGGTGTAGCGCGTGATATCACAAAACGAAAAATTTATGAAAAAGAACTAAAAGAAAGCGAATCTAATATAAGCACTATTCTAAATTCACTACCAGCAAGTGTTTGTGTCATTAATGACTCGGGTGAAATACTAAAAGTAAATGATGCTTGGAAAGAGTTTGCTGACACAAATGAAACGATTAAAGACCTAGACTACTATTATAAACATAATTATTTCAATGCATGTAGAAATGACATCCAAGATAACGGTTCAAAAATCGTATTAAAAGGTCTTCTTAGTTTGTTCAAAAACGAATCTACCGAATTTGAACATGAATACCCTTGTCATTCAGCAGACCAAAGGCAATGGTTCTCTATGCGAGCTGATTTAATGAAATCAAAAGATAAACAAGTTGTTATTTCTCATACTAACATTACCCCAAGAAAGCTTGATGAAGAAAATCGT
>JBLHML010000027.1:0-25828 GCA_047622005.1 Dokdonia sp. | reverse complement strand
TGGGGAATCAATAAAGCCATGGCTCAAATACAAGCATTGCTTTTTATTTCTATAAAACCATTGTGCATGGAAGACATCATGGAAGAACTTAAAATTTCGCGTGGTAATACTAGCATGAACTTACGCCAATTAATGGACTGGGGAATTGTCACGAAAATAATTATTCCCGGTGAACGAAAAGAATATTTTACAACAGAAAAAGAGGTGCAAGAATTAGCAAGAGTGATTGCTCAAGAACGCAGTCGCCGAGAAATAAAACCTGTAATTAAAGTATTAAAAGAGGTCTCTTCTATTGCAGATGACGGCACAGAAAAAACAAGAGAGCTCATAAAACAAACAAAAGCATTACATGACTTAACAGAAACTGCAGATGGTATGATTCACAAAATGGCAACTCAAAAACAAAACTGGATTACTAAGTCTGTTCTCAAATTCATGAAATAAAAAAATTTAAATCATGATTTCAAAATTTTCTGAAAGTTTAAAAATACAACTATGTTTTCAAGACTTATAAAGCACAAATACTTATTAATAACCATTGTAATAGTTCTACTTATTGCATTTTGGTTTTCATTAATTGAAGATGGAAATTATGGCGCAACCCTATTTTTCACAATACCCAGTAGCATTGCGTTCTTGATTGGTTATTCTAAGACGTTTGAAGGTAATTCACTGAATAAAATAAAAAAAGGGTTAAAAGGTTTCTTGACAATAATATTTGCTATCGCTTTATTCAGCGGTTTATTAATATTAATTGGCTTAGAAGGTGCAATATGTGTTTTAATGGCTTATCCTTTTTTAGTGATACCAATGACGATAGCTTACATAATTGGTTTATTTATTGGCAATGCAGATAGAAACACCAAACGCAACTCCTTAGTTCTAATTATTATGATGAACCCTACAACATATATCTATGATAGCTATACAGAACCTATAATAAATGAAATTACAACAGAATTGATTGTTAACGTTCCTAAGGAGAACATATGGCACGATCTTTCCTCAGAAATTGTTTTTGAAAACACTCCCAAGCTATTCTTTCAAAAAGGTATCTCTTATCCAAAATCAATTACATTTAATAAAACAAATAGTAAACTAAGCTACTTGTGTATTACTAATAACGATACTATAAATCTCGATATATTAAAATTTGAAACAAACTCACAAGTGACTTTTAAACTGAGAGAACAAACAATTCCTATGAGGGAATTAACACCATATGATTCTATTGATGCTGAACATTTACATAATTACTTCTTTGTTAATTATGGTCAGATAAGGCTCGAGGATATGGGTGAAAACTCGACAAAAATTATTGCTAAAACTTCTTATAGTTACAAGATTTCGCCAAAATGGTATTGGAAACTCTGGTCTAACTATACTATCAATGAAATGCAACTGCATGTTTTGAATTCAATAAAAGATAAGTATGTCAAATAACTTAAGTCTCGAAAGATATTTTAACGAACTAAGCAAAACTTATGTTGCTAATGAATATGCGTCATTTTTCATTACTAACTACATGAGACGTAAGCTTATTAAAAAAATTAAAAGTTTTGAAGATAAATCTATTCTTGACCTAATGAGTGGAAAAGGTGAAAATTTGAAATATATCAACTTAACTAAGAATAAGAAAATTACAACTCTGGATTTTTCTAAAGAAATGAATCTGGCAGCAAGATTAAATCATAAAGACAAAGAAATACAACAAATTGAAAATGATTTTTTCGAGACTAATCATAAAAAGGAATTATATGATATAATAATATGTTCATTCGGAATTAAAACTATTGAACCTGAAAAATTAAACTCATTTGCGAAAAAGATAAATTATATACTCAAACCTAACGGTGAAGTCCTGCTGCTAGAATTAGTGAAACCAAAAAATTATTTAAATTTTAAACTCATTAAATTTTACTTGAATGTATTAGTGCCTGCTATTTTCGGTAAACAATTTAAGACCCTATTCCCTTACGTCAATAATCACGTAAATATGGATAACTTAAAGTTGAATATGACTATTGAAAAGTTAAAAATAATAGATCATAACAGGTTTTTAGACTTGTTTGAAATTATCCATGCTAAAAAAATACACCTCCATTAATATAATAAAATTGAGAAGTAATGAAAACACTAAAAAACCACACACTCCTCTACGATCAGGATTGTCCGTTATGTCAAGTCTATACTTCTGGTTTTATAAAAGCTGGTATGCTAGATAAAAATGGAAGACAACCGTTCAGCACCATATCTTTAGAAAATCAAAATTTCATCGATGTGAAACGTGCATCAAATGAAATCGCATTGGTTGATAATGAGCACAAAACGGTGATTTATGGCATTGATAGTTTACTGAAAGTTGTTGGCGTTAGATTCTCATTCATTGAAAAAATAGGACACCTAAAACCCGTAAAATTCCTCCTTAAGAAACTCTATTCGTTTATATCCTATAACCGCAAAGTGATTATTCCAAGTCCAGAAAACAAAACGAATGAATTACAATGTTTACCGAGTTTCAGTATTAAGTACCGCTTGTTTTACATTTTGTTTTCAGCTATAGTAACGATGTATACTCTATTTTATTTTTTTAAAAACAGTTCAACGCTGCCTCATGGAACTTTAGTAGGAGAAGGGTTTATCACTTTTGGTCAATTACTATTTCAAGGAGTGCTCATCTATACATTAGATAAGAAAACGATTCTTAATTACTTCGGAAATGTGATGACGATATCACTCATGGGCAGTTTGATGTTATTACCTTTACTTATCATAAATTCGATGGTTCAAATTTCAGAAACTATCTTTTTAATAGGATTTGGGATCACAGTTTTAATTATGTTCATAGAACATTCTAGACGTGTTAAATTACTCGAGTTACCTAGGTTCTTATCCTATACTTGGGTTCTTTACAGAGTACTTATTTTATTAACTATCCTAATTTTAAACTAATGATGACCATAACAATAGCAGGAGGTAGCGGATTTTTAGGACAAGTTATAGAAGACTACTTTACAAAGAAAGGAGACACTGTATTTATTCTGACCAGAACAGTAAAACGTAAAAATGATATCTACTGGAATGCAAAAGATCTTGAAGACTGGACAGAAATCCTAGAACAAACAGATGTACTCATTAATCTCACGGGGAAATCTGTAGATTGTAGATATACCGAAGACAACAAACAGCAAATTCTCAATTCTCGCATAGATTCTACTCATGCGCTAGGATTAGCGATTAATTTGTGTGAGCATCCTCCAAAAGTTTGGTTCAACTCCTCTACTGCGACTATCTATAGACATTCAACGGATAAGCAAATGACTGAAGCTACAGGAGAAATCGGTGATGACTTCTCAATGAATATCGCTAAATCTTGGGAAAAAGCGTTTTACTCAATCACCAATCCAAAAACGAGAAAAATTGCATTACGCACATCTATTGTTATGGGGAAATATGGCGGAGCAACTGAGCCTTTGAAAATCTTAGTTAAATTTGGTTTGGGAGGAAAACAAGCTTCTGGAAATCAAAAAGTAAGTTGGATACATGAGTTGGATTTCGCAAGGGCTATTGACTTTATAATTGAGAATGACGCATTAGATGGCAATTTCAATTTGGCTGCACCACATCCAACAGATAACAATACATTAATGAGATCTTTTAGAGAAGTGATGCATATGCCTTTTGGACTTTCACATCCAGAGTGGCTCATCAAATTTGGAGCTAAACTAATTGGAACTGAGCCTGAACTCGTATTAAAAAGTAGGAATGTAATCCCAGAGCGATTACTAAAAAACGGATTTGAATTCTTGCATTCAGATATTGAAATTGCATTAGAAGACTTAATACATTAAAACTATGACATTTTTAAAAGCTTATTGGAAAAACCTAATCCTTATCAATTATGAAGTGGATCCAAAACTATTAGAACCTTATGTTCCACTAGGAACAGAACTCGATAGTTACAATGGCAAATGCTTTGTAAGCGTCGTTGGGTTTCTATTTATGGATACTATAGTATTAGGTATCAAATTGCCCTATCATATAAATTTTGAAGAAGTTAATCTTCGGTTTTATGTGCAGCGTAATGGGGAACGCGGTGTTGTTTTTATTAAGGAAATCGTTCCAAAACCATTAATTACCTTAGTCGCCAATTCGCTATATCATGAGCACTATTTTACTGCCAAAATGAAGCATAAGTGGTTAGAAGATGAAAACTCTAAAACCTTTGAATACCAATGGAAATTAAAGGACAAATGGCAGTCTATATCTGTAGAAACAGAAATTGAGTTTTCTTCAATCCCAGAAAACTCAGAAGAGCAGTTTATCACAGAACACTATTTTGGTTATACAAAACATAAAACAAAAACATTTGAATATGAAGTTGTGCATCCGTCTTGGCGTCAATTAAAAGTCAACAACTATACTATCGATATAGACTTTGAAGCAAATTACGGTTCTCAATTTAGGCACTTAAAAGATTTAAAACCGACATCAGTTATTCTTGCAGAGGGTTCTACCGCTTTGGTAAGAAACAAAAAAACCATCCACAAGTAATAGTTTAGATAAAATCAAATTTTTAGATTATTTTTGAATTGAAATTTTTCATAAAAAAAATGCCAAAACACGTTATTGACCCTAATCAGTGGATTAATCTATATTCAGATTACCTTTTCAATTACACGATTACTCGTGTCAATGACAGAGAGAAATCAAAAGATTTAGTCCAAGACACGTTTGTCGCTGGTTTGAAGTCTATGAAAAATTTTAAAGGAGAAGCAAGTGAACGCACTTGGCTCATTTCGATATTAAAAAGAAAAATTATAGATCACTACCGTAAAATCAATTCTATTAAAGGAAAAGCCGAAGTTAGAATATCATATAGTGGTGAGGAAAGCGAAGGTGACTGGCTAGAAGAACGCGTAGCAGATCCATTTGATAAAACCGCAGAAGATACTATCGAGAATACCGAATTAGGTATAGCAATTGACAACTGCTTAGAAAAACTGCCAACAAAACAAGCTCAAGCTTTTGAGATGAAAACAATCTTGAATTACGAGACCGAAGCTATTTGTAATGAATTAGATATTACTGCGTCTAATCTTTGGGTAATTATACATAGAGCAAGAACTGCTATGGCAATTTGCCTAGAAAAAAACTGGCTTTAAATGCGTACAAAAATTAGAATCTCTTGCAAAGAAGCAAATCATGTTTGTGATAAAACACAATACAAAGAGGCAACGTTATGGGAAAAAATCAAATTAAGCATACATCTTATCTATTGTAAAGTTTGTAGGAAATACACTAAAAAGAACACAAAGCTGACTAGTCTAGTGACAAACAATCCTGTAAAGTTAGATGCGACATCCAAAGAACAGCTAAATACTGCTTTTGAAAAAGAATTAGCGAAGCAACAATAATATACTCAACCAAATAATCGGTATACTTTCCACCCAAAACGCACTGTAATACTTGTTTTGATTTTGTCTAGTAAAGACTAAAAACAGAAGTATGATTGATGAAGTAATCAAGGAACTAACTAAAATTGAAGTATTTATATTGTCTTTAAAATAGTTAAGGAAATAGAATATAAGCAGTAATAAAAAACCGATAATTTTAGTACGCTTCACTCCTATTCTCTGTGGAATAGTCGACAATTTCAAACTATCATAATTTAAATCTCTTATCTCAAAAGGAAGCATCAATACCATAACAAAGAGAAAACATTGAAAAGCTGTAATAATAACGTCATTTGTGATCTCAAGTTGATTGTTAACCACTGGTAAAAAAACAGTAACACCAGTCCATACTATTGCAATTACATACACTTTAAGACCACCAATACTTCGTAGATTTTTTTGCTTGTCTAAGAAAAACTTTTCAGGAATTATAGGGATTGCATATAAAAAAGTTGCCAATCCAAAAACACCAATACACAACAATGTAATAAGCTCTAAGTTAAGCGCATAATAACTCATTAACATAAAACAAACGCCAGAAAACACTTGAATCGTTTTTAGCCACTTAGCCAAACTACGATGATGAAATTTTGCTAATCCAAAGTACTTCACAAAATTGTACCCAGTGACAGATGCGAAAAAAATAAAGCATAGTACATTTTCATCATACGGAATATCAAATTGCAGCAACGTCACCCATGACAAAGCAGATACTGCTAAAGCCACATGGATGCTGCTATTGATATAGAAATCTAATATTGCTGTAAGCACTCGCATTCTACAAAAATAATCAAATTGAACTCAACTTGACTTTTTGTTTTAAACCGAAAAGTTTGGCTTTACTATTATAATGAAGGTGTTTTTTTCTCAACATAGCATCGCTACGTTTAAAAAAAACAACAAAATTTAGAGTGCAAAATGGAAATTTTTGAGGCAAAAGAAAAGGTCAAGATGAGTTCACTGTTAATAACCTATTATTTTGGTTGAAAAGTTTCATTTTCATTAACAATTATAGCTCAATATTTCCTTAATTTTGCAAAACAAAACACAACTCAAAACAACTTGATGAATACAGCAGATTTTTCACTACGTCATATTGGCCCTAGAGAAGGGGATCAAAAATTAATGTTACAAACAATTGGTGTGGACTCTATGGAGCAATTAATCCATGAAACTATACCGAGTGGGATTCGATTAAAATCAGATTTAGATCTTGATGCACCAATGAGTGAGCAAGAGTATTTGCTACATATTTATGACTTGTCGAAAAAAAACAAAGTATTCAAAACTTATATTGGTTTAGGCTACCATCCAACTATCTTACCTGCGGTTATTCAGCGTAATGTTTTAGAAAATCCAGGTTGGTATACAGCTTATACGCCTTATCAAGCAGAAATTGCTCAAGGACGACTAGAAGCACTTTTAAATTTCCAAACTATGGTCACAGACCTTACAGGTATGGAAATTGCTAATGCATCTTTACTTGATGAAAGTACTGCTGCTGCCGAGGCAATGAGTTTATTATTTGCAGTTCGTGAAAGAGACCAAAAGAAAGCTGGGATCAATAAGTTTTTTGTTTCTGAAAACATACTACCTCAAACCTTATCACTACTAACCACCAGAGCAACTCCAATTGGAATTGAACTCATCATTGGAAGTGAATCTGATTTTGATTTCTCTACGGAATTTTTTGGTGCCATTTTACAATATCCTGGAAAACATGGTCAAGTAACAGATATTAAAACGTTCATTGAGAAAGCAAATTCGAATAGGATTAAAGTTGCTGTAGCGGCAGATATCATGAGCCTTATCAAGTTAGAAGCTCCTGGTAAATTTGGCGCAGATGTTGTTTGTGGAACAACCCAAAGATTTGGAATACCAATGGGTTATGGAGGACCTCATGCTGCCTTTTTTGCTACAAAAACAGCTTACAAACGTGATTTACCAGGACGTATTATTGGGGTAACCAAAGACATGAATGGTAATAGAGCCTTGCGTATGGCTTTACAAACACGTGAGCAACATATTAAACGTGATAAAGCAACATCAAATATTTGTACTGCTCAAGTATTGTTAGCTGTCATGGCAGGAATGTACGCTGTGTATCATGGACCTAAAGGCTTAGAGTTTATTGCCAACAAAATTTATAATAAAGCAACAACACTTGCAAATACACTTCAAGATTTAGGGTTTGAGCAAACAAATACAACTTTCTTTGACACACTTCATATCAAGGCAGATGCAAAAGCGGTTAGAAAAATTGCTTTAAAAAATAAAATGAATTTTCACTATCCTGGTAAAGACAGTGTCACTATCTCATTAAATGAAACTGCTACAATTGAAGATTTAAATAAAATAGTCTTCATTTTCGCTAAAAGCATTAAAAAAGATACGGTTGTGATTTCAAAAATCTCCAAAGGACATTGTATCACAGGAGATCTAAAACGCAACAGCACATTTTTAAAAGAACCTATTTTTAATTCTCATCATTCTGAGACTGAATTGATGCGTTATATCAAAAATTTAGAGCGCAAAGATTTAGCATTAAATCACTCTATGATTTCATTAGGCTCTTGTACTATGAAATTAAATGCAGCTGCCGAAATGCTACCTTTAAGTTGGTTTAAATGGGGCAAAATTCATCCATTCGTACCAATTGAACAAGCAAAAGGATATCATCAAGTTCTAAAATGTTTAGAAGACCAATTAACAGAAATCACAGGTTTTGCAGGGACGTCTTTACAACCAAACTCTGGTGCTCAAGGAGAATTTGCAGGACTAATGGTTATTAGAGCTTACCACGAATCTCGTGATGATCACCATAGAAATATTTGTATTATTCCGTCGTCTGCTCATGGCACAAACCCTGCAAGTGCAGTGATGGCTGGAATGAAAGTTGTCGTCACAAAATCATCTGAAGATGGTAATATTGATGTTGACGATTTACGTGAAAAAGCAGAATTACATAAAGATAATTTATCTGCTTTAATGGTAACATATCCATCTACACATGGTGTTTACGAATCTGCTATTAAAGAGATTACACAAATTATTCATGATAATGGCGGACAGGTCTACATGGATGGTGCGAATATGAATGCTCAAGTAGGATTAACAAATCCTGGAAACATTGGAGCAGATGTTTGTCACTTAAATTTACATAAAACCTTTGCTATTCCTCATGGTGGTGGTGGACCAGGTGTTGGACCAATTTGCGTTGCAAAACAACTCGTTCCTTTTTTACCTGGAAACCCATTAATAAAAACTGGAGGAGATCAAGCGATTACAGCTATTTCCGGTGCACCTTTTGGATCGTCATTAGCCTGTTTAATCTCTTATGGATACATTAAAATGTTAGGAGCTTCAGGTTTAAAGAAATCTACAGAAGTTGCAATTCTTAATGCCAACTATATCAAAAAACGTTTAGAAGGTGCTTTTGAAACGTTATATTCTGGAGAACGTGGACGTGCTGCTCACGAAATGATTATTGATTGCAGACCTTTTAAAGCTCATGGCATTGAAGTTGTTGATATCGCCAAACGCTTAATGGATTACGGTTTTCATGCACCAACAGTATCTTTCCCTGTAGCAGGAACTATGATGATTGAACCTACTGAGAGTGAAAGCAAACAAGAAATGGATCGTTTTTGTGATGCTATGATTGCTATTAAGCATGAAATTGATGAGATTTCAAAAGAGGATGATAATAATACACTTAAAAACGCACCACATACATTGGCAATGATTACTGATGATGAATGGTTATTACCATATACACGTCAGCAAGCTGCATTCCCTTTAGAGTATGTTAGGGATAATAAATTCTGGCCCACTGTGCGTCGTGTTGATGATGCTTATGGTGACAGAAACCTTATCTGTACTTGCGCTCCAATAGAAGCTTACATGGAAGAAGCATAATTATACAGGTTTGAACATCGTATTTATTTGAAATTTGAAAATTAACATTTAATAAAATGTTAGTATATTGCGATGTTAGATTATATCTAGCAGGAAACCCTAATTTATGAGTATAAAGATAACTGGAACTGGAAGTTTTATTCCTAGTCGGATTGAAAAGAACGAAGATTTCTATAATAATGAATTCTTAAATGCGAACGGTTCTGCTATAAATAGCACTAATGAGGTGATTGTTGAGAAATTCAAAGCAATTACTGGTATTGAAGAACGACGCTATATAAAGCGTGAATTGCTAAATTCTGATATTGCATTTTATGCTGCAGAAAAAGCAATTGCAGATTCAAAAATAGATAAAGAAACATTAGACTATATCATCGTTGCTCACAATTATGGTGACGTTAGGCATGATGCAGAACAAAGTGATACAGTGCCAAGTATTGCATCAAGAGTAAAGCACTTATTAAAAATTGCAAATCCAAAATGTGTTGGTTACGATTTATTATTTGGATGTCCGGGTTGGATAGAAGGTGTGATACAAGCCAAAGCTTTTATAGCCTCTGGTATCGCTAAACGTTGTTTGGTTATTGGGGCTGAAACCTTGTCCCGTGTTGTGGATAAACATGATCGAGACTCCATGATTTACAGTGATGGCGCAGGAGCAGTTGTAATTGAAGAATCGACAGAAGAAGGCGGAATCATCTCTCACGAATCTGCCACCTATGCTTTAGAAGAAGCTAATTTTATCTTCTTTGGCGAAACAAATCATCCAAAAAGCACTGATAAAAGACGCTATATTAAAATGCATGGTCGTAAAATTTACGAATTTGCGTTGACTAACGTGCCTTTAGCTCTGAAGACATGTTTAGATAAAAGTGAGTATTCTATTATAGATGTAAAAAAGATATTGATTCATCAAGCCAATGAAAAAATGGATGAAGCAATTGTAAAACGTTTTTACAAACTTCATGATATGAATATGCCAGAAGGTATCATGCCCATGACCATAAATACACTTGGTAATTCTAGTGTAGCGACAGTTCCTACCTTATACGATATGATTTTAAAAGGTAAACTTGAACATCAAGAAATCAACAACGGTGATGTTATTCTATTTGCTAGTGTTGGCGCTGGTATGAATATTAATGCTATTGTATATAGACAATAATTCCGAAAATTTTTCTTCGGAGAAGTAATAAATAGGTTCCCAGGCACCTCGGCAAATTCATATGTACGACAACACATTTCCAAATAAACGATTTAAGCATACCGTTGAGTTTTTAAAGCAACATGTTGATACGTCGCAATCTATATTAGATTTAGGTATTGAGAACCCGTTGTCTGAAATTTTAAAATCTAACGGGTATTCGGTTGAAAACACTTCAGGAATCGATTTAGATGTCAATACTTCGGAAATAGAAAATTCAAAAAATGAGGTCGTTACAGCCTTTGAGATTTTTGAACATCTCCTCTCCCCTTTTACAGTACTCAAGTCTATAAAAGCAGACAAACTAGTTGCTAGTATCCCAATGCGATTATGGTTTTCTTCAGCTTATAGAAGCAAAACAGATATGCGTGATCGACATTACCATGAATTTGAAGATTGGCAATTTGATTGGCTTTTAGAAAAAGCAGGATGGAATATTATTGCTACAGAAAAATGGACCAACCCAACAAAAAAAATAGGAATTAGACCAATTCTAAGATGGTTTACATCGAGATATTATATCGTTTATGCTGAACGAGTTTCAAATTCTAAATCTTAAACCCCAGATTCCAAATCCTTTTCTTTAGATTTGAAAATCACTCATTTATCATTTTAGTATATTACATGGACTTCTACATCATCATTCCTGCGCATAACGAAGAAGATGCCATTGCTCAAACTTTAGAGTCTTTGGTTAATCAATCGTTACTTGCCAAACAGATTGTGGTTGTGAATGATAATTCTAATGATGACACCCAACACATTATAGAAAAATATGCACATAACCATTCAAATATTTCAATTGTAAATACAGTGTCCTCAAATGAACATCTCCCAGGTTCTAAGATTATCAATGCGTTTTATAAAGGTTATGATACCCTAGACCAAGATTATGATGTTATATGCAAATTTGATGCAGATTTAATATTTCCGAAGCACTACTTAGAGCAATTAGCAGTTCATTTTAAACAAAATGAACGCTTAGGCATGGCTGCAGGCTTTTGCTATATAGAAAAAAACAACGATTGGGTATTGGAGAACCTAACCCGTAAAGACCATATTAGAGGCGCATTAAAGGCCTACAAAAAACAATGTTTTTTAGATATTGGCAAACTCAAACCATCCATGGGTTGGGATACGGTAGACGAGCTACTCGCAAAATATTATAATTGGGAATTACTAACTGATGAATCACTTCATGTAAAACACCTAAAACCTACAGGAGTTAGCTACAACAAAGCGTCCAAATATTTACAAGGTGAAGCGATGTACAAAATGCGATACGGATTTATAATCACTTTAATCTCTGCATTAAAACTAGCCTACAAAAAGAAAAGCTTCACGCTTTTTAAAAATTATATGGCTGGTTATTTTAGAGGAAAACGAAAGAAACCAGACCAATTGGTTACTGAAGAGCAAGGTCAATTTATTAGGAAGCTACGTTGGAAAGGAATCTTGAGTAATTTGAAATAAGTTACTAACTAAGCATTTTCAATACTAAGAACCTTATACAACACTTCGACGACGCCCAGTGTGACAGTTCAGGATGACCATTCTCATCAATTAAAACTCCAATCTTTATAACTACTAGAAGCCTCTAATTTATTTTCAACGCTATCATCTAACTCTGCAAAGAAATCTATTCCTGTTAATTTTTCAATGGCATCAACAGGAACTACAAATTGATATAAGGGTTGATTAGAATTTTCATGAGGCATTAAAAACGCAATCATCTTTGTTTTACCTGTGTTATTATCAATAAGCACTTTATAGAACTGGTTTGGCACACTCACCTCTTCGTCTCCAATGGTTTTCATGTTACCTCGCAAAACACCTCCAGTAACCACAAAAACACCATCATATTTACTGGCCCAATATCTAACCTTCTGTTCAAGTGTATTCCAAATACCAGCGTTAAAGCTATGTTCTTGCGGACTAATATTACTCGTCAAAAAAGTTTCATTATGAGCTACTTTTGTATACTTTCTATCACCTGCAGGACATAAATGACCTCGATCATAACCAGATTTTTTATAATTTTTCCAATGTGCTGCACCAGACTTTACTGTTTTATCAATTTCAAAATAAGGGCGTTTAAAATTAGAGCTTGAAAGGTGTGATTTTTTTAATTCATAAGCAACCCATTCTGCTTGCTCATGCGGTTCGCTGTAGGACAAAGAATAGCTTTCATGATGCACAATTTGACCTGTAGTACTTGTGGGTAAGAAATATTCGTTGGTATCTGTTTTAACGGCTTCTCCTTCTTCTATGATTTCAGTCGTTTCTTCAACTTTCAAAAAATGCTCGTAACCATAAACACCAAATATGATTATGATTGCGACTAAAGAATAGATTGTTTTTTTAGTCATGTCTAATTTTTAGTCAAATACAAAACCTAAAGGTTGTCCAGTCGCAGCATTAGGAAAACTAATCCCTAAAAGCGCAGACATCGTTGGTGCAATATCTGGAATGACTGTTTTATCATAAGTTTCTCCATGAGTAATTCCTTTTCCGAAGAACAATAAAGGGACATGCGTATCATAATTTAATCCGCTTCCATGCGTAGAACCTGTTTTTCCGTATGAAATATATGCAGGATCTGAAAGCAATATAATATCACCAGATCGTTTTTGATTGTAGCCATTTTGTAATAAAGAGGCTATACCTGTTGTAAAATGACTAGTTGCCATTGTATGCGCAGAAAATACTTTTTCTATATGCTTATAACCTATCAATTCATTTACAATAGCTTCTTGCACATCATTTATATTTAAACCTAAACTATCAATCTGTTTTCGATTTAAAAATATTTGATTATTACTAACATTCTCAATAAGATCAGAAGATTTAAACTTAGTCTTTAAATATGCTGAAAAGCGTGTTTTAGTTTCTTTATTATCCAAATAACCTGACGGGATTTTCATACTCTGCAAATAGGAAGGCACTTCTACTGCACCATGATCTGCGGTTAAGAAAACTGTATAATTACCTTCACCAACCTGAGCATCTAAAAACTTAAAAAAACGTTCTAAATCCTTATCTAAACGAATATAAGTATCTTCAATCTCTTTAGAACTCACACCAAAATTATGTCCTACATAATCGGTTGATGAATAACTTACGGTCAACACATCTGTAATATCATCTTGTCCCAATTGCTCTCCTTTAATGGCTTCTATAGCAAAATCTGTAGTTAGAGAATTTCCGTAGGGTGTTGCTTTAAGAATATCAAAACCTCGATTCTCATCTTTTAGCTTTGCTAAATCATAAGGAAATGTTGCCTTTTCTTTACCTTTAAAACCACCTTCAAAGGTGTTTTCATCCCTAGTACTTTCTGTGTAAGTTGAAATATCATAGTATGTATCCCAAACTTTTAAGTAAGTTTCTGCAGCTTCTGATGAATTAAAATCTGCTACCCATTTTGGAAGTTCATTCATATAAAATGTACTTGTAATCCAGGAGCCTTCCTCTCTACCATGAAACCAATAAGCTGCGTTTGCGGTATGACCTGCGGGCAAAATCGCACCTCTATCTTTTAGTGAAATCCCAATAGTTTTACCTTGCTTTTGCGTAAATAATCGATTTTCATCGGCAAATGTGGTTGTTTTCATTCTCTGAGGTGACATTTGACCTGCATCATCTAGAGTTCCCACTGAAGAGACATTGTTATCTCCTGCGCAGTATACCATATCCTTAATCTCTTTATCGTACCAATTATTACCAATAACACCATGGTTTTTAGGAGTTGTACCCGTGTAAACTGAGGCATGTCCTGGACCTGTATAGGTTGGTATATAATTAAAGTGATTGTTTTTACAATTGAACCCTTCGTTGATCATACGTTTAAATCCGCCATCACCATATTTACTTTCAAACCTTGTGAGATAGTCATAGCGCATTTGATCTACTACAATCCCAACAACTAACTTAGGATTGCTTTTCTCAAGACTTGATTGTACTTCTTTTACTTCGGAAATTGGCTTTTGTGAGTGAGATGAGGTCATCACCAAAAACATAAAAAGAATACTAATTATTAGTTTCATAGGTATATAGTTATTGTTGTCTAAAGGTCATATGCTGTTCACTAGTAATCATTTCACTGAATGATAAAACGAACTACAGGCTTGTTTAATAAGACTGTTCTATTTTCTAGTTTCAAAAATACAGTTTTTGTTTAGCATCTTTTAATCTTTACATTAAAAAAGTCTTTGTAATTTTTTACTTTTACCATAACAAAATAGACTATGTCCTACCTTCATAATATTGGTGCTTATTTTTTAATGATTGCCGAAATGTTTCGCAAGCCAACCAAATGGTCGGTTATGCGCACATTAATATTAAAAGACATAGATGATTTAATTATTGGCTCACTAGGTATTGTTGCCTTTATTTCATTTTTTGTTGGTGGTGTTGTGACGATTCAAACCGCATTAAATATTGACAACCCTTTAATTCCTAAATATCTCATAGGCTTTGCCACTAGGCAATCTATTATATTAGAATTTGCTCCTACTTTTATTTCTGTTATTATGGCTGGCAAAGTAGGATCTTTCATCACCTCTAGCATAGGCACAATGAGAGTTACAGAACAAATTGACGCCTTAGAAGTTATGGGAATTAACTCCTTAAACTATCTTGTCTTTCCAAAATTTATCGCTTTAATGCTATATCCGTTTGTGATTTCTATTGCCATGTTTTTAGGGATTTTAGGAGGAATGGTTGCAGTAATATTTGGTGGTTTTGGGACTATTGAGGACTACATTATAGGTATTCAAATGGATTTCATACCCTTCCATATCATTTATGCATTTATTAAAACCTTTGTATTTGCTTTTATTTTAGCAACAGTACCTTCTTTCTATGGGTTTTACATGAAAGGTGGCGCATTAGAAGTTGGTAAAGCCAGTACAAAATCATTTGTTTGGACTAGTGTTGTTATAATCCTTCTCAATTATATATTAACTCAACTCCTACTAAGCTCATGATAGAAGTCAAAAATATACATAAGTCTTTTGGAGGTGCTCATATATTAAAAGGAATCACTACAACTTTTGAGAAAGGAAAAACAAGTTTAGTTATTGGGCAAAGTGGCTCAGGCAAAACAGTATTTCTAAAATGTTTACTAGGTCTTTTTTCTCCAGAGGAAGGAGAAATTGCTTATGATGGATTGGCTTATGCCAAGCTCACCGATGCAGAGAAACGCAACTTAAGAGGAGACATAGGTATGGTATTTCAAGGTAGTGCACTTTTTGATTCTATGACAATTCTTGAGAATGTTATGTTCCCACTGCGCATGTTTACTAAACAAAGTGAAAGCGAAATGGAAGAACGTGCAGACTTTGTTTTAAAACGGGTCAATCTTGAAGGTGCGCATCATAAAATGCCAAGTGAAGCTTCTGGAGGTATGCAGAAACGTGTTGCAATTGCTCGCGCAATTGTAAATAACCCTAAGTACTTGTTTTGTGATGAACCTAATTCTGGATTAGATCCTAAGACTGCTATAGTTATTGATAATTTAATTCAGGAAATTACCGATGAGTACAATATTACAACGGTCATAAATTCTCATGACATGAACTCTGTGATGGAGATTGGTGAAAAAATAGTATTTTTAAAAGACGGACTCAAAGCCTGGGAAGGTTCTAAAGAAAACATCTTTAAAACAGATAATGAAGTGGTGACAGATTTTGTATACTCGTCTAACCTATTTAAAAAAGTACGTCAAATGTATTTGGAAGAAAAAGCATAGCACTAATCTACTACAAGTGTATCTAACTTCAATTTATCCTTAAACCACAAATTAAGCTTTCTCAAATCTTTTTCTTTTTGCTCTTGAGTCGTTAAAGAATCTACCCATTTAAAAGAAAATATACTAAGTGTATCCATTTTTGAAAAATCTGATGTAATTCGCTTTGAATAGGAAATAGCTCTTAAATTTTCGTAATTAATTTTTGCTTCGCGTACTAAATCTTCAAACGGAATTTGACCACGTTCTAAGCGAGATAATCTAGAAACTGTGTTTTCTAAATAAGCAATTTTCTGACCTTGAGATAACAAATCCACAGAGTCACGAGTTCGCAGTTCTTCCATATACTCAAGATTATTTATTGCTCTATTTTTAACCTGATTAACGTATAACTTTGAATTTTTAAGTGCTGAATAGTCATTAAAACGTGATTCTAACAAAAGTCTAGTTTCTTCAGATATTTCATCATTTCCAAAAGGAATCAATTCAATAAAAGAGTCACCTAGAGGTTCATAATTAATACTCGCATTCTTTACAATATATCCAGAATTAGGCAATGATTTCAACTCATGTTCAACGAATGCTCTCGCATCTATCTCAAAACGACTTTCTTTCAATACGTCTACAAAAGTAAATCCTGCCGGAATCATAACAACTACAGCAACCAAAGACGCCAATCTTGCGATTCGTTTACGTTTGGCGGAATTAGCATATTTAAGCATTGGGAAACGCAAAATCTTAAGCACTAAAAATGTTGCCAATGCTATAAATATAGTGTTGATCGTAAATAAATACATGGCTTGACCAAAATATTCCCAATTCCCTTTAGCTAAACCATAACCTGCGGTGCATAACGGAGGCATAAGTGCTGTAGCAATAGCCACCCCAAAAATCACAGAAGCTATTGTCCCTTTTTTTGTACGCGCTATAATTAGTGCTAAACCACCAAAGAAAGCGATTAGAACATCTCTAATATCTGGTTTTACACGACCAAGAAGCTCTGATGTATCTTCACTTAAAGGAAAGAATCTAAAGAATAAAAAGGCTGTTAACAAACTCAATACAATCATTATTGCCAAGTTTATTAAAGACCGTCTAAGTGTATCAATATCATTAATAGCGAGAGACAAACCAACACCTAAGATTGGCCCCATTAATGGAGAAATTAACATGGCTCCGATGACAACTGCTGTTGAATTTGCATTTAACCCAACCGAAGCCACGAAAATAGAACAGACTAAAATCCATGCAGTCGCGCCTTTAAAAGGAATATCTACTTTTATAGCCTGTATTGTAGCATCACGATCTGTATCTTCTCTAAAATCTAAGAGCTCAACCATAAAGGTTTTAACACTCACCCACAACCCTTTAGCGTCTTTTTGAACCGCTTTCTTGCTGTCTTCTACTGCTGCATCTTTTTTAATCTCAGCGTCTTTATTAACCGCTTCTTCTGAGAAGTCAAATTTATTCTCGTCACTCATATTCTAACCATAATGTTCCCCAAATTTGTCTTTAACTTTTTGGAGTACTTTTTTAATATCTTGTTCTTTTGTCTTTGGAAAGATAAGTAAAACTTCGTCTTTATCAACAATTATGTAATCTTGGAGTCCATCAACTACAACAACCTTATCGGCCTTAGTTCTAATCATATTACCGGAGGTGTCTTCAGTTAATGTTCGTGCATTTACCACAGCGTTACCATCAGTATCCTTATCTAATTTATCATATAAACTTCCCCAAGTACCAAGATCATTCCAGTCAAAAGTCGCCGGAATTACATACACATTTTCAGATTGCTCCATAAGAGCATAATCCACCGAAATATTTTCTGCCTTCCCATAATTATCTCTAATAAAATCATCTTCAAACTCCGTATTATAAGTTGCATAACCTGATTCAAAAAGACTGTATAATTTAGGTTGATTTGTTTTAAAAGCTTTCAAAACACTACTAACACTCCACATAAAAATCCCTGCATTCCATAGAAAATTCCCTTGCTCAATAAAGCCTTTCGCTGTCTCATAATCCGGCTTTTCTCTAAACTGATTAACGGTCTTAATATTAGATTCGGCAGTTTTATCATATTCAATATAACCATAACCTGTATTTGGAAATGTTGGTTGAATTCCTAAAGTCATCAACGTATCATTCTTAGAACAGAAATCGAAAGCTTGTTGTACGTTATTTGTAAACGCATTTTCATCTTCTATCCAGTGATCACTTGGTGCAACAATCATTACTGCATCTTCATTTTCCTTTTGAATTTTTAAAGCAGCATATAAAATACAAGGTGCTGTATTTCTCATAGCAGGCTCTAATACCACTTGACGTTCAGTAACTTCTGGAAGTTGCTCAAACACCAGATCATTATAACGCTCATTGGTTAGGATGAATATGTTTTCCTTCGGAATTAAATTCGCAAGTCTATTAAATGTCTTTTGAATCAATGTATCTCCTGTTCCCAGCATATCGTGAAACTGTTTTGGAAAATCTTGTGTACTTACTGGCCAAAATCTTGACCCTACGCCTCCTGCCATCAATATGGCATAATAATTTTTATTCTGCATCTAATCTTATTTCTATCGTCATTGAGAGCAGCGCTAACATATAATCTTGGAAAAGACCTTTTTATCGCTTCGCTTTACACGTTCAATAAAGATATATCTTTATTTCAGTAGTGCTCTCATTGCTATTGGTTATTTTTTTATTCTCTAAAAATCATAATTTCAAGAGATTCTATTGCCATGGGAATGGAATTATTTTTCTAATAATTCTACCTCTACATTGGCATTAAACAAGTATATTTTACCTGATTTCAACTCGGTACATTCGTAACGTGTGCGTCGTTTTTCACCTTTTTTGAATAGACGTCCATTGTCTACTTTAAAAGACTGATGTAAAGGTAATTCAAATATAAACGTTTTATCGTTAGGCTCGTCAAATTGCTTTAAAGCATAGGCCAGCTGAATATCTGTGTCGCTTGACGCTTTAGGGTTTTTAAAATGGGTTGCCAATAAGGGTAATAATTCCATTGGGAAAATTTCAGGGTTAATAAAAGGCAACATTAAATGCTGAAATGTGCGTTTCCATTCTAATCCGTGAGGTTTAATTAATCGTCCGTAATTCTTGAAAGCTTCAAAATGGGCAATCTCGTGAATGAGCGTTATTAAAAACCGATAGTGGTTTAAGTTAGAATTTACTGTGATTTGATGATTTCCGTTAGATAAACGTTTGTAATCACCATGTCTCGTCTTGCGTTCTTTTTTAACCTTTACGCTTAACTTGTCATGATCTAATAATTCTATAATTTTCGAAATAGCCTTCTCAGGAATATACTCTTGAAGCGTGTCTTGCATATCAATAATTAGCCCTTAACAATTAATAGTTTTGAATCATTATTAATATTCAAAAAATAGACTCCTGCAGCTGTTCCCTCTGGAATAATAAGTTTAGTCACACTACCAAATTCATTAAATTCTATTTTGAGAATATTGACCTGTCGTCCTCTAACATCAAATATAGTTATGATATCCTCTTGAGACGAATTTGTAATAAAAACTTCATTATTATTAACAGGATTTGGATAAACTATTTGTTCTGCACTATTAGTCTCTGTGACATCACCACTAAAATAAGGCACTGCAAAATCAAATGCATCATTAGCTACTTTTTCTCCCATTAATCGACCAGGAATATCATCTGCAGGTGGATGAATTCCACCCCAAATACGAGACAAACTTGTTTGGTCAGACGCATCTCTATACGATGCCCATTGTAATTTTATATCTACTGAAGGCCCTTGCTCAAATACCAAAAAGTTATTTTGTTTTGCGGTAAACTCTCCCAAACCACCTGGAAAAAATGCGCTTCCTGTAATCTTTGTTAATACCTCTGACGCTGCTCGAGAATATGTAGAATGCCCAGAAACATAGCCTGCAAAAGGCGGTGTGACAAATGTAGGTCTTTGATATGGCCACCAATTTTCTGCAAGAATCCAGTCTACTCCAGCGATATCTGTAGATTCGTCATTAATATAAGCTGGACCTCTCCATGTATACAATTTAATTTTACCAACATTCATACTTTCTTCACCTCTTAAAGGATCACTCTGTCCAACAACCTCAACATAACCCTCTAATAAAGGAATGCCAGCAATATTGTAATTATCTAAAGATTCATCTGTACTTTGACCCAGAAGCACCATATTTCTTATTGCTGAAATTGGCCTCACATAATCATACCAGCCTTTTACACTCCATGCAGAAATTGCCGAATCATGCATTGCTCCACCCAAGATAAAATACGATTTTACATCCCACTCCAAATCCTCTAAAACATCTCCTTGTCCTTCAAATTTCTTTTCTAATTGTGGATGCTCATTCACATAATTCAAAATAGTGAACCAATGTCCTGGAGGTGTTTCTGAGTCTGGACCATCTGCCCAAAACTCTGCTAAAACTCTTGTATAATCTCCTCTTGGGACGAGTTGCGATTCATAGGCCTGACCAGTAACAGGATTGATTGCATGACCTTGACCAATATCGCCTCCTTCAATCACATTATAGAAATTTGGGTAATCACTATAATTGGTCGGAAACTCGTTAATATCTGTATTACCAATAGCTGATGGAGAAATATCCCAAAGCACATTATCGTTAGGGTCCAGATGAGAACCCCAAATAGAGACCATAGAAAATCCTAGCTTATAAGCATCACTAGATTCATCGTCTTCTGTCAAATTTAAATATGGTGGATCGCTAGGATCATGATACACTTTATAAGAATCTCCATAACGTTGGTAGGTGATGTTATCATCTGAAGACATGGCGAATGGATATACATTTCCCCATTCTGGACTTAAAAAATCAAGGGTTGAACCTTCTATCAAATTTCCGCTTTGATCAATAAACGTATCCAAACTTAGCGGTTGCCATCGGTTGGGATCATTCATTAAAGTAATTGTTGCAACAGCAGGACCTAATGGCGCATTCACCGATCCATAATAGGCATTACCAAAAGATTCTAGTTCTCTTGAACCATCTCCATTTCCATATGTAATCATGGTTTCTGCAACATAATTACCAAGATCTGTAGCATTCCCAGATTGATATAATGTGGATACAGCAACTGTAGTTTCAAAGCCTAATTGCTCCATTACTAAATCAAACAAATTCTGAGATTCTTCGGCATTTGGTGAATTTTGAAATCGGTAGCTTAACAAACGATACATTGCGTAACTGATTGCTTTTTTCCTTGAATCTTCAATACTCTCTAGAGGCGTGAACTCTAATAATTCCGTAGAAAAATTATTGACCGCATTCCCAATAAGATATGGTGTTGCTTCGTCGTCATAAATTGCCCAAATATCATACATAGCAACACTAGTATGAAACAAGTTACGTGCGTGAACTGTTGGTCTTGCAAAATCATTTCTAATCGCTTGGAGTAAAACCTCGTTCCATAATCTTGCAATGGATACATCCTCTGAAAGTTCATTTGCGCTCAACGCTATTGTAAACTGCTGCACTTCGCTAAAACAACTACCATTACTTTCTCTTACACTAATGGTTCCTGTTTCATTTAATCCCCATTTCACTGACACTGTATCTGTGTTTTGACCATTTACGATGTCCCCACCTATAACTGTCCAATTCGCTGAAGAACCATTTGCTGTTGGATAATTATAATCTTCAATTGTTAAAAACCCTGAATTTACAGCACCAGAAATTGAATTAGCATCAAGATAAGTGCATGACCCGTTATCTAAAGTTGCCTCCGGATTGTAATTACAAGAAAAAGGATCTGTGCAACCCGTAATTTTTTGACTGGGTTGAATGTCTAAAACTGTAAACCCTTCCCCTTCAATCGCTAAAATAGTAATGTTCTCCTCTAAATTTTGATGAACTTCTATCAACCCTGAAGGCCATTTTATTTCTAATTCTTCAATTTGAATAGCATCAGACAACCCAAAATGAACTGCTTGTAAGCTTTGAGACAAGAATCCAACTCCTGTATAATGTCTCACATAATCGCGCTCATTAGTTCGCAATGTTACCCTTGTACCAATCGCATCCCTATTAGAAACCGTTCCTTCAAGCATGATTTTAAACCACTGTAATGTGCTTTCTTCATCATAATTAAGGAGTTTGTTTTCGTATAAAATGGATTGCTGGTCTGAATTGGTGACATAAATATCTAAATCTCCATCATTATCATAATCAAAATCAACAGCTTCTACACTTATGGTAAGCGCGTTGAAATTTAATGCTTCGGAACTGTCTTCAAAACCAGACAATCCTTCCGCAGTTAAATTTTTATAATACACATTATTTTGAGCACCTTCAGCTTGAAAATCGTATCCATTGACAATAATTAAATCTTCATCACTATCGAGATCAAAATCTGCAAATCGTGATCCCCAAGACCAACCCGTTTCAGTAATATTATATAGAGACGTTTGGTCTAAAAAATTATTATCTCCAACATTTACAAAGAGGTCGTTATCTTCTCTTCCTGTAATAAAAACATCAAAAGCACCATCTAAATTAAAATCACTAATGGCAATTCCCATATCATCAATCATATTGTCTAGCCCAAAAAGTTCTGCTTGTTCTATGAATGAATTTCCGTTTTGATTAACGAATAAACTGTTGGGTTGCGCCAAATCATTAGACACATACAAATCCATCCAACCGTCATCATTGATATCAAAAGGGATTGCCATGTAACTCGCATTGACAGCTGTATCTTGGATATTGGTTTCTATGGTAACATTGGAGAACGTCCCGTTGGTATTATTGAGATAGAGGGAGTTCGTATCACAGCCATCCCAATCGTTAACGTAAAGATCTAGAAAACCGTCGTTATTATAATCAAACCATGTTGCTCCTGTATGCCTACAATCACTAAATTGCTCTAGACCGACGCCGGCTGTAACTTCTGTGAAGATTCCGTTTTGATTGATAAAGAGTTGAAGTTTATTAGAATGTGTAAACACCAAATCTGGAAAGCCATCATTATTATAATCTCCCCAAGACACACCATGTTTAAAACCTTCAAGACCAAAAAAACCATCAATCTCTTCAACTACAGGATGCAGATTGGTTAGACCTACTTCTGCTGTGACATCTGTAAAAGAACCATCATTATTATTTCTATAAAGTTTACTTTGAGTGGTCTCATCACCTTCGAGATCTTGAGATAATGCAACTACAAAAATATCGAGGTCCATATCATTATCAAAATCGGCAACTGCAGCACCATTATTATTTTCTAAATTCCCTAATCCTGAAATCACTTGTACTTGCTCAAATACTTGAGCATTGAGTGAAGACACTAGCAAAAATACTACCAGTATAATACAGCTTACGTTGTGTTCTAGTACACTTTTAATCACGTTAATTTTTTGTTTAAAGATAATGAATTGCAGCTAATTATAGATGGTAAACGATAACCACATATAAGTTTTACATATATAACAACTACCTCCATAAAAGTCCTGATTATCGTGGCTTAAAAAGGCAAATAAATAAAATGTTCCTCATTTAAAATAACTATCTAAAATATAGTATAAAAATAGTCATAACACGATAAATAACTAGCAACTAAAAACACTAAGTACATAAAAAATAGTGGATAGAATTAAGGCTCAATTCGCGCTGAGCCTAATTATTTTAAAATTTCTTAGAAGTAATGTGTTCTGTTAAAAAGAAATCGAAGTATATTGAATCAGGACTTTCTAAAAAAAATAGTCGAACTTCGTTTAAATATGGCTATCGACAATTGAGACATTCGACACCCTAATCTATTGACAGCTTGATGAACAACACTTGTAACTCACAATAACACACCTCAAATACATATAATTATTTTTAGACTATTAATACCCTATAAATGAAAAAAGCAACAACTACAATATTCATCTTATTTGGTTTATTAACAATAAGTTCTCAAACAGCAACCGACATAACAAATTTACAAGCTCCCACTTTAGACGAGACCTCTGGCCTTATTTTTTACAACAATAAACTAATCACTCATAATGATAGTGGTGATGGCCCTAATCTATATGAAATAGACATGAATACGGGTACTATAACAAGAACGGTTATAATAAATAATGCTACAAATATAGATTGGGAAGATATTACACAAGATGCTTCTCACATCTACATAGGGGATATTGGAAATAATAACGGAAATAGAACTGATTTAAAAATATACAAAATTTCAAAAAGTGATTATATTGATACGGACAATACCGTTACACCTGAAATCATTTCTTATTCTTATGCAAATCAAACTGATTTCACACAAAATGTAAATAATAATAATTGGGATGCTGAGGGGCTCATTTCCTATGGTGATAAGCTCCTAATATTTTCTAAAAACTGGATAGATAATGCGGTTAATGTTTACTCCATTCCAAAAACCAGTAGTGAAGTACATAGTGCCATCTTAGAAAGTAGCTATAACACAAACGGACTAATAACTGGAGTGGATACTACCGCTAATGAAAGTATTATTTTTCTTACTGGATATAGTGCTACCAATGCACCATTTATGTTTACGATATATAACATCCCTAATGCTAGCTTGGATATATTTTCTGGCGTAGTCTCAGAAAAAATATCCAATATAGTTCCGCTGGGTAATCAAGTAGAAGCTATTTCGCTTTTTGAAATCACAACGACTAAGTATCGTTTATATATTTCGAATGAAAAATACAATGTTACTATTGGGCCAATAACAATACCTTTCCCTTCAAAATTATGGATGATCGAAATTGATACTGATACGGTAACTTTGACGGTTCCAAATATCGCTTCAGATCTTGCTTTAAGCCTATACCCAAATCCATTTGATACACTTTTAAATCTGAGTGAAAGAGTTGATGAAATAATTATTTATGATGTATTTGGAAGAAAAATCACAGAACAGCATTTCGTGAAAGAGTTATCCTTAGAAGGCCTTAATAAAGGACTTTATATTGCCCATATTGAAATTAACGATTCTAAACTTGTTAAAAAAATAATAAAACAATAAAGAATACCTCCATTTCAGAACAAACACAGATCTCAATAAAATCAAAGAAAAATTCTCGCTACTATTGTACCTATAATTATAAGTGTATTACGTTTTCATTTCTTGTGGTTAATTACTATTCTAGTTATTTTATATTTACATGAAAAATATAGTATCCCTAAATGCAAATACTAAAGACCCATTATCATCGCGATATAACAACATTAGAAAATAAAACTATTTTCACCAGATTAGCCACTAGAAGTATCGCAATTCACGGTCATTGCATTTTACTGCTGTATACTGACAGATACGAAGACTACAGTCTTCCTGGCGGAGGATTAGACTTGGACGAAGATAAAATAGAAGGAATGATACGTGAGCTTATTGAAGAAACTGGAGCAAAAGACATTAAAAACATACAACCCTTTGGTATTTACGAGGAGTACAGACCTTGGTATAAACCTGACTATGATATTC
>JBLHML010000026.1:0-28243 GCA_047622005.1 Dokdonia sp. | reverse complement strand
TTAAGGTTTGTAAGAATAGTGATCCAGTAGCACCATCAACAGTTCTATGATCGCATGCTAATGTTAATTTCATTGTATTTCCAGCAACGACTTGTCCGTTTTTAACAACGGGTTTCGCCACGATTGCTCCAACCGATAATATCGCAGAATTAGGTTGATTGATAATAGAGGTAAAACTCTCAATACCAAACATTCCTAAGTTAGAAATGGTAAAGGTACTTCCTTCCATTTCATCTAATGATAGTTTTTTATGTCGCGCCTTGCCAGCATATTCTTTTACAGCAGCACCAATTTGCGGTAAACTCTGCTCATTTGCAAATTTTACCACAGGCACTAATAAACCGTCAGGCACTGCAACAGCAACACCAATATGCACATGATTATTAAGTTGCATTCTATCATCAAACCACTGAGAGTTAACTTGCGGATGCGCTTTTAATGCCAATGCACAAGCTTTAACAATCATATCATTAAACGATATTTTTGTATCTGGAATTGAGTTATACTGTACTCTAAATGCCATAGCATTATCCATATCAAACTCCACATTTAAATAGTAATGTGGTGCCGTAAATTTAGATTTTGCTAAATTTTTGGCAATTGCTTTACGCATGTTCGAGTTTGGCACCTCGTCAAAATCTTCTTGTCCGGAGGGTACAAATTTGCCAACTTGTGTTCCTCCAGCCTGAGCAGGTGTGTAATTTTCTATATCGCGTTTTACAATACGACCATTTTCGCCACTACCAGATACTTGAGACAAGTTAATCCCTTTCTCCTCAGCCATTTTTTTAGCTAAAGGCGATACAAAAATCCTTTCAGAATTTGAACTCAAACTTGGAGTTGAAACCTTCTCTTCTTTTTTTATTTCCGCTTTTGGACTGTCTTTCTTTTCTTCTTTTTTAGGCGCTTCTTCTTTCTTTTCTTCAGAAGACACCCCTGCTGATTCAAAGTTTTGAGCAATCCCAGAAACATCTGTTCCTTTTGGGCCAATAATAGCTAAAAGTGAATCTACTATTGCAGAATCTCCTTCGTCTAAACCAATATACAATAAGGTTCCTGATTGGAAAGATTCAAACTCCATTGTTGCCTTATCAGTTTCAATTTCTGCAAGGATATCACCTTCATCAACATTATCACCAACTTTTTTTAACCAAGTAGCAACCGTTCCTTCTTCCATAGTATCACTTAAGCGTGGCATAGTTACAACGATAACGCCTTCTGGTATGCCTTGTGATGCTGAAGATACTTTGGCGTCACTCTGATTGTCGTCTTCAGTTTGTTCTTCGGACTTAGACGGATCATTATCTTGTGCTTTAGCTTCCGAAGCATTAGCATTTAAATACTGTGAAATATCTTCACCTTCCTCACCAATAATAGCTAGAAGTGTATCAACTTTAGCAGTATCTCCTTCTGGAATACCTATGTAAAGCAGCGTTCCTTCATTGAAAGATTCAAACTCCATAGTTGCTTTATCGGTTTCTATTTCAGCTAAAATATCACCTTCTTCAATTTTATCACCTACTTGTTTTAACCAAGCAGCGACAGTTCCTTCTTCCATCGTATCGCTCAAACGAGGCATATTAATTACTTCTGCCATAGCTTATATTTTGTGTTCTATAAATGGATAATCTTCTTGTTCGTAAACCGCATCATACATCACATTCTTTTCAGGATATGGAGATTCTTCTGCGAATTTCTCACACGCTGCAACTAATGCCTTAACACGTTTATCGATGACCTTGATTTGATCTTCGGTGGCATATTTCTTTTCTAAAAGAATATCCTTAACCTGTGTAATAGGATCAATCTTTTTATACTCAGCAACTTCATCTTTAGTTCTGTAATGTTGTGCGTCACTCATGGAGTGACCTCTATAACGATAGGTTTTGACTTCTAAAAATGTTGGACCTCCTCCTGATCTTGCTCTTTTAATAGCTTCATCAAAAGCCTCAGCCACTTTTATTGGATTCATACCATCAACCGGTCCACAAGGCATTTCATACCCTAAACCTAGTTTCCAAATATCTGTATGATTTGCTGTACGCTCTACAGAAGTTCCCATAGCATAACCATTGTTTTCACAAACAAAAACTACTGGTAAATTCCAAAGCATTGCTAAATTAAAAGTTTCATGTAACGATCCTTGACGTGCTGCTCCATCTCCAAAACAACAAATTGTCACTGCATTTACATCATGATATTTATCACCAAATGCAATACCAGCTCCTAAAGGAATTTGACCGCCCACAATACCATGACCACCATAAAACCGGTGTTCTTTAGAAAATATATGCATAGAACCGCCTAAACCTTTAGAGGTACCTGTAGCTTTACCAAACAGCTCTGCCATGATACGTTTAGGGTCTACTCCCATACCAATTGGCTGAACGTGATTTCTATAGGCAGTAATCATTTTATCTTTAGTCAAGTCCATCGCGTGAAGCGCGCCAGCTAAAACTGCTTCTTGACCGTTATACAAGTGAAGAAATCCTCTTACTTTTTGTTGTATGTATACCGCAGCAAGCTTGTCTTCAAACTTTCTCCATAACAACATGTCTTCATACCATTTAAGGTAAACCTCTTTTGTGATTTTTTGCATTTAGTTTATTGTTTGTGTCTAAAATAATACTCAAAAATAATACTCCTGAGATATCAATGTAAGCTCTCAATTCAAAATTGAGACAAGCGAATAACAAAAGTAACACTTTAGTTAGTAATGAAAAAACCGAAAAACGTAAATTTATTACGAAAACGTTATAGAAAACTTCTATCGAAGCCTAAAGGCAATAAATTAGCAAGTGAGTTTGATTTAACAACTTTTCCAGTTTCTCCCATAAAGTAAATTTCTATCGGCAAATCTTGCTTTACTTCGTATTCTGAAATTGCTTGTCTGCATGCTCCACATGGTGGAATTGGAGATGCTGTAGGTTGTCTTTGAGAACCAGCTGTCAATGCCATTGTTATAATTTTGGCATCTGGATATTCTGAACCTGCATAATAGATTGCTGTGCGTTCTGCGCACAAACCAGAAGGATAAGAAGCATTTTCCTGGTTGTTTCCGCAAATTATTTCTCCATTGTCCAATAAAAGTGCTGCGCCAACTAAGAATTTTGAATAAGGTGCATATGCTTTAAGCCTTGCTTTTGAAGCTTGATTCATCAATAATGCAATAGCTGGGGGAAGCTCATTATAATCATCGTAAACTGTGAGAATTGATTCTATTGTTATGTCTTTCATCAAAAAACGTATTTTTATAATTATAAACAAAATGCCATGAGACAAAAAAACTATTGCTGTAATACAATAGTTTTTTTTATCTCAGTTGTGTTATCTCCTAATATTCGTCGTATTCTCCATCTCCAAAATTAAATGTTAGAGAAAAACGCAATGTGTTTTCTAAAGGACTCTGAACCTTAGATGCTGAGAATAAATAGGATAAATCAATGTTTATAGTGGTGTATTTAAATCCTGCTCCCATGGCGAAAAACTTACGTGCACCTTTCTCATCACTTTCATTAAAGTAACCTGCTCTAAAAGCAAATGAGTCTTGGTATAAATACTCTGCTCCTAATGCCCAAGTAAATTCTTTTAACTCCTCGCTAAATCCTCCTGGTGCATCTCCAAATGATTGAAAAACTCCTGACAAAAAACTCACGTCATTGGATTGACCTCCTGTAATAATTGTTGGCTCACTTTCATCGATATCTGGAGTAGATGCATTATCTGCTGTTTGCTCACCGTCACCATCTGTATCAACAAAACCAAATAAAGGAGGTGTTGGAACTAAAAGTTTTGTTACTTCTGCAGTTACCGATAATGTGTTATACTCATCAAAAATAAAATCAAATCCACCACCTAGTCTTAGATTTGTTGGTAAAAAGTTTTCACGTCCACCATCATCATATTTAATTTTTGGTCCTAAGTTTTGAATGGCGAATCCAAAACGTGTTCTACCGTTAAAACTATCATAAGCTTCTTCTTCACTTTGATAGAAACCAGAGATATCAACCCCAAATGAACCCGCTGCACTTGCATTGGAATCTACCGCTTGGATTCTTAAATCTGAACGTAAATAACGTAAAGCTACAGCCATAGCAAACTGCTCTCCTAATCGCAAAGAGTATGAAGCATCAACTGTAAATTCGTTAGGCTTTTCTATTAAAGGCTCAGAAAATTCATCTGGGCGAATTTCAATTTCTCCCAAACCAAAGTATTTAAAACTAACACCAAAGGCACTTCTGTCATCAATTCTATTAAAATAAGTTAGATATGCAATAGAGATATCATTCACCAACTTACTAAGGTATGGTGTATAACTTACTGCAATTCCTGATTTAGCTTCAGAGAATGTATATTTGGCAGCATTCCATTGTTGTGCGTAAGCATCTACAGACGTCGCTACACCCATATCGCCCATACCTGCAGATCTTGCGTCTGGAGCAATAAGCATAAATGGAACACCTGTTGTAATTACTGTAGATTGGTTAGGAAATGTTATTGTTTCTCCTTCTTGAGCATGTAAATTATTAATTACTAAAAGGGAAACAAGGGCAATAATGTACTTTTTCATATGTAAATTCGTGTTTATACTAAGGTATTTCTACTTATAGTGTATTCGGCAAATATAATTTAATATTAGAGTATGACAAGTTTTTCGATTTTTTCAACTTGTTTATTTAAACGATTTGATCTCACTTTTAGTTTATAAACGTAGACTCCTTTTCCGATTTTATCTCCAAAATCATCTCTTCCGTCCCAAACAATGTCTTTAGAAAGTGAGCTTGTTACTTTTCCTCCTCCAGATGTTTGACCATTTAAAGTTCGTACTAATTTTCCTGACACAGTAAAGATCTGTATTGAAACGTCTAAAACATCAGAACTATTGTGATTAAACCAAAATTCTGTATAGTCGATAAATGGATTAGGGTAGTTTAACACATTAGTAATGACTAATTCGTCATCCTTATCTCTTACATTAAATTCTATTTGAGCGGTTGACGAGTTATTATACACATCCCACGCTTTTAATGTTAGTGTATGTAAGCCAGCTTCTAAATCTCTAAAAGGGTAGCTTAACTTTCCGTTTTTATAGTCATCGACATTAGCCTCATAGTAATCATTTAAAACAAAAGGATTGCTTTCATCTCCATCTACTATTGCTGTGATATCGTGTCCAATTCCACTTGCAGTATTTATACCATTGTTGTCTTGAAGTCTTGCAATAAGTGCTGGTTGTTCATTTGTAATTCCGCCTGAAACAAAATTCTCATCATTCATGAAGAGATTAATGACAGGACCGATATTATCTTCTTCAGCATTTTCATTTATGCCTCCTACTTGAATATCAAAACTATAACCAGATTTATCAGATAAAATATTATCTTGTTTTGAATAGAAAGCAACTTTTCCTTGCCCAATAGGAATACCAATATCTCGAGGCACTACAAATTCAAAATCAAATTCACCATTTGTGACAGTCGCTTGACCTTTAAACATCGTTTCACCAAGAGTTTTAAAGTCTAAAACAATTAATTCTCCATTATCTGTAGTTCCATCATTAGCTAAAGTTTGCCTTTCGATTTCTTTATCAAGAACTGTTGCAGTAACAATACCATTATAGTTTGATAAAAAGTTCCCTGAAGAATCATAAACTTCTCCAGACATTTTAACGCGATCTAAAGCTTTTAGAGGTTCCGTTTGTTCTGCTACAAGAACGTCGTTTACCGCTGTTAATCTAATTTCCGGCTTTGCAATGGCTAATTTCATTGCAGGATCACCTATAAAAAATACGAGTGCTTTTTGGTTTATACCAACAACAGATGGGTCATTTTTTGTTAACCTTAAGGCCTCTGCCATTGAAGGATAATCATCAGAACCAAAATTAAATAAATAGGCATCTAATTCTTCATTGATTACAACTCCAACGGTCACGAATATTTGTCTTGTTGTTGTAATTAGACCTATTGCACCTCCTTCTTTATTCCAATATGTGAATTCCCCTGCAGTTTGCCTTTGCGGATTATCAAATTTAGTAAACTCACAAGTTACTGTGACAAATAGATTGAACTTACATAAATTTCTTATCTCTTGTGCGTCCACTTTTGTAAACATACGTTCTCCACCTAAGCCATCTTCTCCACCGTGTCCAAAATAGTTAACAACGAGGGCGCCAACATCTAATGCGTTTTTTATTGCATTATTAACCGCTGGATATCGTTCCCCACTTGCAGATGATTGTTGCTGATAGGAATCTGTATGAATCTTGGTAACGTTTATAAATGGTTTTTCTGTTGTGATTTCATTTGCGATTTCATCTGTTGTATTTTGTAATATTTTCTCCCATTTTATATCTACATCATCAGAAATTGCGATAACATTATTTCTCCAGCTCCCAAAAGCCTCTTCTCCGTAATAGCCTTCGACTTTATCTACTAAATCTTTGGCTCTTTGAGGGGTGTCTGCTAACATTCTTCCTACAGCAATATCTAACAGCTCTTGTTCTTCCATTCCTCCCTCGTTTTCATCCATCATGCCGTAGAAATCATCTGAAATAAACGAGGACACTAAACTGAAACTTTCTACTGAATTCCAAGTAGGAACAACATTAGTATTATTAGAAATTCTGTTTTTGTAATCATAAGATGCATCTCCAAACAGACACAAATATTTTAAACGTTTACTTGGTTCACTTGCATTATGATAAACATATTGTACCATATTTCTAATCGCAGCCACGTCTTGTTTACCAGAACCAAACTCATGATAAATTTCATTAAGCGTTAACACTTTCACATTAAGATTATATTGATCTCTGTTAATTTGGGCTAATCTTTCAGCTTGTGACACATAACTATTATTGGCTATAATTATATAATCGACATCTTGAAATTCTCCTTGACCATTTAGAAAAACAGTTCCTTTTATATCTTGATTACTAACACTGGAGTTAGAATCCCTTGAGGGCTGATAATAATCTGAACTAGTTACTGAAACATATTTTTTTGCAGATCCAGCAATATCCTTAAACACTATATTAGAGTTTTGATCACTATTGATTACTGCTTTGACATTATATTTATCTGTTATATCCCAAACCTCTTGAACATTGATTGCATTGGATAATGTGTATTGAACTACCCCAGGGTTTAGAGCAACTTGATCATTTTTAAAGACGAATTGATTACCAGCGAAAGCTAGCCCTCTAGTAGCTTCAATCGATATAAAGTCTAAATAGCCATTAGTAGATGGATTACCACTATTATTATAAACTAACTTAACTTCCACATCTTGCGATGGAAGCGTTACATCATTTTGATAAGAGTTCCCAGAAGCCAGTATAGGATCATCAACTATAGAGAAACCAATTGTACCAACTAAATTCCCATTGATGACTACTTGCATATTACTAGCTGTTGTCTCACTAACACCTGCTGCAAGTACTCTAATCTTTGCTGGCTCCGTTGAAACTATATTTGGAAAGCTAAAATTAAAGCTTTTTTCATTTTCAACATCAAAGCGCTCTCCAAACCAACGTCGTCCGATTTTACCTAAGTTATTTTCATCAACTTCATGAAATTGGTAGTCCTGAAATGTTGTGATTTCTAACCATGGTTCACCTTCTGGTTGATTTAATAGAGTTATCCGTTTTCCGAAGGAACCCTGAGTAGTTATATAATAATATGACTTATCTGAGTAGAGATTAATATTTGTATCGCTCTCTAGGCTGTATTCAGTTGGTCCCTCAGCATAAAACAATATATAATCATCATTGTTAAAAACACCATCCTCTTCTCCAACAAACCGAATTGCATTTTCTTGCAAATCAATTGGAGCAGGCTCACTATTAGAAAGAGGAAGCATAGCACCTCCATTACCGTATAGCTTTATATTTCTTGGATCTCCATTGGTATTCACACCCATAGCATTTAAAAAGCTTTTGCTTAATCTAAACACTCCAGATTTCTCTACATAGAAGCGATACCATTGCCCAGAACTTAGTACAGAACTTACAATCTCTTCATTATTTAAGTTCGTTCTATTAAGTGAACCTCCATATTGGTAATTAACTGTAAACGACGTTACCTTTTTATATATACCTCTATCATTTACAATGGGTGTAATTTCAAAATAAGCTGATATATTATCTCTATCTATAGCATTCTTTAATTTTACCTTGGGTGCATTTGGTATTGTAGACACTGGTAAATCATTTAACTCCGAAACACTTATAGTAGCATATGAGATCTGAGTTAACTCAACGGAATTTTCGTCTATATAAGTGGACTCTTCCCACTGAGCAAAAAAGGTAATCCCCTTTTTAGAGGTGTAACTAAAATGACTTTTATCAAAACTCGGAATTACAATTTTAGAGTTAGCAGTTTCTAAAGTTGTTGAAGCCTCCCAATTAATATCAAATTGCTTTTGCTGAGCAGATATTAAAAAAGAGATTAATAATAAAGGTAATAGTAAGTGTTTTTTCATAGTTAAATAACGTCTTTAAAGTCGTGATATTATTTAGTCCAATTCTTTTATTCAAAATTACAACAATAATTGATTTAATCGTTCGTTATTAAAGACAAAATACACCGATAAACTGACCAAAAGTCCGTTGTTGTGTATGAAAAAAGGGATGAAATGCAGTTTTTTTTACATGATTTTAGCAAAAAGTGTTGTAAGTTTACCTTTAATTACTATATTGCGTCTCTAAAATTAAATTAGCTTACTTAAAAGTATAGATATGAAAAACATCTTAAATCTAAGGATATTATTAGCCCTAGTGGTATCTTTAACAATTGTTAGCTGTAGTAGAAACTCTTCGAAGAACACTTCAAGAGCTACAGGTTGGAAAATCAACGATCAAAAAGGTGGTTTCCAATACAACGACAAATTCCAAGAGCAAGAAACTGCTCCTGGGTTAGTTTTTGTAGAAGGTGGAACCTTTACAATGGGAAAAGTACAAGATGATGTTATGCATGATTGGAATAACTCTCCAAATCAACAACACATTCAATCATTCTATATGGATGAGAGTGAAGTTACCAACAAAATGTATACAGAATACATAGATTGGATCAAAAGAACTTACCCACCAGAAGAAGATAACAACAGATTAATATATCAAGGTGTTCTTCCAGATACGTTAGTATGGAGAAATCGCTTAGGATATGCAGAAATGATGACAGAAAATTACTTACGTCACCCAGGTTATGGAGAATATCCTGTTGTAGGTGTGAGTTGGATTCAAGCTGTTGAATTTGCAAGCTGGAGAACAGATAGAGTAGCAGAAATGAAGTTGCAAGACGCAGGTTATCTTGAAAGAGATTCACAACTATCCTCTTCAGCTGAAAGTAATTTTAATGTAGACACCTACATTAGTGCACCAACACAAACTTATGGAGGTAATGATTCTATCATTAACCCAGAAAAATCTAGACGTAGACCACAAACTAATGCTTCTGGAGATACAATTAACCAATATGCACGTAGAGAATCTGGTTTAATTTCACCAGACTATAGACTTCCAACAGAAGCTGAATGGGAATATGCTGCACTTGGTATGAGTGAATTAAGAAGCTTCAATGTATATCGAGGACGTAAAAAATACCCATGGGATGGACAATACACCAGATCTGGAAAACGTAAAACTAAAGGTGATCAATTAGCCAACTTCAAACAAGGTAAAGGAGATTATGGTGGTATTGCTGGATGGTCTGATGATGGTGCAGATATTACTGCTCAAGTTATGTCTTACGCGCCAAATGATTATGGTATTTATGATATGGCTGGTAACGTTGCAGAATGGGTTTATGACGTTTACAGACCTATAGTTGATGACGAATTTAACGATTTCAACTACGTAAGAGGAAATGTGTATTACAAAAATGCCATCAACGAGGATGGTACCGTAAAAATTATAACTCCAGATGAGATTATCTATGATACATTGAGCAACGGTAGAATAGTAGCTAGAAATTTACCTGGTGAAATCTTACAAGTTAGTGTAGATGAAAATGAAACCTATTTGAGACCTAACTTTGATAAGAGTGACAACAGAAACTTTAGAGATGGAGATACAAGATCTTCTCGTTTATACGCTGAAAGTTTTGACGAAGATGCTGATGAGTCAAAAAGTACTACAGGTAAAATGTATAACTCACCAAAACATAATGTTGAAAGAGATTCTTTAGGAAAATTAATTAAAGAATATGATACATCTAACCAAAGAACATCTTTAATTAATGACGAAGTTAGAGTTTACAAAGGTGGTTCTTGGAGAGATAGAGCATACTGGATAGATCCAGCACAACGTAGATATTTCCCACAAGATATGGCAACAGACTATATTGGATTTAGATGTGCAATGTCTAGAGTTGGTTCAAAATCTCAAGGAATGAAGAAAAGAAATTAATATTTTTTTGAAAAATAAATTTAAAGTCCTAATCATTTCGATTAGGACTTTTTTGTTACATTTATTCTATGGTAATAGAAACACTACATGCGCATTTTCTTAAATGTGAATCTGTTTGTACAGACACTAGAAAAACATCTAAATACTGCATGTTTTTTGCCCTCAAAGGCGAAAATTTTAACGGAAACAAATTTGCTAAAAATGCAATAAAAGAAGGCGCTGCATTTGCTATAATAGACGAACCCGAATATAAGATCAACGATCAATATATTATTGTCGACGATGTACTTAGTGCCTTGCAGAATTTAGCTTTATTTCATCGGAAATATCTTAACATTCCCATTATCTCACTTACAGGTAGTAATGGCAAAACAACGACTAAGGAACTCATAAACGCAGTCCTTTCTCAGACCTATAAAACAACAGCCACAAAAGGAAATCTAAATAATCATATTGGAGTTCCATTAACCCTGTTGAGTATGAACAGCACCACAGAGATTGGAATTGTAGAAATGGGAGCTAACCATCAAAAAGAGATTGAATTTCTAAGTAATATAGCGTTACCAGATTACGGATTGATTACTAACTTTGGAAAAGCCCATCTTGAAGGTTTTGGAGGATTTGAAGGAGTAATCAAAGGTAAAACCGAATTATACAATCATTTAAAAGCCAACCAAAAAATTATTTTTGTTAACCAAAATGATGAGCTACAGATTAAACAAGTCGGTGAATACAATCATATTGAAACATTTGGTTTTCATACTGAATTGCTAGATTCTCAACCATACATAACTCTAAGTTACAAGAATCAAATAATAAAAACTCATCTTACAGGTTCATATAACTATAATAATGTTTGTGTAGCAATTGCCTTAGGCAAACACTTTAATGTACCTACAACAGCTATTATAGAAAGTATAGAGAGCTACATCCCTAATAATAATCGTTCGCAAATTTTAGAACAAAATGGGCATCAAATTATTATGGATGCCTATAATGCAAATCCGTCTAGTATGATGGCTGCATTATCGAATTTCGACCAACTTAATAATGAACATAAGGTTGTTATTTTAGGAGATATGTTTGAGCTAGGAAAAACCGCTCTAGAAGAACATCAACAAATCTCAGATCTTGCAAGCAATTTAAAATTAAAGACAGTAATTTTTATTGGAGAGAATTTTTATAATATTCAATCAAAAAACCAAGATAGCTACTACTTTAAATCTTTTGAAGACTTCAATACTGACTTGGGAAGTTTTAATTTTAAAAATCAGTTGTTCTTAATAAAAGGATCTCGAGGTATGGCTTTAGAACGTGTGCTGGAGTATCTGCAATGATCCAGAACAAAACCACTACTGCAAATACAATCCTAATGTGCTAGCGCACAACTCGTATTTTTAATTTATATGAATATCTGAGTTTATAACTCACGTATTCATATAAATTAAAAATCCTGATTTACCAATTGGTAAATCAGGATTCCGCATGATGTGGGTCATACTGGATTCGAACCAGTGACTTCCACGTTGTCGACGTGACACTCTGAACCAACTGAGTTAATGACCCTTTTTTAGATATTCAAAAATAAGACTTCTTTCTTACATTTTTGAGAATTCAATTTTCTTTGTTTAAAATTTTACTTATTTATCGCGTTAGATGAAATCATAGAGACTTCATTGAAACCACTACTGACAGTTAAGTAGCACTATGCTGTCTCACGTTTTGGAATTTTAGTTTTCACAAAACACTTTAAACCTTCTGCTCAGCACTGTGTGAAAATAAAAATTCCGATTTGTTTTCACAAATCGGAATTATACTTGATGTGGGCAATGAGGGATTCGAACCCCCGACCCCCTCGGTGTAAACGAGGTGCTCTGAACCAACTGAGCTAATTGCCCTAATAATTGGAATGCAAATATAGTCTAGATTTTTAATTACCAAAAGCTTTTCTCAAAAAAAATAAAAAAAATTTTTAAAGGCGCTTATTACCAAAAAAACAAGGTTAATTGTTATGTTCAAACTTATTTTAATATTTTTATATCTTATTCTTTTATACTTTGAAATACATCTCTTTTATTGATCAATTAGGTATAGATATCAATGAGTTATCTCAAATTGATACTAACGGTATTATCAAACTCCAAAAGCTACTTAAAGCTAAGGCGATGTTGGATGATGCCAATAATCTTGGAGATATTTCTAATTTAATTGACAAACTTAAGGATGAAACTGTAGTACAACATCATGTTTTTGTTGAGAAACATAATTGGCTCAAGCAATTAATATCTGGAAATCATCAAAACATCAAACAAGTTGACATCGCTGTTGATGATTCACTTGTATCTAATCTTGATGATTTAAAATACTTTCTTGCTCCATTTTTAAAGGAGAATTTAAAAGTGTTTTTATCTGAGACTCTAAGTAAAGGCAAATATGTTTTACTACTCAAGGTCGTAATTCATAATTATCTTTTTTCCGAAGAAAATAATCAACTAATCATCAACTTTTTCAAAGCTAAGTTAAATTATGCAAGTGTTTATCTAAGAGAAGGACGATTAAAAAACAAGGAATTCCCAATAGGTTTTATTACCAACAAAGTCTTTATTAATTGCCTTAATGAATATCCAGATTGTTTTAATGACAATATGCAAGAACTTAACTCTGAAGTTATTGATATCTACAACTCTAATCGCAGAAACACAAGTAACCAAGAATTTAGGTTTGCCGCAAAAGCAATGGTTGCATTTTCAATTTTAGACACTTCTAATGTGTTTTTAAAAGAAACATTGGTATCTAATGCAGACATCGCAAAACAGTACTCCTACCCTTCTAGATCAAGTGAAAAAACAGGTTCAGGTTTTGGCGGATGGAGTATTTTCGTAATAGTTATGATTGTTATTAGAATCATTTTCTGGGTTGGAAAAAGTTCTAATAACGGTAGCGACTATGATTATATAAGGTCTGGAGAATTTAATACCGGACGCACCGATGATGTTCAAAAAATGCTTGATAGCATTCAACGTTCCAATTCAACTGACGATATGTTTACTATAGATGAAGATTTAATGGATGACCCATATATAGAAACAAATTCAAATGATAGATCTAAACTCTCAGATCATACTAAGTTCATTTATACTTTAAAGCGAAAAGTAAAACAAAAAACTACTGATGAAACTTTAGGCATGAGATTAGACCCATTTTCAAATCCGTATAAAACAACTTTTAATAAATTACCTTATACGTTGGATAATAAAGACAATACGTTTCTTAAAATAACTAATAAAAGCAAGAAGGAACTTATCGTGTTTAGGCTGACTAATGGCATTGACCAATCAATATATATCCCAAAAGGTGAGCGAGTTTCTATTGAAGTCATTCAAAATGATTCTTTGTTGTTTTATACAGGAAAGGACTTTGTTTCCAGTAGGTTTTCACATTTCAAAAGGGAAACTGATTTATCTAATTTATACAAAATAACAGATTTTGATACTTCTATAGGAAAAGAAATCTTAGTGTATCCATTTGAGAATATCATCTCAAAAGTAAAGAGTAGTTCTTCAAATAAAATATTGATTGATACTGTAAGAGGAGAAACCATTAAAGCCGATAAAATCAAATTAAAGCAATTGAGCATCAATAAGATTTACACAGATTGGTACAATAGAAAGTATAGAAATTAACCTAGACCTGTTCTACTATCATCTTTAAACTTCTTTTGTTTCTCCTTTTCATAATCTGGCAAAAGAGCCGATAATCCGTACACGATATGACGCAAAGATTTGTAGTCTTCTTTATCTAATGCTTCATCGCCTTGCTTAAGCAGTTTATCTGCTTTATGTTGATTTGTAAACTCTATTTCAAACTTCATATGCAAAAAGTAAGAAATGAAATTTTCATCACTAGATTGAATTATGGAATCATACAACTCATCAAGCTCTTTAATTTTTGAACGTATTAAATACTTGTTTCCAGAGTTGATAACCTCGCGCTCATTTTTAATAATTCGTGCATATTTATCCTGAAAACGTTCATTCTCCTCTTTATTCAAATGATACTCTAAACCAGATTTAGTATCATTATACGCTTCTATTTCTTGAGCTATTAACTTATTTCGACTTAAGTCATCAAAATCTTGAATGAGTTTTCGTTTTCTGTCATCTAACTGAAATTTCGCATCAGAAACGTCATCATCATTGATAAATGACGTAGCAATTTGAGTTTCTATCAAACCGACTCTAATAGTCTCTAACTGTTGTGAGTATTCAAAGTTTTCTTCGGAATTATTTGTCTTAATTAACGCTTCTACATCTCCAATAATTGTATTAATCTCCATACTAATCTTATTGATGCTTATGGCTCTTTCAGATTCACTAAAGACATTTTTGAATTCTTGATCACAAGATTGTAAAAACACATTTATTTTCAAATCGCGAGACTCAGTCACCTCAATTTCGATCTCTATATCTGTACCTTTTATAAGGTCCTCCTCTAGATCTTTTCCGAAGATCTCAATATAACCAATACTTAAACCAGAACTTGGTAACCCTTTAGATTTCCCCTCAATGATATTGATGATTAAATTTGACTTAGATTGTCTAAGTATCGTTTTCGATGCTGTTTTATAAATTTTCTTCTTTAAAGGTAAAATACTACCCTTAGCAAACACAAGATCTAATCTAGTAGTCGATGCATCTAAATCATCAACCTCCATACAAATATCATTAGGTAATGGCTGACCTTGTACATTATAACTACCTTGATTGATAGCTACAGAATCTATAACTTGTATAACATCCAATGCAGCGCTTAGCAATTGTATTTTAAAAGGATTTAATCGCCCTTCTAGAAGAGGCACAAACTCAGAAAACGTATCATCCTCTAATATTTTTACACCAGAATCATAACCACCATCTTTTCTCATTACCCTGTAACTATTAGCAGCACCAGAATTAACCTTACATGTAATTAGCTCCTCTAAATCCCGTGTATTTTGTTCGTAAAACAGTTTAAAATCTATGGTTTCTGCACTGGATTCATCTTTTGTTTCAGTATCCTCAATAATCGTTGCTGGCTTTGAACCTGCAAAATAGGCTGCGCCATGAACCACTGCTGATGTAGGGTCAATACTAGAATTCACCTCTACTCCAATAGTCTCAGCAATTCGTTTTTTAATTAATGGCACATACGTTGTTCCACCAATCAAAATCACCCGATCTATTTGTGAATTTAGTAATTGATTATTTTTTATAACATCCTGAATAAGTGTTATGGTCTGTTCTACTCTTGAAGAAATTATATCTTCAAACTGCTCTCTTTTTATGACAAATTGTTCATAGAAATTCTCACCATTGATATCAATATCTAATTCAATTTCGGTCTCCTGGTAATGAGAGAGTTCTTTTTTAGCTTCTTCGGAAATTTTAAGTAATTCAAAATATAGACCTTTAAAATTAGTAGTCTTAGATTTAAGATCTTTCCATAAATTAGTAAGTGCTAATTTCTCTTCTATAAACGGAACAATTAAATGCTCGACTACAAGATTATCAAAATCTGCTCCTCCTAAATAATTATCACCTTGATTATCTGTAACCTTCAACTCTCGATCATTAACTTCGACTAAAGCGACATCAAAAGTTCCACCTCCAAAATCATAAACGATCCAGTTTTGCTTATCTGTAACCTCAATATTAGACGTGTTAGCAAATGCCAAGCAAGCTGCAATAGGTTCTTGTAATAAAACGACCTCTTTAAAACCAGCCAAATAGCCAGCTTTTTTGGTCGCATTAGATTGTATAGTATCAAATGACGCAGGAATGGTAATCACAACAGAATCTAATACTTCTTCATCGTTCACAAAGTTTTTTAGTTCTTTTAGAATTAAAGAAGATAAGTCTATTGGCGACATGTCTTTATCAATAGAAGGAACAAAATAAGTGTCTTGTGTTCCCATTTTACGCTTAAAAAGCATACAGATATTTTCGGCATCTTTTTCAAGATAATCCAGCGCTTTATCACCAATTACTATTCTATTTCCCCGAAAAGCAATACAAGATGGTAAGGTTTGTTTTAAACCTAATGGGTTGTTGTAAATTTTAATAGTTCCGTCGTCGTATTTAGCAATAAGACTATTCGTCGTTCCTAAATCTATGGCAAAGTTTATTGTTTTCATTCGAGGCTATTCTACAATTACAATTCCTTTTTGAAGGAGTTTAGTTTCATTGTTTTCAATTTGGTAAATCACAGGTTTCAATACTTTTGTAATTTTAGATGTTCTACTCAAATCTCCCACAACATTGGCTTCAACGTCTGTCATTTCATTGCGATAAGTTTGTCCTAGCGGAATTACAATCTGGAAACCCATAGCCTCAAACTCATGATAAACACGATCCAAGTACCTATTGGCGCTATCGTTATTATCTTTCTTTAGTTTTGAGTCTAATGCAAATATTTGATTGATGATCTCTGTCATATTTACTAATTAAATTGAAAATTAAAGATACAATTATTTCGTTTTCTATACGACTTCTGCAACTACAAACGTACTTCCTCCAACGTAGATTACATCTTCAGAATTCGCACACTTTTTTGCTTCGTCAAGTGCAATACTAACAGATTGATAAACTTCTCCCTTAAATCCATTAGAACAGAATTTGAGTTTTAAAATTTCGGCATCTAAACCTCTTGGCACATTAGGTTTGCAGAAATAGTAGGTTGCATTTTTAGGCAGTAGTGGTACTATTGAATCAATATCCTTATCATTTACAACACCAAAAACGATGTGAAGATTTTTATAGTTTTCTTCAGCTAATTGCTTGACAATATAAGTGAGTCCTTCTTTATTATGAGCAGTGTCACAGATAACTTTAGGATGTAATTGCAGTACTTGCCAACGCCCTTTTAAACCCGTATTATTTATGACATTTTGTAATCCTACTTTTATATGTTCTTCGGAAATATTAAAACTTTTTTCGCTTAGAACTTTTAAAGCTTTAGTAGCTGTTTTTATATTATGCTTTTGGTAGTTTCCTTTTAAATCACTTTTGTAATTAGAATGAATTTCATCAGCAAAATAGATAGTAGCTTCATTCGTTTTTGCAATTGATTTAAAAATGGCTTTTGTTTCTTTTTGAGTTTCACCAATTACAACTGGAACATTGTTTTTAATAATTCCTGCTTTTTCAGTCGCTATGGATTCATATGTTGTTCCTAAAAACTGAGTATGATCAAAACCTATATTAGTAATTACGGAAACTTCTGGAGTAATGATATTTGTAGAATCTAGGCGACCTCCAAGTCCAACCTCAATCACAGCTATATCAACATGTTGTTTTGCAAAATAATCAAAAGCCATCCCAACGGTCATCTCAAAAAAAGACAATTGCTGTTGCTCTAAAAATGTTTGATTTTGCCCTATAAAGTCTATGACAAATTGCTCACTAACTTCTTTACCGTTAATCTTAATCCGTTCTCTAAAATCTTTTAAATGTGGAGAGGTGTACAAACCAACTTTATAACCAGCGTCTTGTAATACAGAAGCTAACATATGACTTGTAGAGCCTTTACCATTGGTTCCTGCTACGTGAATGCTTTTAAATTTATGTTCGGGATTTTTTAAATGATTTGCTAAAAGAATTGTATTAGATAAATCCTTTTTAAAAGCTGTCTTGCCTTGATTTTGATACATAGGCAACTGCCTAAACATCCAGTCTACTGTATCTTGGTAATTCATTTTAATTTGTAGGAGAAAAGTTAACAACCACTTTACCAAACTGTCTAGCCGGTGCTTTTGAATTTGCAGGCCATTTGTATGACATGGCTATTTTTTTTGCTTGTAACTTTAAGCATGAGGTTGCGTTATCACTACCTCTTACTCCTGCTGTTGCTCCTATAACTTTACCGCTTGGATCAACAACAATGTCTACCATAATTTTACCATATTCATTTTCACAACCTTCAAATAAAGTAAAAGATGGTTTTCCTCGTCCGTTTAAACCATAACCAACACCTCCATTTCCAGATCCTGGAGTTCCTTTGTATGGTCCATACGGATTTCCATCTAAATCACCTTTGTCTCCTGGACCATCACCTGGACCTTCTCCATCACTAGTTAAACCATCAGAGTTTTTTACACCTCCAATTAGCGCGTCGAGTTTATCCTTTTTATCTTGCTCTTCCTTAGCTTTTTTAGCTTCAACTTCTTGTCGCAATTTTTCTTTACGTTCAGCATCTGCTTTTGCCTTAGCGTCTGCTTTAGCTTTGGCTTCTTTTGCTTTTTTAATTGCTATGGCCTCTGCAGATTCATTAGTCATGACATCTTCTGCATTACTGCTTGCTTCAGAAGGTGTTTCTACCTCTTCAACTTTCTCTGCTTGTTTTTCTTCTTTAACGATGGCTTCACTAACTCTTGACTTTATAGGCTCTGTTGGCTGAATTTTACCTGAACCAACTTCAGAATTCCCAAAATTAATAGCGACACCATATTCTTCTGGTGGATCCATATAAGTATTTCCCATAACAAACAACAGTAATACAAGAATGACTGCAATCAATGCAGTAATCTTTGCTGAATTTTGTTCGTGTTTGGTTTCTAAATACTTCATCTAAATGTGTTTGATGCGTTACTTATGTCTTGTATGCAAGATTCATTCCGAAGAAAAAAACGAATTCTAATTACTTGGTTTTACAGCTAAAATAACTTTAAACTTATTTCTATTAGCAATGTCCATAACCTTTACAACATGTTCTACAGCAACAGATTTTTCTGCTCGTAAAACAATAGTTGGTTCATCTTTTTTGGATAATAATGAAATCAATTCGTTTTCTAAAACGCTTTCACCGACACGCTTTTCATCAATATAAAACGTCAAATCTTTCTTAATACTGACTGCAATCGATTTTTTGTTTTCAGTTTTACCACTTGCTGTAGGTAACAAAATATCTATAGCACTGGTAGTTACCAATGTTGAAGCTATCATAAAAAATATCAATAACAAGAATACAATATCTGTCATTGACGACATATTGAATTCAGGTGTTACTTTATTTCTTCCTCTTAAATTCATTAAATAGGCTCGTTTAAGTGATCCAAAAATTCTAGAGAATTTGCTTCCATTTGATATACAACTTTATCTGTCTTAACAACTAAGTGATTATAAGCCATGTAACCAACAATGCCTACAATAAGACCTGCAACAGTTGTAGTCATCGCTGTATATAAACCACTTGCCAGAACATCCATTTGAATTGTTCCTCCTGCATTGGCGAGTTCAAAAATTGCTAAAATCATTCCTACTACAGTTCCCAGAAATCCAATCATAGGAGCTACACCAGAAATAGTAGCTAGAATACTAACATTTTTTTCTAATCCGTAAATTTCCAATCGACCTGCATTTTCAATAGCGGTATTAATATCTTCTAGAGGTTTTCCAATACGCGTAATTCCTTTATTAATAAGTCTTGACACTGGAGTATTAACTTGTGCACATAACATTTGAGCAGAATCAGTTTTACCATTACTTACATGGTCTTTAATTTGATTCATAAAGTTAGAATCTATTTGTGACGCAGCTTTTATAGCGAACAATCGTTCAAAATAAATATAAATTGCAAATATAAGCATCACGAATAATATCGCAATGATAACTTGGCCTGCTAAACCACCACTACTAATTAATTCTATAATGGATAAGGTTTTTTCTTCTGGTTCTCCAACTGTTAAGAGATCTACACCATCTTGAATATTACTTTGTAATATCATACTAAAAAATTGAAAATTAATTTTAACTATTGTAATAACGATTCTTTTCTATTGAAAGTATATAATTAAAAAATTGTTCTAGTAAACATAAACACAACAGCTCCCGCTAAGAAACCAATTAATGCCAACCAAGCTATTTTTTTTAGATACCAGAAAAAATCAATTTTTTCCATTCCCATAGCAACAACTCCTGCTGCAGAACCTATTATTAACATAGACCCACCTGTTCCAGCCGAATATGCTATAAAGTGCCAAAGTTCATTATCGATAGGCTCTGAGAACATCCCTAAACTTGCTGCTACCAATGGTACATTATCAATAACTGCAGATCCCACTCCTAGAAGTAAAACAACTAAATCTGAAACACCTTCACCATGCATTTCTGTACCTAACATTGGCATTGTTTCTTGCAACGTTCCTGCAAAACCAAATAGTATTCCCAAAGACTCAAGTGCTGCGACAGCCATCAATATTCCCAGGAAAAACAAAATACTTGGTAATTCAATTTTTGATAGCGAATGATGAACAGGACTATGGTGTGCATGTGCATCACTCTCTGCCGAATCATGACTAGAAATACTGAATTTGGAATTACTATAAATTTCAGCAAAAATTGCGACCACACCTAAAGCTAACATCATACCTACATAAGGAGGCAGATGAGTTATTGTTTTGAAAATTGGCACAGATACAATACCTCCTAAACCAAGATATAGCATTGTAGAACTGAATTTACTCTTAGGCTTATCTGAGCCCTCTTCAGCTTTTTGATCCAAGTTACCTCTAAATGCCGGCAGAAATGAAGCAATGAAATAAGGTACAAGCATACAAACAAGTGATGGTAAAAATAAGTAAACGAACAAGTGACCTGTTGTTACTTTTTTACCAATCCATAACATAGTTGTTGTTACATCGCCAATTGGAGACCATGCTCCACCTGCATTGGCAGCAATAATAATTAAGCCTGCGTACCAAATACGAACGTTTCTATCAAAAACCAATTTTTGTAAAATAGAGATCAATACTATAGTTGCAGTTAAATTATCTATTATAGCAGATAAGAAAAATGCTAAAAACCCAAAAATCCAAAGAATTCTCTTTTTACTTTTTGTTTTAATAAAACCTTTTATTGTTGCAAACCCATCAAAGTAATCAATGATTTCAACGATGGTCATTGCACCTAATAAAAAGACTAAAATCTCAGCAGTTTTACCTAAATGGTGAAGTAATGTTTCTTCCATCCAGTGCATTTTACTTTCATGCCCTAAATCAGCGAACCCTTCAACTAGTCCATGATTTGCTGAATCAAACCATTGCGGAAAGGAATCTATACCTAAAGAAATCAATGCCCAACTTATAGCCATCATCACCAAGGCAGGAATTAATTTATCAATTTTAATACTGTGTTCTACAGTAATGGCTAAATAGCCTAAAACAAATACTAGTATAATAATAGTTTCCATAGTGGTTAGATTATATTAATTGGGTTAAGGCAATTTCAAAAGCTGTTGCGCTAATGCCAGTTTTTGTTTGATTTTTGTCGTGAACTTTTTTAATTGCTTTTCTAATTATTTCTGAAGTATCACTAAAAATAGCTTCATCTGTCATTTGTACTTTTCGCTCCATAAAATAAGCAAAAACTCTAGCCATACCACAGTTTGAAATAAAATCTGGAATTAAACTAACTTTGTTATCTGTGTGCTCCATAATGCTACCAAAGAAAATCTCTTTATCTGCAAAAGGAACGTTTGCTCCACATGAGATCACTTCTAAACCAGTACCAATCATTTGATCTATTTGGTTTTGCGTAATCAATCGTGATGCTGCACATGGTGCAAAAATCTCTGTTTTAAGAGACCATATTTTTTCATTCATTTCTGAAAACGGAATAAGATGATCACTCACTAAAGTATTTCCAGATTTGGCAAGATAAAGCTCGGTAATTTCTTCAAATGAAAATCCGTCTTCTTTTATTAAGCCTCCTACAATATCAATGATACCAACGACCTTTGCTCCCATTTGGGATAAATAAAATGCAGCAGCAGCACCTACATTACCAAAACCTTGGACTATTGCACGTTTACCAATTATAGAATCACCTTGAAAATCGTAAAAATGTTTAACAGCCTCTGCGACTCCAAAACCAGTAATCATATCTGCTACTGTATATTTTTTGGATACGCTTGGAGAATACTTTGGATTTTCAATAACTTTAATAACTCCGTGTCTTAATTGACCAATGCGGTTGATCTTATCTGCAATTGTAGGTTTAAAGTGACCTTCAAAAACACCTTCCTGTGGATGCCAAACGCCGCTTTCTTCTGTAATTGGAATCACTTCATGTATTTCATCAACGTTTAAATCTCCACCTGTCCCGTAATAACTTTTCAATAATGGCGAAACGGCTTTATACCAACGTTCTAAAACGCCTTTTTTTCTTGGGTCTTTAGGATCAAAGTTGATTCCAGATTTCGCACCTCCAATTGCTGGGCCCGAGACTGTGAATTTCACTTCCATTGTTTTTGCAAGTGATAAAACCTCGTTCATATCAAGACCTTTTCGCATTCTGGTTCCTCCACCTGCTGCACCTCCACGAAGTGAGTTGATGACAGTCCAACCTTCAGCTTCGGTTTCTGGATCTTTCCAATTGAAAATTATTTCTGGGGATTTATCCTCGTATTTTTGTAGTAGCTCTTTCATTTATATACTTTGAATCATTAATAATTTGTGAAAAATTCTGTGATATAATTAAAGAGTCGTTAGAGTTGATTCATTTTTGAAGTTAGATTAGTTAGTTGTAACAAATATAAAAAACAAAAAACCGCTTTATATTAATTTTAGAATAATTTTATGGATAATGTATAACTCCAGAAGAATGATCAAAATCGGCTCCAGTAACACTTGATAAACAGTTTACTTCTCCCCTCAATTTTAAAACACCTAAGAGCCCAAATATTAACGCTTCTTTAAATTCTATAATCTCAATTGAAGGCACGACTAATTCAAATTCTTTTTGAGCTATAATGCGCTCTAGTAGAAAATCATTAAAAGTCCCTCCTCCAGTAAATAAAACTTTGGAGTATGTTTTAAAAGCTTTGGCGATCTGGATAGCAATATGCTCTATAAAGGTTCTTAACACTTGTACTTCGGAAAGTTTAGAGTCCTCCAAAATCGGTAGAATAGAAGAATTCACCCATTCTAAGCCTAAGGATTTTGGAGATTTTTCCGAATAATAGTCTAAACTATTTAATTGATTAAGTACGTGCTCATCTATAAGTCCAGATCTAGCAATCTCGCCTCCTTTGTCAAAATTATAACCTAATTTTTCAGCAAATAGATTCATAACTATATTAACGGGACAAATATCAAAGGCGATTCTAGTTAGATCTACACCATAAGAAATATTAGCAAATCCCCCGAGATTAATACAATAGTCATATTCCGAAAACAATAAACGATCACCAATAGGAACTAGAGGTGCTCCTTGACCATTATATTTTACATCCTGAATTCGAAAATCACAAACCACTGTATTTCTGGTTAACTTGGATAATGTTGGTAAATTCCCAATTTGATAAGTAATATTATTTTCAGGTTGATGCAAAGCTGTATGTCCATGAGAGCAAATGGCATCGATCTTATCTAATTGATATTTCCGAAAAAAACCAGTAATCACTTCTGCTAAATAATAAGTGTAATCTTCATCTATTGACATTAAGGTTTTTAAATCATAACTGACGAGATTTGAGAGTTTATTCTTCCATCTTTCTGGATATGGAACTGTTTCAGCATTGTGGATTTCAAACGCCCAATTATCACCAATTTCAAAAGTAATATGCGCCAAATCAATTCCATCTAAAGACGTACCTGACATTACGCCTAAAATATCGTAACTAGATTTTATCATATCATGTAAAAATAACTATAACGATTGAAAATATCCCAATAAAGACTTATCTTTGCTTTCATTTTTCATCAATTCGATAATTTATTTTATACTATGGATTTTAGCTTAACCGAAGAACATATCATGATTCGAGATGCTGCTCGTGATTTCGCACAAACTGAACTATTACCTGGCGTTATAGAACGCGATAATGCACAGACTTTCCCTAATGAATTAGTTCGAAAAATGGGAAATCTAGGGTTCATGGGGATTATGGTTGATCCAAAATATGGCGGAAGCGGTATGGATGCGATTTCATATGTTTTGATTATGGAGGAATTATCAAAAATTGATGCCTCTGCTTCAGTTATGGTGTCTGTAAATAATTCATTAGTATGTTATGGTTTGGAAACTTATGGTAATGAAGAACAAAAACAAAAATACTTAACAAAATTAGCAACTGGAGAATTTATTGGCGCCTTTTGTTTGAGTGAGCCAGAGGCTGGAAGTGATGCTACATCTCAAGCTACGACTGCGATTGACAAAGGAGATCATTATATCATTAACGGTACCAAAAACTGGATTACTAATGGTGGCAGAAGTGATGTCTACCTTGTAATTGCTCAAACTGACAGAGATAAAGGTCATAAGGGTATTAATGCTTTTATTGTTGAAAAAGGATCGGAAGGTTTTGACATTGGACCTAAAGAAGACAAGTTAGGGATTAGAGGAAGTGATACACATACTTTACAATTTAATGATGTCAAAGTCCCCAAAGAAAATAGAATTGGTGTAGATGGATTTGGATTTAAATTCGCAATGAAAACATTATCTGGTGGACGAATTGGTATAGCTGCCCAAGCCTTAGGAATTGCTGCAGGAGGTTATGAGTTGGCACTTAAATATTCTAAAGTGCGTAAAGCTTTTGGTACCGAAATTTGTAATCATCAAGCTATTGCTTTTAAATTGGCAGATATGTATACCGAAATCGAAGCTGCTCGTATGATGGTTATGAAAGCTGCTTGGGATAAAGACCAAGGAAACAACTATGATATGTCTAGTGCGATGGCCAAATTATACGCCAGTAAAGTTGCCATGGAACAAACAGTCGAGGCTGTACAAATTCATGGTGGAAACGGATTTGTAAAAGAGTATCATGTTGAACGTCTAATGCGTGATGCAAAAATTACTCAGATTTATGAGGGCACTTCAGAAATTCAAAAAATCGTGATTTCTAGAGGTGTAATTAAAGGATAAAAAACTTTACAACTATATATATAAAAGGCATCGGAATTTATTTCGGAGCCTTTTTTTATTTGTTAGATAAGTCATCTAACACCAAGCGTAATTCTCCAAAAGAATATTTACCATCTATTTGGTGTTTTAAGTCTGAAATATTTTCAAACTTCTGTTTTGGTATAATAGCTTTAAGCTCTTTATAATGCTTTTCTGAAATTAAATCTAGAATGTTCACTTCTCCCGTAGCAATAAAACCAGCCAAATGCCCTGTAATAGTAGTAACGTTTAAATCACGTTCCATAGCAATTTGTTCTAAAGCTTTTCCAGATTTAAATAATTTTAAGGACGTCCTATTGGAATCACCCTTTTCTCGTTTAGGTTTAGACGCTTCAAAAATCTCAGCACTCGTAGAAGTTTCAATATCGTTATCATCACAATAGACTCTAATCACTTTTAAAATTTCAGATCCATATTTTTCAACACGTGTTTTACCAAAACCGTTTACGTTTAGTAATTCAGTTTTATTGGTTGGCAGCGTTTCACACATTTCATACAATGACTTTTGGTTAAAAATTTGATAATGAATTAAATCTTTATCATTAGCTATTGTATTTCTCAATTCGCGGAGTAATTCAAATAATTCAACATTAGTTGTGCCATCAATAACAGTTTTTCTAGGTTTCTTTGGAGCATCTTTAGCTAAGAAAACCGATTTAGCTCTTAACTCTAAAAATTCATCGACCTTAAAACCGTCTACTAATCCTTTAAAATATAACAATTTGGCAGCTAACAACTCTTCAAATAAGTCCAAAGCTTTTGTCAATTCTTTTTCTACAGCCTTATTATCTGTTGTAAAACTAAAGGTTTTGTATGGCTCCACAATATTAGCATATACTTGATCTTTATAATAGTTTAAAGCTTTGGTAAAACGTATTTGAATGTCACTATTGGATTCAGGTATTAAAGTTGTTACCGAAATTTCATCTAATTGTGCTTTAAAAGCATTCGCGACTTTAAGTAAATTAGCCACACAATCCTTAATTGAAATCAAAGGTATCTCTACTTCCCCCTCTATACTTCCCCTGTTTTTATAGTACACGTCTAAAACACGATTAACTGGGTATAGGAATTTGTAAAAATTGAAAATTTCAGAAATTAGATTCAGTTGAAACTTAGATTTCGATAGGTTCAAAATAATGTCGTCTGGTTGATTCTCCTCCGACATTTTATTAAACGTAATCACATTAATATCACTGATAATTTGACTAGAATTTATTTTACTTTTTAAAACCAAACCTTCCAAACTTTTACATCGACTTAATGCCACATAAGTTTGACCGTGAGCAAAAGCACCTTGAGCATCTATAATTGCCTTTTCGAAAGTTAAACCCTGACTTTTATGAATTGTAATTGACCAAGCTAAACGCAAGGGCATTTGCTTATATGAGCCAATTTTATTTTCTGTAATAGCCTTTGTATCTATATCTACAACATAGTTTATATTTTCCCATGTTTCAGGGGACGTAATAATATTGAAGTCATCATCTGGACATTTAACAACAACTTCATTTTTATCTAATAAAATAACCTTCCCAATTTTACCATTGAAATAGCGCTTCTCAACAGAACTATCATTTTTAATAAACATAACCTGAGCACCAACCTTTAAGACTAATTCCTCTTTAGTAGGATATGAGAACTCTGGAAACTTACCTTCAACAGAAGCAACATAACTAATAGACTTAGCTTTCAATTTCTCTAATTCAGTGACATTAGTTCGCTCTGCCTTATTATTGTGTGTCGTTAATGAAATATAGCCTTCATTTTCATCAGGTGAAAAATCTGGCTGAAACCGTTTATTAAGTTCATCGGCCGAAGCTTGAGATAATGTATTAGTTCTAATCTCGTTAAGAATCTCAATAAACCTGGGATTATCCTGTCTATAAATATGCCTAAGCTCAACTGTAATAGCTTGACATTCTTGGTAAGCCAAGCTACTAAAAAAGAATGCATTATTATAAAAAGGTTTAAGCAATTGCCATTCGTTATCTTTTACAACCGGAGATAACTGCTGCAAATCACCAATCATCAATAACTGGACACCTCCAAAAACTTGATCTCTATTTCTAAAACGTCTCAAGGTTTTGTCAATACCATCTAATAAATCTGCACGAACCATACTAATTTCATCAATGACTAATAAATCCATAGATTTAATAATATTGATTTTAGTCTTACCAAATTTTCTATTAAAACCTCCTGAACCCTTTAAATCTTCATTAGGCAAAATTGGTCCAAAAGGCATTTGAAAAAAGGAATGTATAGTTACTCCTTTAGCGTTAATAGCTGCCACACCAGTAGGAGCAACAACCACCATTCTCTTTAAAGATTTCATCTTCAACCTATGCAAAAACGTAGTTTTTCCAGTTCCTGCTTTTCCTGTTAAAAACACATTTCTATCTGTGTTATTCACAAAATCCCAAGCTAACTCTAATTCTTTGTTTGTAGTCATTTTTCGTAATTCAATACAGTGTTGAAGATAAATAAAATGAATAGTCTTTCTGCCAGTTTATAAGAAAATTAAAAACGAAGCCTTGACTCCATCCAATTAATAATTATAGCTATAATTCTGTAAACATACATTTAATCAGAAAAAATTCTTAGTCATTTTACGGGATAAAGATAAAAAAGGATATCACTACCATCGTTCTTGAGCATACTTACTCAGAATCAATATTGGTAATAAGACTTTCTCTATTGGGTGAAACCTCACTTTAAACATTTACAATCAGCAGAACAATCCTAATGTTCCTCATCATAGTTACATCTAGGACAGAACCTTATATTTAGTATTCCAACAATACACATTCAAAAAACACAAAATAGAGGAACTAAAAAACAGCCTATAATGCGAAAAGCCAGCATTTCGATAAAAGCTGGCATTATATTA
>JBLHML010000025.1:0-29287 GCA_047622005.1 Dokdonia sp. | reverse complement strand
ATTTAATTAAAGGGAAAACAACAAAACTCCAAGAGTTAAATACAGATTTATTGCGTCAAAAATCAGATAAAGATAAACTCATAGTAGAAAATAGAGCAGCCAAAAAAGAACTAGAAAAAGAACTCAAGGAGCAAGACAAATTGATGGCGTCAATACGTCAAAATTTAAACTCGTATTCCTCTAAAATCAAAAAGAAGCAACAAGAAATAGATGCTATTGATAGAGAAATTAATAGATTAATTAGAGAAGCGATTGCAGCATCAAATAAAAAAGCTGGAAAATCAAAGTCTTCATCAGACTTCTCATTAACACCAGAAGCAAAATTGATTGCTAAGAACTTTGCAGCCAATAAAGGTAAATTACCTTGGCCAGTTGCAAAAGGTGTTGTGAAAGTACGTTTTGGTACGCAACCATCTTCAATTGATCCATCAGTTAAAATTAATAGTAAAGGGGTACGAATTGCTACAAATAGAAATGCAAAAGTAAGAGCTGTTTTTGAGGGTGAAGTGTTAGCTGTTTCAGGTCAAAAGAACTCTAATCCAGTCATCTTAATTAGACATGGTAACTATATAACTATTTATAGAAACTTATTTAAAGTCTATGTGCGTAAAGGAGATAAAGTATCTGCAAAACAAGAGATTGGCGAAGTGTTTACAAATAATGAAGGTAAAACAATGTTAGGTTTTGGCGTGTTTAAAGAATCTACTCCTGAAAATCCAGCGAGTTGGATTTTCAAAATGTGATTTTGCTTTCAAAATCATGTTGAGCCTACCGAAGCATCTACAAATGTAGAAACTATTTTAAACTAAAACTACAGAAACAAAGCTCTTAACTCTGTAGCATCACTAGGCTTCATTTTTCCAGCAACAACCAGACTCAATTGTTTACGACGCAAAGCGGCATCAAAACGTTCTTTTTCTAGTTCTGTTTCTGGAACTAATTCTGGGACTTTTACAGGACGACCAGTTTCATCAACCGCAACAAACGTGTAAATCGCTTCGTTAGCTTTTATACACTCACCAGATTCTCTATCTTCTATCCAAACATCCATGTAGACTTCCATTGAACTAGAAAATGCTCTAGACACTTTTGCTTCAATAGTTACAACACTTCCTAAAGGTACAGATCTATTAAAAGCCACATGATTTACAGCTGCGGTAACCACAATACGTCGACTATGACGTCGTGCAGCAATACTTGCAGCGCGATCCATACGTGCTAATAATTCACCACCAAAAAGATTATTTATAGGATTGGTCTCACTAGGAAGTACCAAATCGGTCATAACTGTTTTAGACTGAAATGCTGTTCTTGATTCCATTAAAAAATTTAATTTTTTGTCTCCGTGAAAACAGAGATCTTAATTTAAGAATACAAAGATAGGGTGATTTTGTCGCTTAGATGCGCCATTTAAGTTTTTGTTAAATGAAATGTTTTTCACTTCGGAAATGTAGAATATTCAAAATCTTGCAGTTTAAACTAGTCTAAAGCTTTTACCAACAACCAAGCTTCACGATTGTGCGTGCGCTTAATAGTTTTTAACGCCTGTAAGGCCTCAACTCTATCTGTATGACTAGAATATACGACTTCGTGAAGTCCGTAGCGGTTAACACCAATTTTACGAGCTTTAAAGCCTTTATCTTTTAGTTGTTGCACTTTCTTAATGGAGTTCGCTTCTATACGAAATGCGCCAGCAACAATGTGATAATTACCGGTCATTTTCTCCACTTGAAGTGTTGCAGCTGGCAAGGGACTAGTAATTACAAAAGTGGCCTCCTGCACCTTAGCATCCAATTGTTCATTAGCTTCTTCTTGTGCTATTTGGTTGTGGTTATCAATCTGGTCTCCGTAGTAATTAGAAGCGACTAATCCTCCAACAGTCAAAAAGATGAAACCTAGAGCTGCATATTTAAGGTATGGTCTGCTTTTACGTTTTTCTGGAGTAATAGCAATAGGAATCACTTTTTCTACGGCTTCAACAATTTCCTTATGAACTTCTCTAGTGACTTGAGTAGTTTTAAATTGAGATAAACCAAAAGCATCTGTAAGGTAGTTGATGTGGTGCGAAGGTTCAAAGTTGATGTTGCCTTCTTCATTTAATAGTAAATCACCAATATTATTAAGCTCAATCGTTTCGCCCTCAATTAAATAGGATTTGATAGCTTTTACTTGCTTGGCAATTTTTTCTACAGCAACGAGATAAGGTACTTTTTCAACTTCAGCAATATAGTTAGCAAGAAGACCATCATTTGTTTGCAATTGCTCATTAAAAGACAATGCCTTTTTTGGTGGATAAAAAGAATGTGTGGTTTCGTTTAATTTTGCCGAAACACGATGCGTTAAAAACGCTCCAAATTGAGGTACGATAACACAATCATATCTATATAATAAATCGCTGATGTAAATCTCTAGTTGCATGAAAACAAAGTTAAAAATTTTTCAACACGAATAAAACATCATCCTAAGTATTTATTAACAGTTAAAAAATTTGTTTCTTGTAGGTTCTAAATCAATAGAATAGAATGACAGATCAGGATTTAATTTATATTTTAGCATTGCAACACGTTCCTAAAATTGGAGATATCACTGCTAAAAAATTAATTAATCACTGTGGTTCTGCGGAAGGCGTCTTGAAAGAAAAAATAAACAATCTTCTAAAGATTGATGGGATAGGAGCCACTATAATCAAAGGACTTTTTGATTCTAAACATTTGAAAGAGGCAGAAAATGAACTCCAATTTATTAAAGAGAATGATATCAAGAGTTTGTATTTTACAGATGCTGACTATCCTGAAAGACTGCAACATTGTATTGATAGTCCTATTTTATTATTTCAAGTGGGTAACGTTAACCTTAAACAAAAACGCATCATCAGTGTTATTGGCACTCGAAAAATCACGACTTATGGAGTTGCGTTTTGCGAAAAATTGATTGAGCAACTTGTCCCTTTTGATCCCATAATTGTTTCGGGTTTTGCTTACGGTACAGATATTACAGCACAAAAATCTGCTATTAAACACAAGCTCCAAACCATAGGATGTTTAGCACATGGACTCAATCAAATTTATCCAAGAACGCATAAAAAGTATGTGACTCAAGTTGAAGAAAATGGTGGATTCCTCACCGATTTTTGGAGCACAGACCCTTTTGATAGAAGCAATTTTTTAAAACGTAATCGCATCATTGCTGGTATGAGTGAAGCGACGATAGTTATAGAATCAGCAGCAAAAGGAGGTAGCCTTGTTACTGCAGATATTGCAAATTCTTATGGTAAAGATGTATTTGCAGTTCCTGGTCGTGCAACAGACAGTCAAAGTATAGGCTGTAATAATTTGATTAAGACACAACAGGCGCATTTGTTGTCAAACCCCTTAGACATTCCTTACATGCTCAATTGGCAATTAGAAAACAATCAAAAACCTGCAATCCAGAAACAGTTATTCGTCGAGTTAAATGCAGATGAAAAAACCATTTATAATTTCCTAAAAGGTAACGATAGGCAATTGTTAGATGTGATTGCTAAAGCGTGTGAACTTCCTGTTTTTAAAGTTGCTGGTATTTTGTTGACGATGGAGTTAAAAGGTTTGACACGACCGTTGCCTGGGAAATTGTTTGAGTTGGTTTAAATCCGCTCGATGTGACAGAATATTATATTTGGTTTAATTAATACCCAACCTTCCCTCGAACACGCTGCAACACTTCATTAGCAACTGTCTTCGCTTTTTCAGCTCCAATAGCTAATGCGTCATCAATTTCATTGAGGTTAGACATATAATGGTAATAACGTTCTCTTTCCGTAGAAAATTTAGAAAGAATTAATTCGTATAGCGCCTGTTTTGCATGACCATAACCATAACCACCATTGTCGTAATTGGCTTTCATGGTAGTGACTTCATCTTCTGAAGCTAATAAACTATAAAGTGCAAAGCAGTTACAAGTTGCCCAGTCTTTAGGGTCTTCAAGAGGCGTGCTATCTGTCGCAATAGACATAATTTGCTTACGTAGCTTCTTTTCAGCTAAAAATATATCAATGATATTGCCTTTACTCTTACTCATTTTTGCACCATCAGTACCTGGAATAAGCATGGTGTTTTCATAAACTTTTCCTTCTGGTAATACAAATGTTTCTCCCATTTTTGCATGAAAACGTGAGGCGACATCACGTGTCATTTCGATATGTTGGAGTTGATCTTTTCCTACTGGTATGATTTCAGAATCATACAATAAGATATCTGCTGCCATGAGCATTGGATAGCTAAACAAACCAGCGTTGACATCTTCTAAACGGTCTGCTTTATCTTTAAAACTATGCGCTAATGTTAATCGCTGATAGGGAAAGAAACAGCTTAAATACCATGATAATTCTGTAACTTGAGGAATATCACTTTGTCTGTAAAACACAGTCTTATCAACGTCTAAACCAAACGCTAACCAAGTGGCAGCAGTAGAATAGGTGTTTTGACGTAATGTTTCTGCATCTTTTATCTGAGTTAACGAGTGCATATCTGCTATAAAAAGAAACGAGTCATTGTTAGCATCATTTGCCATCTCAATTGCAGGCGAAATAGCACCTAAAATGTTTCCTAAATGTGGTGTTCCTGTGCTTTGTATTCCTGTGAGTATTCTTGCCATGCTTACTTCCCGTGAAAACGGGAATCTCTTTTTAGTTATTGCTTATGGTATTCGTTTTGAAGTTTTTAATCTTCAGTCTTTACCTTCAACTTAATTCTATATCGTCAGCAAAGGTAATTTTTTTAGTAGAAATGTTGAATTAATTTAAGTAGTTTTGAGCCCAATGAAGATTTTTAAGAACATATTCTACACCTTATATCGCATTTGGTTCTACATTTTGGTGGCCATACCAATTATTGTGCTATTTCCAATATTGATAGTGTCAATTTTAAAAGAGTCATGGTATCCGTTGTTTTTTAGGATTGCTCGTTTTTGGGCTTGGTTTATTCTAATAGGCATGGGTTTTAGAGTTAAAATTCAGCGTGAGGGCATTCCGAAGAAAAATGAAAGCTACATGTTTGTTGCTAATCATACATCAATGGCAGATATTATGTTGATGCTAGTCACGGTTAAAAATCCCTTTGTATTTGTTGGTAAGGCAGAGTTGGCTAAAATCCCATTATTTGGTTTTTTCTATAAACGCACTAGTATTTTGGTAGATAGAAATGATGCTAAAAGTAGGCAAACCGTTTTTTTAAGAGCGCAAAGACGTTTAAAACAAGGGATGAGTATTTGTATTTTCCCAGAAGGTGGTGTGCCAGATGAAAGCATTGCATTAGATGATTTTAAAGATGGTGCTTTTAGAATGGCAATTAATCATCAAATTCAAATTGTACCAATAACTTTTGGCGATAATAAAAAACGATTTTCCTATACTTTTTTTAGTGGAAGCCCAGGACAAATGCGTGCAAAAGTGCATCATTTTATTCCTACAGAAGGATTGACTATTAAAGAAACCAAAAACATAAATACCCAAGCACACCAATTATTATTGAACCAACTAAAGACCTTCAATGCCTAAACACAAAAAAGCTACTCCTGGCACGGAGTAGCTTTTCGTCATCATTGCAGTATGCAATAATTATCTAACCAACTAAAAAAACCTAAAACTTAAAACTAAGTCCTGTATAAACACCAATGAAAAATGGTTGGAAATTACCAGACGTTTCATTAAAGGTGTTTATTTGATACTTGAACGTGGGTTCAAGATTAAATCGTAATTGTTTTGAAATATTATAGTTAAGACCAATTCCAAAATTAGCGCTATAACTCATATCGTTAATGTTTGTAGCTTCCCCTAAACGTGTTTTGTTACCGTTTCTTTCTACAGAATACACGTCATTATCACTTAAAAATAAGGTGCTAAAACCACCAATAAGATTTAAGCCAATTTTAGTGTCAAGTAGATTGTATTCTAATTCAATAGGCACTTCTATAAATCCTAATTGTTGGCTAATAGCCCCTTGCTCTTTTAAAAATAAAACCTCTGGACCAGTAGCAAAACTTAAATTATTAGCACTTAAATAGATTGTGGTAGAATCACTAACATTAATATTTTGTAATTCTCTACTAGCAGCAGATGCGTTTGGCCCACTAAAAGCAACTACATTATTTGTAGAATACCCTAAGTTAACTTTATTCACTCCAGCTCTAATTGTAAACTTTTTATTGATAGCATAAGCACCTTTAATTCCATAACTTACATTAACATCACCCTCTTTAGTGTTATCGACAAATTGCTCATCAATTGTTGAGCCATCACCTAATGTGTTAAAATAGACAGGAGCCATATTTGGTGCAATACTCCAGCGTTGTGTTAATGGTTCAATAGAATCTTTGATTTTCTCATTGTCTTCAGTTTCAGTTTGAGCAATGGCTTTTTCTATAGCATTTTCTGCTGCTGCTAATGTCTTTGAAGTGTCTATTACCACGTCATTATTTTCTTTTTCCGAAGAATTAGAAAACGTCACTTGAGTTGATTTTTCTGTCTTAAGTTGTTTTATGAGTTTATCAATTTCAGATTTTTCTTTTCTAATATCATTTTTAAGGTCTTCATTTTCAGACGGCGTATTATTCGAGTTTTTAACAATAGCATTTTTGTTTTTAAGGTTGCTATTGCTGTGGTCTTTGTTGTTCTTAAGAGTGTTATTTTCATTAGAAACGATGGCATCACGTTGTAATGATTTGTTCTTAATTACAGCGTTGTTTTTATGAGTCTCTTTGATGTTCTTGTTATGTTCTTCGTTCTCCTTTTCTTCGGAAATCGTTACACTTGTTTTGTTGTCTGATTTATTCGGAGATATAAGATTGTTTTCAGGTGTATTACTGTTATTCTCTTCGCTTTTTTCTTCAGAATTTTCTTCGCTATCTACAATTGGGTGTTGTTCTAAATCTTCCGAAGTATTTAATTCTGAACCATTTGAGGTTTCATTATTGGATGTTGAATTCTCATGAGACGTCTCTGTATCAACAACTTCTTTTTCAACTGAACTATCAAAATCATTCAAGAATGTATTCGCAACGGTAAACATCAATAATAGAGCAGCAGCAACTCCAGCGACTTTCCACCAAATTGGGATCACTCTGCGTTTACGCTTGTCTTTATTGAGTTCTGCCTCAATTTTTTCCCAGACAGCGTCATTAGGAGCAACCTCAAAATTTTTGAGTTGCTCTTTAAAGAGTTTATCTATGTGTTTCTTTTCACTCATTATATGCTTTGCGAATTGAGACTCGCTTTATAGTGTTTTATTTTCTCTTTTAAAATCATACGAGCTCTCGCTAAGTTTGATTTTGATGTGCCTGTAGAGATGGTTAACATCGCAGCAATTTCTTTATGCGAGTAATCATCTAAGGCATATAAATTAAATACCAATCTGTAACGATCTGGTAGTTCTTGAATAATATTGAGTAGATAATCAATACTCATATCATCGTCATCAACCTCTACTGTTACATCTTCAATTTGATCTTCATTTATAATGTCAAAAACGCCAACGCTTCTATACCGTTGTAAAGCCGTGTTGATTGCTATGCGTTTCATCCAGCCTTCTAGCGAACCTTGACTTTTAAATTGACCTATCTTTTTAAAAATAGTTAGATACGCGTCTTGTAAATTATCTTCAGCTTCCACATAATTGCGCGAATACTTCAAACAAACTGAAAACAATTTACTAGCATATAGCTTGTATAATTGATTTTGAGCTTGCCCATCATTATGTTTACATCCCTCTATGAGCTGGTCTAAACTCACATATTTTCGGTTTAATTAATTTAATTTATTGTACTACTGGTACTTCTACAATATAGTAGAGATCATTTCCATTGTCATCCTGTCCTTGAAAAAACTTAAAAGTGTAAGTATCAATACTATTAACTTGAAAGTTAAAAGAGACTTCTACTTCATTTTCTTCTGGTGCAAAAGTTTCACAAGATGAATCCTCGTATACTGTATTAATTACAGCCACGATGCGTTCATTTTCATTTATTTCATAATAGAAATTATTAAAAATATGACAACCAGATGGTCTAAAATAAGTCACACTTATTTCATAGACTTGACCAAACTGAAATTCTTCTGGAATTGTGACACTTTCAATTGGGAGTATTTCCGTACTAAAACTTTGAGTATCATCAGAAACACTGCAAGAAAACAGTGAAAACATTAAAAAACTTAATAAAAAAATCTTCTTCATTGGTGTAAATTAATTTAAAAACATATATGATTTCATCAAGTAGATACAGAAAGTATAAAAAGGTTGCGTCTAAAAACAAAAAAATCCCTGAAAGAGGGATTTTTTTTTATTTCTACTGTGTTTTTTATTCTGCAGATTTGATGGTTGCTCGAACTTTTTCTTCAAGTTCATCCATCAATTCAGGATTGTCTTTGATCAGTGCCTTTACAGCATCTCTTCCTTGACCTAATTTGGTTTCACCATAGCTAAACCAAGATCCACTCTTCTTAATAATTTCTTGTTCTACAGCAACATCTAATATTTCTCCTACTTTAGAAATACCTTCGCCATACATGATATCAAATTCACACATTCTAAAAGGTGGAGCGACTTTATTTTTAACAACTTTAACTCTAGTTTTGTTACCCATTACGCCTCCATCTGTATTTTTAATTTGCGTAGAACGACGAATATCTAGACGAACAGAAGCATAAAATTTCAATGCATTACCACCAGTAGTCGTTTCTGGATTACCAAACATAACACCAATTTTTTCACGTAATTGGTTAATGAAGATTACCGTACAATTTGTTTTACTAATTGAGCCTGTTAATTTTCTGAGGGCTTGAGACATTAAACGCGCATGTAATCCCATTTTAGAATCACCCATTTCTCCTTCAATTTCACTTTTTGGCGTTAATGCTGCAACCGAGTCAATAACAACAATATCAATAGCTCCAGACCGTATTAAATTATCTGTTATTTCTAAAGCTTGTTCACCATTGTCTGGTTGAGAAATTATTAAATTATCTATATCTACGCCAAGATTTCCAGCATAAGTTCTATCAAAAGCATGCTCTGCATCAATAAAAGCAGCAATACCTCCAGCTTTTTGAGCTTCAGCAATAGCGTGCAGGGTTAATGTAGTTTTACCAGAAGATTCTGGTCCATATATTTCAATAACACGTCCTCTTGGATATCCACCAACTCCTAAAGCAATATCTAAACCTAAAGATCCAGAAGAAATAGCCTCAACATCTACTACCGCTTGATCGCTCATTTTCATTACTGTTCCTTTTCCGTAGGCCTTATCAAGTTTATCTAATGTTAACTTTAATGCTTTTAGTTTTGCGTCTTTTTCACTGCTCATTTTCTTGTTATTTTTATAATTAAAGCCCTCAAAAAGGGTTAGCTAAAATACAACATCTTTTAATTTTTTTTGACTTATGACGCAACCTTTTTAAACTTTTTGCATCTACTAATTGAGATTGGGAAATCTTGCTATGAAAAAGAAGCTTTAAATCTTTAAGTGCGATTAAAGATTATTGACAAATTGAAACCAAAAACTTTGTACTTTTTATAACTATAGAAAGTGTGCGACTTAGTTTGAAGTTCCTCAAGGCATCATAATTTTTAATCAATTCTATAGGTTAAGGCACATCCAACAAACTTAAATTCTTATTGAAAATGAGGTTTTTTAGTAAAATTATTTTTAACAACACTTCAGGTTTTTCGGTTTCTGTAAATGTAAACAGCAACTGTAAGGCCGATGGTGGATAGCTCGTCATTTATTTTTAAGATAAATTTAAAAATATTAATCACGAGTTAGTCCTCTAAAAAAGCCCTGTTTTTGTCGAATCCGCAGGGCTTTTTTATGCGTTATAGTTAACGATCAAAACTTTCCTTACCTTTGCTTTTCATTTTTTAATCTTAAAATTAGTATAGCATGCAACTGTACAATAACTTAAGTGCTAAAGAAAGAGCAGAGCTTATTGAAAAAGCGGGAAAAGAACGCTTAACAATCTCTTTCTATAAGTACGCCAAAATTGGCAACACTCAAATTTTTAGAAATCACCTGTTCTTAGCTTGGGATGAATTTGAGGTTTTAGGACGAATTTATGTGGCCCAAGAAGGTATAAATGCTCAGCTTTCTATTCCTGCTGATAATTTTGATACATTTAAAAATCATCTCGACACTATTATTTTTTTAGAAAATGTAAGATTAAATGTTGCTATTGAGCATGATAATTTTGCTTTTCTAAAACTTAAGGTAAAAGTGCGCCAAAAAATTGTGGCAGATGGGTTAAATGATGACACTTTTGACGTTACAAATAAGGGTGTTCATGTAAATGCTTCAAAATTTAATGAACTCATCGAAGATCCCAATACCGTTTTGGTAGATATGCGAAATCACTATGAAAGTGAGATTGGTCATTTTAAAAATGCGGTAACTCCAGATGTAGATACATTTAGAGAATCTTTAGACATCATTGAAGAAGATTTAAAAGAACATAAAGAGGATAAGAATCTCGTTATGTATTGTACTGGCGGAATTAGATGTGAAAAAGCAAGTGCCTATTATAAACACAAGGGGTTTAAAAATGTATTTCAATTAGATGGAGGTATCATTAATTATGTGAGACAAGTTGAGTCTAATGATTTAGAAAATAAATTCATTGGTAAAAACTTTGTATTTGATGAACGAAGATCAGAGCGTATTAGTGATGATGTTATTGCTAATTGTCATCAATGTGGTAATCCTGCAGATCTTCATACTAATTGTGCAAATGAAGCCTGCCATTTATTATTTATACAATGTGATACTTGCAAAGAACAGATGGAAAACTGTTGTTCTACCAGTTGCATGGAAATCAATAGATTGTCTTTTGAAGAGCAAAAAGCACTTCGCAAAGGTCAAGGTAATAGCAATGATATCTTTAAAAAAGGAAGAGCAGACCATTTACCATTTAAAAAAGATTTGAGAAATATTTTTGAGATCTTAAACAAAACACTATAAATGAACATTTACAAGCTTTTACAGCTCAATAGAAAGGTCAAGAGTCATAGAATTAAGTTTTTAGGACTTTTCTTACTTCATAAATTTAATAGAAGGTATTTAGCTGTTAATTTAGATCCTGTAATGGCATGTAATTTACGATGTAAAATGTGCTATTTTACAGATGAAGATTATGTAAAAACCTTGAAAGGGCAGTTTAAAGATGAAGATTTAGATCGTGTTGCAAAATCAATTTTTAATCGTGCTTTAAAACTTCAAATAGGTTGTGGTACTGAGCCTACCCTATATAAAAATTTGGTTAAGATTGTTGAATTAGGCAAGCAATACAACGTGCCATATATTTCAATTACGACAAATGCAAATTTACTTAACGAAGAAAAAATAGAAGCCTTATTAAAAGCAGGACTAAATGAATTTACTATATCTCTACATGGTGTAACCAAAGAGAGCTATGAGAATTTTATGAAAAAAGCAAGTTATGAGAAGTTTCAGAATGCTTTTAAGGCATTTGCAAAATTAAAATCAACTTATGATTTTAAAGTCAGAATAAACTACACGTTTAACAAAGATAATTTTTACGAACTTAAAGATTTTTTCCTTCATTTTAATCCAAAAGGATTTGACATGTTGCAAATAAGACCAATCCAAAAAATTGGGAACACAGAGTATAATGATTTTGATATTTCAAGTTTAGAGGCCGATTATCCAGCGGTAATTTCAGAAATAAGAGACCAATGTAAAACCAATCATATTTTATTAATGGCTCCTGAGACCTTATCTATACTTAAGGGTGAAAATCAATCTAGTTTTGTATTTGACTACACGTTTTGTTATATTTCACCCAATAAATTTTGGAAAGAAGGCTTTAATTGGAGAGAAGAATCGTTCAATACATTTTCAAAAAAGATTGGTTGGAGTCAGCTTCTGTTCTCTGGTATTTTTAAATCAAAGTCACAACTTAAAACACTATCTCACAGACTTAATTATGAGATAGAGTTTAATTAATTTCTCTTTGAGTTTTTATTCCTTCGGAATTAAAGACAAATTTTATTTTTAGACTAAGAATTATGAGAGCAGAGTTTTAATAAATTATATCATCATCTTTTTTTCTGATTAGTAATCATCTTTATTACAAAACAATGAAGTAATTGGACTCTATAATACTGCCTAATAGCTATTTTGTTTGCAGTCCAATACACTAGAAATTACAGATTGAACCAACATTATTTTTATGAATAAATAATCTTATATTTACATTTCAAAAGAAACATTAATCTTCATTTGATAACTTTTTCAAGCGATCAAATTATATATAAAATTTCATGAGTTGTAAAAGTTGCTCAACTGGTAAGGATGGACAACCAAAAGGATGCAAAAATAATGGGACTTGTGGTACAGATAGCTGCAATAAACTCACTGTTTTCGATTGGTTAGCCAACATGACATTACCTCAAGGTCAAGAACCTTTTATAGGTGTTGAAGTTCGTTTTAAAAACGGACGAAAATTATACTACAAAAATACCGAGAATTTAACCCTAAGTATTGGAGACGTCGTTGCCACACAAGCAAGTTCTGGCCATGATATTGGGATGGTAACACTTACTGGAGAATTGGTAAGAGTTCAAATGAAGCGTAAAAAAGTTAATATTGATGATGAAGAAAACGTCATGAAGATTTACCGAAAGGCAAGTCAAAAAGATATTGATATTTGGTCTGCAGCTAGAGATAAAGAAGATCCAATGAAAGTCAAAGCACGACAATTTGCTATTGATTTAAAACTGCACATGAAAATCTCAGATATAGAGTATCAAGGAGATGCAAGCAAAGCTACATTTTATTATACTGCAGAAGAGCGCGTAGACTTTAGAGAGCTCATTAAAGTTTTTGCGCGTGAGTTTAGAACGCGTATAGAAATGAAACAAGTTGGATTTAGGCAAGAAGCAGCACGTCTTGGTGGTATTGGTTCCTGCGGAAGAGAACTATGTTGTTCAACATGGTTAACAGATTTTAGATCTGTAAGTACCTCTGCAGCACGATACCAGCAATTATCACTTAATCCGTTAAAATTAGCCGGACAATGTGGTAAATTAAAATGCTGTCTAAATTACGAGTTGGATTCGTATCTAGATGCTCTAAAAGCATTTCCAAAATCTGATACGAAACTGTTTACCGAAAAAGGAAAAGCAGTATGTCAAAAAACAGATATTTTTAAAGGCCATCTCTGGTATGCTTACGAGGGAGAATGGATGAATTGGCACGTATTAACTACAGATCAGGCCAATGAAATCATAGAAAAAAACAAGAAAAGAGAAACAGTTGCAAGTTTAGAAGAGTACGCTTCAGAGTTAATAGAAGATACTAAAACTGAGTTTGAAAACGTTGTTGGTCAAGATAGTTTAACACGATTTGATGGTCCAAAACGGAAAAAGAAACGTAGAAATAATAAAGGGAGACAGAGCCAACGACCTAAAAATACAAATAATACTAATGCAAAAAAGTAAGTATTGGATACTATCTATGGTGCTTTTTTTAAGCATTATGTCTTGTGATTCTAATCGCATTTTTGACGAATATAAGTCGGTTCCTGGTGAATGGGATAAAGACAATAGAATTGAATTCAAGGTCACACCTCCAGACTCCACAAATGCTTATAATTTGTACGTTAACTTGCGACATACAGATGATTATAAATACAGTAATTTATTCTTAATTGTAGAGCTTAATTACCCTAATGGTAAGACATTAAATGACACATTAAAATATAAAATGGCAAATCCAGATGGTACCTTTTTAGGTACGGGCTTTACAGATGTCAAAGAAAGTAAATTGTGGTATAAAGGTTATGAAGAGCCGTTTATATTTGATGAAACAGGAGAATATAGTATCAAAATACAACATGCCATGAGAGAAAATGGCAGTATCAAAGGCATTGATAAATTAGAAGGCATCACAGATGTTGGTTTTAGAATAGAGCATTCGCAAACACATTGATTATGGCAAACAAAAGGGTAGCAAATAAAAAATCTACTAAGTATAACGCTCAAGACTTTTCAAAATATATAAGACGCTTCTGGATTATTTTTACAGGAGGTATTTTCGCATTTTTTTTCATGTTTCTATTAGCTTCTTGGGGACTTTTGGGAGAAATGCCAGATCACACAATCTTAGAAAATCCAAAAACGTTTTTAGCAACAGAAATCATATCATCGGATGATAAAACACTAGGTAAATTTTATTTAGATGATAATAGAACACCTGTAGATTATGAGGAGTTACCAAAAGAACTGGTAGACGCCTTAGTCGCAACCGAAGACATAAGATATTACGACCATTCAGGTATTGATTTTAGAGGTACTATGAGAGCTATTTCTAAATTAGGTCGAGGAGGTGGAGCAAGTACAATTTCTCAGCAATTAGCAAAACAGTTGTTTACGAAGCAAGTGTCTTCAAATAAATTTCAACGTCTTTTTCAAAAAGTAAGAGAATGGGTCATTGCTATTCGTTTGGAGCGTCAGTATACCAAAGAGGAAATCATTGCGATGTATTTTAATATTTATGATTTTGGTAACAATGGTGATGGGATTAGAAGTGCGTCTCGTATTTACTTCGGAAAAGAGCCAATACACCTCACCATGAAAGAGTCTGCCATGTTGGTTGGCATGTTTAAAAACTCATCGTTATATAATCCAATTCCATCACGAAACCCTGAAGGTGTAAAGAACAGACGAAATGTCGTTTTGGCGCAAATGTATAAATACGAGTACATTTCCGAAGTCATAAAAGATAGTCTTCAAGACACAGCATTAGACTTGAATTTTTCGCCAGAATCGCACAGAGAAGGCTCTGCAACGTACTTTAGAGCATATCTTGACAAGTTCATGAAAAAATGGATCAAAAAGAATCCAAAGCCAGATGGTGAAAAGTATAACTTGTATAACGACGGACTCAAAATCTATACAACCATAGATTCTAGAATGCAAAAATATGCAGAAAATGCAGTTGGTCGTCATATGCCAAGATTGCAAGCAGAATTTGATAATCAAAACACACCAGAAAGAAATAAAACAGCACCCTTTCTAGAACTTGATAAAAGTGAAATAGAAAAATTAATGAACTCTGGAATGCGACGATCAGAACGTTGGAGAGTTCTGAAATCTCTAGGTAAAACTGAAAAGGAAATTAGAGCTTCTTTTCAAAAACCTACACAAATGAGCATTTTTGCATGGAAAGAAGGTAAGCCATCTGAAATTGATACGGTTATGAAGCCTATGGATTCTATGCGTTACTACAAATCATTTTTACAGCCAGGAATGATGTCTATGGACCCTCAAACAGGTCATGTTAAAGCTTGGGTTGGTGGTATGAATTTTAGACATTTTCAATATGATCATGTAAAAACAGGAAAACGTCAGGTTGGTTCTACATTTAAACCATTTGTGTATGCTACTGCTATAGATCAATTACACTTATCACCTTGTGATACGATACCAAGACAGCAAATAACTATCGAAGCTGGTAAGTATGGAAACCCAGAACCTTGGACCGTAAAAAACTCTGATGGTCGTTATGATGGGTTCTTAACACTTAAAGCAGCTTTAGGGTTTTCTGTAAACACAGCTACAGCTAGATTGATGGATAAGGTAGGTCCAGAGCCTGTGGCTGATATGGCAAAAAATTTAGGTATTACTTCAAATATTCCTATAGTACCTGCAATAGCTTTGGGTACTCCAGATATTAGTGTCTATGAAATGGTGGCAGCCTATTCAACATTTGCTAATAAGGGTGTGTATAATAAACCCGTAATGGTCACACGTATAGAAGATAAAAACGGAACCGTTCTATACCAATTTACTCCTGAAACTCGGGATGTTTTAAGTGCAGAGGTGGCATATACAACAGTTAATTTGATGCAAGGTGTTGTGGAGTCCGGTTCTGGTGCAAGATTGAAACGAACTTGGGGAGCAGATCAAGCTGTTTATAAAGAAATTATAACAGGATATCCTTATGGATTTACAAATCCAATTGCAGGAAAAACAGGGACGACACAAAATCAAAGTGATGGTTGGTTTATGGGTATGGTTCCAAATTTAGTAACAGGTGTTTGGGTTGGAGCAGAAGATAGAGCAGCACATTTTAAATCTATACATTATGGACAAGGTGCTTCTATGGCATTGCCAATTTGGGGATTATATATGAAAGCATGTTATGCAGATGAAGCCTTAGGGATTTCAAAAGATGAATTTGAGAAACCAGAAGATTTGTCTATTGAAGTAGATTGTGACAAATGGAAAGGTAATGAGGGTAACGGTAAAGATCCTGATGACGATTTAGACGGAGTTATTGATTTTTAAACTTTTATTTTCTTCGGAAGAAAAAAAACCACTCATATTAGAGTGGTTTTTTTGTTTTAAGATTTTCAACTACTTCACTTTTTAAATGATAATTATATTTCGTAAATTTCCGTAGCTAAAAATAAACACAAATGATAAGTAAAAAAGTGGCTAATGTTCGCGAAGCACTTAAAGGTGTTACAGACAATATGACCTTTATGTTTGGTGGTTTCGGTTTATCTGGAATTCCAGAAAATGCTATTGCAGAGTTAGTAAAATTAAATGTAAAAGGCCTCAAGTGTATTTCTAATAATGCAGGGGTTGATGATTTTGGATTGGGATTGTTATTACAAGGCAAGCAAATAGATAAAATGACCTCTTCCTATGTTGGAGAAAATGATGAATTTGAACGACAAATGCTATCTGGAGAATTGGAAGTGGAGTTAATTCCGCAAGGCACATTGGCAGAACGCTGTAGAGCAGCACAAGCAGGCTTTCCAGCAATTTATACACCAGCAGGCTATGGAACTGAAGTTGCAGAAGGAAAAGAAACTAGAAAGTTTGACGGTAAAATGTATGTTCTAGAATACGCTTTTAAAGCAGATTTTGCCTTTGTAAAAGCATGGAAAGGCGACGCAGCAGGAAACCTAGTCTTTAAAGGAACTGCAAGAAATTTTAATCCTAATATGTGTGGTGCAGCAAAAATTACGGTTGCTGAGGTAGAAGAGTTAGTGCCTGTGGGAACTTTAGATCCTAATCAAATACATATTCCAGGCATATTTGTGAAACGTATTTTTCAAGGAGAAAAATATGAGAAACGAATTGAGCAGAGAACTGTGCGTACCAAAAATTAATAAATATAAAAAGACTTTTACTCTGTCTATTCGAGCGGAGTCGAGAATCCAAATTAAAGAATGAATATTATGCTTGATAAAAACGGAATCGCAAAGCGTATCGCTAAAGAAGTACGAGACGGATACTATGTTAATCTTGGTATCGGTATACCAACTTTAGTGGCTAATTATGTAAGAGACGATATCGAAGTAGAGTTTCAAAGTGAAAACGGAGTTCTTGGTATGGGACCATTTCCTTTTGAAGGCGAAGAAGATGCAGATATTATAAACGCAGGAAAACAAACTATTACTACATTACCAGGAGCAAGTTTCTTTGACTCTGCTTCTAGTTTTTCAATGATACGAGGTCAACATGTTGACTTAACCATTCTAGGTGCTATGGAAGTTTCTGAAGAAGGTGATATTGCCAATTGGAAAATACCAGGTAAAATGGTAAAAGGTATGGGAGGCGCAATGGATCTTGTTGCCAGTGCAGAGAATATTATAGTTGCCATGATGCATACCAATAGAGCTGGGGCTTCGAAATTATTGAAACAATGCTCGTTGCCATTAACGGGAGTTGCTTGCGTAAAAAAAGTAGTCACTAATCTTGCTGTTATGGAAATTACATCCAAAGGCTTTAAACTTTTAGAACGTGCTCCTGGAGTTTCGGTAGAAGATATTCAAAATGCTACAGAAGGGACTTTAATAATTGAAGGCGATATTCCAGAAATGGATTTATAATACCAATTATTATTTTAGGTTCGTTTTAGATGATAACTGATATTAAACCTAAATTAGCCTTGTTGTCATATTGAGCAACGATAAGAATAGTATTATGCCACTTTTATAGTGGTTTTTTTTATTCCAGAATATGGTTTTAATATTAATTATTGTAAGAAAATTCAACTAAATACAGGATATATGTTAAAATAAGATGCATTTCATCGATTAATAATGTATTTAGGCTGATTAATTGAAAAAGGATAGTATGTTTACAAAACCTAATCGGAATAAGATATTTAATGTGTAACCTAGATTTATGATTTGCCCCAAATCTATCATAATTTTAACTGAATGACCTTTTTTGCCCCAAATTTACCTAAACCTAAAAGTTCCGAAAACAAGTTTTTAACTAGTTTTCAAAACACATTAAAAGTATCAAAAAATGTCCTAGCCCTAACTAAAAAAGTATTCATGCTATAACCCTTTTGGAATAGCATGAATTTTTTTTGATATCAATTTTTATCTCAAAGTAAACTCTTTTTTTAAACTCGCATTTGAGTTACCTCCAACGTAGACTTCGAAATCACCTGGTTCTATTATAAAATCACCGTTGTTATTATAAAAACCAAGCTCTTCTTTTGTTAACCTAAATTCGATAGTCTTTGTTTCTCCTTTATTAAGCACGACTAATTCAAATCCTTTTAATTCTCTTACAGGTCTTACAATACTTCCAACTAAATCTCTAATGTAAAGTTGAGCAACTTCTTTACCATCATAATCACCAATATTTGAAATTTCAACAGACACCTTCACGGTGTCATTTATTGAAAAATCAGAACCTTTGAGAGTTAGATTTTTATAGGCAAACTGAGTATAACTTAAACCAAATCCAAACGGATACAGTGGTGTATTTTCTTGATCGATGTAGTGAGACCAAAATACATTATTCTCTGAGTTTTTAGCTCTTCCAGTGTTTTTATGATTGTAGTAAATAGGAATTTGCCCAACAGTTCTAGGGAATGTCATAGGAAGCTTTCCACTGGGATTATAGTCACCATATAAAACTTGTGCGATAGCGTTTCCTGTTTGAGATCCTAGTTGCCAACCCACTACAATTGATGGAATATTCTTAGCGGCCCACTCAATAGCAAGTGGACGACCATTATTTAAAACAAGTACAATATTTTTGTTAACCTCATAAATAGCTTCAAGTAATTCTTGTTGTAGTCCAGGTAAATCTAGTTGAGTTCTGCTTCTAGCTTCACCGCTTTGAAATCCATGTTCTCCTAAAACCATAACAACGACGTTTACATTTTTTGCGACTTCAACTGCTTCTTTAATTCCGTCTCTGCTAGTCGTATTTATTTTGACTTCTTTAACAAAAGAGGTTTCTCCAATAATTAAGTTTATTCCTTTTGAGTATTCAACAGCATTACCTACATAGGTTTGCATACCTTCTAAAACGGATACAGCTTTATGGTCATCTGATGCTGTTCGCCAGCTCCCTAAAGGACTGTTTTTTTCTGCGGCTAAAGGACCTATTAGTGCTATTTTTTGTCCTTCTTTTTTTAAGGGAAGTAATTGCGTTTCATTTTTTAATAATACAATTGATTTTTTTGCCATATCCAAAGCATCATTGAGATGTGCTTTACTGCCAATACGTTCCGTTTCATTTTTAGTGTTGCAGTATTTATAAGGATCATCAAATAAGCCTAATTCATATTTCACCTTTAAAATCCGTTTTACAGCATCATTTATAATGGCTTCTTCTACAACGCCTTCTTTTACGAGATTGACGAGTTCCTGGATATACACATAACCTTCCATGTCCATGTCTGAACCTGCTGTAGATGCTAATTTTGCAGCTTCCTTTTTGTCTTTAGCATGTCCCCAAGAAATAAGTTCGTTAATGGATGCCCAATCTGAAACTACGAAGCCTTCAAAGCCCCATTTGGTTTTAAGAATATCGCGTTGTAAATAGTTGCTAGCGCTTACTGGGATGCCATTGAGGTCATTAAATGAATTCATAAATGTTTTGACACCACTTTCAGACGCAGCTTTAAATGGAGGTAACACCATATTAAATAATGTTGAAGTTCCAATGTCTACTGTGTTATATTCTTTTCCAGCTTCAGCAAAACCATAAGCAGCAAAGTGTTTAGCGCAAGCAGCAATCGTATTATCTTCCTTTAAATCGTCCCCTTGAAAACCATCCACTCTAGCCTTAGCTATTTTACTACCTAAATAAGGGTCTTCTCCAGCGCCTTCCATAACTCTTCCCCATCGAGGTTCTCGACTGATATCAACCATTGGCGCAAACGTCCAGTTAATTCCAGATGCTGAAGCCTCTGTTGCTGCATTTCTAGCGGACTTTTCAATTGCTTCTAAATCCCAGCTTGCAGCTTCTGCCAACGGTATCGGACTTAAAGTTTTATAACCATGGATAACATCAAAACCAATAATTAAAGGAATACCAAGTCTGGTTTCTTCAACCGCTATTTTTTGTACTTCTCTAACATTTTTAACACCTTTTATATTTAACATGCCTCCAACCCAGCCTTTTCGAAGGTGATCATATTTTGTTTTTGCAGAGCCTCCTTCTGGCTTAGGACCAGTAACATCCCAGAATCCATTATAAAGATTCATCTGGCCTACTTTTTCATCAAGCGTCATTAAGGCCATTAAGGAATCTACTTTTTGGTCTATAATATTATTACTTTGATTTACCACAGTGGACTGTTTTTTATGATTGGAGTTGCTTGTTAAAGTTAAGATGAAACTTAGCAATACGATGATGTGATTAATTCTTGAATTCATAGTGCTTTTGATAGTTTGATGTTAGCATACATAATACTTGAGGTTCTTAATCCAGGATAAAATTAAGTAAGAATTTTCTAAATTAAGAATAAAACGCAATGAAGTATAACTAGTTAAACAATAAAGAATCGGTTTCAATGAGTCCTTTTGGAATCGCATGAATCAGTTTTTTAGTGTATTCTTTTTGCGGATTATTATAAATGACATCTGCATCATCCATTTCTTCAATTTCCCCTTTATTCATAACAATTAATTGGTCTGACATATATTTAACGACAGCTAAATCATGAGATATAAATATATAGGTGAAACCAAAATTACTTTTAAGATCATTAAGTAGATTTAAAACTTGAGCTTGTACAGAAATGTCTAATGCAGACACCGACTCATCACATATTATAAGCTGAGGTTCTAGTGCAATAGCTCTAGCAATTCCAATCCGTTGTCGCTGTCCGCCAGAAAACTCATGAGGATAACGATTAAAAAACGTGTCGTCTAACCCAACTTTAAACAATAAAGCCAAAACGCGTTGTTGTCTATCGTCTTCAGATGTTCCAATACCATGAGCTTCCATAGGCTCCATAATTGCTTTTCCTACGGTTAATCTTGGATTTAAAGAGGCATATGGGTCTTGAAAAATAATTTGAATATCTTTTCTAAGCTTTCGTATTGCAGATCTTGACAGTTTGGTGATATCTAAACCTTGATATAAAATAGAACCTGCAGTTGCTTTATCTAGTTGCAGAATTGCGTTTGAGAGTGTTGATTTTCCACAACCAGATTCTCCAACTAATCCTAACGTTTCCCCTTTGTATAATTTAAAGGATACATTATTTACTGCTTTAAAGGATTCTGGTTTTGAAAACCAGCCCGATTTTGACAGAAATTCTTTTTCAAGATTGATGACTTCTAAAAGAGGTTTTTGAGCATATATTTTTTTGTGGATTTCAGCGCGTTCTTCCGACGTTACGACATCAGCTTTCGTCGTTTTATTTATAAAATCATCAATTGTCGGCAACTGTTTCAGTCGCGTTTTCATGGATGGTTTGGAATTGATTAATGCTTTTGTATACAGGTGCTCAGGGAATTTGAAAACTTGTTCAACCTTACCTTGTTCAACAATAGCGCCTTTATACATCACCAAAATACGATCTGCAATTTCTGAGACTAATGACAAATCATGAGAGATAAAAATAATACTCATTTGCTCTTCTCTTTGCAATTGTTTTAATAACAAAATGATTTCATTTTGAATCGTAACATCTAAAGCAGTGGTCGGTTCATCTGCAATTAAGATTTTTGGTTTACAGGCAATCGCCATAGCAATCATGACACGCTGTTTTTGTCCGCCAGAAATTTCATGAGGATACGCGTTATAAACGCGTTGAGGTAGTGGTAGTTTTACTTTTTCAAAAAGTGCCATCGTTTCGGTTTTAGCATCTGCTTTTGATAAAATCGTATGTTGAAGTAGAATTTCAATGACTTGTTTACCGCAGGTCATTGACGGATTTAAAGAACTCATGGGTTCTTGAAATATCATGGCGATTTTGTGTCCTCTTATCTTCTGAAATTGTTTAGAGGCAAGTGTTGTCATATCTTGTGAATCGAATACAATGGAGCCTTCAGTAATTTTTGAAATGTTCTTTGGAAGCAAACCTAGAATTGCTAATGAAGATACCGACTTTCCTGAACCAGATTCACCAACGACACCTAAAATTTCGTTAGAATACAAATGATAGGATATATTATTAATGATTTCTTTATCAATTCCTTCCGAAGAAAAAGAAATAGAGAGATTTTCAATATCCAATAATTTTGGTTTCTGCATAGGTAAATGTACTTAATTTCTGAATTAAAATAGCGGTAGAATACGTATGTGTATCATTTGAGGTTAATAATTACCAAGAAATAATGGCCAACTGAATAATGATAAAACTTTGAAAACGGTTGAGGTTATATTTGGACTATTTGAGTATTTGTAAGTTAAGTCTGAGGATAATGTACGGTAAAACCGTAAATGTTAATTAAAACATAAGTTTTTGGTCTAATTACTAAGTATATAGTAAAAAATAGTTTTAAATTCCAGAAATAAAATTAATTTAAATCCCTAAACACATGAAATTAAAATTAGGTCTACTCGTTTTTATTATGAGCTTTAACTTTGCGATGTCTCAGAGTAAAACATTTTGGCAAAGACAATCCATTGATAATACAACTAGAATTAAGTCTAGCAAGCAGACGCTTCCAAAAACACATACTTTTAGTCTTAATTTAGAAGGTCTTACAGAGGCTTTGATTAATGCACCTCAAAGAGGGCAATTTACAAAATCCTCAAATACTATAATGACGTTTCCAAATGAGGATGGAACTTTCGAAAGTTTTAGAATAGCAGAAGCCTCTGTTTTAAGTCCAGAGCTTCAGGAGCGTTACCCTAATATCAAATCGTATGCAGGACAAGGTATTGACGACCCTTCTGCAGTAATACGCTTTAGTATTTCACCTCTTGGGTTTCAAAGTATGAAATTATCTGCTAATAAGCCTGCTACATTTATAGAGGCGCTCACAAAAAATGGTTCCCACTACGCAGCGTTTAAAAGAGCAGATAAAATTAATTTTAACGATGATTTCGAATGTTCTGTTACCGATGAGGTTAACAAAAAATTGAATACTGGGATGCAGCAACGTAATGCTGATGATAGTATTTTAAGAACCTATAGATTAGCAGTGTCTACTACTGGAGAATACACAGCTTATCATGGTGGAACAAAAGCCTTAGCGCTTGCTGCTATTAATCAAACCATGACGCGTGTCAATGGTATATTTGAAAATGACTTTAATGTCACTATGGTGCTGATATCAAATAATGATGATGTTATTTATACCAACTCAGGAAATGACCCGTATACAACTTCAGGAAATTATAATGGACAATTACAATCCACATTAACTAGCGTGATAGGTGAGTCTAATTATGATATTGGACACTTATTTGCAAGAGCATCTAATAATGGTAATGCAGGATGTATTGGTTGTGTTTGTGTGAATGGACAAAAAGGTAGTGGCTTCACATCGCGCACGGATCCAGAAGGAGATCCTTTTGATGTTGATTATGTAGCGCATGAAATTGGTCATCAATTTGGAGGTAATCATACATGGACATTTAATGGAAATGAAGGAGCCAATGCACAAATGGAACCTGGCAGTGGTTCAACTATTATGGGTTATGCAGGAATTACAGGAGCTACAGATGTACAAGCTAATAGTGACCCTTATTTTCATGCAAGATCAATAGAGCAAGTTACTGATTATATAAAAACAACAAGTTGTCAAACTAATACAAATACTGGTAATGCTGTGCCAGCGGTTAATGCGGGTTCAAACTATACAATTCCTAAAGGAACCGCTTTTGTTTTAGACGGCTCAGCAACTGATGCAAATTCTGGGGATGTATTGACGTATTGTTGGGAACAGTATGACGAGAATAATGCTGCTACAACTAATCCTAGTGTAAATGCTACTTCAGGTGTAGCATTTAGATCTTTTAGTCCTAAGACAAGTACTGATAGGTATTTTCCAAGATTATCAACAATAAAAACTGGAGCGACATCTTGGCAATGGGAGGCTGTTCCTAATGTTGCGAGGAGTTTAAATTTTAGACTTACAGTAAGAGATAACAGGGTTGGTGGAGCAACTAATAATAGTGATGATATGGTAGTATCCGTGAACGGAACTGCAGGCCCTTTTGTTGTCAACTCACCAAATACTAATGTAAGTTGGAATGCGGGAACATCACAAACTGTAGCGTGGAATGTTGCAGGCACAACTGGAAATGGAGTAAATGCTGCAAATGTGGATATTTTCTTATCGACTGATGGAGGAGATACGTACCCAATTACGCTAGCTTCTGGAGTAACTAACGATGGTTCTCATAATATTGTAGTGCCTAATGCTCAAGGAAGTCAAAATAGAGTGATGGTTCGCGGAGCTAATAATATTTTCTTTGATATTTCAAATTCTAATTTCACAATTGCAGGCCAAGTGATTTGTAATGCGATAACACCTTCAGGAGTATCTGCATCAAATGTAGGGGCTTCAACAGCAACAGTAAGTTGGAATGCTGTGGCAGGAGCAACTTATGATTTAAGATATAGAGTTGCTGGGTCATCAACATGGACAACCAACGCGGTTACTGGAATTTCTGCTAACCTTTCAGGATTAACTGTATTAACACAATATGAAGCACAAGTGAGAAGTAAATGTTCTGGAGGAAGTAATTCCTCATATAGCTCATCTGTTAATTTTACAACTTCAGATGTTCAATTGGATTATTGCGATTCTGCAAGTACAAATACTAATGATGAATTTATTAGTCGTGTGCAGTTAAACACTATAGATAATGCTTCTGGAGCTCAGTTTTATTCAGATTTTACTAATGTCTCAACAACATTAACCAAAGATACTCAATATACAATAACGGTCACACCAACGTGGACAGGAACAGTGTATAGCGAAGGCTATTCGGTTTGGATAGATTACAATAAAGATGGTGATTTTACAGATGCTGGAGAACAAGTTTGGACTCAAGCAGCCACTCAAAATACATCAGTAACTGGAAGTTTTACAATTCCTAATGGAGCAGTAGAGAGTTCAACAAGAATGCGAGTTTCAATGAAGTATAATGGTATTCCTTCGGAATGCGAGACCTTTCAATATGGAGAGGTTGAGGATTATTCAGTTATTATTGAAGGATCAGGACCAGATTTAGAAGTTCCGGTTATTTCATTAAATGGTGCTTCGACAGTTAATTTGAGTCCTGGAGATGCTTATAACGAATTAGGTGCTACGGCAACCGATAATGTTGATGGGAATATTTCAGGAAGTATTATTATTGGAGGAGATACCGTAAACACAAACGTACTTGGATCTTATGTTGTGACTTATAATGTAAGTGATGCTGCAGGAAATAATGCTGTAGAAGTCATAAGAGCAGTAATTGTAAGTGATACTGCAGCGCCAGTAATTTCATTAGTAGGTGCAGCAACTATAAACCTAAATGTTGGCGATACATATAATGAACTAGGTGCAACAGCAACTGATAATTTCGATGGTAATTTGACATCTAGTATCGCTGTAACAGGCGTCATAAATACAAGTTCTGCAGGAACATACGTCGTTAATTATAATGTAAGTGATGCTTCAGGAAATTCGGCAACTCAAGTAATAAGAACAGTAATTGTTACTGAGGACACTACACCTCCAGTAATTTCTTTAATAGGAGCATCAGCTATAAACTTAAATGTTGGTGATACTTATAATGAACAAGGCGCTACAGCAACTGATAACCAAGATGGAAATTTAACATCAAGTATTGTAATTGCTGGAACAGTCAATACAAATTCTGCAGGAACCTACTTAGTTAATTATAATGTAAGTGATGCTGCAGGAAATGCTGCAACTCAACTTACGAGAACAGTTAATGTATCAGATCCATCATCAGGATGTTCAGGCGGAATTACCTCTTTTCCATATGCTGAAGGTTTTGAAAACACTCTAGGTGCTTGGACACAATCATCAGCAGATGATATTGACTGGACAGTGGATGCTAATGGAACACCTTCAAGTGGAACTGGACCATCAAGTGCATCACAAGGATCATTTTATGTATTTGTTGAAGCATCAGGAAATGGAACAGGTTATCCAACAAAACAAGCGATTTTAAATTCACCGTGTTTTAATTTGTCAGCCCTAACAGAAGCAACATTTAGCTTTAAATACCACCAATTTGGTGCAGCAGATATGGGAAGTATTGCTTTAGATGCAAGTGATGATAATGGAGCTACTTGGACTTCAATTTGGAATAGTACAGGAAACTTAGGAAACACTTGGTTAACTGTAGATGTTAATCTTGCAGCCTACGTAGGAGAAAGCGTTCAGTTGCGATTTAATAGAGTTACGGGAAGTACGTGGCAAGCAGATGTGGCGATTGACGATGTAAGTCTCTTTGAAGGAGGAAATACAGGAGGTAATGGATGTTCTGGAGGAATTACTTCGTATCCTTATTCTGAAGGTTTTGAAAATACTTTAGGAGCTTGGACGCAATCATCAGCAGATGATTTAAACTGGACAGTAGATGCTAATGGAACGCCTTCAAACGGAACAGGGCCCTCAAGTGCAGTTCAAGGATCATTTTATATATTTGTAGAAGCTTCTGGAAATAACACAGGTTACCCTACCAAACAAGCGATTTTAAATTCACCATGTTTTGATTTAAGTGGTCAATCATCTGCAACATTCACTTTTAATTATCATCAATTTGGTTCTGCAAATATGGGAACTATAGCTTTAGAAGCGAGTGATGATAATGGAGCCAGTTGGACGAGTGTTTGGAATAGCTCAGGGAATTTAGGTGACGCTTGGCAATCTGCGAATGTGAATCTTACTAATTACACAGGCGGAAGTGTACAACTGCGTTTTAATAGAGTTACTGGTGGTACATGGCAAGCAGATGTCGCTATTGATAACGTAAATATGTCTACTGGAACAGCAAAAGACCTCACCTCTAGAGATGAAGTAGTCGAAATAAGAGATATCACATTATATCCAAACCCTGTTAAAGGCGATGTTTTAAATGTGAAGACCGATTACACGAACATGTCTTATGAAATTTATAATATAGTTGGTCAGCTCGTTGGTCGAGGAATCGTCAAAAATAAGAGTATCGATGTAAGTAGTCTTGATGGAGCCATCTATCAAATACGATTTACTTCGGAAGGCGAAACAATAACAAAACGATTTGTGAAGCAATAAATAGTAATTACCAACCCTAGTATAGAAAGTCCAGATGAAAATCTGGGCTTTTTTTTGTCTAAATTTTTAAGGTTAAAAATGGTTGAGACTAAAAACTAATCTAAAATTTTATTGTGTATTTACATTTGAATCGAAATAATAACTTGTTATTTATGTTAATATTATCCTAAAAAATGCATTTCAACGTAATTTTTAGCATTTTACGGATAAAAACAAAATTAAAGTAATATATTGCGCGTAGTTAATTGAAATTTAATAATTACCCCAAATTATGAAAAAAATTACCTGCTTAGTTGTTTTGCTGTTTTTAAGCACACAAACTTCATTCTCCCAGGAGAGATATTCTAGAATTAAGATAAGTCAACCAACAGAAACTACAATTCATAAGATTGTATCAAATGGTATTGATTTAAACTCTGGTTCAGCAAACGATGGTGTAACTTATACAACCTTATCCGATTATACATTATCAGGAGCTAAACAAAGTAGTCATACTGAGGCATGGAAAACACAAAGTGTAGACCTATCCTTATATGATGGGCAATCTATAAAATTAACACTTAGTGAAACAACGAGTTCTAACGGAACAATAGGATGGCAAGATGATATTTCATTAGATAATTTCGGTATAACATCAGATAACGTTTCAATCCTTGCTCCTCCAGTTGCAGTATGTCAAAATATAAACGTACTATTAGATGCTTCGGGTAATGCAGTAATAGTTGCTACAGATGTAGATGGCGGTTCAACAGATGATGTTGGCATTACAAACTACGCAATAGATATTGACACATTCAATTGTTCTAATATAGGAACACCTGTTGATGTGACATTAACAGTTACAGATGAAGACAACCAAACAGATACTTGTGTAGCGACTATTACAGTACTCGATCAAATTGATCCCGAGTTTGTCAATATGCCTTCTGATTTTATTATCACTTGCGGAAACAACCAGCCTACATGGACAAATCCAACAAGCACAGATAATTGTGCAACAGGACTAACTCCAAATCGATCAGACTTAACAGGTCTTAATAGTGGTGACGTTTTTCCTACAGGAATAACAACTATTAGTTATTCTGTTAATGATGGAAATGGAAATATAGCTGCAGCATCATTTACAGTGAATGTAGTTCTCGATACTGAAAATCCAAATGCAATATGTCAAAATATAACAGTACAATTAGATGGCGCTGGAAACGCAATAATTACTGCTGCTCAAATAAATAACAATTCAACAGATAACTGCGGAATTGGAACAGTCGTTGCTTCGCAAACATCATTTACTTGTGCAGATGTAGGTGCGAATAATGTTACCTTAACTGTTACTGATACCAACGGAAATGTTGATACTTGCATAGCTGTCGTTACTATAACACTTCAGGATGAGCCAATAACTTCTAACTGTTGGGAGACTACAAGTTATAATAGTGTTTTATGTCAATGGGAAATTAACGGATCACAAGATCCAGAACCATCTATTGAATGTTACGAAACAGTATCTTTTAGTACTATATCATGTACTTGGGTTATTAAAGGCACACAACCAGTAGAACCAGCAGCAGTAGACTGTTGGGACAACTATCAGTTTAATAATACAAACTGTACCTGGGAAAACCAAGGCACACAACCAGTAGAGCCAACAGGAATAGAATGCTGGGAAACAACATCGTTTAACACTGGGACCTGTTTATGGGAAGTGTCAGGAACACAACCAGTAGAGCCAACAGGATTAGAATGTTGGGAGACAACATCGTTTAACAATGGGACCTGTTTATGGGAAGTGTCAGG
>JBLHML010000024.1:0-30594 GCA_047622005.1 Dokdonia sp. | reverse complement strand
TTCCAGATACGTACAGAGGTCCATACACCACTAATGATGGTTCTGCTGGAAAAGCTTATGCTGAAGCTGCCATCCAACAAATTGAACATAGCGATAACCCAATTGCTGCTTTTATTAGCGAACCCATAGTTGGTTGTGGCGGACAAGTGCCTTTAGCAAAAGGCTATTTAAAAGCGTTGTATCCAGCGATTAGACAACAAGGTGGTATTTGTATTAGTGATGAAGTACAAACGGGTTTTGGACGTTTAGGCAATCATTTTTGGGGATTTGAAGCACAGGAGGTTGTTCCAGATGTGGTTATTTTGGGAAAACCAATCGCCAACGGTCATCCTATGGGCGCAGTCGTCACCACAAAAGCTATTGCAGCATCGTTTAGTAAAGGTGTTGAGTTTTTCAGTTCTTTTGGTGGTAATCCGGTCTCTTGCAACATAGCATTGACGGTATTGCAAGAGGTTGAAAATAGCCAGTTAAAACAGAACGCAAAAGTGGTTGGTGATTATTATAAGTCGCTATTTAAAACACTTCAAGAAAAATACAGTTGTATTGGTGATGTGCGAGGTTCTGGGTTATTTATTGGTGTGGAAATCGTCAAAGAACACTCCATAGAAGCCAATCCTGAGTTAGCACATCACATTAAGAACGAATTACGAAACCGATGTATTCTAATAAGTACAGATGGTCCTCATGATAGTGTGATTAAAACAAAACCACCGTTGTGTTTTACAAAAGAAAATGCGAAGTTGGTTGTGGATACTATGGCGTCCGTTTTGGAAGGGTATTATGAAAATAGGGTTTAAATTTTCTTCGGAAATGTGAAGACTTCAAAGTAATGTCGTTTGTAGATTAATTGATATTTCTGACTACACGGACACCCCTATGATCCCCTCCAGGGGATATTGGCTCGGGCTGACTAGAGTTAGTACGCTGATATATTTATAAATAGTCTTTAATTTTCAAACTTAGACAAAGGTTTCTCGACTTAGAATGTCCCCTCGAGGGGGCTTTAGGGGTGTCCTTTCTCACCGCAATCACTCACTCAACTCCTCAACCTTATCCTCAAGAACTTGCAGCACACTAAACATCTGACTCTTAATTTCATAATTTGAAAACCTCAAAAAAGTAACACCATAAGCTTCCAATTCACCTTGTCTTTTCGCATCATACAATACTTTATTATCGTGACTAGATCCATCAACCTCAATAGCCAAACGAATCTCATGACAATAAAAATCTACGATATAATTTAACATCGGAACTTGTCTATGAAACTGAACTCCATAAGCGCGCTGTTTTATCTTTTGCCAAAGTAGAACCTCTGGCAACGTACTTTTTTTTCTTAATTGTCTAGCGTACGCTTTTAACTTAGGGTGGTATGGGATGATTTTATTTCTCATAGTTTGCACTCTAGACTTTGGACACTTTTAATTAAAAGAGTTCAAAGGAGTTTACAAATTAAGAAAGTTTTGGAGAAAATTTAAATTACAATTACGTTTCGTTTACTTCAATCCCTTTTTAACATCCATTCTTTGATGTAAAATTCTAACAATTTCAATAACTTCACTTTCCGTTGTTTTTCTGTAAAAAATAAGATGAGATTTTATTTTTGTTACGCGATAATTTTTTCGTGTTTGCTCTACAGATTTTCCACTTAAATAATTTTCAGATACAAATTCAATCTCACCAATTATTAAGTCGTAATATCGGTCTGCTTGTATTTTAGACCATTTGTGAAGTGTATAAATCCAAATGTTATTTAAATCAGTAATCGCTTGTTGACTTATGCGATACTTGTTTTTACTCATGAGTTTTGAGTGTGTAGTTTGGCTAAATTTTCCTTTGGGTTGAAATCTTTAACAAATCCACTTTCCTCACCAACTTCAAGCGCTTTAATAAGCTCTCGTTCTTTTTTTTCTTCGCTTTCTAACAATCGTAATGCAGAACGAATAACCTCGCTCACTGAGCTATATCTGCCAGATTTCACTTCGTGACTAATAAATTCTTCAAAATAATCTCCTAATGATATTGACGTGTTTTTCCCCATTTTGATTGCTATTTACTCAAATATACCAAATCTTGGTAATTTAGCCAAATTTAGAATAACGTAGATCAAATTCAATAGTACAAAACCTATCGTCTTTTCTTGTTACTCTTAAACTTAGCTTTATCCTTTCGTTGATTAAAAGGAATCGCATCATTATAGGTGTTCTTTGTCTCACCAGTCGGTTTATTTTTACGCCATTTTTCCGCTTTTTCTGGAAGGAGCACTTTGAGTAAATCTTCGCGACCTAATTTGTTTAAGGTCTTTCTAATCCACGCTTTATTTTCTTCTTTATACCAAAAGAAAAAACGATGTTGCTCATCTTTCTCTTTTTGCGATATTGGCGTACTTACCTTTTTAAGCGTGTAGGGATGATAACCACTATAATAAATCACAGTAGCCACTGTCATAGGTGTTGGTGTAAACCCTTGTACTTGCTCTAACTGGAAACCCATGTCTTTAGTTTCGGCAGCTAAATTAGCCATATCTTCAACCTCACAAGCAGGATGATTAGATATAAAATAAGGAATCAACTGCAAGTTTAAACCCTTCTTAATATTAATCTTATCAAAGCGTTCCTTGAACTTATGGAAATAGCTAAACGATGGTTTACGCATTAATTTTAACACAGGATCACTCGTATGTTCTGGCGCTACTTTTAGTCGGCCAGACACATGCTTAGTCATCACTTCTTCAGTATAATCATCAAGCTCCTTTGGATCAGCGTTTTTATTAAACTCTGGCACTAACATATCATGACGAATACCAGAACCAATAAATGACTTCTTTACTTTAGGGTGACTATCTACGGCTTTATATAAATCGGTTAACGGTTTATGAGACGTATCTAGATTACTACAAATCACTGGAGAAATACAACTAGGCGCCACACATTTGTCGCATATAGACTGTACTTTACCTTTCATCTTATACATGTTGGCACTTGGCCCACCAATATCAGACAAATAGCCTTTAAAATCTGGCATATTTGCAACCGTATCGACTTCACGCAATACAGATTCCTGACTACGAGACGCAATAAATTTACCTTGATGTGCAGATATGGTACAAAAACTACAACCACCAAAACAACCACGATGTATATTGATGGAAAACTTAATCATTTCATAAGCAGGAATTGGTCCACGCTTATTGTATTTTGGGTGAGGCATTCTCGTATAAGGCAACTCGAATGACCCATCAATTTCAGCTTCCGTCATTGTAGGACAAGGCGGATTAATCATTAAGGTCTTATCACCTACTTTCTGAAAAATTCGTCTTGCAGCTAGCTTATTTGATTCTTGCTCGATCACCTTAAAGTTAGAAGCATACTTTTTCTTATCACTCAAACACACTTCATGCGAAGCGATTTCAACATCTTCCCAATTACTATTTTTAGGAATTTTTGCATCAGCATTCAATAACACTGCGGTTTGTTTAACCGTTGTAATACTAGAAAACGGAACCCCTTTTTGCATCAAACGCACAATTTCACGAAGCGGTTGCTCTCCCATTCCATACACCAACATGTCTGCTTTAGAACTTTCTAAAATGGTTGGCATAAGGGTATCACTCCAAAAATCATAATGCGTCACACGACGCAAAGACGCTTCAATACCTCCAATTAAAATTGGTGTATCTGGAAATTTATCTTTTAAAATATTAGAATATACAGTGGTGGCGTAATCTGGTCTAAACCCAATCTCTCCATTTGGTGTATACGCATCTTTATCTCTTCGCTTCTTGTTAGCGTTGTAATTACTAAGCATAGGGTCCATACAACCTCCAGTAACTCCAAAAAATAATTTTGGTATACCGAGCTTTTCAAAATCCTGAAGATTATCAGTCACACAAGGCTGCGGTACAATAGCGACACGCAATCCATAACTTTCTAAAATACGACCAATTACAGCAGGACCAAACGATGGATGATCCACGTAAGCGTCGCCACTAAACAGGACAACATCAAGCGCATCCCAACCGCGTATTTTAACCTCTTTGTTTGTGGTAGGTAACCAATCTGAAAGTTGTAATTCTTTTTGCATAAGAGTGCAAAAATAAGCAAAATTAGACGCCTATATAGGATTAGACATTTATTTTGGGCGTTACCGCAAGGGTCGCGCTTTCCGTTGCAAGTCCTCGCGCTACCAATAAAAATTGATTTCGCTGTGGGCTTTCCACTATAATCGCTAACGCGAGCTAATTCGCAGAAGACCGTAATTAAAACTATTGGCAGCAGTTAGCAAAAATAGAAAGTAACATTGGCATAAATATAAAACGTAGTAAAAGTTCATGTCCCAAGTCAATTCAAAGAATTGAAAATGTCAATCTGCAGAAATAATGAGAAAAAGAATGAAGATGCAAAGCGAAGCTTTAAGCACAGGGCAGAGCGTTAAGAAAATGTATTGTATACATTTTTAGCGAATGAGCCAGCTCGCGGAAGGGCAAAAGCGAATATTCCGCATGAATTTCCTCAGATTGACTTGATTTTTTGGCTCGTTTATTCGTTCATTTTTATTTTTGTGGACCTCATGATGTGCTTCGCAGTTTGCATCAAGGCAAAATGAACATAGAGAAAAAAAACTTATTTTGTAATGTGTAATAATATCGACATGACAAAGTCTACAAATCAAGGGCCCTAATACTTTCAATCCTATTGCGCTCCAAATAAGCATCAATCGTCTCAAAATGCTCAATCACCCGTTTCTCCTTAAATTCAAAAACTTTATCAGACAACCCTTGTAAAAAATCTCGATCGTGAGACACCAACACCAGCGTTCCATCAAAATTTTGAAGCGCTTCTTTAAGGACATCTTTAGATTTTAAATCTAAATGATTTGTGGGCTCATCCAGAATAAGCAAATTAATAGGCTCCAGTAACAACTTCACCATCGCTAATCTGGTTTTTTCACCACCAGATAATAAACCTACTTTTTTATCAATTTCATCGCCTTTAAACATAAAGCGACCTAATATATTTTTAATTTGAGTTCTCACGTCACCTTTAGCAACATCATCAACCGTTTGAAAAATAGTTACATCCTCATCTAGCAAAGCGGCTTGGTTTTGAGCAAAATATCCAACCTTCACATTATGTCCCAACTCACATGTGCCTTCAACAGCTATTTCACCCAAAATGGCTTTTACCATTGTCGACTTCCCTTCCCCATTTCGTCCTACAAAACAGACTTTCTCACCTCTAGCAATAGACATGTTTGCATTTTTAAAAACCGCATGTTCGCCATAAGATTTCGAAACGTCTTTTACGGTTACAGGATAATCACCAGAACGCTGTGTTGGAGGAAAACGCAATTTCAAAGCAGAGGTATCTAATTCGTCGATTTCTATAATCTTTAATTTTTCTAGCATACGCTCACGAGATGTCACTTGATTCGTTTTAGAATAGGTGCCTTTAAATCGATCGATGAACGTCTGATTGTCTGCAATAAATTTTTGTTGTTCTTGGTAGGCTTTGATTTGATGCACACGTCTGTCTTCACGTAATTGTAAGTAATGCGTATACTTTGCTTTATAATCGTAAATACGTCCCATTGTCACTTCAATAGTACGATTGGTAATATTATCAATAAATGCGCGATCGTGAGAAATCACAACGACTGCATTGGCTTTATTCACCAAAAAATCTTCCAACCAAATCACAGACTCTATATCTATATGATTGGTAGGCTCATCTAGTAATATTAAATCAGGCTTTTGAAGTAATATTTTAGCGAGTTCAATACGCATTCTAAAACCTCCCGAAAACTCATTGGTTTGTCTCGTAAAATCTTCCTGCTTAAAACCTAAACCCTTGAGTGCTTTTTCAACTTCGGCATCGTAATTCACGTCTTCTAAAGCATAATAGCTCTCTCCTAAATCTGATACACGCTCAATAATTTTCATGTAGGCATCAGACTCATAATCCGTTCTGGTTTCGAGCTGTTTGTTGAGGCCTTCCATTTCATCACGCATTTCAAATACATGACGAAATGCTTTAGAGGCTTCGTCGAAAACGGTTGTATTATCTTCAGTTAATAGATGCTGTGGCAAATAGGCTATGATCGCATCTTTTGGCGTTCTCACATTTCCGCGAGTTGCACTTTGAACACCTGCAATAATTTTCATCATTGTTGATTTTCCTGCACCATTTTTTCCCATTAATGCAATTTTATCATCTGCATTAATGGTAAACGACACATCACTAAAAAGAGTTTGACCACTAAACTGTACCGCTAAATTATCTACTGAAATCATATAAAACTGTTTAAAGCTGTAAAACTACTAAAAGGACATTCTTATTTTGGAATAATTCTTTCGTTTTTTTGAAGTTATATTACCAACAGCAAAGCACTATAAGTATCATTTCAAAAGAACTATCAAAAAGCGATTGCCATTTTAAATGCAGTAGAATTGGTGGCTATTGAAATCAAAAACACTGTAACGGAGCCAAGAAAGTCACAGTCAAAAGAAAATTGCTCCCAATGCGCCTTATATGTTAAACCGTCACTATGCGCCTTCAACAGTTGCGGTTTTGGTAAAAGATATTTCCGAAGAACTAAAAAAACATAACAGTAAACGCATTGGCGTTTTAACCTTTAACGCGGCACTAAAAGACGATAGTATCGTTTTCCACATTGCAGTCTCTAAAGGTAAAGACCTATAAGACGCTGCATCACAACTCTATGATGCCTAGCTCCCATTTGACAAGCAAAATTTAGATCTTATTATGGTATAACATTTTCCGGATTTTGGCTTAGGAAAAACAATTAACGACAGATTATAAGGTGCAACAGTTCAACCATAAATTAGCACTAATTAAATCTGTTCATTTATTTGCCTATAAAAAACACACAGGTCTGTTTGCTAATCAAATATATAATCGTAAATTTGCAAACTCTTTTCGAGAGAGAGAAAGTTTAACCGCCTGTCGTGTACAGGCAACTAATATCAATAAGTGTGGACACAATAAGCTACAAAACGATTTCAGCAAACAAGGCTACTGTTAATAAAGAGTGGGTTTTAGTTGACGCTGCAGATCAAACGCTAGGTCGTTTATGTTCTAAAGTAGCAATACTTTTAAGAGGTAAACACAAAACGAACTTCACACCACATGTTGATTGTGGGGATAACGTCATTGTTATCAATGCAGAAAAAATCAACTTATCAGGAAACAAGTGGAATGACAAAACGTACATTCGTCACACAGGTTACCCAGGTGGTCAGAGAAGTTTAACTGCGACTGAATTGTTTGGAAAAGATCCAGCAAGAATCGTGGAAAAATCAGTAAAAGGAATGCTCCCTAAAAACAAATTAGGTGCAGTTTTATTCCGTAATTTAAATGTTGTTGTTGGTTCGGCTCATACCCATGAAGCTCAAAAGCCAAAAGCAATAGACTTAAACAAAGTTAACTAATGGAAGTAATTCACAAAATCGGTCGTAGAAAGACGGCTGTTGCTCGTGTGTACCTTGCTGAAGGAAAAGGCAAGATCACGGTAAACAAAAAAGACATGGCGGATTATTTTACGACTGCAACATTGCAGTATAAAGTAAACCAACCTTTAGTCATGACTAACAACGATGGCAACTTTGATATTACAGTAAACGTTTTTGGTGGAGGCATTACAGGCCAAGCTGAAGCGATCCGTTTAGCATTATCTCGCGCTATGTGTGAGATTGATGCAGAACACAGACTAATATTAAAGCCAGAAGGATTATTAACTAGAGACCCTCGTATGGTTGAACGTAAGAAGTTCGGTCAGAAGAAAGCAAGGAAGAAATTCCAATTCTCGAAACGTTAATCCTATTCCTTTTTATTATTCTGAAGTTTCTTCGGAATATAAAAAAATTTCAAAACTGTTCTGGTCAGTGATCAGAACAGTTTTATTATTAAAAAACCCTGAAACGAGTTCAGGTACAGTTTAGCATCTAAATGATTAAGGCGAGCACAAGCAACCACTCAATCATTGCTAATTTAACAGAACGTAAACGATTACAAAATGAAACAAGTAGAAGTTAAAGACTTACTAGAAGCAGGTGTACACTTTGGTCACCTTACAAGAAAATGGGATCCAAACATGGCGCCTTACATATATATGGAACGTAATGGTATCCATATTATCAATCTTTACAAAACACAAGCAAAAATTAGAGAAACTGGAGAAGCACTTAGTAAAATTGCTGCTTCTGGAAAGAAAATCTTATTTGTTGCTACAAAAAAACAAGCGAAAGACATCGTTGCTGCAAAAGCAGCAAATGTAAACATGCCTTACATTACAGAAAGATGGCCTGGTGGAATGTTAACTAACTTCATCACGATTAGAAAAGCTGTTAAGAAAATGGCCATGATTGATCGCATGAAGAAAGATGGTACATTCAACTCTCTATCTAAAAAAGAACGTTTACAAGTAGATCGTCAACGTGCAAAATTAGAAAAGAATTTAGGTTCTATCTCTGATATGACGCGTTTACCTGGAGCTATTTTTGTTGTTGATATTAAGCGTGAGCATATTGCGATTAAAGAAGCACAAAAATTAAAAATTCCAATCTTTGCAATGGTAGATACAAATTCTGATCCTCGTGAAGTAGATTACTTAATCCCAGCTAATGATGATGCATCTAAGTCAATTGAATGCATTATGGCAGCAGTAGAATCTGCAGTTGCAAGTGGTTTAGCTGAAAGAAAATCAGATAAAGCTGAAAAAGATGCTAAAAGTGAGAAATCACCAGCAGCGAAAAAAGAAGTAAAAGCTGAGACAATAACTGAGGATACTGTTGAGGTAGAAGCAGAAGCAAAAACAGAAGCAAAAGCTGAGCCTAAGGCTAAAGCAGCACCAAAAGCTAAAGCAAAGCCAGAAGCAGAAGCACCAGTTGCATCTAACGAAGAAGAATAAACTAATAATTACATAATATAAATAAGTCGTTTAGTTGTTTTCTTCGGAAATTTTAAATTAAACGACTTTTTTTAATTTTAAAAAAGTATTGAAGTTATGGTAAAAGTAACAGCAGCAGAAGTAAATAAATTAAGACAAGCTACAGGCGCAGGAATGATGGACTGCAAAAAAGCCTTAGTTGAAGCAGAAGGAGATTTCGACAAAGCGATCGATGTACTTCGTAAAAAAGGACAAAAAGTTGCAGAAAAAAGAGCTGACAGAGATTCATCTGAAGGTGCTGCAGTAGCAAAAATAAATGACGACAACACTTCTGGTGTTGCCATCGTATTAGGATGTGAAACAGATTTCGTTGGAAAAAACGAAACGTTTGTAGCCCTAGCTAGTGATTTAGCAGATATCGCATTAAACAGTGATTCAAAAGAAGCGTTTTTAGCTGCTGATTTTGGAGGAATGACAGTTGCTGAGAAACTTGTTGAACAAACAGGAGTTATTGGTGAGAAGTTAGAAATTACTTCTTTTGAAAAATTAGATGCTGCTTATGTAGGACAATATGTTCACATTAACAAGATTGCTGCTTTAGTAGGTTTATCTGCAAAAGCTAACAATGTTGAAACTCTAGTTAAAGATGTAGCAATGCAAGTGGCTTCTATGGGAGCGAGCTCATTATCTTATAAAGATTTTGACCCTGCATTTATTGCTTCAGAAACGGAAGCTAGAATTGCAGTTATTGAAAAAGATAATATCGAATTAGGACGTTTAGGTAAAACTTTAAAAAACGTACCAACTTATATTTCTATGGCGCAATTAACTTCAGACGTTATTGCTCAAGCTGAAGATGCTGCAAAAGCAGAATTAAAAGCTGAAGGTAAGCCAGAACAAATTTGGGACAGAATTTTACCAGGTAAAATGGAGCGTTTCATTTCTGATAACACCACTTTAGATCAAGAACAATGTTTATTAGATCAACGTTTTATTAAAGATGACAAGCAAACTGTTGCTCAGTATGTAACATCTTATGGAGACGTAACTGTTTCTGGATTTAAACGTGCTTCAGTAGGATAGTAAATTCAGTATAGATTAACTGGAAAGATTCGGTTAAAATTTAAAGTCCACTAGCCTTAAGTTAAGTCTAGTGGACTTTTTTGTCTTTATAATTAAAAATTATTTTTTAATTACTTTTTTTGTAATATACCCCTTCGCAGTATATATTATAAATGTGTATAGGCCAGATGAGAGGCGTTCCAAATTAATTTGTGCTTTTTGCCTAGGTTGGCTATACTTTAAATACTTTATTTCATTCATCTTAAAATCAAAGATCTTTATCTCTTCTATTTTAGTATTCAAATCATCTAAACTAATTGTAACTAAATCCTCAACAGGGTTTGGGGCAATTACAGCATCTAATTCATTTGAATCTAAGCGAGGATATAAATCAATGGTACCGTTACCACCACCATCTTGATCTACCGTAACGTATAAATTCTTATAATCTCCTCGGCCACATTTGTTTTCTGCTTTTACCACGACTAATCCGTCTTGTGGCCCTACTAAAGCATATACACGTTGCTCTGTTTCGCCCTGAGTAATCCACCATTTAGTCGGGTTATCATAAGATGAAGGAGATACCCCAAAATTACTAGGCAAATACCATTTGTAAGATTCTGCACCAGCAGTAGGCGCACTAAAATAACTCACAATAGCACCATAAGGGGGATTTACAGTACCATTTAAGTAGTTAGGCTTAGCAGGTTTCCCTACCCAAACTTCATTTTTTATGTATTGACCATTGCTAAAATGAGCTTTCACCCAACCTTTAGTCCTAGCATCATGAGTAGCATGTATAGATGCCGAATTACCATTATTACCAGCTATATATAAATTTGAAGATGTACTCCAAGAATTCACATTGCCTGGCACTTTACAAAGTGCATTAATAAATACTTGGGCAGATTCTCCATTACACAAAATACTTTTATTTACGGTTACTACTGAGGGATCAATAGGAAAATAAGGCTCTTGAGCATTTCCAGCTAATTCTTCTAACAACCAATTTACACTGGCTTCTGTAAAAGAGGTGTGCTGTTCATTATTTTTTGGACCAAAATAAGAATCAAACGGAATTTCGTTACTACATACCAAATTTCTATTTAATTTTTGACTCCAATTAAAATTAGAATTATTAAAACCTAACGCACTTACTGTTGGAATAAAAGAATGTATTTTCTTATTCGTTCTTGATTCAAAATGATCACCAAAAATGCCAAACAAAGCAAGTCCAACTTCTCCTATGTTTAGACCATTGCCCCAATCAGATAATCCTACTGATTGACCTAAAATTGAAGCATGTACTTGGTCTTCGCTATTAAACAAACCTCCAGGAACAATATCCATGATTCCATTAGGATTGTTATTAGTAAAAGTCATTGTTCTAGTTGGTTTAAACTGTCTCCATAATCGTGCGACCTGTTTGGTCTGACCAATTTTTGGCATATAAGACGTATTCATTTCTGCAACTTTGATTGCCCACCACAATTGATCAACAAAACCATGAATTCTAAAGTCTTCCTGCCCAGCAACTCCGACATTAACACCATCTAAAGAACCATTTACGATAGCAATCTTTCTCAAATTTTGAGGATAGCCATCAGAATTTGGCAAACCGTTGTTTTCCAAATTACTGTAATATTGTTGATGAATTGGAGAACCACCATTTAAATAATCTGCTTGACTACCTGATTTATGTTGTTCAATTATTTGTTGATTTGCTGCTGTAGATTTTAATTGATTAAAATAAAAATCATTAGCCGCTACACTACCACCATAATAATCTAACAGATTAATCATTGACTGTACTCCAATAGGAATATTAGCACCCAAATGTGGACTATCTAGACTTACCCAAAGTCGTGTATTATGAGATATGTTATTTTTTTCCATATAGGCCAACGCATAACGACTTATTTGCCCACCCATACTTGGACCAACAATAACCAACTCTTCACTACTACCATTTTGAAAAATAGTAGTATTTAAATGCTGGTATAATGTAACATGGTTCATTGCATTACGTTCTATATAATCTGCGCCTCCGTCAATAGTTTTGGAACCTCGAACATAAGTTGGGTGATTAACCAATATAACATCATAGCCTAAATTTCTTAATAACGGTATTAATTGAACATCATCCAATCCGTCTTTATATGTCATAAACTCTTCAATAGACGTGTGCTCATTAGCTGGTTTAGGTGAATCACCATCTTGAATCCTACGTTTATCCAGCGGGTCAAAACCATCAATAATTACTATAGGTTTCAACAATGTACGAAGTGTATTTCCGTTATTAGTATGATAAAATATACGATATTCCAACTCGCCATAAATTGGTGTTGTTTCGTCATAACCTTGAAACGGAATGCTAGAGGTAAGGGTAAAACTCTCTTCTAATGGACCATCAGTTCTAGAACTAAGTTGACTTGGAACTTTAACATGTAATTTACCATAAGCTTTTTTTGTTGAACCATTTTTATAGGTAGCTGTAAAAGTTAAAGTTTTATAACCACTTTCTTGATAATTGATTAAAACTGCATTTTGCATTAATCTTCCATTAGAAATTAATGTCTTTACTTGTGAATCATTAAACTCAACTGTTAAAGTTTGTATTTTTTTTGTATCTGTCTTTTCAAATACAAAATCCCTATGAAATTTATAAATTATTGAAGAACCAACAGCATATTGCTTTAGTGGAGCTGCTAACAAAATATGATTTTCTAAAAAAGCTGATTTATCATTAATCTGTGTAAAGGTATTGTTACTAAATTCAAGAGCACCTTTATTAATGTCTTTCTCAAAGTAATTGAGTGTATTAAAATCTGCATTTATTAATCCAATATCTACAATATTCAATTCATCCTCTGGTGAATATCTTTTTCGTAACTGTTTATAAGAGATAAATTCTGTTTGGTTTGCAGATTTGTATAATTCGTTTAATGCCTGTTCAAAATGCTTTATATCTGAGGTGTCCTTTGTACTATCGAATGTAGCTAATTGTGCTATTGGCATCACACGCTCGTACAAAAAAGGAGTCGATAAGTTTTTTTTATCAATATTAACTAACATATCATCCAAGCTTATGTCAGGTTGCTGTTCTATATCCTGAGAATAGCTTGTTAAAGATAAAAAGAGTAAAAAACGGGTAACTAGTAAACATTTTTTCATAATTTTAAGATATTAATAAGTGAAACATTTAATTCTGGTTTTATTTATTCTTTAAGCGCACCATGGCAGTGGTGCGTTTTTTATTTATTGGAAGTTTGCCTCTGATAAAGTAGCTCTATTGATATCAAAACGTCCATCAATAATTTCAATTTCATCTGTATCATCACTCAAATTTCTAACAGTAACATTGAAAACTCCTGAAACAATAGTTCCATCATTTTTGGTTATTGAAATATTGCCAGAGTTTTCATAAGAGCAATAGTTTTTATAGCTACCTTGGGAAGTATCAAAAATTCTACAAAAAATATTAGTTGTAAATGGGCTATCTTCATTATCTTGACAATTGCTTTCATTTACAACATATTCACCTGCACTTAAATTTTCCAAATCTAAAATGTGAAGTACAATCCTCCCAGCTTCATCACTACTAAAATCACGAACTACTATTTCATTATATAGCCTGTCTGGAGGAAAGGCAAAAAATCTCATTCCTCTATCTGATCCTAAAGTAGATCCAGAACCATCACGAGGAACTAATAATTTACCATCAATAAAACAGCCAAAAGTATTGGCACCTGTTTGGGATATTGGAGGTAATGTTGGTATAAATTCATCGTCACTAGGGCTACAGCCTTGAATTAGAAAAAAGCTAAGACTAAAAATTAAAAGTTTTGTTTTCATAGTTGCAGTTTTTATTGTTTAAAATTATGCTTTGAGAAAATAAAGTGATCGTTATTATTCAATTTGTATTAATCTTGGAATTCCACTTATAATCGGTATTTTGATTAGTTACTCAGTGCAATAGCCAACATGCCAATACCTGCACTTACGTAAATTGCTGGAATTGTTGCCGTCTTTAGGTACGAGAATTTTCGTGCTTTTAATTCAAAAATCTCGTTTAGAGGAATTTTAAATTTCGAACAATTTAAAGAAGTCGCTGTTAATTCACATTTCTTATCTTTAACTTTGTTACCACCTGTTGTAATTACTTTATATGTTTTTTCAGAATTAATAATATCCTTAGATAAGTCGATTTTGTTATAACTATAACAGCTAGTAAAAAGTATAAGGCTAAAAAATAAATAAGCAGTTAATTTCATAATCATAAGTCTTTAGTATCACTATAAACTTATAATTACTTATTTAAATAGAAGTCCGAGATTATCTAAATTGGATAAATTAGGACAATTTAATCCCATAATTATCTTTGCTTTCTGTTAGTCTTTTTATACCCTGTAGGTGTTAGTGAAGTAAATTTTTTAAATGCATTATAAAAAGTGGATTTAGAGTTAAAACCACATTCTAAACCAATTGCAATAATGGTATAGTCTTTATAATTACTATCTATCAATATATTTTTCGCATAATTGACTCTCAAATTATTTATATAATCTGAAAAATTATAGTTACCGTAGGTATTGATGATTTTAGATAGTTGGCTATTGCTCAAATCCATTTCAATTGCCAAATTGTGTAATCCAAAAAGCGGATCGAGATATCTTTTATGTGTATTAATATAATGCTCTATGTCATGAAATGTTTTTAAATGTTTATTTGGCTTAGAGGTTGCTGCATCAAATTCAATAGCTGGAGAAAAATTGGTTTCACTAATTTCTTTTCTTAAAGAAATTCTATCGACCATTAGATTATATCTAATCAAGCCTTGATATCCAGTCCAATAAATTAAAATAGAACTTGCTAGTCGCAGTGGGTAATACGTGTAGGCCTTATTAATGTCTTCTAAAATAGAATTAGCTGCTATAGCAAATAACCAAAATAAAACAACTACCAGTCCAAAAAACATAAATTGTCTAAGCCATTTAAAACTGGTAAATGATAACACATAATTATGTAATTCTTTCTTTCTATAAATTAATAAATACGATTTATAAAAGACAAATACAGTAAACAGCATATTAATAAATTCTTCTAGTAATGTATAAATACTAATTACAGAAACGTCTAAATAACTATATGAACAAGAAATAATCAAAGTAATTCTAATTAAAATCTCAATTCCAAAAATAAGTAGAGCTAATTTCAAAAATGAATATTCCTTCTTTTCAACTTTCAAATAATAAATCACAAAAGCGTAAAAGAAGGGAGCTACTAATACATACCAGGGTATTACCAAATTTTTAACATAAAACAATGAAGAAAAATAATCTTTTTCTGTAAACCATGCTTGAAGATTATTTAAGGACATAAAAACAACTAGACCATTCAAAAACCATATAGGTTTCCCGATTTTTTTTTTTAAAAAAAATGGAATTAAAACAAATAAAAAACCATGGATAGCGCCAGTTATTAAAAGAATATTAAAAAGGTTTTCGCTCATTTAAATAAAATTATCTCAATACATTTAGCAATATTTAATTAAATCTACTACTATAAAATGACAAAAACCTTTTTTAAGACTATATCTTAATTCATATATTTGTCTAAATATAATTCCTGCTTAAGTGGGAATCTCAAAAAAAGCGACTGCTTAACTATGAAATACAAAAGAATTCTACTAAAATTATCTGGTGAAGCTCTAATGGGTACTCGCCAATATGGAATTGACCCAGAACGTTTAGCAGAATATGCTCAAGACATCAAAGAAATCACTGCATTAGGTGTAGAAGTAGCCATTGTTATAGGTGGAGGAAACATTTTTAGAGGTGTCGCTGGAGCAATGGCAGGTATGGACCGAGTTCAAGGTGATCATATGGGAATGTTAGCGACCGTTATTAACGGTTTAGCACTACAAAACGCATTGGAAGATGCTGATGTAAAAACACGCTTGCAAACCGCTATTAAAATTAACGAAGTTGCAGAACCTTTTATTAGGAGAAAAGCAATGAGTCATCTAAGAAAAGGAAGAGTCGTTATTTTTGGTGGAGGCACTGGTAATCCTTACTTTACGACGGACTCTGCTGCTGTATTAAGAGCTATTGAAATTGAAGCTGATGTTATTTTAAAGGGCACTCGTGTTGACGGAATTTACACTGCAGATCCTGAGAAAGATGTTAACGCTGTAAAGTTTGATCATATTACATTTGAGGATGTACTGAAAAAAGGACTTAAAGTTATGGACACCACAGCATTTACATTAAGTCAAGAAAATAATCTACCGATTATTGTATTTGACATGAATAAAAAAGGGAATTTAATGAAAGTAGTTTCCGGAGAAAAGATTGGTACTAAAGTTAATTCATAATATTTGGCTTATTTTTTGTTAGGTATTTTACAAATAAAAGTTTTTAAAAAATGAACGAAGACATAAAATTTATACTAGATTCAACTAAAGAATCAATGGATGATGCGCATGCGCATCTTATAAAACAATTTTCAAACATTAGAGCAGGAAAAGCTAGTCCTGCTATGTTAGGCAGTGTTATGGTGGACTACTATGGTTCTCAAACACCTCTTTCTCAAGTTGCTAATGTTAACACACCAGATGGTAGAACGATTACAGTCCAACCATGGGAAAAGAATATGTTACAAGAAATTGAACGTGGCATAGCTTATGCAAACTTAGGCTTTAACCCAATGAATAATGGTGAAACAATTATTATAAACGTACCGCCTTTAACTGAAGAGCGTAGACGTGATTTATCAAAGCAGGCTAAAGCTGAAGCTGAAGATGCTAAAATTGGTATTAGAAATGCTCGTAAAGACGCCAATAATGAGATTAAAAATCTTGAGGATGCTTCTGAAGACCAACAAAAAAACGCAGAAATTGACGTGCAACAAATGACCGATAAATACGTTAGAAAAGTGGACAGTGTTTTTGATGTCAAAGAAAAAGAAATCATGACTGTGTAAACTCAAAAAGCCACCAACTTAATGTCGCTTTTTTTAATTAATAAAATTTATTTCAAACTAAATGCACAAGGCTATTTGCTTAATTATTATTATGCTTTGCAGTGGTGTACTTTATTCTCAAACCCCAAAAACAGAACATGATTCTAATACTGCTAAGAAAGATTCTCTTAGCAAAAGGCATTTTGTTAGACAACTAGGTAACGGTTTTTTTCCTACTAAATATTTAAATATTGACCTCAAATACCTGGTCAAATACAACCAATACGAAGGGCTAAGAACTGGACTTGGTGGTGTGACTAATAATCGATTTTCAAAAAAATATAGAATTAATAGCTATGTGGTTTATGGCTTTAGAGATCATCGATTTAAATATAAAATTGGTGGTAGTTTTAGAGTAAACAGAGCTACAGATACTTGGGTGAATTTATCGTACCAAGATGATTTACAAGAAACAGGAAGCTCCACATTTCTAACAGATAAACGATTCTTTTCATTTTTTGAACCACGTTTATTAAACATTGATTTATTTCATAAACATATCACCAAAGCAATTTCTTTGGAACACAAATTTTCAGAAAACTTAGTGTCTGAATTTGAATTTGCTACAAGTAAAATAGAACCTACTTATGATTACTTGTTTAATGTTAATGGAGAATCCTATAGAAATTTTGATATTACAAGTGTAAAAGCGTCATTCCAATGGAATCCTTTCAACAGCAATGAAGTAAATGAAAACGGGATTTCGGAGGGAAAAATAGGATATCCAAAATTCACATTACAAGTATCTCAAAGTATTAGAAATAATATTGCTGGTGACTTTAATTTTTTTAAAACAGATTTTAGAACAGTCCACAGATTTAACCATAACCAACACTCTTTTACGGAGGCCACTGTAAGCACTGGATTAGCTTTAGGAGATACACCTTTAACTCACTTATATCACGCCTATCCTAATAATATTACAAAAGAGACCATTCTACAGCGGTTTTCGGTAGCTGGTATTAATAGTTTTGAGACGATGTATTTTAATGAGTTTTTCTCAGATAGATTTACAATACTTCAGCTCAAACATTTTTTTAAGCCATTTAAAATTACCGAACGATATAGACCTCAACTCGTCCTTATTTCTAGAATGGCAATCGGTGACATGCGCAATATTGAACGCCATCAAAACATTGAATTTGGAACGCTATCAAAAGGCTACTCTGAGGCTGGGTTTGAAATCAATAAACTCTTATTTGGTTTCGGTTTAAGTTTTGCTTATCGTTATGGTGGTTATCATTTACCTTCCCTTGCAGATAACATTGCTGCAAAATTCACTTTTAATGTAAGTTTATAACACTACAATATCTCATTACTTTAGTGACCCCTTGTAAAAAGTTAATTGGCCACAACAGACTCTTTTATTCCAATATTTTATCTTTTTCTTACTTCGTAACAGTACTCTGAAGCTCAAAAAGACATCATCTAAAAATAAAACACCTAATTAGGGCTCAAATCAAAAAAGTTTAAACGAGTTCAATAGCCTTATCCCTAGGTTTTTTCTAACTTTGCTCTTGTATTAGAGCACACATGTTTAAACTATTTACTAAAAATTTCTGGGAAGTTATTGCGCGATTAATTTTACGCAACAAGATCGGTATTCTTATTGTCATTATTTTGGCGACAATATTCTTTAGCTCACAGTGGAAAAACATGCGTTTTTCCTATACTGAAGCTAATTTACTACCAGATGAGCACGAGGTCAATGTGACTTATAATGAGTTCCTAAATATTTTTGGTGAAGAAGGAAACCTCATTCTTCTTGGCGTAAAAGATTCTACATTATTTACTGTTGACAAACTAAATGCTTGGAACCAACTGTCTGAAGATTTTAAAGCTTTTGATGAAGTAGAAACTGTTGTGTCTCTTAATGACCTTCAAAAACTTATTAAAAATAAGGAGGATGAAAAATTTGAACTCGTTCCTTTTATTAAGGATTCTATTACATCAATTGAAGAAATAGATAGACTACAAGACGAATTATTTAAGCAGTATCCATTCTATGATAATTTCTTATTTAATACTGAAACTAAAACGATTAGAACTGCCATCTATATCAAAAAAGATATTGTAAACACGTCTGCCAGGAAAGACTTTATTATGGAAGTTCTTGATGGTAAGATTAAAGATTTTGAAAGGGCTAACAATTTAGATGTTAGAGTTTCTGGAATGCCTTACATTAGAACATTAAATGCGCAGAATATAGTAGATGAAATCGGGCTTTTTATTGGCTTAGCACTGGGTGTCACCTCATTTATATTCTTTCTCTTTTTTAGGTCGTTTAGAGCCACTTTTATTGCACTCATTGTCGTGTGCTTTGGCGTTATGTGGACCTTCGGAATCATAGGGTTGCTCAACTATGAGATTACTGTTCTAACAGCATTAATTCCACCACTAATTATCGTTATTGGAATACCTAACTGTATTTTCTTAATTAATAAATATCAGCGTGAAGTTAAACTTCACGGTAATAAAGTAAAATCATTACAGCGTGTTATTACCAAAGTTGGGAATGCCACATTGATGACTAATGTGACAACAGCCTCAGGTTTTGCAACTTTCATATTAACTGAAAGTCAGCTTTTAAAAGAATTTGGTATTGTCGCTTCACTCAGCATTCTTGCTATATTCATTTTATGTTTATTAGTAATTCCTATCATTTATACATTTTTACCTTATCCGCAAGAAAGACATTTAGAACATCTAAATAAAAAATGGATTGGTGGTTTTGTTAATTGGACTGAGCGCATGGTTCGTGAACAAAAAATAACAATCTACTCGACGTCATTAATTCTTATTATTGGTAGCATCATTGGAATGTACCAAATAAAAATTTCTGGAAGTCTTATAGAAGACATGCCAAAAGAGGAAGCATTTTTTAAAGACATTAGGTTCTTTGAGGAAGAATTTGATGGGATTATGCCACTCGAGATTTTGATAGACACCAAACGTAAAAAAGGTGTGATGAAATTAAGTACGCTCAAAAAAATGGAGCAGCTTGAAGACCTTATCGATGAAATCCCTGAATTATCTCGTCCAATCTCTGTCGTTAGTCTTGTAAAATATAGTAAGCAAGCCTATTATAATGGTAATCCTAAATATTACCAACTACCAACAAGTCAAGAGAATAGTTTTATTTTATCTTATGCAAAAAACTCATCATCTGAGGTTAATTTACTTCAAAACTTTGTAGATAGCACTGGTCAATACGCTCGTATTACAACGTTCATGAAGGATATTGGCACCGACAAAATGGAACGCATAGAAGAGGACCTTCAGAATAAAATAAATAGAGTCTTCCAGCCAGAGAATCGTTATAATGTGACGATGACAGGTAAGGCGTTAGTCTTTCAGAAAGGAACAAAATACCTGGTAAAAAATCTTGCCATATCATTATCACTAGCGATTTTCTTAATCTCGCTTTTTATGGCATATATGTTTAGATCGTTTAAAATGATTATCGTTTCGCTTATCCCTAACCTTTTGCCATTGGTCATTACTGCGGGTTTGATGGGTTATTTAGGCGTACCAATAAAACCATCTACTATTTTAGTATTTAGTATTGCTTTTGGAATTTCTGTGGATGACACTATTCACTTTCTAGCAAAATACCGTCAAGAATTACTAGCCAATCACTGGAAAATACGAAAATCTGTATTTGCAGCATTACGCGAAACAGGTGTAAGTATGTTCTACACATCTATCGTATTATTCTTTGGTTTCATTGTATTTACAACCTCAAGTTTTGGAGGCACAGTAGCATTAGGAGCTCTAGTTTCGATCACTTTAGTATTTGCGATGCTGTCTAATTTACTATTGCTTCCTTCGTTATTATTATCGTTGGAGCGAAGTATTGCCAATAAGGAAACGCTGAAAGAGCCCTCCATAAATATTATTCCTATGGAGGATGATGATTCCGAAGAAAACAAACATTCATAAACATTTATATTTGCATAAAATTTCAAAATAATGAGCTATACAGTTTCACAATTATTGACAGAAGATATTACGTTTCAGCCTATAGAAATTAAGGGTTGGGTTAGAGGATTTAGATCTAACCGTTTCATTGCTTTAAATGACGGTTCTACGATAAATAATATACAGTGTGTTGTTGATTTTGAAAACACAGATGAAGCAATCTTAAAACGCATTACTACAGGTGCTGCTGTTCATATTAAAGGAGAATTGGTAGAGAGTCAAGGTAAAGGTCAAACCGTAGAAATTCAAGTAACATCCATTGATATTCTTGGAGATTCTGATCCTGAAGAGTACCCAATTCAGCCAAAAAAACACACCTTGGAATTCTTACGTGAAAATGCGCATTTACGCACACGTACTAGTACTTTTAGTGCTGTCATGCGTTTACGTTCGACATTATCATTTGCGGTTCATAAGTATTTTAACGACAAGGGATTTTACTACATGCACACTCCAATTATCACAGGAAGTGATGCCGAAGGTGCTGGTGAAACATTTAGAGTGAGCTCATTAGATGCTAAAAATCCGCCTTTGGATGACGACGGAAATGTTGATTATAAAAAAGATTTCTTCGGAAAAGAAACGAATCTAACCGTTTCTGGCCAGTTAGAAGCAGAAACGTTTGCCATGTCATTAGGAAAAGTTTACACTTTTGGACCTACTTTTAGAGCAGAAAATTCTAATACAACACGTCACTTATCAGAATTTTGGATGATAGAACCTGAGGTGGCATTTATGGATTTGGCAGGTAATATGGATTTAGCAGAAGATTTTATGAAATCTGTATTACGCTACATTTTAGAACATAACCGTGAAGACCTAGCATTTTTGGAAAAGCGTTTATTCGATGAAGAAAAAACGAAGCCGCAAGCAGAACGATCTGAAATGAGCTTAATCGAAAAAATAAAATTCGTTGTAGACAACAACTTTAAACGAATTAGTTATACAGAAGCTATTGATATATTAAAGAATTCTAAACCTAATAAGAAAAAGAAATTCAAATATATTATCGAAGAATGGGGAGCAGATTTACAAAGTGAACACGAACGTTTCTTAGTAGAAAAGCACTTTAAATGCCCAGTAATTTTGTTTGATTATCCAGCAAATATAAAAGCCTTCTATATGCGCTTAAATGAAGATGGGAAAACCGTTCGAGCTATGGACATCCTTTTTCCTGGTATTGGAGAAATGGTTGGTGGTTCTCAACGTGAAGAACGGTTGGATGTGTTAAAAGAGAAAATGAAAGCTTTAGATATTTCTGAAGATGAATTGTCATGGTATTTAGATCTACGTAAATATGGAACTGCTGTGCATTCTGGTTTTGGATTAGGTTTTGAACGTTTAGTTATGTTTGCAACAGGAATGGGTAATATTAGAGATGTGATTCCTTATCCTAGGACTCCTCAAAATGCTGATTTTTAATTCGATAAATTATCCTTAAAAGGCATAGTTTTTGCGAGCGTATATCAATAGTTTTTTTAACTTTACTTTAAACGAAAACAAAGCATGCTCAAACAATACCTACAATTTAAATTATCACAAAAATTGTCACCGCAACAAATTCAGCTTATGAAGTTGATACAGTTGCCTACACAAGCATTTGAGCAACGCATTAAACAAGAATTAGAAGAAAACCCTGCATTAGATACTGGAAAGGATGAAAAGGATGAAGATAAACTTGATGAGTTTGATAATTCTGAAGATGACTTTAATGACAATGAAGAAATAAATACAGAAGACATCAATATTGATGAGTATTTAAGTGATGATGACGTACCAGATTATAGAACTCAAGTAAGTAACTACAGTAGTGATGATGAAGAAAAAGTAATGCCTTATGCCGCAGGAACATCATTTACACAACACTTGACAAATCAATTAAATACGTTTAGACTTAATGACGAAGAACGTGACATCGCAGAGTTTTTAGTAGGTAGTGTTGACGAAAGTGGTTACATACGTCGTGCGTTAAGCGATATTATGGATGATTTAGCATTCACCCAAAACATTTTTACTTCAGAGGATAAAATTGAAACTGTACTTCAAAAAGTACATCAATTAGATCCTGCTGGTGTTGGTGCTAGAAACCTTCAAGAATGTTTAAGTATTCAATTACATAGAAAAGAAAAGTATCCAGATGTAGAATTAGCTTGTAATATTATTGACAAAGCATTTGACCAATTCACTAAGAAGCATTACAAAAAATTACTTCAAAAATTTGATATTACCGAAGTTCAGCTTAAAGATGCCATCTCAGAAATTGAACGACTCAACCCCAAACCTGGAGGTTCTTACGCTGGAAATAATAGAAGGGCGGAACATGTAGTTCCAGATTTTGCTATAAAAATAGTTGATGGGGAATTAGACCTCACATTAAACGGAAGAAACGCTCCAGAGCTTCATGTTTCTCGTGAATATAGCAACATGATGAAAGGCTATAAAGATGCAAAAGACAAAAGCAAATCTCAAAAGGATGCTGTGATGTTCATCAAACAAAAATTAGACGCAGCCAAATGGTTTATAGAAGCGATTAGACAACGTCAACAAACACTTTTTGTGACTATGAGTTCTATTATGCATTATCAGAAAGAATATTTTCTTACTGGCGATGAGCGCAATCTTAGACCTATGATTTTAAAAGATATTGCAGACGAGATTGAAATGGATGTTTCTACAGTATCCCGTGTTGCAAACAGTAAATATGTGGATACCCCTTATGGTACAAAGCTAATTAAAGAATTCTTTAGTGAATCCATGACTAATGATCAAGGAGAAGAAGTCTCTACTCGTGAAATTAAAAAAATATTAGAAACTGTCATTGAAGAAGAAGACAAGAAAAAACCTCTTACCGACGAAAAATTGGCTAAGATTTTAAAAGAAAAAGGCTATCCTATTGCACGTCGTACAGTAGCTAAATATCGAGAACAGTTGGATATATCTGTGGCGAGATTGAGGAAGAAAATTTAATGAACCAACTACTCAAAAGCATATCATACGTTTTTCATCCATTACTAATGCCATTACTTGGTGTTGTGTTTTACTTTTCTAAAACACCGCGTTTCATTCCAGAATCTATTATGAAAGCCAAAGTGTTTTCTATAGCAATCCTCACGATTGTTCTACCTATTCTCCTATTCTACTTACTAAGAACAATAAATAAAGTGGATACATTTCATTTAGAAACGGTTAAAGAACGAAGAATTCCCTTGCTAATAAATGGTATTATAATTGTTTTAATTTTAACTCGTGTTTTACCTCAAGATGAAATACCAGAGTTATATTTCTTTTTTATAGGAATTCTAATATCTACTATAACGTGTTTCACCTTAGCTTACGCTAAGTTTAAAACCAGTATACACATGATTGGGTCTGCAGGCTTTTTTATGTTTGCTGTCGCAGTAGCAATTCATTTTCAAATAAATATCAATGGTACTATTGCTTTAATGTGTATCATCATAGGAGCTATCGCTACATCTAGACTCCATATGAAAGCCCACACACCTATTGAGTTGATTACTGGATTTTTTGTTGGCCTCATACCTCAATTGGTTCTATTAAATTACTGGATGTAAATTAATAACTCATCTTAACTTTTTGCATTAAATGAAAACTTAAAATAACGTCTATAGTATATAGAAAATCAAACCTATTTTAATAGCATTAATAGCCACATTTTCTTCACTACCACCAAGTTTAGCATTAGAATCAAACATATCATTAAACGCATAGTAAAAATAAAAATTAACATTAGAGTAACCTGCGCTTAGGGTAAGACCAACTTGAAATTTGTTTATATCACTTATATTAGTTAGTGATATATCATTTGCAGTGCCTCTAAATTTTGAAGAGTTGTATAGAACATAACCTAACTTAATACCAGAGTATATTCTCCAGAAATCAAATTCCTTAGCTGTAGACGTACGCCATCTAAACTCTATCGGGAATTCCACAAGATATGTAGTAAACTTATTTTTACTGAACGAAACTTCTCCTAAAACCGTATAATCATAAACAGCATTACTTTCAGAAATGAGCAAGGTCTGGTTAAACGAATTTGTTGAAAGCCCTAAGCCCAAACCAAGAGCTACATTTCGATTTTTATTCAGCGGTATATCTCTAATAAAACCAAGATGAAATCCGCTAGAAAAACCATTTTGCGACACACCTTCTGGCTTATTTCCCAATAAATTGTAGGTTACAGAAATATAAAACTGATCTTCTCTGTATTTATTATCTACAACCTTAATGCTATCATTTACGTTCTCGTTAGAAAGCGGATTCTCACTTTCCTGAGCAGACATAGTGCATATTGACACTAAAAAAAACAAATAAAAGAGTTGCTTCATATCACAAATATAATGCATACCAATTGTTATTTAGAACAAGGCTAAAATAATTTGAAATATAGCGCGTCTAGATATAATATTTCATTATTGGACATAAAAAAAGCACCCATAGTAGGATGCTTTCTTATATAATTCACAACGTTAATTACTAATTATCTAATGCACTACCAGTAGCCACAGAATAATTAATTTTTAATGCATTTGCTTTTCTCAGTTCTTTTTTAATATCTCCAACAATGCCCATGTTAGCTTCCTTGTCAACTTTTAAAGATACTGTTAAGAAATCTACTAGTTCTTCTCTAACAACACCTGCTCTTTCAGCATTAATAAAAGCTTGTATCTCTCCTATATCTGCAAACTTATCGTTAAGCTGTAATCTAGCCTCTGTACCCAGGTCTTCATAACCCTTCGCAGGACTACCAGCATAAATATAACTAATAGGATATTTCTTCTCCAGTTTTTCAACCTGATCAGCCTGTGGTAATATGTTTTTGATTTTGAGTGTATCCTCTCTCATAACAGTAACTACCATAAAGAAAAACAACAACATAAAAACAATATCTGGTAATGAAGCCGTGTTAACAGCTGGTAAAGCATTGTCCTTTTTACTTTTAAATTTAGACATAGTATCGTGTTTTTATTTATTGTACTTCAGAAAGTTTTTCAGGGTACTCCGTTCTAATTTGATCTATTACCGCTTTTAGCTTCTCCTTATTTCCATTGAAAGTTGCATCCTTGTAACTCTTTTCCATAAGTACAAAGTCCATTTCACTAAAGCCTTTTCTAGCTCCAATTTGTAAAGCTCGCTTGTTACGCAAATCATTGTATGCGGCAACGAGCTCGTTTTGTACAGAAATATATTGAGCATAAGACGTTTCTCTTTCATTCTTTAAAGAGATAATAGCTTTATCTGGATGATCTGAAGAACTTGTATTTCTTGCGCCATTACAGTAATCACATTTATTACCTAAAGCATCAGTTCCTCCGCCATTATCTAAAAACTCAATAGCAGCCTTACGTAGATCCTTAAGTTCCATTAACTCATCCTCAACTAATAGTTGATCTTTACCATTTATTAAAACCGTAAAAATGTTCTTTTGCTTAATAATAACATCCTCTTCGTTAGGCGGCTCCATAGGAGGAAGCTTACGACTTATCCCAGAATCTTTAGGGATCGTTGTAGTTACTAAGAAAAATATAAGAAGTAAGAATGCAATGTCTGCCATAGAACCTGCATTAACTTCTGGTGCTGAACGTTTTGCCATAATATATTTTATTTACTTATCATCTTTTTAACTCCGAAGAACAACATTAAACCTGCTGCTAACAAAATTAAAATATAGAATGATTTGATTCCTGCTTCAATCATTTTAGATCCATTAACAGACAGCATTGTACCATCAGTTAATTCTGTTTCTACTCCAGATGATGCAAACCATGCCACTACTAATACAAGAGCAAAAACGCCTAAAGACATTAATGCCTTCTTAAGTTTATCTGGATGGCTAACTAAATTAACCAAACTAAATACAACTGCGGTAATTGCTGCGATTGCTAAAACTATGTAAGCAAGATTAGCAAACCATGATAACACTGCTTGGTTATCAGCATCAGCTTTGATTGCTTCATCACCTAGCATCATTATCTGTATTAAAAAGAATACTGCAATTAGACCAATTACTAAAGCAACAATTTTGATTATTTTTTGAATATTCATGTTATGTTTGATTTAATAATTAATGTATTATTTCTTATGCTTCACTAATAAATCTATTAATGTGATAGAAGAATCTTCCATGTCATTAACAATACTATCAATTTTAGAGATAATATAATTATAAAAAATCTGTAATATAATAGCTACAACAAGACCAAATACAGTCGTCAATAAGGCTACTTTAATACCACCTGCTACTAATGAAGGATTCATATCACCTGCAGCTTCAATTTTATCGAAAGCATCAATCATACCTAATACAGTACCCATAAAACCAAGCATTGGTGCTAAGGCAATAAATAAAGAAATCCATGATACATTTTTCTCTAGTTGTCCCATTTGAACACCACCATAAGCTACAACAGCTTTTTCAGCAGCATCAATATCCTCGTCTGCACGATCTAATCCTTGATAAAAGATTGATGCAACAGGTCCTTTTGTATTTCTACAAACTTCCTTAGCTGCTTCAATTCCACCAGAGTTAAGAGCATCCTCAACATCTTGAGTTAACTTCTTAGAATTTGTTGTTGCAAGGTTTAAAAAGATAATTCTTTCAATAGCAATTGCTAAACCTAGAATTAAACATAATAATACAATTCCCATAAAAAACGGACCACCTTCAATAAAACGTTCTTTTACTTTTTGAGTAAATGAAGTCTCAACTACTGCTGGATCTGTTGTTTGTTTAAAGGTTGTAGTAACTGCTGTTGTTGCAGTTTCAACTGTGTTTGCATTTGTACTTGCATTAACAGTACCGAAAGCCATGATACCAACTATGGCTAAGATAGAAAAAAGTCTTTTCATCGTGTTTGTTCTTAATTTTATTAGTTAAAGTGTTAAAGATAAAAAAAAAATGTAATTAAAAAATAAAAATACCAATTGAGTCAAACGCTTTAACGTTGTTTTAATCAATTAACATGTAATATATTTAGACGAATTTAAATAAAATGTTTTGGATTATTTGACTATAAATTGAAAAACTTATAGTTTGTTGATATATTCCTATTATGGATTAATATAAATCTCTTTCCTTCTGCAAAAACATTAAAACTCGCAAACAATTAAGTTTCAGATTATTTAGCACCTAATACTCGTAAAATAAACTAACAGTTCTTACCTATATTACCATTGAAATAAAATTTATAAAATAATTTCTTCCTTAATTATATTTTATTTCTACTAATAAAACTAGTTCTTATTGATTAGAACTAATTCAATGGTACCTTAAACTTAAAGAGCAACACCCCAAAACCTCTTTTAAAAAGTATTAGGTATTTTTTTAATACCATAACACCTATTCTACTTCTGCGTAATAATACTATTATAAACACTTTGTTGAACTAATCAACATCTTGAATTAAAATTACATAATAAATACGTTTAAAGCAGGTCCAAAATTATCAACAGCCAAAAATCTTTTAATGATTCTAATAAAAACGCACGAAAACCTCATTTACAATTTTTCGTATTATTTAGTTTCACGTTTACATAAACAAAGGCTGCCTCTGCAAAATAGTTTTCGTTTAATAAATTAATGATGATGTAACATATCGGTTATTATATTGATTATTCTAATAAAGCTACTCAGGTCTGTACTCACAATAAAAACCATTCATCGACAGTAAACCGTAATCCAACGTCATATATATTGCACCAATCGAAAATTTCAAAATAACCTATAATAATCGTGTTATTTTGCACTGTAAATAACTAGTGTCATGAAAAGAGTATTACGCTCCCATCGTTTTTACTTCATCTCAGTAAAAAAAATATTTATAAAAACGACTATAAAGTGTGTTTTTATACCCTTTGTTTTATTGTCTTCAACAGGTCTTTATGCTCAAGTTGGTATAGGAACAACAACACCTGATATTTCTTCTGTATTGGATGTTTCGTCCAATAGTAAAGGACTTTTAATGCCACGATTAACGACGTTGGAGAGAGATGGAATAGAATCTCCAGCAACAGGATTAATGATTTATAATACAACATTAAATGATGGTCAATTAAATATAGGAACACCTTCTACACCTAGTTGGATAGGCATTAAAGGAAACGAAGACCCTAAAATAGATTGTGTTGTTTTTGGTGATAATATTAGCACAACATCCACTACTAATTCGTTGATTCAAGGTATGACAATTTCCCCTCCAATGGGCAAATTTGAAGTTTCATTTAATGCCCAGAAAATAATCAATCAAACATTTAGTTCTTCCCAAGGCATTCTTGATATGCACAACATATATCAAGACTTAATGGCAATACCGGCAACCAACACAACTCACGGTCTTGTTTTTGGTAATGGAGAGATTTTGTCTTCAGGTGTCTATGACGTGGCTGGAGCTCCATCGCTTGCAGGAACTCTTACTTTAGATGGTGGTGGAGACACAAATTCCGTATTTATTATCAGAGGTCCTGGAGCATTTACTACAGGAGCTAATACAATTGTAAATTTGACTAATGGAGCGAGCTCCAATAACATCTTCTGGGTTTCTAATGTGGCACTTTCTACTGGTGTTAGCACAGAACTAAAAGGATCCTTAGTTTCTCTTTCTGGTGCGATTTCATTGGGAGCAACTACAAATCTCGAAGGAAGGATGTTTACAAAATCAGGAGCGGTGAGCATTGTTGCTGACTGTATTCTTACAACACCGTTGGGTGCCTCTTATATTGACTTAGGTTTGCTTTCCACATTTGCGATGTGGAGTTCTGCTGGCGCGATTACAGATGTTTCAACGTCTTCTATCACAGGAGATGTCGGTACTGCATTAGGGATCCTGACAATTTCAGGTTCACTTTCTGGGACTCAATACCCAGCTGGCACAGTGCCGACTAACTTAAATACGATTACGACTTACGCTCTTTATCAAAATGGTATTGAGGTCGCTAATTCTAGTAGAGCAATTAATTCACATGGTTCTTTAGTGCTTCTCCAGGCCATAATTACTACTTTATCCGAAGATGAAGTCATTGAAGTGCGATGGAAAGTTGATAGCGGTGAATCGAGCCTTTCTAATAGAACCCTATCCTACCACCAATAAGTGTCTTTAATTTTAAACGTATAGATTTAGTCTTTCTAATCCATCTCAATATTCATTTTTTAAATCGAAGCTACTTTCTAATTGAATAGATCTATAAGACACAAAGCCATATCTCTGCCTTTCGTCGCCATAAAAATTAAAAACCACTGCTAACAGAAAATCACTACACTATCTATTAGACAGGAATATTAGTAAAAATTAAAATTGTTTTAACACACTACTAACCAGCAATTCACAAATAGCTAGTGGAACTTTAATCAAGAAATTAAGTGACACCGAATTAGCCCCTTTTCAATTGATATTATTTGACATCAATTAATATCACTAAAAACTTAAAACCCTGTAAATCATTAATTTACAGGGTTTTTATTGCCATTTGGTAGGCTTTTTGCAGAGAGGAAGGGATTCGAACCCTCGATACCGTGAAGTATACACGCTTTCCAAGCGTGCGCCTTAAGCCACTCGGCCACCTCTCTATTTCCAGTTTGCAAACATACAACTCATATCAAACTAAAAA
>JBLHML010000023.1:0-31054 GCA_047622005.1 Dokdonia sp. | reverse complement strand
TTAATGGTTTACATTTATGGTCAAAAGTATATAAGTCACGTAGGTAACAAACCTACAGTTGAAGAAAAAAGGAATGATGTTTCTATCGTTAAATTATTCTCTAATATTTTTAAATCTCCAGTACAATTAGCCATATTTATAGTCTTACTAGCACTTTCAGTCTATGCAGGATTTACTTTTGAAGGTGTTGATCATTGGGGATATGGAGCGTTATTTCTCTTTCTTTCTTTTGTGATTGGACTTTTGATGATGATTTATAAAAGTTTAGAAAGTAACATCATGAAAGATCGCTTTTTGGTGTTACTACTTTCTTTCTTATTAGTGATTGTTTTTTGGGGTGCATTTGAGCAAGCTGGAGGATTAATGAGTGTGTATACAGAAACAAAGACAGATAGAATATTGTTTGGTTATTTGATTCCAACACCAATGTTTCAAGGTCTTAATGCAGGATTTATCATATTGTTAGCTGTTTGGGTTGCAAATATTTGGGCAAAGCGAAAGCTTAAAAACAAAGAAGCATCTTCATTATTTAAAATGGCAACAGGGACAATAATTATGGGACTAGGTTTTGTGTTTATGATTTTTGCTGTAAGAGAATATGACGCTAACGGAAGTTCTGGAATGCAATGGTTAGTATTAGCGTATTTATTTCATACCATTGGAGAATTATGTTCTTCTCCTGTGTCTTTATCATTCGTAACTAAATTAGCACCTGTTAAATATGCGTCCTTAATGATGGGATTGTATTTTGCAGCGACTGGTCTTGGAGGAAAAGTAGCAGGAATTTTAGGTGAAAAATCTGAAAGCTTTGGAGAGTATACCATATTTACAGGTATTGTGATATTTACAGTAGTTTTCGGTTTATTAGTAATCTTACTTTTGAAACCTTTGAAACGATTAACACATGGAGCTGAAGATAATGAGCGTGAAATGCATAATGATGAGGCTGAAGGTTTCGAATTAGCAGATCCAGACATTAATAGCTAACATTTATTATAAAAACCCTTGCAAAACATACATTGTAAGGGTTTCTCTTTTTAACTTAATATATTTCCTATGAATACTGATATTGAAAATCTATTTAAAGACAAAGTCATTGGTCACCCTGCAGGATTATTCGTGATCTTTTTTACCGAAATGTGGGAGCGCTTTTCTTTCTACGGGATGAAAATATTATTGGTGCTATTTTTAACCGCTCCCTACTTGAGTGATAATCCAGGATGGGAATGGTCTAGAGAAAATGCTTTAGCATTAATTGGAACATATTCTTCCTTACTTTATCTAACCCCTATAGTTGGTGGTTGGTTAGCTGATAAGATAACAGGTTATAAATGGGCTGTTATTATTGGTTGTTTTATAATGATGTTAGGTCATGCATTTATGGTTTTTGAGACGACATGGTCTTTATATGTTGGTCTTGCATTATTAATTATTGGTACAGGTTTCTTTAAACCTAATATGACATCAATGATTTCTGAAATGTATAAGGGTAAGGAGTCTAAAAAAGATGGTGCTTACACGATTTATTATATGGGAGTAAATGCAGGAGCTTTCTTTGGAATGATGCTTTGCGGATATTTGGCTTCAAATTTAGGTTGGAGTTACGGTTTTGGTCTTGCAGGTATATTTATGCTTGGTGGATTAATTCAATTTTGGCTAGCTAAAGATTTATTTGGTCAAATAGGAGAGAAACCAACTAAAATTCATGAAGTTGAATTGCCTCAAAATATAAATGAAGAAAATCCAAAAGAACACACTAGAGATGATGATAAAGAAAAGTTGAATCCATTTACAGTTTTCGATAAGGTGTTGATTGTCTTGTCTTCATTGGGAGGCTTACTCTATTTATTTAATGATCCACTTTCCAAAATTGAAAATATTAATCTTTTACCGTTTTCTATTGGAGATATGGAAGGATCAAATGTCACAATTTTATCATCATTATTAATGTTCTTGGTTTTAATTGTAAGTAGAATATCTCGTTATTCTAGAATTGTTAGAGATCGAATCATAGCTGTAGCTATTTTTGGAATTTTTACAGTATTCTTTTTTGCAGCATTTGAGCAATCTCTTGGGTCAATGACCTTGTTTGCTAGAGATTATACAGATAGAGTTTTGACTGGTTCTTCTGGTACCATATTCAAAGTGATTGATACAATATTAACAATAGTGCCCCTTGCCATTATTACTTGGGTATTATATATGTTATTTAAAAAGACTTATAATAAAATAGCAGCTTCAAATATTGTTTTAGGTTTAACTTTTGTGTTTTTATGGATTGTAGTTTTCTATAAAGTATTTAATGAATTTAGTAAAGATACTACCGAAGTTGATCCAACGTGGTTTGGGATTCTAAATTCCTTTTTTATAATCACATTAGCACCTTTGTTTTCTAAGTGGTGGGAAAGTAAATATAATCCTAGTGTAGCTATGAAGTATGGTATTGGACTTATATTACTTGGTTTAGGTTTTGGTATCCTAGTGTTTGGTACTATGGGTATAGATCAAGGAGCAAAAACAGCGTCAGTGAGTATGGTGTTTTTAATTCTAGCTTATCTATTCCATACTATGGGTGAATTGTGTATTTCTCCTGTTGGTTTATCCTATTTAAGCAAACTAGTTCCAGGTCGTATGATCGGCTTTATGTTTGGTATCTGGTATTTAGCTATAGCAATCGGGAATAAAGCAGCTGGTTCTATGGGAGGAATGATTGATAAAGTGACAGCAGAATATTCTTTAAGTACCTTTTTCTTAATTTTCACAATAGTTCCAGCAATAATTGGACTTTTGTCAATGATTCTAAATCCTCTACTCAAAAAACTAATGCATGGCGTACGTTAATCGAGTAAATCCGTTAAAAAAACTTAAAATGCTCCTGTTTTGGAGCATTTTTTGTAAGTTCGGAATAACTTTTGCACCAGAATAACTTATGAAATGAGCCATAGGGTATTGAATATTAAAATCTGTATAATGGCGAATTCCATTTGACAGTAAAAAAAATAGAAAATAGAAATGAAAAGAATACTATTAATATTTGCAATCGCCTTGATATCATCAAGTACTGCAATAGCACAATCCTTAGAAATTAATTGGGTGACTTTTGAAGAGGCACTTGAGCTTCAAAAGGAAAATCCTAAGAAAATTATGATGGATGTCTATACCAATTGGTGTGGTCCATGTAAAATGCTTGACAAAAACACCTTTCATAATAAAGATGTTGTTGCCTATGTAAATAAGAATTTTTACGCAGTAAAGTTTAATGCTGAAGGTAATTCTGTGGTGACGTATAAAGACGTTGAGTTTAAAAATCCTTCATACAAAGAAGAACTTAAAAACCGAAGAAATAGCGTACACGGATTATCCCGTCATTTAGAGGTTAGAGCATATCCAACTATCGTATATTTTGATGAAAAGGGCGATGTGATTCAGCCAATTAGTGGTTATATGAAACCACAACAAATAGAATTATACTTAAAGTTGTTTACATCTAATGATTACAAGACTATTACAACTCAAGATCAATTTAACACCTATTTCAAAGCGTTTAAAGCAGAGTTTCAAGAATAGAAATAGAGTATTACTTAATTATAAAGGCTCCTTTTTTACTCGTATGGTGAAAAGGGAGCTTTCTTTTTAAACAGGTTTGTTCCCAACGATTCACATAAGAGGTGTAATTACTTCCATCTGCAATGATATATTTAGGATGAATAGAATCAATAAGCCGACCCATGTTTATTCTCGGTGAATTACGAAGTAATACATAATCAGGTTGAAAGCTTTTTACTTCATAGACGCCTAAACTATCAATGATCAAGATGGTTTTATTCTGAAACGTATACACAGATTTCAAAGTGTCTAAAGTGTTTGTAGTTATAAAATTTCCGACGTTAAAATTAGTGATGACCTTATCTCTAGACCATGAAATACTATCAAAATTGTGAGAGGTGTGTAGTGATGAATGCATTTTTTGCGCGATTAATGTTTTCCTACTTTTATGAAAAATGACAAACTCATTATTTGAGTTTTGATAGTCAGTAAACAGCCAAGCGCTTTGCAAACATAGTATGGAGATTAAAACGTATACGAGCCCTTTGAAATTTGGTTTTTTAAACCAAAACGTCAATGTTATAATTAAAAGATAACACGCAAATACTTGAAGCTCATTAATGGATATATTCTTTAATAAGAAAGCTTCTTGTTGGGACACCCAAGCTACAACCGTATTCATACCGCTAATAATGTAGCCATAGATATCTGCAAAAAATTGTGGAAGGGCGTTTAAAACTGCTAACACAATAATTAAAATCCCAAACCCTAGAATGGCTCCTAAAAAAGGAATAATCGCCAAATTGGAAACAAAAAACAGACTGGGAAACTGATGAAAGTAATATAAACTCAAAGGAACAACGCCAAACTGTGCAGCGACGGTAACCGTGAAAATTTGCCAGAAATAATCAATAAGCTTCCATTTAGGTTGCCACAATTTGTAGAGTAGTGGTTGTATTGAAACGATGGATAAAACTGCAACGTAACTTAATTGAAAACCAACATCAAATAAAAACATAGGCTTTACTGTGAGTAACACAAACATTGAAATGGCAAGTGTGTTGAAGATGTTTGTAGGACGCTTCATGTGTATTGCGATAGCTACAATACTAAACATAGTGACTGCTCGAGTTACAGATGCAGATAGGCCTGCAATAATCGCAAAAGACCATAACAAAATTAATATAAGAATGACTTTGATTGTTTTTCCGTTTTTAATGCGTTCGATAGGATGTAAACCAATATTGAGCAATAATAGGATAAGTCCAACATGAAGTCCAGAAACTGCTAGAATATGAATGGCGCCAGCATCTGTATAACTATCATATATTTCTTTAGTCATGTCTTGTCGCTGACCTAAAATTAAAGCATTAATGATGGTGAGTTCTTCAGGTTTGAAATTATAATTTTCTAGTTTTTCGTTAATATGAGTTCTAATCATATCTGCATAACCAAAGATTGATGACCGCTTTGATTTTAGAGATAGAACAGACGTGTTTTGTGTAAATAATTGATGATGCACATATTGTTTTCGTAGATAATTTCCATAGTCAAATTGATTGGGGTTTCTAGGCTTGGTAAAGACTTTAAATATTTCTGTCATCATCAAAACATCGTCAATCTTATAAGAGCTACTTGTGGAATCTATCCTTATATTTAATAGGGATTTTCCGTTTACATTTTTATCATTTATTTTTAGAATGTCTATAATATATTTGTCGTTATAGTTTCCAGATTTTAAGCGTTCTCTAATTTTAAAAGTAATAAGAACAGCGTTTTTGTTTTCTTCGGAAATATGCTTTCTATAATGATTCTCAAAATGGCTTTGGTCATGGGTGTTATAAATTAAAATACCCAAGCTTATCGTAGTTAAAATGGTTATGAGTCCAAACCAAATCGACTTAGAGAGTTGTCTTCTCGATATGAAAAAGGTGATTGTTAAAAAGCAAATTAAAAATATAGAAGTGTATATTGAAATGTAGATTGGGACCGTAATATACTCAGCAATTAAAATACCTACAATAAGACAGCATGTAAGTTTGATAATTGTAAAGTTGAGTAACTTCATTCTCAGAAGTTACAATAAAAATTTATTATAGCACTCTTCTTGCCTGAACATAAGCAAGATACCAGTAACTTTCGTCAAGATTTGATATCATGACACCTCTGCTTGAAGAAGCATGAATAAATTCTACATGACCAGGTCTGCTCGAAGTAACAATACCAACGTGATTGATTTTTCGATTATTTTTTTTCGTGGCGAAGAATAGTAAATCACCTTCTTTAACGTTTTTAACGTCAATCCAATTGCCACGTTTAGATAAATCGCTAGTTGTTCTTGGCAATAAGATATCTTCTTTTTTAAAAGCGGTGACTACCAATCCAGAACAATCCATGCCTTTTTTTGTAGTCCCTCCATATTTATAGCGCGTACCTTCAAAAGTTTTGGCGTGCTCAATAATGTTTACGACTGTTTTTGATGTTGCAGCAGATGGTGATGAGTTTCGTTTTTTTGTAGTCTTTGATGTTCTTGTTTTTTTGGTAACGACACGTTTGGATGAATTACAACTCGCGAAAAACGCACTTAAAACAAGAATGATAATAATTTTTTTCATGTATGCTTATAGATAAAGGCTAAAAATATATAATTAACATGCCTTGTAAGATAAATAACGTTTCGGTTTTCAACAATCTTATTTACAACTTGTGATTTTGAATTACTGATTTATGGTTTTTTTTTTTAATGATGTAGAAAGATTAATTTTTTTTGTAAATTTAATTTCAACACATATAAATTATGAATTTTTTTGCTACAAATACTTTTGATCTTTCTCAATGGAACAGGTACGAATATATCTCTGTAAGGGGTGTTTTGGCAATGCTATCTCTTGTTGCATTCTTTTTGATTATTAATAAAATTGACAATAAACAACCTTTAAAATTTCCAATACATGAAAATTTGGACCTAGAGCAATATACTTTTGGGTTTGAGGACACACAGGTTCACGTGAAAAAGATATCGTTACCAAGGAGAATTGCGGTTTATCTAATAGCAGCAATATTAATTATTACACCCTTAAATGAGCTAATACGAGGATTAGGTCTTTAGGAATCGATTTTGACTATATTCTCGTAAATCAACTTAGCAGTCTTCTCACTAGCTCCTTTACCTCCTAATTTTTTCTCTAACTCATAATAGTCATTAAAGAGTTTTACTCGTGTGTCTTTATCTAAGATTTGAGTCAATTCTTTTTTAAGTCGGTTGGTGTTTAAATCACCTTGAATTAACTCAGTCACAACTTCTCGGTCCATAATAAGGTTGACGAGAGAGATATATTTTAAGGTAATAATGCGTTTTGCAATTTGGTAAGAAATAGCATTGGCTTTATAGCATACTACTTGTGGCACTTTAAAAAGTGCAGTTTCTAAAGTTGCAGTCCCAGAAGTGACTAAGGCTGCTGCAGAAACACTTAATAAATCATATGTTTTATTAGATATAAACGCAACGTTGTCTTGTTTGATAAACGGTTTGTAAAACTCGAAATCCTGACTTGGAGCACCTGCAATTACAAATTGATACTCAGGAAAATCAGCAACAAGGCTCAACATGACGCCTAGCATTTTTGTGATTTCTTGCTGTCGACTTCCGGGAAGTAAAGCGATTATTGGTTTTTCAGATAAATTATGATCTTTTCTAAATTGAAATGGATTAACCTGTGTTCTATCTGCAATGGCATCAATTAATGGATGGCCAACAAAATGAACATCATAATGATACTTGGCATAAAATTCTTTTTCAAACGGAAGAATGACATACATAGCATCCACATCTTGTTTGATTTTTTCCACACGACCTGCTCGGGAAGCCCATATTTGCGGTGAAATATAATAGTGTGTTTTATAGTTTAGTGCTTTTGCCCATTTAGCGATGCGCAAGTTGAAGCCAGAGTTATCAATAAAAATAATGACATCTGGTTGAAATGTTTCAATATCAGACTTGCAGAATTTTATGTGTCCTAGAACTTTCCGAAGATTCATAATCACTTCAGCAAAACCCATAAACTGACGTTCTTTATAGTGCTTCACTAAAGTGCCACCAACAGCTTGCATCAAGTCGCCTCCCCAAAATCTAATATCTGCATTAACATCTTGTTGAAGTAAGGCTTTCATTAGATTGGACGCATGAAGATCTCCAGAGGCTTCGCCAGCTATGATGTAATATTTCATTGGTGTGTCTTATTGTTTTTTAGCGGTCACATGGTGTTCGTTAATAATCATTTTATTGGGTGATTTTGCTTTTAACATGCTCGTTTCATAGGTTTAAGTTATTGTTTTTTAGCGCCTACATGATGTTGCTGTTTTCTAATATGCTGGGTTCATTTAAATGAATCTCAAAATTAAAGTTGTCACAGCCACAACTACAGTTGCGATAAGAACACCTTGTGCTCTAGAATCTTGCTCTTGTTTTAAAAACAAGAAAAATGCTCCAAGGTTTAAGATTGCTCCCATACTCATCAATTTAGTAAAAACGTCTTGACTAAGCGCAATTTGTAGCGAATCGTTTAAAGAGTTCCCTTTTCCGAAGAATAAAAGAGCCAATATAAGTCCAACAATACTGCAAACTAACCCTACGACGATACCAATACCTATATTTTTATTTTTCATTAAAATCCCATGTGTTTAATTCTTGAATGCTATGGTGTGCAGTTAAATCAAATTGAACAGGTACAACTGAAACATAGCCATTTGCTAAAGCCCATTCGTCTGTGTCTTCGCCTTTGTCTAAATTTACAAATTTACCGGTAAGCCAGTAGTAATCTTTACCATAAGGGTTTTGACGTTTGTCAAACTCTTCTTCCCAATTGGCTTTAGCTTGCCTGCAAATTTTAATGCCTTTGATATCTTTTTTCTCGAGGTTTGGGAAGTTGACGTTTAAGACGGTTCCGCTATCGAGACCATGTTTTAAAACATTTTCTGTAATCGTTTTTATATACGTTTTGCACTGTTCAAAATTAGCACTCCAATTATAATCGCACAATGAAAATCCAATAGCAGGAATACCTTCAACGCCAGCTTCTATTGCAGCACTCATAGTGCCTGAGTAGATAACATTGATTGAAGAGTTAGATCCATGATTTATTCCAGAAACACATAAGTCTGGTCGTCTGTCCAAAATTTGTTTAACGCCAAGTTTAACGCAATCTGCAGGAGTACCAGAGCAACTATATTCTTCTTGATTGCCTTTGTCGATTGTAACTTTCTCAATGTGAAGTGTAGAGTTTATTGTAATGGCATGTCCCATCCCACTTTGTGGACTATCTGGCGCAACCACAACGACATCTCCAATGGTATTCATGACTTCTATTAAAGCTCTAATTCCAGGAGCAGTGATTCCGTCATCATTAGTGACTAAAATAAGTGGCTTTTTGGGCATAAAAAGTAATTGTTTTTTATAAATTATTTAGTACTGCTAAAATACATAAAGACGCTTGAAATTCCTATAAACCTGAGTTCGACCTAAGATTTAATTTTCAGTACCCTAAGAAAAGGTGAGATTTGAAGTATAGAATTATTTCAATATCGAGATATTGTAAAAATTTTATACGACAAGATTGCACTTCCTTAAGGTTTCTAAAAAAGATTTGATGAATTATCCCTGATTATTGTTTTAATTTCTCAAATTAACAAGCTAGTTTTTCATAATCATAACTTCAAATTGAACAAAAATTCATTCAAACTAAAAACAAAGATTATGGCGAACTCAGGTTCAAATATAGGTTTAACAAAAAATTATTAGCTTGTGATTTTATTGGCACGATTTTTTCTTTTACTTTAGTAGAAATTATGTAAATAATCTACATATTTTGTTAACCTACAAATTATATTATGGTTGGTATAATTTACATTTAAAAATATGATTCATATGATGAAGAGGAATTATAAACTGTCGCTATTGGTATTGCTTTTAGCTTTTGCATCGTGCAGTTTTACGACGAAGAAATTTCAAGATCCAAATAAAGATAAATTATTAATTCAATTAATTACTTATGTTTTAGAACAAGGGCATTTTAGTCCTCAAGATATTAATGATGAATTTTCAGAAGAAGTATTCACAGATTATCTAGAACAACTAGATCCATTTAAGCGTTACTTCTATGCTTCGGATATTAAAGAATTTGAAGCTTATAAAAAGCTATTAGATGATCAAATTAAGGCTTATGATCTTTCGTTTTTTGATGTAACACACGAACGTTTGCTGAAGCGAATTTCAGAATCTAAAGAATTGTATAAAGAAGTGCTGTCTAAGCCTTTTGATTTTTCAATGACTGAAGATTTTTCTACAGACTATGAGAAATTAGAATATGTCGATTCAAAAAAGGACATGAAAGAACGTTGGAGGCAGCAACTTAAATTCTCTACGATTGCTAATTATGACGATTTGTTAAGTGATCAAGAATATGCTAAAAACAATGATGTTTCTCAAAATGACTTGAGTGCAGCTGCGTTAGAAAAACTTCAAGAAGAAAACACCAAAATAATAAAGAAATCTAAAAAAGAATTAGAAACCGAAGCTAGAGAAACAACACAAAAATCTCTAGATGAGCTTTATGATTTTATAGATGATAGACAGCGTAAAGATTGGTTTGCAGTGTATATCAATGCCATTGTAGAGGAGTTTGATCCACATACATTCTACTTTGCTCCAGAGGATAAAGATCGTTTTGATGTTGCAATGTCTGGGAATTTTGAAGGAATTGGAGCGAGACTTCAGAAAAAAATGGACGCAACGATTGTGAATGAAATCATAAGTGGTGGTCCAGCTTGGAGACAAAATGAATTAGAAGTCGGTGACCAAATCATGAAAGTACGTCAAGATGACGAAGATGAAGGTGTCAATATTGTTGGGATGCGTTTAGATGACGCAATTAAATTTATAAAAGGGCCAAAAGGTACTAATGTAACATTGACGCTTAAAAAAGTGGATGGTACAATTGAAGATGTAACGATTAAAAGAGATATTGTAGAACTAGAAGAAACCTATGCTAAATCTTCTACGGTAATCAAAGATGATAAGAAATTTGGAGTTATAAATTTGCCAAAATTTTATGTAGATTTTGAAGATTATAATAAGCGTAATGCTGCTTCAGATATTAAGCTAGAATTAGAACGCTTAAAAGCAGAAGGGGTAGAAGGTATCGTGCTTGATTTAAGAAATAATGGTGGAGGATCCTTACAAACTGTTGTAGATATGGGAGGTCTTTTTATTGAAGAAGGTCCAATTGTACAAGTTAAAACAGCTGGAGAGCCAAAGGAAATTTTAAAGGATAAAGATGAATCTATTGTTTGGGATGGCCCATTTGTGATACTGGTTAATGAGTTATCTGCATCAGCTTCTGAGATTTTAGCAGCAGCAATGCAAGATTACAAAAGAGCTATCGTCATTGGTAGTAAGCAAACCTACGGAAAAGGAACAGTACAAAATGTTCTAGACCTAAACCGAATGGTTAGACAAAATAGTGAAGGAGATATGGGAGCTTTGAAATTCACAACTCAAAAATTCTATAGAATTAATGGAGGTTCAACCCAGTTGGAAGGTGTGAAAAGTGATGTTGTTGTTCCAGACCGTTATAGCTATATTGATATTGGTGAAAAAGATCAGGAAAACCCATTAGCATGGGATAAAATTCAGGCAGCAGAGTACAAGGTTTGGGGTAGTTACTACGATTACGACACAACCATCGCAAATAGTAAAGCGCGTATGGCAACGAACGCGCAGTTAAAGCTTATTGATGCTAATGCACAATGGGTGAAAAGAATTAGAGATAGAGAAATGTACTCTCTAAACTACGAGGATTACAAAAAGACTTTAGATAACAATCAAGAAGAGTCTAAGCGTTTTGAAAAGTTATCTGATTACAAGACAAACTTAACATTCCAGTCATTGCCTTATGAGACGACATTGATGGTTAAAGATTCAGTTTTAAAAGAAAAACGAGTACGTTGGCACACAAGCTTAAGCAAGGATGTTTACATTGAAGAGGCTCTTAATGTTTTGCATGACCTTAAGATGACTTACGACATTAAAAAAGTTGCGACGTCAGTAAAAAATTAAAATGAGCATACTGAAAACTATGCGTTCAGAGTATAAAACTAGCGACTCATTATCACAATTAGCGCTCCGAAAGTTCAAGAAAGACTTTTGGGGCGTTTTGAGTTTTTGGTTGATTTTGAGCATTGGTTTCATGTCTCTCTTCGCTTATGTGATTGCTCCAGATGATTCTCAAAATGCAAATCAAATGCATTTATCCATCCATTCTCAACGTCCAGGTTTTGAAGTGCAAATGCTTAATATTCCTCCGGAAATTGAAAATCAACAATCCTTTGCTTCTAAATTATTATTTGGTACACAAAGTAGTGATACAGAAATCCCGATTTCAGAATATAAACTACATAATGAACAATTGCTTTATACCGAATATGCTAGCGACGGGTTGATAGGAGCGGACAAATCCATTGACCTAAATGTATTTCCAAACAACGACTACAAATCTTACATCCAAAATAAAACCTTTGTCTTCGGAACAGATAAATACGGTAGAGATCTTCTCAGTCGCGTTTTAGTAGGCTCTAGAATTTCATTTTCTATTGGATTCGTAGCAGTATTTATATCACTAATAATCGGTATTTTCTTCGGAAGCATTGCTGGATATTACGGAGGAAAAGTAGATGCGTTCATCATGTGGATCATCAACGTCACTTGGTCAATACCAACACTTTTATTAGTTATAGCAATTACTCTGGCTTTAGGTAAAGGGTTTTGGCAAGTGTTTATTGCTGTAGGTTTAACCATGTGGGTTGAAGTAGCAAGAGTGGTGAGAGGACAAATTATTAGTGCCAAAGAAATGCAATATGTGACTGCAGCACGTGCATTAGGGTTTAATGATTACAGAATTATTACTAAACACATCCTGCCAAATATTATGGCGCCAATTATCGTGATTTCGGCAGCCAATTTTGCAGCAGCAATACTTATAGAAAGCGGATTAAGTTTCTTAGGCATTGGAGCACAACCACCAATGGCAAGTTGGGGAGCAATGATAAAAGATCATTATAATTATATTATTCTAGGTAAGCCATTTTTAGCCATCATTCCAGGTATATGTATTATGGTTTTGGTTATGTCTTTTATGTTAATTGGAAACGCATTAAGAGATGCGTTGGATGTGAAATCCTAATACGCTTTCAGTAAAGTTTTATGTTCTGAGTCATAATAAAATTTAGCGCATAGCTGTAATTTCAGTATTAGTATCACTTATAAATTGTAAAACTTCGTCTCTTCCTATCGCTTTTGATGAAGAGGTGATTAAGTAATTTGGAACGTCCTCCCAAGTCTCCAAAAGTTTTTCGCAATAGGCTGCAACATTACGTTCAATAGCCATAGGTTTAAGTTTATCTGCTTTTGTAAAGATTATAGAAAACGGAATTTCACTAACACCCAAATACTCCATGAACTCTAAATCAATCTTTTGAGGTTCATGTCTAATATCTACAAGTACAAAAGCAGACACTAATTGAAGTCGCTTCTCGAAATAGTTAGTGATGAATTTTTGGAATTTTCGTTTTGCGGTTTTAGAAACTTTAGCATAACCATAACCCGGTAAATCTACTAAAAACCACTCTTTGTTAATTAAGAAATGATTTATAAGTTGCGTTTTTCCTGGTCTTCCAGAGGTTTTAGCTAAGTTTTTATGATTGGTAATCATGTTGATTAAAGAAGACTTCCCAACATTACTTCTGCCAATAAAGGCATACTCAGGTATCTGATCTTTTGGACATTTATCCACTTCAGAATTACTTACTATAAATTCGGCTGTTTTAATTTTCATCTTTAGTTCCCATGAAAACGGGAATCTCTTTAGGTTATCGTATCAACATTCGATACGTTATGGTTTTAATTTGTAGTTTTTAGAATTATATTTTTTTGTCAACCATCCATTCATTTAGAATGCGATTAAACTCTTGAGGATGTTCCATCATAGCAGCGTGGCCACATTTGTCAATCCAAAATAATTCAGAATTTGGTAACAATTCATTAAACTCTGTCGCCACCTCTGGAGGTGTAACGCCATCATTTTTGCCCCAAATAATGCAAACTGGTAATTTCATTTTTGGTAAGTCCTTACTCATATTATGACGTATCGCACTTTTAGCAATAGCAAGCGTTTTTATAAGCTTATTTCTGTCATTTACAGTTTCGTAAACTTCATCAACGATGGCTTTGGTAGCAACTTCAGGGTCGTAAAACACGTCTTGTGCTTTTTTCTTAATAACCTCATAGTCACCACGTTTTGTGTAGCCTCCACCCATTGCGCTTTCATATAAGCCAGAACTTCCGGTAATGATGAGCGCTTTAATTTTTTTAGGATATAGTTTCGTGTGATACAGACCAATATGTCCACCTAATGAATTTCCGAGTAAGACAACTTCATCAAAACCTTTAAATTCTATAAAATCATGTAAATATTTCGCGAAGCTTTTAACGTTAGTTTTTATCAAGGACATGCTGTAAATTGGCAGTTCGGGAATAATAACCTTGTAACCTTTCTCACTAAAAAAGTCGGTAACAGCATCAAAGTTACTCAAACCGCCCATCAACCCATGTAAAACGATTAATGGTTTGCCCTCTCCAACTTCAATATATCTAAAATCTTTTTCTTTCTTTAAAAAGTGTGCCATTAATAGTTAGTCATTTTGCTTAAAAACAAATATAGGTAATTCAATCAAAACTTTAATACAATTATTTCACTCGTTAAAGTTTGCTGTGATCTAAGATATTAACAATTGAAAAGGGGGTTTGTATTCAAAAATTAGAGTATTGATAATTAGTGGTTTATAATTTTTTACTCATAACTATTAAAGATCGATTATTGAACTAGTCATAAATTTATCAACAAATGTGGAGTAGAGTGGTAAATAGTGGTAAAATTTTCAATATATTTGATTCTTAATCGTTACTCTAGTTAAATCAATCATTTTGAACCCATTAATAGGAACATACGAGTGTAAAGTGGATGCCAAAGGAAGGCTCCTGTTGCCTGCTGCCATAAAAAAGCAGTTGCTTCCTATGTTGCAAAATGGTTTTGTGCTCAAGCGTGCGGTTTTTCAACCTTGCTTGGAGTTGTATCCTATGAGTGAATGGGAAACTTTGATGCAAAAAGTGAATAAACTCAACCGTTTTAAGAAGAAAAATAATGATTTTATTCGTCGTTTTACCGCTGGATTAAAGCAAGTTGAGGTTGACGCTGCAGGACGTTTATTGATTCCAAAAGACCTTGTGGCTTTTTCGGGAATTACAAAAGACATTGTAGTCTCATCTGCAATTAATATTATTGAAATTTGGGATAAGGATAACTACGAAAAGGCTATTGATGATGCAACTGGAGACTTTGCAGATTTAGCTGAAGAAGTAATGGGGCAAGACGACGACGATGGACTATCATAACCCAGTATTACTAAAAGAAACGGTTGAAGGTTTAAATATTAAACCTGACGGAATTTACGTTGATGTCACTTTTGGAGGTGGTGGTCACAGTAAAGAAATATTAAAACATTTAGGACCTAACGGAAAGCTATTCGCTTTTGATCAAGACAAAGACGCTCTTTTAAACGCAATTGATGATGATCGTTTCACATTGATTAATGAAAATTTTAGATACGTAAAACGTTTTCTCAGATTTCATGGTGCAAAGCAAGTTGATGGTGTTTTAGCAGATTTTGGGGTGTCATCACATCAATTTGATGTTGCAGATCGTGGTTTTTCAACGCGCTTTGAGGCTGACTTAGATATGCGAATGAACCAAGATGATAAATTGTCTGCTTATCATGTCATCAATGAATATGACGAGGATCAAATCAAGCAGGTTTTGTTTCAATATGGAGAATTAAGACAGGCTCAAGCAATGGCAAAAGAGATTGTAGAATCTCGTCGCGACAATGAAATAAAAACAAGTGAGCAATTAAAAGCAACACTTAAGAAGTTTCTAAATCATCAGAAAGAAAATAAAGTTTTAGCTCAAATATATCAAGCTATTCGCATTGAAGTGAATCAAGAAATTGAAGCGCTAAAAGCGTTTTTACAACAAACACCCGAGGTGCTGGTGAAAGGAGGTCGGTTAAGTATGATTTCATATCATTCTTTAGAAGATAGATTGGTGAAACGATTTATTAGAAATGGCTTATTTGAAGGAGAGCCTGATCGCGATGTCTTTGGAAATTTTGAAGTACCACTTAAAAAAGTTGGAGGTTTAATTATCCCATCGAGAGAGGAGGTAAAACAAAACAACAGAGCAAGAAGTGCAAAGCTTCGTATTGCTGAGAAACTATAGTACAATCAATAGATTGATGTCTTCCTTTGAGGAAGATATCCAGAGGGCAGATGGGATGAAAAAAAACATTTACAGCATATTAAGGGGTAAATTTTTAGTGAGTGATGACTCCTTTAAAAATTGGAGGATTATCATTTTTATTTCGGTATTAGCTATTATAATGATTGCAAGTTCGCATAGTGCAGATCAAAAGGTATATGAAATTGCAAGATTAAAAAATGAAGCAAAAGAATTACGATCAGCATTTGTTGATGGACGTTCAAAATTGATGAGACTTAAAATGGAATCATCAATCATAAAAAAAGTAGCAGAAAAAGGAATTAAAATATCAGAAATTCCTCCTCAAAAAATAAAAGTTAAAACACAGAATTGATAACGTGGCAACAACCGAAACTAACATATTAAACAGATTATATTTCGTGGCTGGCAGTATGTTTGTCTTCGCGATAGCTGTGGTCTTTAAGTTGTGTACAATTCAGTTTGTTCAAGGTGATGCGTATAGAGAATTAGCTCAAGAACGTACAATTAGAGATGTTGATATTCCAGCAAATAGAGGTAATGTGTATTCTGCAGATGGAAGCTTACTCGCAACTTCAATTCCCAAATATGATATACGAATTGACGCTATCCAGCCAAAACAAGCGTTGTTTAATGATCTTGTAAAACCACTTTCAGATTCACTTTCTAATTTTTCTGGTAAATCATTGAGTTATCATTTAAAGAGGATTAAAAAAGCAAGATTAGATAAGAATCGTTATTTCCTTCTAGCGCGAGATATTAGTTACTCAGATTATATCAGGCTTCGCAATTTTCCAATGTTAAACCTAGGCGCTATTAAAGGTGGACTTATAGTGACTCAAGAAGAAAAGCGTGATCATCCAATGGGTGGCATTGCGGAGCGTACTATTGGTTATGATAAAATTGATGAAGACGGAAATGTAACTAGACCAGGAATTGATGGCTATTTCGGTAAAAAATATCTGCGAGGCGAGAATGGGAAAAGATTGATGCAGAAAATAGGAAATGGTAAGTGGAAACCTATCGTTGATTATGATCAAGTAGAGCCACAAGATGGTTATGATGTGTATACTACTATAGATGTAAATATTCAAGATATCGCACATCATTCTTTATTGGGTCAATTAGAAAAATATGAAGCAGACCATGGTTGTGCAGTTGTCATGGATGTGAAAACTGGAGAAATTAAAGCTATTTCAAATCTTGGAAGAAATAAAGATGGTAACTACTACGAGCGTCTTAATTATGCTGTAGGAGAAAGTCATGAACCTGGATCTACATTTAAGGTAATGGCATTAATGGCAGCTTTAGAAGATAAAGTTATTGATACGTCAACAGTGGTTGATACTCAAAAAGGATCTAAGCGTTTCTATGGAAGAACTATTAGAGATTCTAAAGGCTATGGTGAAATATCAGCAGCCAGAGCTTTGGAAGTCTCTTCAAATATAGGCTTGGCAACAATTATTGATGAAAATTATTCTAAACAACCTAGGAAGTTTATCAATAGAATTAAGGGATGGAAACTCCATGAGCCACTTGGAGTATCAATCTTAGGTGAAGGAATTCCGGATATTGCTGAGCCAGGTAAAGAAAATTGGAGTCGGAGTGCTTTACCGTCAATGGCTTATGGGTATAATCTTAGGATGACACCGTTGCAAACACTAAACTTCTATAATGCTATTGCTAATGATGGCGAAATGGTCAAACCAAGATTTATAAAGTCTGTAAAAGAGTTTAGTAGAGAAGTTGAAGTATTTGAAAAAGAAGTGACTAATCAGAAAATATGTTCTGATAAGACTTTAGGTGAGATTCGTGAGATCCTAAAGAATGTTGTTGTAAGAGGAACGGGAAAGAGAATGTACTCTGAGAATTTTTCAATGGCAGGAAAAACAGGAACAGCAAGGTTAGACTATGGTAATTATGAAGAATGGTTAAAAGACAGGAAATATGTGTCTTCTTTTGCAGGTTATTTTCCAGCAGATAACCCAAAGTACTCTTGCATAGTAGTTATAAATAAACCTAGCACAAAAATTGGTATTTATGGAGCAGATGTTTCTGGGCCAGTATTTAAAAGAATAGCTCAAAAAATATATACCGAAACACCTTTAATTGATACCATAGAATCCTTAGAAGTTGTAGACGTCAAAGCAGATGAAGACTACGAGTCTTTTTATAAAATGGCACAATTATATAAAACGATTATGCCAGATGTTGTTGGGCTTCCAGCAATGGATGCTTTGGCATTATTAGAAAACATGGGACTCAAAGTAAAAATGGAAGGTGTTGGGACTGTAAAGTCACAATCTATCAATAAAGGAATAAAAGTAAAACCAAATCAAATTATTGTTTTAGGAACATCGTGATACAATTAAAAGACATATTATACAAGGTTACCATAAATGCAGTCGTAGGCAATACGAGTTTAGATGTCAATGCCTTGCATTTTGATTCTCGTCAAGTGTTAAAAAATGATGTCTTTATTGCTATTAAAGGAACAAATGTTGATGGTCATCAATTTATAGACGCAGTAATTGAACAAGGTGCAATTGCGATTGTTTGTGAGACCCTTCCTGATGATTTAGTTGATGGCATAACGTATATAGAGGTTGAAAATGCAAATGTAGCATTAGCGCATATGGCTTCCAATTTTTTTGGAAATCCTTCGGAAAATTTGCGACTAGTAGGGGTTACTGGAACAAATGGAAAGACGACTATTGCTACCTTGTTATATCAGTTATTTAAAAGAGCTGGTTACAAAGTTGGGTTATTGTCTACGGTTAATATTATGGTTGATAATACCGAATATAAAGCCACGCACACAACTCCAGATTCATTGACCATTAATAGCTATTTAAAGTTAATGAACGATGCAGGTGTTGAGTTTTGCTTCATGGAAGTGAGTTCTCATGGTATTCATCAAAAACGCACTGAAGGCTTGCATTTTGAAGGTGGCGTTTTTACTAATCTTTCACATGATCACTTAGATTATCACGACACATATGCAGAGTATAGAAATGTGAAAAAATCATTCTTTGACAATTTACCAAAAGACGCATTTGCCTTGGTGAATATTGATGATAAAAATGGTTTGGTGATGCTTCAAAACACGAAGGCTAAGACATATACATACGCTCTAAAAACCTATGCAGATTATAAGACACATGTTTTAGAAAATGAATTTAGTGGTTTGCTATTGAAATTGAATGACATTGAATTATGGACAAAACTCATAGGTGATTTTAATGCTTATAATATTACTGCAATTTATGGAGTAGCAGAGTTATTAGGACTTGAGAGAGATGAAATACTGCGTTTACTTAGCGAATTGGAAAGTGTAAGCGGTCGCTTTGAGTATCTCATTTCCGAAGAAAAAATCACAGCTATTGTTGATTATGCCCACACACCAGATGCGCTTAAAAACGTATTAGAAACTATAAATAGTATTCGCACAAATAACGAACAACTAATTACGGTTGTTGGTTGTGGAGGCGATAGAGATACAGCAAAACGTTCAAAAATGGGGCATATCGCTTCTGCTTTGAGTACAAAAGTGATTTTTACAAGTGATAATCCTAGAAGTGAAGTTCCTGAGACCATTATAGAAGATATTGAAAAAGGTGTGGCCCCTCAAAACTTTAAAAAAACAATGTCTATTGTGGATAGAAAGCAAGCTATAAAAACAGCTTGCCAATTAGCAAATCCTAGAGACATTATTTTAATTGCAGGAAAAGGGCATGAGACTTATCAAGAGATTAAAGGCGAACGTTTTGATTTTGATGACTTCAAAACAGTACAAGAATTTTTAAAACAATTACAGAAATAAGAAGCCTATGTTATACTACTTATTTGAATATTTAGAACAACAGTTTCAGTTTCCTGGAGCCTCTCTTTTTGGTTTTTTGACCTTTAGAGCAGCTGTGGCTATTATTTTATCCTTGCTAATTTCTACAATTTTCGGAAAACGTATTATTCGTTTTCTTCAAAAACAACAAGTTGGAGAGACTATTCGTGATCTCGGACTTGAAGGTCAGGTTGAAAAAGCTGGCACACCAACAATGGGTGGGATTATCATCATTTTAGCAACGTTGATTCCTGTATTGTTATTAGCAAAACTAGAAAACATTTATATCATTCTTCTAATTGTGACGACACTTTGGATGGGAACTATTGGGTTCATTGATGATTATATTAAAAAATTTAGGAATAATAAAGAAGGGTTAAAAGGGCGTTTCAAGGTTTTAGGTCAAGTAGGTTTAGGGGTTATTGTAGGTGTAACTATGTATGTTCATGATGATGTGACTATGAAAGAAAAACTGCCACAAGAACAACAAAATATACTTTTAGCAGAGAATCCAAATATCTCGCCTTCAAAGTTGTTTGAGGATGAGGCAAAATCAACAAAGACGACGATTCCGTTTATGAAAAGTAATGAGTTTGACTATGCAGATTTAATTACATGGATTAGCCCAGGTTTATCAAAATATGCTTGGATTATTTTTATTCTGGCTTGTATAATTATTATTACTGCGGTTTCAAATGGAGCAAATCTTACCGATGGTATCGATGGCTTGGCAGCTGGTACTTCAGCTATAATAGTACTCACCTTGGGTGTGTTCGCCTGGGTTTCTGGTAATATCATTTTCTCTGATTACTTGGATATTATGTATATACCTAGAGTTGAAGAAATTACGATTTACATCGCTGCTTTCGTAGGAGCATTGATCGGGTTTTTATGGTATAACGCTTATCCAGCCCAAGTTTTTATGGGTGACACGGGAAGTTTGACTATTGGAGGAATTATAGCTGTAATTGCTATTGCAGTTCGTAAAGAATGGTTAATCCCAGTATTGTGTGGTGTGTTTGTGGCAGAAAACTTATCGGTCATTATGCAAGTGAGCTATTTCAAATACTCGAGAAAGAAATATGGTGAAGGTCGACGCATTTTTAAAATGTCGCCTTTACATCATCATTATCAAAAGTCGGGATATCACGAAAGTAAAATAGTCACACGATTTTGGATTGTAGGAATTTTATTAGCGATTATATCAATCGTGACATTGAAAATTAGATAGATGAAACGTTTAGTAATTCTTGGTGGAGGAGAAAGTGGTGTAGGATCAGCACTTTTAGGAAAAGCAAAGGGATACGATGTTTTTGTTTCAGATAAAGGAAATATTAAAGACAAGTACAAACAAGTTCTTATACATAATGAGATTGAATTTGAGGATGGCGATCATTCCGAAGAAGAAATTTTAAGTGCAGATATCGTCATGAAGAGTCCAGGAATTCCTGATAAAGTTGCCTTAATACAACAAATTAGAGCAAAAGGAATACCTGTGGTTTCTGAAATTGAATTTGCATCCAAATTTACCAATGCAACCCTAGTTGGAATAACAGGGAGTAATGGTAAAACAACAACTGCGACACTAACACATCACGTATTAAAACAAGAGTTAAATGTTGGATTAGCAGGTAATATTGGAGATAGTTTCGCAAAACAAATTTTAGAACATGATTTTGAAAACTACGTATTAGAGATTAGTAGTTTTCAATTGGATGATATTATAGATTTCAATCCACACATTGCGGTTTTGACCAATATTACTCCAGATCATTTAGATCGATATGAGTTTCAGTTTGAGAACTATATCGCCTCAAAATTAAGGATTGTAGAAAACCAATCAAAAGACGATTACTTCATCTATGATGGAGATGATGACGTCATTTTAAGTTGGTTAGAAAAGCATCCTGTTCAGTCCATATTATTACCATTTTCATTGACTAAAACCATTGAAAACGGAGCGTATTTAGATAAAGAGAATATAAAAATAACAATAGATAACAACCAGATTATTATGCCAACAAAAAACTTAGCATTAGAAGGTAAGCACAATATTAAAAATGCAATGGCTGCATCAACTGTAGCGCATTTGTTAAAGATTAGAAAACAAACCATTCGCGAGAGTTTAGAAAATTTTCAAGGCGTTGAGCATCGTTTAGAACATGTGCTTAAAATTAATAAAGTGCAATATATTAATGACTCAAAAGCAACCAATGTTAATGCCACGTATTATGCCTTAGAAAGCATGGATGCTCCCACAGTTTGGATTGTTGGAGGTGTTGATAAGGGTAATGATTACCAAGAGTTATTTCAGTTTGTAAATGAAAAGGTAAAGGCTATTATTTGTTTAGGCGTTGATAATAAGAAATTGATGGAGAACTTTGGTGGTATGGTTGATATCATTATAGAAACTGAGTTTATGAGTGAGGCAGTTAAAATAGCTTATAAAGTGGCAGAGGCTGGAGAAAATGTGTTATTGTCACCAGCATGTGCGAGTTTTGATTTGTTTGAAAACTATGAAGATAGAGGACGTCAATTTAAAAATGCGGTAAGAAATTTGTAAAAGTAAAGTGTTCATCAGAAGGAGTTCTGGTAATTATCGGATAGCTGAAGACTCTAATTATATCTTAAACTTATGAGATTCTTCACTTCGCTCTGAATGACACAATAACTATAAAACTAAGTGCAAAAAAGTGCAAACACTATTTAAAAACATAAAAGGAGATCGATTAATCTGGGCAATTACTGCTTTACTAGCAATTTTCTCATTTCTTCCTGTGTATAGTGCTGCCAGTAATTTAGCTTATGTAGGAGGTGTTGGGAATACCTTTGGTTTTTTTATTAAGCATTTATTGCATCTGTTTTTAGGGTTTGCAATTATGTATGGTGTTCACAAAATCCCATATCGTTATTTTAGAGGATTATCAATGGTTATGATTCCTATAGTTATTGTCTTATTGGTTGTGACAATGCTTCAAGGAACCACCATTGATGGTGCAAATGCGAGTCGATGGATTCAAATTCCTTTTGTGGGAATGTCATTTCAAACATCTACATTGGCTGCGGTTGTATTGATGGTCTATGTCGCGCGATATTTATCAAAAATTCAAGATAAGAAAGTTACTTTCGTAGAGACATTGTTGCCATTATGGGCACCAGTGTTTGTTGTATTAATACTAATTTTACCAGCTAATTTTTCAACGACAGCTATTATATTTTTAATGGTCATGATGTTGACTTTTATAGGTGGTTATCCCATTAAATACCTCGCGGTTATTATTGGTGCAGGAATTTTAGCCTTATCCTTATTTGTTTTGGTGGCAAAGGCATTTCCTGATGCTATGGATAACCGCGTAGATACATGGACAAACAGGATTGAAAATTTTATTAATGGTGAAGATACCGAAGCGGACTATCAAATTGAAAATGCTAAAATAGCAATTGCATCTGGTGAAATAACAGGTAAAGGACCAGGGAAAAGCACTCAGAAAAATGTCCTTCCTCAGTCATCTTCAGATTTTATTTTTGCTATTATTATTGAAGAATATGGATTAATTGGAGGTTTGGTTTTATTGACTATGTATTCTTGGTTGTTGTTTAGAATTGTGATTGCATCACAAAAATCAGATACTGTTTTTGGGAAATTATTAGTTCTAGGAGTGGGCTTGCCAATCATATTTCAAGCATTAATAAATATGGCAGTAGCAGTGGAGTTATTTCCAGTTACTGGGCAAACCTTGCCGCTAATTAGCAGTGGAGGAACCTCTATTTGGATGACTTGCTTGTCAATTGGCATCATTTTGAGTGTAAGTGCAAAACGTGAGCAGATAAAAGGACAAGAAATTGATGAAGATAATCCGTTAGAAATTTTAAGTGAAACTATTTAATGAGTAACTATAAAATCATATTATCAGGTGGAGGAACAGGAGGGCATATTTATCCTGCGATCGCTATTGCAGATGAATTGAAATCTCGTTTTCCTGATGCGGAATTTTTGTTTGTAGGCGCTTCTGACCGAATGGAAATGGAAAAAGTGCCTCAAGCTGGTTATGAAATTGAAGGGCTTTGGATTTCTGGAATTCAACGAAAGTTAACGTTAAGAAATTTAGTGTTTCCTTTTAAGCTGATGTCAAGTTTATTGAAGTCTCGAAAAATCATTAATACATTTCAACCGGATGTGGTTATTGGTACAGGTGGATTTGCAAGCGGACCATTGTTGAAATCGGCAACATCAAAAGGAATTCCTAGTTTGATTCAAGAGCAAAATTCCTATCCAGGAATAACTAATAGGCTTTTATCTAAGCAAGCGGATAAAATTTGTGTGGCATATGAAGGTTTAGAAAAGTTCTTTCCTGAGGAAAAAATCATTTTGACAGGTAATCCTATTCGTAAAGATTTATTAGATGTAGCCCATAAACATATTGAAGGTAAAGATGCTTTTACATTAATTCATAGTAAGCATACACTTTTAGTTTTAGGCGGAAGTTTAGGGGCAAGACGTGTGAATCAATTAATAGAAGAAAAACTAGAGTATTTCGAGTCCCAAAAAATTCAAGTGATTTGGCAATGTGGAACGCTTTATTATCAGCAGTACAAACATTATAATGAGTTAGAAAATGTCCAAGTTCATGCTTTTTTGAATGCTATGGGTATGGCTTACGCTGCTGCAGATATCATAATTTCTAGAGCTGGAGCGAGTTCGGTTTCTGAGTTGTGTGTTGTTGGGAAGCCTGTTGTTTTTATTCCGTCACCAAATGTAGCAGAAGATCACCAAACCAAAAATGCCAAAGCTATTGCAAATAAGAATGCAGCGATTTTAATTAAAGAAAGCGACTTAGATATTCAATTTGAGAAGGAGTTTGATGGGCTGATGTTTTCTTCGGAAAAAAGGCAACAATTATCAAAAAATATAAAACAATTAGCATTAGTAAATGCAACAAACGATATCGCAGACGAAGTTGAAAAACTATTAAAGCAGTAAATGAATTTAGAGGAAGCAAATAGTATTTATTTTATAGGTATAGGAGGTATTGGTATGTCTGCCTTAGCGCGCTATTTTGTGGCTAAAGGGTTGACTGTTGGAGGTTATGATAAAACCAAAACTGAAATTACAGATGCCTTAGTAGATTTAGGTGTTTTTATTCATTTTGAAGATGACGTAAAACAGATTGATGCTACGTTTTTAGACATAAAAACTACGCAAGTTATTTATACGCCTGCAATACCAAATTCACATAGTGAATTAAAGTATTTCAATTCTAATGGTTTCCAAGTTATGAAACGCTCTCAAGTATTAGGAGAAATAACTAGACAAACGTTTTGTCTGGCGGTTGCTGGTACCCACGGAAAAACAACCACTACAAGTATTTTAGGTCATTTATTGAATGCGTGTGATGTTGAGGTTACTGCTTTTTTAGGCGGAATTAGTGAGAATTATAATTCTAATTTAATCCTCAATGGAACAGAAGTGTCTGTCGTTGAGGCAGATGAATTTGACCGATCCTTTTTGACCTTGTCTCCAGATTTTGCTTGTATTACGTCTATGGATCCAGATCATTTAGACATTTATGGAGATGCTTCAGAGCTTGTGAAGTCTTTTGAAGATTTTTCAAAAAAAATAAAACCAAACGGGAAACTATTTGTCAAAAATGGATTACCAATTAATGGCATTACCTATGGGATTGAAGACGATTCAGATTATTCCGTAGAGAACATAAAAATAGTAAATGGTAGCTATGAGTTTGATGTGAAAACACCGAATGCGTTACTAGAAGATTTCAAATTTAACCTGCCTGGTAGACATAATCTGTCTAATGCATTAATTGCCTTGGCGATGTCTGTAGAATATGGTCTCCCTCACCAACAGCTCGCCAAAGCTTTAGCATCTTATAAAGGTGTAAAACGCAGATTTACTTACCAGATTAAAACCGATGATTTAGTGTATATCGATGATTACGCTCATCATCCAGAAGAAATTAATGCAGTTCATGATGCTGTAAGAGAAATGTATCCAGATAAAAAAGTGTTGGCTATTTTTCAACCTCATTTATATAGTAGAACGAAAGATTTTATAGATGATTTTGCTAAAAGTTTATCAAATTTTGATGAAGTTCTGCTTTTGGATATTTATCCTGCTAGAGAATTGCCAATTGAAGGAGTGACATCAAGCTGGTTACTAGATAAAATTGAAAATAAAAACAAACAATTAGTTCAAAAAACAGAATTAGTTAGTGCTATAATGAATAGTAATGCTAAAGTTATTATGACTATTGGAGCAGGAGATATTGGAGAAGAGGTGAAGCACATTAAAAAAGCATTGAGTCATGCGAGTTAATTATGGATACATAAAAGTTGTTGTACTACTGGTGTTGGTGGTGTTTTTGTACGCGTTTTCTTCAATGAGAAATGCGACAAGAACAGTTGAAATACCAGTTATAAAATTTGTAGATGAAGACAATCTTTTCGTAACTCATGAGACTGTTAGTAAATTGTTAATACAAAATCAAGAGAGTGTTGCAAACAAGCCTAAAGATATTATAGATTTGAATCGATTAGAATCTGCCCTAAACTCTAATCCAATGATTAAGCAAGCACAAGTGTTTATGAGTGTTGATGGTTTGATCACTGCTGAAATTGAACAAAAAAAACCTATTGCAAGAGTAAGTACTAATGCTTCGTATTACATTGATGAAACAGGTTCGTTTATGCCTTTGTCAACAAATCGTACAGCACGAGTACCTCTTATTACTGGGTTTATTGAGAAAAATGACTTAGTAAATGTTTATGTTGTTGCTAAGAAAATACAAACTGATGACTTTTTGTTGAAACACGTCGTTGTGATTCATCAAAATCAGGATCAAACAATTGATTTGAAATTTAGAAGCCAAGATTTTAATATTCATTTGGGAACTTTAAAATTATTGGATAAGAAAATTAATAACCTAAAAGCTTTCTACAAGAAGGCAATGAAAGATAAAACACTAGATAATTATAAACTGGTGAATTTAAAGTTTGATAAGCAAGTGATTTGCACCAAAAAGTAAGATGATGGAGAATAATAAAATTTCAGTAGGACTTGATATAGGAACCACAAAAATTGTGGCTATGATTGGTCGTAAGAATGAATATGGCAAAGCCGAAATTTTAGGAATAGGTAAATCCAAGAGTTTGGGTGTGCATAGAGGTGTGGTTAATAATATTACGCAAACTATTCAATCCATTCAGCAGGCCGTTCAAGAAGCTGAAGCTGAAGCAGGACTTAAAATCGAAGAAGTAACTGTAGGTATTGCAGGTCAGCATATTAGAAGTTTGCAGCATAGCGATTATATCACAAGAACAAATTCTGAAGTGGTTATCGATGAAGAAGATATTGATCGTTTAATCAATCAGGTTCACAAATTGGTAATGCTTCCAGGGGAAGAAATTATTCATGTGTTACCTCAAGAATATAAAATTGATGGTCAGGGTGAAATTAAAGAACCCATAGGGATGTATGGCGGACGATTGGAAGCTAATTTTCATGTCGTTGTTGGGCAAGTATCATCAATAAGAAATATTGGTCGCTGTGTAAAAAGTTCTGGTTTAGAATTAGAAGGGATTACACTAGAACCATTAGCATCTGCAAATGCAGTGTTAAGCCAAGAAGAAAAAGAAGCTGGTGTTGCTTTGATTGATATAGGTGGAGGCACAACAGATTTAGCAGTATTTAAAGACGGGATTATTCGGCATACAGCTGTAATTCCTTTTGGAGGAAATGTTGTGACCGAAGATATTAAAGAAGGTTGCTCTATCATTGAAAAGCAAGCTGAATTATTGAAAATAAAATTTGGTTCTGCATGGCCAGGAGAAAATAAAGATAATGAGATTGTCTCTATTCCTGGATTACGTGGTCGCGAGCCAAAAGAGATTACGTTAAAAAATCTTTCTAAAATTATCCATGCTCGTGTCGTAGAAATTGTTGAGCAGGTTTACGTAGAGATAAAAAATTACGGTCACGAGGAGCAAAAGAAAAAATTAATTGCAGGTATTGTATTAACAGGTGGAGGAAGCCAGTTGAAACATTTAAAGCAATTGGTTGAATATATAACAGGAATGGATACCAGAATAGGATATCCTAATGAGCATCTAGCAGGAGATAGTGACGATGATATTGCAAGTCCTTTGTATGCAACAGCAGTTGGATTGGTGATGGATGGATTAAAACGTCAAGAACGCAGACGTATTGAGAAGGAAGTTGAGGAAATGGCTTCTGTTGCAGTAGAGCATTCCGAAGAAAACTCAACAAAGGATGAAGATGCAAAAGAAGCTCCAAAAAAAGAACGTAAATCCTTTTTAGATAAGTTAACAGAGCGTGTTAAAGATTTTTTAGATAACGCAGAGTAGGGACAAGTGGAGACTTGTCTATAAAAAAAATAGAATATTCCGATCGGTTAGGACGGTCGGATATATTTGGGGAAATAAGTATAAATACAGTAAAAGTAATTTTATGAGCAACAACAATGAGTTAGGCAACATTGCATTTGATTTACCAAAAAACCAATCAAACGTCATTAAAGTGATTGGAGTAGGCGGAGGAGGAAGTAACGCAATTAATCACATGTTTTTACAAGGGATTAAAGGTGTGGATTTCGTGATCTGTAATACAGATGCCCAAGCACTACAGAATAGTGGTGTCCCGAACAAAATCCAGTTAGGAGTTAATTTAACCGAAGGTTTAGGAGCAGGAGCAAATCCAGAAGTGGGAGAGCAAGCTGCGGTGGAGAGTATAGAAGATTTACGACGCATGCTAGGAGCAAATACAAAAATGGTATTTATCACAGCAGGAATGGGTGGAGGAACTGGAACAGGAGCTGCGCCAGTTATTGCTAAACTAGCTAAAGAATTAGATATACTAACTGTTGGTATTGTGACGTTGCCATTTCAGTTTGAAGGAAAAACAAGAAACGAGCAGGCTGCAAAAGGTATCGATACACTTCGTGCACATGTAGATTCTTTGGTTGTTATTAATAATAATAAACTACGTGAAGTTTATGGAAATCTAGGTTTTAAAGCTGGTTTCTCTAAAGCTGATGAGGTGTTAGCCACTGCATCTCGTGGGATAGCAGAAGTTATAACGCATCATTATACACAAAACATTGATTTACGTGATGCTAAGACTGTATTGAGTAATAGCGGAACAGCAATCATGGGGTCGTCAACGTCATCTGGTAAATCTAGAGCGCAAGAGGCGATTATGAAGGCATTAGATTCGCCATTATTAAATGACAATAAAATTACTGGAGCTAAAAACGTATTGTTGCTTATCGTTTCTGGTTCCGAAGAAATTACTATTGATGAGATTGGAGAAATCAATGATCACATTCAAAATGAAGCCGGTCATGGTGCTAATATTATCATGGGTGTTGGTGAAGATGAGTCTTTACAAGAATCAATTTCTGTAACTATTATAGCAACTGGTTTTGATTTAGATCAACAACATGAAATATCTAATACAGAACAAAAGAAAGTTGTTCACGCTTTAGAAGATGATAGAAATGATAGCATTAAAGAGAGTGAACCAGCAATTATAACGCCAGATATTATTCTTGAAAAGGAAGATGTAAAGGCTGACGAAGTTGTAATACACACCTTGTTAGATGATGAAGCTGTTAGTAATGTTGTGGTGAATAATTTGGAAACAAATTTAATCGCAACTACAGATATTATTAAAAACATCAACATTATTTATGATGAGGTTTTAGATCATAAAATAGAAGAGGAAGAGTTTATTATCACTCCAGTGCAAGAGGTTAAAGAAGCCATTGTAGAGGAGATAGAAGAAGAGCAAATTACACTCACTTTTGATTTGCCTTTATCTTTTGGTGCTTCGGAAGAAGACGTAGAAGAAGAGAGGATAATCGAAGAGGATAAAACCTTTTTCACTCTCGAAGAAGAGGTAAAGGATTTGGAAGTAAAAGAGCATGTAGAAATAGTTCCTGTTACAGAGGCTAATGAAGAAGGTGAAAAGCGTTATGCGTTAGATGATTTCATGACCTATGAGTCTGCAATGAATGAAACAAAAACGAAAGTTCAGCCAGAGGTCGAGGAAGAAATCGTTTTTGAAAAAAAGACTATAGAATCTGAAGCTGCTCAAACACAAATAGGAGAAGAGATAGATCCTATGAATAGTCCAATTTCAGAATTATTAAAAGAAAGAGCAGACGAGAGACGACGTAAGATGAAAGATTTTAATTACAAGTTTAATACTGCCAAAATTGATGAAATTGAAAAAGAGCCTGCATATAAAAGACAAGGTGTGAATTTAGATGATGCTCAGCATTCATCAGAAACCAACGCTTCTAGAACATCTGTTTCCAGTGATGAAAACGATGATATTCAATTAAGAAGTAACAATTCATTTTTACACGACAACGTAGATTAATAGCAAATTTAGTTTAGTGTGTCACACTTTGTTAAACCCGAAAGAATGAAATATATTTTTCGGGTTTTTTATGTTTTCTTCGGAAATATTAGCATCACATTATATGACCAATTTTAGTATCTTCGCTTTTCAATTAAACAGAAAATATCATGAGTTTACAAACTGAAATAATGGTTGCTATGAAAACAGCAATGAAAGCGAAAGACCAAACAGCTTTAGCTGCATTACGCGCAGTAAAATCTGAGATATTACTCATCCAAACATCTGGCGAAGCCGGAGAATTAACAGAGGAGCAGGAGATTAAGATTTTATCAAAGTTAGTTAAACAACGTAAGGATAGTGCAGCAATATATTTAGAACAAGATAGAAAAGATTTGGCGTTACCAGAAATTGACCAAGCAGAAGTGATTAGCCAATTTTTACCAGAAGCTCTTAGTGATGAGGAAATTGAAAAAGTAGTGGTTATGACTATTGATCAATTAGGTGCAGTAGGTATGAAAGATATGGGTAAGGTGATGGGAATAGTTAATAAGGAACTTGCAGGACAAGCAGATGGTAAGACTATTTCAAATATTGTAAAGGCGAAGTTGTCTTAGACAGAATAGATAAAAAATTTCTGCGTTTGCAGGAATTTATGGCCTCGTAGTTCAACTGGATAGAATATCAGATTTCGGCTCTGACGGTTGGAGGTTCGAATCCTCTCGAGGTCACGAATAAATCAAAAACCTAAGTGTTAAATCAAGCTTGCTTGAATTTATAAACTTAGGTTTTTGATTTTCAAAGCGGAGCTTTAAGGAAAAGCGACTTTAGGGAGCTAATCCTGGTAAAGGGCTAATAGTAGTT
>JBLHML010000022.1:0-31143 GCA_047622005.1 Dokdonia sp. | reverse complement strand
GAGATAATTGCCTAAATAATCTTTTATCAAACTGGTATGTCTCACATAAACGTCTGCCATGTCCTCGTAATTTGAATAATGTTGTTGTATCGCAGTTTTCAATTGAAAATCATCTATTAATTTTAAATCTCCAGAATTGATTAATGTTTTATAAGTGATGTTTTTAGGGCTGAAATTCTCGTATTTTAAAATTGCGAAAACGTTGTTCATCAATCGCATATCTGGATTTTGATTAGAGTTTAATACAGGAATAATCTCAGCACAGGTTTTTAACTTTTGATTAATAGCGGTTACATTTTTCTCGAGTTGAAGTTTGTCTGCCTCTACATCATTTTTTAAGTTCGTTAAATATTCTTTTCTAAGTTTCTTGTCGTTAATGTTATCTGCACATTTATTCAGGCTAAAGGCGATACTAATACCTATAATTACAATAATTATTTCTCTTAACGTATATTTCCAAGTTACTTTGGCCATGTGATACAATGTTAGTTTTTTAAATCTAAGAAAATTATTTAAAAGAAAAGCCTTTGATAATTATCAAAGGCTCTTTTTTATATAGTTTAAACACAAAAGTGAGTAAATAATCTCTGGCGATTCTCCACCATTACATCATTCCTGGCATTCCACCACCCATTGGAGGCATTCCACCAGCAGCTTCTTCTTTGATGTCTACTAAAGCGCACTCTGTAGTTAATATCATTCCTGCAACAGAAGCAGCATTTTCTAATGCGATACGTGTTACTTTTTTAGGATCAATAATTCCTGCTTTAAGCATATCAACATAGGTTTCAGATTTAGCATCAAAACCGAAGTCCTTCTTGCCTTCTAACACTTTATTGATCACTACAGAAGCTTCACCACCTGCATTTTCTACAATCGTTCTTAAAGGTGATTCAATAGCTTTTGCTACAATTTGAACCCCTGTTGTTTCATCAAGATTTTCTGTTGTGATTTTTCCTAGAACAGATTTTGCTCTTACTAAAGCAACACCTCCACCAGCAACTATGCCTTCTTCTACAGCAGCTCTCGTTGCATTTAAAGCATCATCAACACGATCTTTTTTCTCTTTCATTTCAACTTCAGAAGCGGCACCAACATAAAGTACTGCAACACCTCCAGCTAACTTAGCTAAACGTTCTTGAAGTTTCTCTTTATCATAATCACTTGTAGTTGTTTCAATCTGCGCTTTGATTTGGTTGACTCTTGCTTTGATATCAGAAGACTTTCCAGCACCATTTACAATAGTTGTATTGTCTTTATCAATCATAACCGATTCTGCTGTGCCCAACATTGTTAAGTCTGCATTCTCTAATGAAAAGCCTCTTTCTTCAGAGATCACAACACCACCAGTTAAAATTGCGATGTCTTCAAGCATAGCTTTACGACGATCTCCAAATCCTGGTGCTTTTACAGCAGCAATCTTTAATCCGCCACGTAATTTATTAACGACTAAAGTTGCTAAGGCTTGACCTTCTACATCTTCAGCAATAATAACTAATGGACGACCAGATTGTGCTACTGGTTCTAATATTGGAAGTATTTCTTGTAAGTTAGAAATTTTCTTATCAAATAATAATATATAAGGATTCTCTAAGTCAGCAATCATCTTATCTGAATCTGTAACGAAGTAAGGCGATAAATACCCTCTGTCAAACTGCATACCTTCAACGACATCAACGTATGTTTCCATACCTTTAGCTTCTTCAACAGTGATCACACCTTCTTTACCAACTTTACCAAAAGCTTTAGCGATTAGCTCACCAATTGTATCGTCGTTATTAGCAGAAATCGCAGCTACTTGCTTAATCATTGCTGAATCACTACCTACTTTTTTAGCTTGCTTCTCAAGATCTTTTACGATAGCTTGAACTGCTTTATCAATTCCGCGTTTTAAATCCATTGGATTTGCGCCAGCAGCAACATTTTTAATGCCTTCTTTTACGATGGCTTGAGCTAATACGGTAGCAGTGGTTGTTCCATCACCAGCTAAATCATTAGTTTTAGAAGCAACTTCTTTTACCATTTGAGCTCCCATATTTTCAAGCTCATTCTCTAATTCTATTTCTTTTGCAACAGAAACACCGTCTTTTGTGACTTGAGGTGCTCCAAATGAACGACCAATAATAACGTTACGACCTTTTGGTCCCAATGTTACTTTTACTGCATTTGCTAATGCATCCACACCACGTTTTAATCCGTCACGTGCTTCAATATCAAATTTTATATTTTTTGCCATTTTTTTTTTAGTTTTTAGTTTTTAGCTTTTGGCTCTTGGCCTTTAGCTTACGTTTTTAATTTAAATTATAAGTGCTAATAGCGAAGGCTAATAGCTAAAAGCAATTAAACTATCGCTAGTATGTCACTCTCACGCATGATGAGATAATCTTTACCTTCTAGTTTTAATTCTGTGCCTGCATATTTTCCGTAGAGAACAGTATTACCAGACTTTACTGTCATTGGTTCGTCCTTTGTTCCTTTACCAACAGCGACAACTTTTCCTTTTTGTGGTTTCTCTTTAGCGTTGTCAGGAATGATGATTCCTGAAGCTGTTTTAGTTTCGGCTTGAACAGGTTCTATAAGAACTCTATCTGCTAATGGTTTAATGTTTAAGCTCATTATTATATGATTTTTTTTAATTAAATTTTATAGTTATATGTTACCAATACTTAAGCTAAAAATGTGCCAATAATGTTTAACTGACAAAGTTGCAGAGGTATCCTGTTTCCGAAGAAAAAAGCAAAAAAAAATGCCAACTAGAAAGTTGGCATTTTGTATGAAATGTAAAGAGAATCTTCTTATAAAGAATCTCCAGGTGTTGCAATGTTGTCTGATGCTGCATCAACAGGTGTTGTTAAAGGAGCAGTTGTAGTTGTATCACTACCATTAATTATTTTAGATTCTTGAGCACCTCCTGCACCAGGAATAGCAAAGTTAGACGCTAAAATTAACGCTAATAATAAAGTTGCTAAAGCCCAAGTACTTTTATCTAAAAAGTCTGTTGTTTTTTTAACACCTCCCAATTGTTGTGTGCCACCACCACCAAACGAAGAAGATAATCCTCCTCCTTTAGGGTTTTGAACCATAACGACTACAACTAGTAAAAAAGACACTAGTATGATTAAGATTAAAAAGATAGTAAACGTGTTCATTATTTTTGAGTATTATTTTCTTGTAATTCTTTTACTGCTTTAATTTGGTCTGCAAAGAAACCACTTTTTTCTGGATATTTCAAACTTAATATTTTATAAGATTGAATTGCCTTTCCATAGTTGTTTTGTTCAAGGTAAATTCTGGCTAGCGTCTCTGTCATCAATCCGTCGTGAGTAACTTGGTCACTTGGGTCGCTATTCATTTTTTTCAATTCTTTAATAGGAACTATTTTTGGATTGTTCTTTAAAAACTTATCAATGAGGTCAAAGTTTTTATTGACTGAAGCCGATTTTTCTTTCTGTGAACTATTTTTAATGTCAACTGTAGTTTTTACAGATGGATTGTCAATCGTTTTACTATCGTCTCGTTGTATAGGTTTAAAACTTGTTATTTTAAGCCACTCAGTAAATGAGTGTGTTTCTTCCTTGGCAAACTCAAGAGGTTTGCCTATTTGAAGAATATTCTCAGGTTTTTCTTCTATATGTTTGGCATCAATATCGATGATGACTTGTGCTGGAGTTGTTTCTGGAAGCGATAAAAAATGAGCAACATTATCAGGATTTATCTTTTCTTCAAACAGGTTTGGGTCAAGAACACCTTCAGTATTTTTTATATGTTGTTTAAGTGCATCGTCAATAGTAACACTTTTATTAACCGAAATATCATCTAGGCCATTAACCGTTAAGTCTTTGAGGTGCTCTGAGTTTTGCTTGATTACTTGTGAAATTTCGTTTTGGTTGAAAATTTCGGAAGTAATAAAATCAAACAAAATACTGCGATCTGTAGTATGGGCTGCAGTCGTTTTTAACTCTTGATTGTATTTGTAACTACCATTGTTTTTTAACCCTTTGAGATAGAGCGCTCTTGCAGATTGAAAGTATGGATATCGAACACTCAAATCATATAATTCGCTAGTCTGCTCATCTGTGATGTGCTGAGGGTTTTGGAGTATGTATGTGAAATTTGACTTATTCATCTACCACTTTGCTAGTGTTGCATTAAAAATATCTTGTGTTAAACGTTCAAAAATTTCTTCATGAGCTGCGTCTTTTTGAGCTCCAACTAACTGTGCGCTTCCATCGTAATCAACAAAGAAAGAAAAGCGTTGCTCAAATTCCTCGTCGGGATTGTCTTTGTCAAATAGTCTCAAATTTACACTGATGGTTAACCTGTTTTGTGCTGCAGTGCTGTTAGCTTGAGCAGTTGTTGGAGAAATACGATATTCTACAATTTCTCCTTCATAAACCAAGTCTCCATTAGTCGTTGTCAAGATTAAATTAGTTTGATTAGCTATCAAATCCTCCAGTGCTAATTTGAAATCTCTATCTAAACCAGGCTCAATTAGATCTGCTGTATTTTGAAAATAATTAACCTGAAATGTTTCGGCAGTCAAATCTTGAACACCTGTAAAAGAATAAGGTCCACAGGTAGATAGGAGAATAGATACTGATAAAATAATAAGGAATTTGATGCTTTTCATTTCTTAATAGGTGTTAGGTCGTTTCATTGTAATAAAAGCGTAGATGTAACCTGCATTATCTGCAACATCAAAATCTACATTTATGACGCGATACCCTTGGTAGTGTTTTTCGTTTACTAAATCTTCAGCTTCTTGTCGTATCGCTTCAGAACTTCTTCTGGTAAACGATTTCTTGATCATAAATATTTCTACAGCCTTCATATAGTTATCTTAAAGATCGTACTGCTTTATTTTTCTATATAACGTACGCTCACTAATACCCAATTCTGAGGCAGCGAGTTTACGTTTACCTTGATGACGTTCTAATGATTTTTTAATCAATTCTAACTCTTTATCATGTAAAGATAGCGTTTCCTCCTCTTCAATTTCTTCAGCAAAATGATATTTGTCTGTATTTTGATTTTTATCATCAGCATCAAAAGGCTCTTCGATTCTTTCTGGAATCCTCATGACTTCTAAATCTTGGAACTCATCTGCATAATTTTCTTTTTGAGGTTCTCCATAAATCTTCTCAATCAGGCTTTCATTATCTTTTTCTACTTCAGAGACGTTACCACTTTTCATTAGTTCCATCGTTAGCTTTTTGAGATCACTCAAATCACTTTTCATATCAAAAAGCACTTTATAAAGGATTTCTCGTTCGTTACTGAAATCACTTTCAGGTTTTGTTTTACTAATAACTGCAGGAAGGTTATTGCTTCCATTAGGTAAATATCCATGGAGCGTAGATGCACTAATCGTACGATTTTGTTCTAATACTGAAATCTGCTCAGCCACATTACGCAACTGACGAATATTACCATTCCAACGGTGTTTTTGTAAAATAGGGATGGCGTCATCAGTGATTTTGATGGTTGGCATTTTATACTTTAAAGCAAAATCACTAGCAAACTTTCTAAATAGCAAATGAATATCTTCTTTACGTTCACGAAGAGGCGGTATGTTAATATCCACAGTACTCAATCTATAGTAAAGGTCTTCTCTAAATTTTTCCTTCTTTATCGCGTCAAACATGTTAACGTTTGTGGCAGCAACAATTCTTACATCTGTTTTTTGAACCTTACTAGAGCCTACTTTAATGAATTCTCCGTTTTCAAGAACACGCAATAAACGCACTTGTGTTGTTAACGGTAATTCTCCAACTTCATCTAAAAAAATGGTTCCTCCATCTGCAACTTCAAAATATCCAGAACGTGTTCCCGTAGCACCAGTAAAAGCACCTTTTTCATGACCAAAAAGTTCACTGTCAATCGTTCCTTCTGGTATTGCACCGCAATTTACTGCAATGTATTTGCCATGCTTACGATGTGATAATTGGTGTATGATTTTTGGGATGCTTTCTTTTCCAACGCCACTTTCTCCAGTGACCAATACAGAAATATCAGTTGGTGCAACTTGGATTGCTTTTTCAATCGCTCTGTTAAGTTTTTGGTCGTTTCCTATAATTCCGAAACGTTGTTTTATTGCTTGTATGCTTTCCATTTTAATTTTTCGTTCTAGTTTGAATAACTAACTGCCTCGCCAATTAAAGTTGCACTTGTGCAATCTAAAATTTTGACTTTTACCAATTCTCCAACCTTGTAATTTTCCTTCGGAAAAACAGCAACAATATTCTGTGATGTTTTTCCTGACCATTGCTCGTTTGATTTTTTGGACTCACGCTCAATAAGGACTTCGACTTCGCTGTTTAGATATTTTTCAATTTGTTCTGCACCAAGTTCACGTTGTAATTGTACGATTTCAGCGAGACGTCGTTTTTTTACATCTTCAGGCACATCATCTTCTAATTTGCGTCCTGCCATCGTTCCTGGACGTTCAGAATACATATACATAAACCCAAAGTTATACTTGACGTATTGCATTAAACTTAACGTGTCTTGATGGTCTTGTTCCGTTTCCGTAGGAAAACCAGCAATCATATCTTGACTTATAGAACACTCTGGAAGGATGCGTCTAATATTATCTATTAACCCAAAATATTCTTCACGAGTATGTAAACGATTCATTTCTTTTAAAATACGGTTGCTTCCACTTTGGACAGGTAAGTGAATATGCTTACAAATATTATCAAACTTTGCCATGGTATGAATCACATCAAGCGTTAAATCTTGAGGGTTAGATGTAGAAAACCGAATACGCATGGTAGGTTGTGCTTTAGCACATAATTCTAATAATTGCGTAAAATGAACAGCAGTCGCTTTTTGCATCTCGCTGGCTTTAATGAAATCTTTTTTGAGTCCGCCACCATACCATAAAAAACTATCCACATTTTGACCTAAAAGGGTGATTTCTTTATAGCCTGTATCCCACAGGTCATTAATTTCTTCAATGATACTTTGAGGATCACGACTACGCTCACGACCTCTTGTAAAGGGGACAACGCAAAACGTACACATGTTATCACAACCACGAGTAATAGATACAAGTGCAGAGACACCATTAGTGTTAAGTCTCACAGGGGAAATATCTCCATAGGTTTCGTCTTTAGAAAGGATAACGTTAATCGCATCTCTTCCTTCATCAACTTCTGCTAACAAATTTGGTAAATCTTTATAGGCATCTGGACCAACAACGAGATCAACAATTTTCTCTTCTTCTAAAAATTTTGTTTTTAAACGCTCTGCCATACAGCCAAGAACGCCAACTTTCATTTTAGGATTGATGCGTTTTACAGCATTATATTTTTCTAGACGTTTTCTAACGGTTTGTTCTGCTTTATCACGAATGGAGCAGGTGTTGACTAAAACTAAATCGGCTTCTTCCAGATTTTGAGTGGTATTGAAACCTTGATCAGCAAGAATAGAAGCCACAATTTCACTGTCGCTAAAATTCATAGCGCAGCCATAGCTTTCAATAAAAAGCTTGCGTGTATTTCCTTCTTTTTTGTCTAAAACGAGGTGTTTGCCTTGTTTGCTTTCGTCAATCGTTTTGTCCATATTTAGTGTGCAATCCCAAAACTTAGGGCATAATCAATTTAAATTCTAATAATCAATAAGCATACAAAGATAGTATAATTTAGAGGATTATGACAAAGTGTCATAGTGGATTTTGTTTTGATAATGTGTTTTATTTTACTTTGTTTGGGCAAATAAACCTAGCAACGAAGGGTATGTTATTTGCAGAAATTCAATAAAAAATTAAATGTGCTAAACAGCTTGATTTTGGTGATCTTTTAAATGACAGTATTGTCCTATTTAAAAAAGTTTGGCTGGAAGGGTTACTAATGATTCTTATCATGTTCGCTTTTGTTATTCCATATGTCTGCCATTTATCTTTTTTAGTATAGCAAATACTGAGCGTCCAGGATTTTTTGGAGGTTGGGAACCTATTGTTGTTATTTTCTTTGTCCTTGCATATCTAGTCTTCGTGTTTGTTGTGTTAGTCGTTACTTTTGCTTTAAAAGTTGCGGATTTTAGAATCATGCGCCAAAAAGATAGGGATGTAATTGGCAAGGATGATTATTTCTTTTTTCTTCGGAAACCGTATCGTTCAAAAACTATCAACTTGTATTTAGCCTATTTTCGGATCAGTTTATTAGCAATGTTATCATGTGTGTTTCCATTAATTTATGTGCTGGTTCTTCTTAATTTATTAATGGTTATGTATGCCTTTAACCCTGAGGTGTCTAGCTCTAATTTAATTAAAGTGAGTTTTGAGTTAGGTCATAAAAAATGGTTAATCACCTTTGGTATTACACTAGTGGCTAGTTTTCTTGCTCAAATAGTTGGTGTGTTAATATGTGGTATAGGTATTTTGGCAACTGCATCCTTTGAAGTAATCCCTTTGTACTTGATATATAAAGGAGTCATTGGTTTTGATGAAGCAGCAGATGATCTTAAACAAATAGGAGCTAATATAAATTCTGACGCAACCATGCAGTAAATCTTGCATCTAAAAAATAATAAACTAAAAGTTTAATAAACTATCTAAAATTATTACAGCCTGTTTTTGTTTTATACTATTGTTTATGAATACGCAGTGTGATGAAGATGACATTGCCAACGTGACTTGCGGACAAAATGTAGTTATTGATGATATTTTTTTTTATCTGTTGAAATAGCCCTTTTTTAAGACAAATTACAATCGAAATGCACTTAAATTAGGAACATGACTTTTTTTTCACATACATTTGTAGCTTCAAAAAATTATATATGCCCAAGAATTTAGTCATAGTAGAGTCACCAGCAAAAGCCAAAACCATAGAGAAATTTCTTGGTAAAGATTTTAAAGTAGAATCTAGCTTTGGTCATATTTCAGACTTGCCTTCTAAAGAACTAGGAGTTGATGTAGAGGGTGATTTTAATCCTAATTATCAAGTCTCTGATGACAAAAAGGATATTGTTAAGAAACTAAAAAGTCTTGCTAAAAAGGCAGATACTGTTTGGCTAGCTAGTGATGAGGATCGAGAAGGTGAAGCAATTGCATGGCATTTAGCTGAAACTTTAGGTCTTGATAAAGCTAAGACAAAACGAATCGTTTTTCATGAGATTACTAAAAGCGCAATTCAAAAAGCAATTGAAAATCCAAGAGATATTGATTATGATTTAGTAGATGCGCAACAAGCGCGTCGTGTTTTAGATAGAATTGTAGGTTATGAATTATCTCCTGTACTATGGAGAAAAGTAAAAGGCGGTTTATCTGCAGGACGAGTACAGTCTGTCTCTGTGCGCTTAATTGTTGAAAGAGAGCGAGAAATAATAGATTTTACAGCAGAAGCATCCTATAGAATTGATGCAGAATTTTCTAATGAAGACGGTCAGACATTCAAAGCAAAACTTCCGAAGAACTTTAAAACTAAAGAAGAGGCTTATAAATTTTTAGAATCTAATGCAAATGCAGATTTTAAGGTAGCAGATCTACAGAAAAAACCAGCTAAAAAATCACCAGCTGCACCGTTTACAACATCTACATTACAGCAGGAAGCCTCAAGGAAATTAGGCTATTCTGTAAGTAGAACGATGCAAAATGCGCAGCGTTTGTATGAAGCGGGTTTGATTACATATATGAGAACTGATAGTGTCAATCTATCTGTTGAAGCTCAAAAAGGAGCAAAAGCAGAAATTGAAGATGCTTATGGTAATGAATTTAGTAAATCAAGACAGTATAAAGGTAAATCTAAAGGCGCCCAAGAAGCTCACGAAGCGATTAGACCGACAGATTTTAAGAAACATTCCGTAGATATTGAGCATGACCAAGCACGATTATATGACTTGATTTGGAAACGCGCCATTGCCTCTCAAATGAGCGATGCAGAACTAGAGCGTACAAATGTTAAAATTGATGCATCTACGCACAATGAAACATTTACTGCAAATGGAGAGGTCATTACTTTTGAAGGATTTTTAAAAGTATATCTCGAAGGTACAGATGATGAAGATACAGAGCAGGAAGGTATGTTGCCTGCAATGAAAGTTAATGAGACGTTGCTAAATAGTTATATCACTGCGACTGAGCGCTTCTCACGTGCGCCATATAGATTTACAGAAGCGTCGCTGGTAAAGCAATTGGAAGAACTTGGTATTGGTCGTCCGTCAACATATGCACCAACGATTTCTACAATACAAAATAGAAAGTACGTAGAAAAAGGCGCTAATGAAGGTGTAGAGCGTGAGTATACGCAACTACTACTACAACAAGGAAAATTGACTGATAATAGTTTAAACGAAAAAGTAAATAGTAATAAAGGGAAGCTTATACCAACAGATATTGGTATGATTGTGACCGACTTTTTGGTAACTCACTTTGCAAATATTCTAGATTACAATTTTACCGCTAAGGTGGAAGCAGATTTTGATCAAATTGCAGAAGGTAAGGAGGATTGGAAAAAAATGATGAAGGAGTTCTACAAGGGCTTCCATCCTGTAGTTGTCGATGTTCAGGAAAATGCTGAGAGAGAATCTGGAGAACGTATTTTAGGGAAAGATCCAAAATCAGGAAAACAAGTTAGTGTGCGTTTAGGGAAATTTGGACCAATGGTGCAAATAGGAACCGTTGACGATGAAGATAAACCAACCTTTGCAAGTTTATCACCGGATCAACAATTAACGACTATTACCTATGAAGAGGCAATGGATTTATTCCAGCTGCCTAAAAATTTAGGAACTTATGAAGATGAGCCTATAGAGGTTAATAACGGACGTTTTGGGCCTTATGTAAAGTTTGGTAAAGCATTCGTGTCGCTTCCTAAAGGAACCAACCCATTAGAAGTAGAGTTAGATCAGGCTATTGAGTTAATCAAAGAGAAGCAAAAAGCCGATGCTCCTATTTATATGTATAAAGAGTTGCCAGTTCAAAAAGGTAAAGGACGTTTTGGGCCATTTATAAAATGGAACAACATGTTTATCAACGTCAATAAAAAATATGATTGGGATAATTTATCTGATACTGATATTGTAACATTGGTAGAAGATAAGATTCAGAAAGAAATAGATAAGGTAATTCACAACTGGGAGGATGAAGGCATTCGTATTGAGAAAGCAAGATGGGGAAGACACAATATCTTAAAAGGTAAAATAAAAATTGAGCTTCCAAAAACGGTTGATGTTACAGAAATGACCTTAGAAGAGGCTAAAGCAGAAATAGAAAAGAAAGCACCAAAGAAAAAAGCAGCTGCTAAAAAGAAAGCGCCTGCAAAGAAAAAAACTGCTACTAAAAAGAAAACTGCTACCAAAAAATAGGCGATACCATGAATTTTAATTTTTTGTCTCCTGTCTCTGATGCAGTCTTAGCTCATAACGAACTATTACCTGAGCAAGCGCTGGGAAAAAAAATGAAAATTCATTCTACTCAAAACGGTATTCCAGATTTGGATGGTGTTACACTTGCAATTATTGGTGTTAAGGAAAATCGTAATGATATTAACTATATGGGTGAGGAATTAAATTTCGATACCATTAGGACCTCATTATATGCATTATTTCCGGGTAATTGGAACACAACTGTTGCAGATTTGGGTGATATTCCGGCTGGTGCAACAATTGAAGATACTTACTATGCATTGCGAACTATAATTTCATTGTTAATAGAGAATAACGTTATACCTATTATAATAGGAGGTAGTCAGGATTTGACTTATGCCAATTATCGAGCGTATGATACCATGTCTCCTATGGTTAATATCGTCAATGTAGATTCTAATTTTGATCTTGGCGATGCTTCCGTAGAAATGAAAAATAATAGTTTCCTCGGAAAAGTGATTTTAGAACAACCTTATAATCTATTTAATTATTCTGTTGTAGGTTACCAAACTTATTTTAATTCTCAAGAGGAAATCGATTTAATGGAAAAGCTTTACTTTGAGTCTTATCGACTTGGAGATGTTACGCATTCCATTAATTTAGTAGAACCGGTTATGCGAGATGCTCATATTGTAACAATGGATTTAAAATCTGTTAGAGCCTCGGAAGTAGGCGCGAAACAAAAATTTTCTCCTAACGGTTTTAATGGGAAAGAGATCTGCGCCATTTCGAGATATGCTGGTATAAGTAATAAAGTATCTTCATTTGGTATTTATGAATTTAAATCGACCAATGAGTTGGATGCTACGCCTATGCTGGTGTCACAGATGATTTGGTATTTTATAGAAGGATTCAATTGTAGAGTTAATGATGACGATTTTACTAATGCCAACTATCATCAAAAATATAATGTTCTCATTGAGGATGACGAGTTAATATTTTATAAAAGTATAAAAACGGGACGTTGGTGGATAGAAATTCCTTTTTTGCCAAATGTTAATAATAAATTAAAAAAGCATACGTTATTACCTTGCACGCACGACGATTACAAAGAAGCAAGTCATGGTAAAATCCCTGAAAGATGGTATAAAGCCTATAAAAAGAATAGTGTGTAGTGCGTTTAATACTAAAAATTTAACACATTTTTAATCGATGAAATGTTAACTTTTTGGGATTAAGTGTAAAAAACATTAAAAAAAAATTGGATTTATCAATATATATAAATATGTTTACATCCTCAAAATAATTAAGTACAAGAATTAATACATAATTACAACTAAATAATTTAACCTCAAGTTTCTATGAATATTAAGAAGTTTGCCTTATTAACAACTATTTTAACCTTAATGGTTAGCTGTAACTCTGGTGACAGAGGACAACTCGTAGGAGTTAAAGGAAAGAAGTGGCACCCAGAAAAACCTTACGGTATGACATTAGTACCAGGTGGTGCATTTATAATGGGAAAATCTGATGACGATTTAGCAGGAGTGCAAGATGCTCCAACTAGAACCGTAACAGTTAGAGCCTTTTATATGGACGAGACTGAAATCACAAATAGTGAATACCGTCAATTCGTGGAATGGGTAAGAGATTCTACTCTAAGAACCAAATTAGCTATTCTAGCTGATGAGATTGGAGAGACTCCAGGAAATGGTGGTATTGGAGAGTTTGCATTTAATAATGCGGATCCAGACGAAATGACCGTTTACGAAAAGTATATGGATAATAACTACAGTGGCCTTGGACCTACAGGCTATGAAGGTAAAAAATTAAACAAAGATGTTGATTTGTTTTTCGATACTGCAGATTACCCTGATGAGTACTATGCTGAGGTTATGGATACTATGTATCTTCCAATCGAAGAATCTTATAATGGTCAACGCACTTGGGATGTGAAGAAATTCAAGTTTCAGTATAAGTATATGGACATTCAAAAAGCTGCTAAAAACAGAGATTTAAGTCGTTCAGATGTTATAATTACTGAAGAAGTAACGATATATCCAGATACTACTGCTTGGATTAGAGATTTCTCATATTCTTATAATGAGCCAATGCATAACGATTATTTCTGGCATGATGCTTATGGAGATTATCCAGTAGTAGGAGTGTCTTGGAAACAAGCTAAAGCATTTTGTCAATGGAGAACGCTTTATCACAACTCTTATAGAAAATCAAAAGGAAATCATTTTGTGAATTCTTACAGATTACCGTCGGAAGCAGAATGGGAGTATGCTGCTAGAGGTGGTCTTCAAGGAGCAACGTATCCTTGGGGTGGACCATACGCTAAGAATGATAGAGGTTGCTTTATGGCAAACTTTAAACCATTACGTGGTGATTATGCAGCAGATCAAGCGCTGTATACTGTAGAGGCTGATGCTTATGAGCCAAACGATTTCAACCTATACAATATGGCTGGTAACGTTTCAGAATGGGTACAAGGATCTTATGATGCTGCTTCATACGAATACATGTCATCATTTAATCCAAGTGTGAACAATCCAGAAAACGAACGTAAAGTAGTACGTGGAGGTTCTTGGAAAGATGTGGCATACTTCTTACAAGTAAGTTCAAGAGATTACGAATATGCAGATTCTGCAAGAAGCTACATTGGTTTTAGAACCGTTCAAGATTACATGGGAACCGAGGTGACAAAGAACGCTGCAACAAACTAAAAAAAAATTAATTAATTAACTAACCTAAACACTAATCTGCTTAAGTCCCATGGACTTAAAAAATTAAAAAAACAAAATTATGGCACAGAAAGGAAAAATCACAATCGCTAATATGGTCTATGGACTTGGAGCAGCAATCGTTATACTTGGAGCTTTATTTAAAATTCAACATTGGCCTTATGGTTCACTTATTCTTACAATAGGTATGATTGTTGAAGCCTTAGTATTTACATATTCTGCATTTGAAAGACAAGGAAGTGAATTAGATTGGTCTTTAGTATATCCTGAATTAGCTGGAGGACAATTAATGTCTAAAAGAGCTAAAAAAGAAGAGCCTAAAGATGCTGAAGGTATATTATCTAAAAAATTAGACAGCTTATTAAAGGATGCTAAAATTGATGGTGAATTAATGGCAAGTTTAGGAAATAGTATTAAGAATTTTGAAGGTGCTGCAAAAGGAATTAGCCCAGCTGTTGATGCTATGAATGCTCAAAAGAAATACGGTGAAGAATTGTCTTTAGCTGCTGCTCAAATGGAGTCTTTAAACAGTCTTTATAAAGTGCAAATGGAAAGCGCTAGTCGTCAGGCTACTATTAACGAAGAGTCTGTTATCAATGCTGAGAAATTAAAAGAACAAATGCAATCATTGGCATCTAACTTATCATCATTGAATGGTGTATATGGAGGAATGTTAACGGCAATGAACAAAAACTAATTAGTTTTTAATTAACTATAATTATTAACAACTAAAAAAACTAATTAACATGGCAGGAGGAAAATTATCTGCAAGGCAGAAAATGATTAATTTAATGTATCTAGTCTTCATCGCGATGATGGCTATGAACATGTCAAAAGAGGTGTTGTCTGCTTTCGGTTTGATGGAAGCAAAGTTTGCTTATGCGAACGAAACAACAGCAAATAGAAATGAAGCAATGTTGACGGATTTGAGTACTAAGGGAACTGAAAAGCCTGAGGAATTTAAAATACCAGCAGCAAGAGCGCAACAAGTTCAGATTGCTTCAGATAAATTCTATAAATATATAGAAACTATAAAAGTAGACTTATTAAAATCGGGTGATTATAAAATTGATCCTAAAACAGGTAAGTTGCCATTTGAGGCTATGGACAAAACGGACATCCTTGATGAAGCTTGGTTTACTGGTGATCGTCTAACGAAGAAAGGTCAAGAAGTCATGGCTCAAATAAATTCTTACAAAACTGATATTAAGAAAATTTTAGCAACTGATGAGAGTTATAGAGGCGAAAGTGAAAGTTTTGAAACCAGTTTCAGTATGGCTAAAGTGCCTAATAAAGACGGAAAAGAAATTGAGTATTTAAATGCTAATTTTCAAGGTTTTCCAGCAATTGCATCTTATACTAAATTGACAGCATTGCAAAATGATGTTAAAGTAACAGAAGCAAATTTGTATAGTCTGTTTTTAGGGAATTCATTATCAAAAGCCACGACACTTAATAATTATAAAGCGATTGTATTAGCTGATAAGTCTGCGTTTTTTGCAGGTGAGAAGTTTCAAGGGCGTGTAGTTATTGGAAAGTATGCTAATGTGCCACCAACTAAATTGATGGTTCAAGGTAAAGAAGTTGATTTGTCAAAAGCAATTGATTCAACGGGTGCTGCTACATTAGACTTTAATGTAGGTAATGTTGGTGAGCATATTATTAACGGTGAATTTACTTTTATTGAGAATGGTAAAGAATTACCTATCCCAATCGTTGCTAACTATGTTGTAGTACCAAGACCAAATTCTGCAACTATTTCTGCAGATAAGATGAACGTTGTTTATCGAGGCGTTGTTAATCCAATGACCATTTCTTTTGCTGGTGTGTCAGATAATAAAGTGTCTGCAACAGGATCTGGATTGAAAAAAGGTTCTGGAACGGGTAAATACTCAATGGTACCAACTTCTGGTAGAGAGGTTGTAATTAATGTAACTGCAACACTTGATGATGGTTCTAAAGTAAGTGATAAAGCTACATTTAGAATTAAAGATATTCCAAAACCAGTTGGTCGTATTGCAGGACAAGTTGGTGTTGCAAAATTACCTAGAAATAATGTTGAGATTGGTAAAATTGAAGCTGTCTTAGAAGACTTTGATTTTGATTTACCGTTAACAGTGACTGGATTTAAAATGAAAGTAGAAGGTAAGCCTTCAGTAACATGTTCTGGTAACCGACTTAATGGTGCTGCGAAATCTGCTCTTAGAAGTGCTAAGCGTGGGTCTCAAGTTCAGATTTTTGATATCAAATCAAAAACTAATGGACCAGCTATTAAGCCAGCATCGCCACTTATTATTGAGTTGACTAATTAATCAACTTAAAAAGTAACCCAAATTAAATTTAGAAAGATGAATTATAAATTTTTATTATCAATCATTGCCACAGTTTGTATCACATCTAGTATGTTTTCTCAAGCAAATATTTTAAATGCCAAAAAACCTGAAGAGGTTGGTGTTAAAACAGAAGCGCAATTAGCATTGGATTATGACAAACCATTAGAATATGGTTATGTTGATGATAGAGACATTTTGTTCTCAAAAATGACTTGGGAAAAAGTTGTTTTAGATGAACGTGTTAATTTTCCATTATACTTTCCTGTTGATACTAATAATATTGGTAAAGAAAGACGCTCTTTATATCATACATTGATTAAAGGTGTTAAAGATGGTAAAATAACGAATGTTTATAATGACTCTTATTTTTCTCAAAAGAAAACACAAAAGGAAATTAAAGACATCACAACTAAAGTAGATACTTTAGATATTGGTTACGATCAATTAAATGCTGATGGTTTTGTAGATCCTGAATATATCACAACAACGACGATAGAAGCTTATCATATTAGTGCTTACTTGATTAAAGGCCTTTGGTATTTTGATAAACGTCATGGAGAATTGAAGTATAGAATTCTTGGTATTGCACCTGCAGCACCAGATGTCAACTTTTTAGATTCTCAGGATGAGGCTCAAAAAATGCCAAATGCATTATTTTGGGTATTCTATCCAGAAGCAAGAGAGGTTTTACACGGAAGTACAGCGTTTAATAATAAAAATAGTTCAATGGCATTGACTTTTGACCATTTATTAAACTCTAGACGTTTTAATGGCTATATGTACAAAGAAGAAAATGTATTTGGTGATAGAGAAGTTAAAGACTACGTAACAGATAACGCGTTAATGCAACTTTTAGAATCAGATCGTATTAAAGAAAAGATTCGCAACTTCGAGCAAGACATGTGGTCTTACTAAGAGAACTATAAATTATATTAAAAACGCTCACTTCTAAAGTGGGCGTTTTTTTTGTTTTATAACTTCGGAAATGGGAATCTTTTTATGTAAAGTCAAATTATGGTAGTTATATCTTCTTTACCTTTGCAATTGTGAAACAGATAGATTATATCATAGTAGGTAAAGGATTAGCTGGCATCGCTTTTTGCGAGCAATTGAGAGCTGCTCATAAAGATTTTATAGTTTTTGATAATAACTCACAACAATCTTCAAGTGTTGCTGCAGGATTGTATAATCCAGTAATTCTAAAGCGGTTTACTAAAGTTTGGAGGGCTAAAGAGCAGTTAGCACTGGCAATCCCCAAGTACAAGTTGCTTGAGCAATTGCTAGATGTGAAATTAGATTACCAGTTACCAGTGTATAGACGATTCACATCGGTTGAAGAACAGAATGATTGGTTCACAGCTTCAGATGAACCCGTATTAGAAGAGTTTTTGTCTACTAATTTGGTGAAGAACACTAATGATGTTATTCATGCAGATTTCGGTTTTGGTGAGGTCTTGCATTCTGGAAGGATTGATACTGCTCAATTAGTAAAGTCCTATAGCAATTATCTCGATGAAGAGGATAAACTTCGAGAAGAGGCATTTCAGTATGAACTCTTAGAAGTGTCGTCTGAGTATGTTGAGTATAAAGATGTGAGAGCAAAGCATATTGTGTTTACTGAAGGCTTTGGGATTTCAAAGAATCCATTCTTTAGTCATCTACCATTAAATGGTACAAAAGGAGAGATGTTAACCATTCAAGCTCCAGATTTGAAGATGGCGTTTATCATGAAATCTTCTGTGTTTATCGTTCCATTAGGGAATGATTTATTTTGGATTGGCGCCACTTACGAACGAGAAGACAAAACTCACAGCATCACAGAGAGTGCAAAAGATCAATTGGTAGATAAATTAAAGCAGATTATAAAATGCGATTTTAAAATTCTAAAACAAGTTGCAGGTATTAGGCCAACCACAAAAGATAGACGACCGTTGATTGGAACACATCAAGATTATAAAAATGTCCATGTATTAAACGGATTAGGAACTCGAGGTGTTATGATTTCTCCTTATGTTGCTGAGCAGTTATTTAATCATATTGAAAATGGAGAACTACTGGATCCAGAAATAGATATAAAGAGAATTAAAAATTAGTAAGTACAGCCAATTTCCAAAGAGAACATCAAAAGGGATCTATTCTTTTTTAGTTATTTTTTTATCATAACTAACAAACATGTTAATCCAAATATTTCTTGACAATCTCATGATAATTGGTCCAAAGGCAATCATTGTTATCACTATTGCAATGAAAGCAGTTATTAAAGAGGTTTCAAATCCTAAGTAGCATATCAAAAAAGCAGTCATTGCAAAAGCGATTCCAACACCATAACTCACGTACATAGATCCATAAAAAAATGAAGGTTCAAGGCGGTACTGTAGTTTGCAATGAGAACAATTATCATTAATTTTAAATACATCACCAAGTATGTACGGATTTTTAGTTTGATACATAGATTCGTTTTGGCATTTGGGACAAGCACCTGTAAAAATGCTATAAATTTTTGTTCCTTTTAACATGACTTAAATTTGATTACTTTTGCGCTCTGTAAATAAAATGCAAACTTACGTTTTAATAAATAATTCATTGTAATAAAAGTCGCAAATGCTCAATATTCATAATCTTTCCATCTCATTTCAAGGCGAGTTCTTATTTGAAGATATTACCTTTAAATTAAGCCCAGGCGACCGTATTGGTTTGATTGGTAAAAACGGAGCTGGTAAATCTACTATGCTTAAAATTTTGTCTAAAGAACTAGAACCAGATTCTGGACAAATTGCAGCAGATAAAAACCTGAGTTTTGGGTTTTTGAAACAGGATATTGATTTTGTCTTAGGAAGGACAGTGCTCCAAGAATCTTATGAGGCATTTAAAGAAATCAAGGAGCTAGAGGCAAAAATGGAATTTGTCAATACGCAATTGGCAGAACGTACCGACTATGAAAGTGAAGGTTACAATCAGTTGATGATTGATTTAAACGAAGTCCAGCATCAGTATGAAATCATTGGTGGTTATAATTATCAAGGTGAAACCGAAAAGATATTACAAGGGTTAGGTTTTAAACGTGAAGATTTTCAAAAGCTGACTGATACGTTTTCTGGTGGATGGAGAATGCGAATTGAACTCGCAAAACTGTTATTGCAAAACAATGATATTTTGCTTCTTGATGAGCCAACAAACCACTTGGATATTGAATCTATAATTTGGCTAGAAAACTTTTTAAAAAATTACTCTGGAGCAGTCGTAATTGTATCTCACGATAAGATGTTTTTAGATAATGTGACTAATCGTACTATTGAGATTTCTCTTGGAAGGATTTACGACTACCCAAAGGCATATTCTAAGTTCTTAATCCTAAGAAATGAGCTTAAAGCACAGCAATTAGCGTCACAAAAGAATCAGCAGAAGCAAATTGAACAAACCGAGAAACTTATTGAGAAGTTTAGAGCTAAAGCCAGTAAAGCAACGATGGCTCAATCTCTTATCAAGAAGTTAGATAGAATGGATCGCATAGAGGTCGATGAAGATGATAATAGTGTCATGACGTTAAATTTTCCCGTATCAATAACGCCAGGGAAAGTGGTTATAGAAGCAGAGAATATATCTAAAAACTATGGTGATAATCATGTGCTGTCTAATGTTAGTTTGCAAATAGAAAGAGATAGTAAAACAGCTTTTGTTGGTCAAAACGGACAAGGTAAATCTACCTTAGCAAAAATCATAGTAGGAGAACTAAAACATAATGGTGATTTAAAATTAGGTCACAATGTTCAAATTGGCTATTTCGCTCAAAATCAAGCAGAATATCTAGATGGTAGCAAAACCGTTTTAGATACGATGATCGATGCTGCCAATGAAACAAATAGAAGTAAGGTTCGTGATATTTTAGGGTCATTTTTATTTAGAGGTGATGAGGCAGAAAAGTATGTTCGTGTGTTATCTGGAGGGGAACGAAATCGTTTAGCATTAGCAAAATTAATGTTGCAACCACTCAATATGTTGGTAATGGATGAGCCTACAAATCACTTAGATATCAAATCTAAAAATGTGCTTAAAGAAGCACTTCGGAAATTTGAAGGTACTTTAATTTTAGTCTCTCACGATAGAGATTTTCTTCAAGGGCTAACTGATAGTATATATGAATTTAAAGATGAAAAAATAAAGGAGTACTTAGGTGATATAGATTTCTATTTGGAAGAACGTAATGTTGAGAATTTACGAGAAGTAGAAAAGCGAACTGTTATTAAAGAAACCCCTAAGGAAAACAATAAGCAATCATACCAAGGTCAGAAAAAACTCAAGTCTTTAAATAATAGATTAAGTAATATAGAATCTAAGATAAATGCCTTAGAAAAGGAAGTTAAAGCAGATGATTTGGAGTTAGCTACTAATTATGACGCTACTGCTGCAGATGCTGGTTTTTTTGACCGTTATCAAGGTAAAAAAGATAAACTAAAGAAATTAATGGCAGATTGGGAAACCGTTCAATTTGAATTGGATGAGCTCTCATAAGTTTACAGACATGTTTTAAGTTTTTTTTAACTGCTTTCTCTATTGTATTTAAATACTTTTGTACTTGAATTGCTTGGATATATAGAAGATAAAATCAGGTAGTTAAAACCATCATATATTAACATGCGTAATCTCATACTTTCTATTCTAGGTGTCGTGCTCATTGTTGGGGCTCTTTATATTGGTAATAATATCGCTAATAGTAAGAAAAAGACAAGACCAATTCCCGAAAAAGTTATAAAAACAGTATTCACAGATACAGTTCAAAATGGAACTGTACAAATTATAATCCCTGCGAATGGTAGTCTAGTGTCAAAACGTCGCGTAGAATTATATGCGGAGGTTCAAGGTGTTTTTAGAACAAGTGGTAAACTCTTTAAGCCTGGTCAAAAATATAATCGAGGAGAAGCTTTAATTCGTATTGACGCTTCAGAATATTATGCAAGTGTGCAATCATCAAAAAGTAATCTATATAATTCTATTGCGGCTATCATGCCAGATGTGCGATTGGATTTTCCAGAAGTATTTCCAAAATGGGAGAGTTATCTTAAAGGGTTTGATTTAAATAAAACAACACCTAAGTTACCTGAAATGACATCGGAAAAAGAAAACTATTTTATTACAGGACGTGGCATTATATCTAATTATTACAACGTCAAAAATTTAGAGCAACGACTCGCAAAATTTAATATAAGAGCACCTTTTAAAGGAATATTGACAGAAGCTTTAGTAACCGAAGGTTCTCTCATTAGAAACGGACAAAAGCTAGGTGAATACATTGACCCTTCAGTTTACGAAATGGAAGTTGCATTAAGTAAAACCTATGCAAGTCTTTTAAAAGTTGGAGAATCTGTCGAATTAAATAACATTGAACATACCGAAACATATTCGGGTAAAGTGTCTCGTGTTAATGGAAGTATTGATCCAACAACTCAAACCATAACAGCATTTGTTGAAGTAAAAAATGAAGCTCTTAAAGAGGGTATGTATCTTGAAGCGAATCTAAATGCTAAAGAAGAGGATGATGTTATTGAAATTAGTAGAAATTTGTTTTTGGATACAGAACAGATTTTTACTGTAAGAGACAGTGTGCTTCATCTTATTGATGTTACACCTGTTTATTTTTCGGACTCCAAAGTTATTTTGAGAGCTGTGCCAGATGGTACCGTTATTTTATCAAAACCTGTTCCTGGAGCTTATGCAGGGATGTTAGTAAAACCATATAGTTCAAAAACGGAAGCGACTAAACTAGATGTTGCTGTAGAATCTAAAACCTTAGAAGTTTCAAAATCAAAAAAAGCAAAATAAGTCATGAGAAAACTGATTGCTTATTTCATAAAGCATAGTGTCGCAGTTAATGTTGTGATCATCGCGTTTATCATTTTTGGATATTTTGGGGCTACGAACTTAAAGTCGTCATTTTTTCCTTTAATAGATTCGAAAAATATTAGTATCAGTGTGACGTATCCTGGTGCATCTCCTCAAGAAGTTGAAGAAGGGATTGTGCTTAAAATAGAAGATAATCTTAAAGGCTTAAACGGTGTAGCACGTGTTACTTCTACATCGAGAGAGAACAGTGGGAATATCAATGTAGAAATTGAAAAAGGAAAAGATATTGATTTCATGCTTCTTGAAGTCAAAAATGCTGTTGATCGTGTGCCTTCATTCCCTGTTGGGATGGAGCCTTTAATTGTTGCTAAGCAAGAATCTAATAGACCAACAATCTCATTTGCGATTAGTGGGACGGATATTCCGTTAGCGACCTTAAAGCAAATTGGACGACAAGTAGAGAACGATTTACGAGGCATTGATGGGATTTCACAACTACAAATTTCAGGTTATCCAGAAGAAGAAATCGAAATCGCAATCAATGAAACTAATTTATTAGCTTATAATTTATCGTTTGCCGATGTTTCAACTGCGATTAACCAATCTAGTTTAATTACAACAGGAGGAACCATCAAAACAGATGCTGAAGAATATCTCATTAGAGCAAATTCTAGATTGTATTTTGCAGATGAGCTGTCAAACTTAGTTGTTAAATCTGACGCTTCAGGACGCATTATAAGACTAAAAGATATTGCTGTAGTAAGAGATCAGTTTTCAGAAACCCCAAATGCTAATTATTTTAATGGAGATTTATCTATTGATGTTACCATTTCTAGTACTAACAATGAAGACTTAATCACTTCCGCAGATAAAGTAAAAGAGTACATTGAAGATTTCAACCAAAAATATGATAATGTTCAATTAAATGTTGTTAGAGATTTATCGATTACATTAGTACAGAGAACTGAGCTTTTACAGGAAAATGCACTAGTAGGTATGATTTTAGTCATCCTATTTTTGTCATTATTTTTAAATACACGACTAGCGCTATGGGTAGCCTTTGGCTTGCCCATTTCCTTTTTAGGAATGTTCATTTTTGCTGGTTATTTTAATGTGACTATTAATGTATTATCACTTTTTGGGATGATTATCGTCATTGGTATTCTAGTCGATGATGGTATTGTCATTGCAGAAAATATCTATCAGCATTATGAAAAAGGTAAAACTCCAGAACAAGCTGCTGTAGACGGTGTAATGGAAGTGCTTCCTGCTATAGTGTCTGCAATTCTTACGACCATTTTAGCATTCTCCATTTTCTTATTTCTTGATGGACGAATAGGAGAGTTTTTTGGAGAAGTATCTGTCGTTGTCATACTCACCTTATTGGTGTCATTAGTTGAAGCTTTAATAATTTTACCAGCACATTTAGCGCATTCTAAAGCATTGAGAAAACAAGATACTACTCCAAAAGAGGGTATTGCTGGTGCCTTTCAAAAAGTGTTTTCTAAATTAAGATATATCAATAATTTTGGAGATAGAATTATGAACTGGCTTCGTGATAAATTATATAGTCCATCATTACGATTCGCTTTAAAGTATAAGTTTCTGACGTTCTCTTTTTTTATTGTGTTCATCATTCTTACCAAAGCTAGCTTTGAGGGAGGGATTATTAGAGGTGCGTTTTTTCCGCAGATTGCGAGTGACACCGTTCGTATTACGTTAAATATGCCTAATGGAACGAATGAAAAGGTTACAGATAGTATTATTTCTTATATCGAAGCGAAAGCTATTGAAGTGACAGATGAAATTAATAATGAATATATTGGTGAGAATGCAGAGACGCATTTGGTAGAGAATATGATTCGTAATATTGGGCCTGGTTCATCTACAGCAGCTTTAGTTATTAATATGTTGCCAGGAGAGGAGCGTCCTAACGCATTGTCTTCGGCTTTGGTTACGAATAGAATACAAGATCGCGTCGGACCTGTATTTGGTGTTGAAAGTTTAGTGTATGGTAGTGGTGGTAATTTTGGCGGAAGTCCAGTATCTATATCGCTCTTAGGAAACGATATTTCAGAGTTAAAGGCTGTAAAAGCAGAGCTTAAACAACATCTAGAAAATAATGTATTGCTAAAGGATGTTACGGATAACGATCCTGCTGGTATTAAGGAAATTCGGTTAGAACTTAATGAAAGTGCTTATGCACTTGGTTTAAATTTAAGAACTGTAATGACTCAAGTTAGATCTGCATTTTTTGGATCTCAAGTGCAGCGTTTTCAAAGGGGACAAGATGAGATTAGAGTTTGGGTACGTTATACTAGAGAGAATCGTTCGTCTATTAAAAATTTAGATAACATGCGAATATTAGCACCAAACGGACAGCGAGTTCCGTTAAAAGAGGTTGCTAGTTACAGTATTGAACGAGGCGATGTTGCTATTAATCATTTAGAAGGTCTGCGAGAGATTCAGGTTTCCGCAGATATAAAAGATTTGAAGATAACAAGTCCGACAGATATTATGGCGGAGATTAAAGATGAAATTATGCCAGAGATTTTGTCAAAATATCCTACAGTCTCACCGTCGTATGAAGGTCAAAATAGAGAGCGATTAAAATTAACAGATTCATTGGCTCCAGTTGGAATTACAGTATTATTACTCATATATATTGTCATTGCTTTTACCTTTAGAAGCTACAGCCAACCGCTCTTGTTAATGCTATTAATTCCTTTGAGTTTACCAGCTGTGGCTTGGGGACATTGGATTCATGACTTTCCATTAAATATTTTATCAATGCTTGGTATCATTGCACTTATAGGTATTATGGTTAATGATGGATTGGTTCTTATTGGAAAATTCAACAATAATTTAAGAGATGGTTTAGCGTTTGATGATGCTTTGTATGAGGCAGGTCGTTCTCGTTTTAGAGCGATCTTTTTAACATCCATAACGACTGTAGCTGGTTTGGCACCACTAATTTTCGAGGAGAGTAGGCAAGCGCAGTTTTTAATCCCTATGGCAGTATCAATTGCCTATGGTATCGCTTTTGCAACCGTTTTAACACTTATAGTATTACCAATTTTCTTATCATTTAGTAATAGTGTAAAAACTACTGGAAAATGGTTGTGGACTAACAAAGAAGTTACCAGAGAAGAGGTCGAGCGTGTTACAAGAGAGGAAAGGGGAAATGATGATATTGACAACGATTCCAATGTTTTAAATACTGGTAATTACGTGACAAAAGAAGAATTAGAGCTTTTAATAAAACAACAAAATAAAGCAAATGAATATTAGAATTTATAGCACTTGTTTTTTTGTTTTCTTCGGAATATTTGCTCAGGCCCAACACGTGTTAACAGCCGATGAAGCTGTAAAGCTTGCATTAGAGTATAACTACGGAATTAAAATAGCCAACAATACTGTTGAAGTAGCAGAAAATAATACAAGTATTCTAAACTCTGGATACTTACCAACCTTTACAGGTGCTGCAGGAGCAACTTATAATTTGGATAACACAGAGGTGCAATTCTCAAATGGTGAATCCGCTTTATTAAATGGAGCAGAGAGTTCGCGATATAACGCAGCTGTAAACTTAAATTATACGCTATTTGATGGTTTAGGTAGAAAGTATAATTACAAACGCCTCAAAGAAGAATACCAATTATCTGAGCTGGAAGCTCGTGAAACGATTGAAACAACAATAGTACAGCTGTTTTCAATCTATTATGCGGTCGCGCGACTATCTGAAAATAATGATGCACTTGAGCAAACTATAATTATTTCTAAAGATCGATTAGCCAGAGCTGGATATCAATTTGATTATGGACAGAGCACTAAATTAGAAGTTTTAAATGCAGAAGTTGATATCAATAATGATAGTATTAATCTTATAAATATAAAACAAGAATTAAGAAATACTAAACGCGATCTAAATGTTGTTTTGGGAAATCAATTGGAAGGCTCATTTAATGTGAATATCGATGTGAGATTTTTGCTTGAATTGAATAAAAAAGAACTTCTTGATAAAACAAAAATAAACAATGTTTCCTTGCTTCAAACTGAGAAGAACATAGCTATTAGTCAATTTGATTTGAAAGCTAATAGAGCGACGCAATATCTCCCAAGAATTGGGCTTACCGGAACTTACGGTTGGAATGAAAACAATAATAACGAAGCAGCATTTGTGGCAGTTTCTACTAATACTGGTTTCTCAGGAGGCTTGAATTTATCTTGGGATCTTTTTGATGGCGGTGGAACAATAACACGAATAAGAAATTCTAAAATTGATTTAGAGAATCAAAAGCTTCAAAAAGAAAAACTTCTTATTGATATAGAACGAAATTTCAATAATGCTTGGGATGATTATCAAAATAAATTATTGATTTTTCAAGTACAAGAATCCAATATTAAAACGTCTCAAAATAATTTTGAACGAACACAAGAAAAATTTAAAATAGGTCAAGCCACATCTATAGAATTTAGACAGGCACAACTTAATTTACGAAATATAGAGTTAAGCAGAAACCGGGCTAAATACGAAGCTAAATTAGCAGAGTTAACTGTGCTTCAATTGAGTGGAGAACTATTGAATATAGACTTTTAAATTCCGAAGAAAAATAGTCATGCAAGAACATTTTTTTCAATGCCCATATTGCTGGGAATCTATCTCAATGCTTATAGATATATCACAATCTCAACAACAGTATATTGAAGATTGTGAGGTATGTTGTAATCCTATCCAAATTCAAATTACTACAGAAAATCAAGAAATTACTGGTTTTGGAGCCCAAAACATAGAGCAATAGGTTTTTTTAAAGTTCTGATTTTTAGTGTATTAGTTATATTTTCGACGAACAGCAGTGCATTTCATCGAAAAATGTTGTCGTTTGTCTGGTATTCTGCTACATTCGTAAAGGAAATGCCTCCCTCTGCCAAATCTATTATCATGAAAACCTCTAAACTTACATTGTTACTCTTTTTTGTTACGCTCTTGTCTTTTGGTAGTGTATCTAAAAAAGAAAAAGAAGCTTTAAGAGCTATCTATAACTCTACAAATGGCGCTCTTTGGAGAACTACTTGGGATTTAAGTAAGCCAGTTCAAGAATGGCATGGTGTTACCGTTAAAGGTGATAAAGTCATTGGGCTTAATCTAGAATTCAATAACCTTAGAGGTGTAATCCCTGTGGAAATTGGAGATTTAGTTCATTTAAAGCATATCAATCTTTTTAGAAATAAAATTTCAGGAAGTATTCCTTCTTCAATAAAATATTTAAAATCATTAGTGACTTTAAATGTAGCTTTTAATATGCTCAAAAATCCTTTGCCACAGGAGATTGGAGAATTAAAATCTTTAAAAAATTTAAAGTTATTTATGAATACCATTGAGGGTGAGATTCCGTCAACAATTGGTCAGTTGGTAAACTTAAATACATTAGAGTTGTATAATAATAATCTAACAGGTGAGTTGCCATCGACAATTGGTGAGTTGACTAAACTAAAGGAGTTATTATTGAGTAGTAACCAAATTTCAGGTAAGTTACCTTCAACTATTTCAAATATGAAAGGATTAAAGATTCTTAGTATTTTCGAGAATAATTTCTTTGGTACATTACCAAACTCTATTTGTAGTTTAACAAACTTAGAAGAGTTAGTAATATCTAATAATGCATTCTATGGAAAATTGCCAAATCAGATGACTAATCTTATAAATTTGAAAGTACTACTTCTTGGTAATAATGATTTTAAAGGAGAATTGGTGGAACTAAAAACGCAACTTCCAAACTTAAAACAGTTTGATTATGTCGATGTGAAGAACCAAAGTGAGATTGCAACACTTGACACAGAAGATGACGATTAATAACAATTATAGAGTTTTAAATTTGATGTAGCTCTTAACATATATATGTTATGAGCTATTTTTTTGCAGTTTAAAAAGTGAAATTGAGTTGCGGTATTTGACTTAAAACCTTATTGATTAGCCAAATAAATATTAAAGTAATATTCTACTAAAATCTTCTCGTAATATAATTGGTAATATCTAAAAAAGCTATTATCTTTGCAGTCCTAAAATGTTTGAGTCGGCATTATGAACCGAAAGTTAAAAGCTAAGACAATCATTATAGATTTTAAATCGCGGGATAGAGCAGTAGGTAGCTCGTCGGGCTCATAACCCGAAGGTCACTGGTTCGAGTCCAGTTCCCGCTACTACAAACCAGGTACTATTGTATCTGGTTTTTTTTATATGCTCAATTCTGAAGCTTGCTTCAAGAATTGTCAATGATTAATAAAAATAGATTTGATCATCAAATCTGGTTTATCTTTCAAATTGCTCACTTAAGGATAAGTGACCGAAGTATGGAGGAGTTAATCTGGTTCCCTTTACTAGATTATATTCTCATACTTTCAATGAACGCTAAAACAAACAAAGTTTACGAAAATTTTATTTTCAGCCTCAAACATTTATTTTGCTAACGGAAATTTAAAGAAATGTAAGTGTGTCTATTACTCTTATCGAAATCGTGAATCTGGAATTCTCCATCATATGAAAAATGTCTATGGAGGTGCTAACAAGATATACTTCAAAAGAAGATGGACTTATTATTTTAAGTGTTTATATAGTTTAGCTTTTTAAGTATACTAAATGAGTGACTTAACTCCTTTGAAGATGCCTTCTTGAGTCACGAGGGACTTAAGGTTGAGTTGTGAAGTCTTGTTTTACGACTAAAAATCCTGAGTCAGATATAGTTATTGAGTTAAAAGTTATCATTTTATTTTTTAAAGAAGTCTTTATAAGAGGTCTGAAATACAAGTAAAATCTAATAAAATATTTTTAAAGCTTTTAATGGTGTTTTACAATAAATCAGAGGAGATCCTACGTGGATAACTTATTTTTTTTTAGTCAGTTTAAAATAAAAGCCAGCTTGTAAGGTTATTAAATTAATTGACAAAAGTATTCCTATTAATAGATCTCTAATCACATATATTTGTGCTAAATGGTAAATAACTCATGGACGACTTCAAGAACCCCCCGTTATTTGTTTTACCATGTTGCCAGGTTTTATACCAAATCGTTTTAAGAATACTTTTCTAAAATAAGGTGCACTGCTTATACCTATTTCGGTCATTACTTCATTGAGAGTTTCAAATCTATTAGTTTTAATTAGTTCGTAGGCTTTTAATAAGCGTAATTCAAGAATTACTTTTACTGGGGAGAGTCCTGTTTTTGAATGGATCTCCTTGTAGAGCTTACTTTTACTAAAATTACTAAGTTGTGAAAGTTGTTCCACATTAAATTCAGAGTTTTGTAGATTGTCTAGAATTACCGAATTAATATGATTCATTAATTTATAACAATCTCCTTCAAAATCTAAAGCGGTACCTTCGAGGTTAAATAGGTTTTCTTTATTGATCTTTGTTTTTAGTAAAAGTTGAACTCTTGCTATGATTTCTAAATCATGAAATGGTTTTATAATATATTCCGTGATGCCTAGACTAGTGCGTTCTTTACTTTTATAATCTATTGGTGAAGACGTCATCATGAGATATGGGATATCTTTAAAATCATCTAATTTGTTGAGTGCTGCTTTAAATTCAAATCCATCCAAGACTGGCATTCTAAGGTCTGATATGATAATATCGAACTTTTCTTGTTTTAATTTATAAAGCCCATCTTCTCCATTATATACTATAGTAGACGATACTATAGAGGAAAGTACCTCTGCAGTAAATAGTCCCATATCTTTATTGTCTTCCAGAATTAGAGCTTTTGGAAGATTACTCGTTTTCTTTTCTTTAGTAATTTCTTTGGGTTTAATATTAATAGTGGTAAAATCACCCTGTTCTTCATTGGTGTATATGTCAGTGCCTTCAGTTTTCAAAGGAAAGTGCACTTCAAATACAGTTCCTACATCTTCCTTACTTTGTAAAGTGATTTCTCCATTCCACTTGCTGATTAAATTTTTTACTAGTGACAACCCAATACCAAAACCACCTTGATTGTTATGTTTATCCGATTGATAAAAGCGATTAAAAACCTTTTTTTGTTCCTTCTTGGGAATACCTACACCTTCGTCTTCAATTCTTAAATAAAAAAAATCTTTTTCTAAATTGACGGTTATATATACGGTACCTCCCGATTTAGAAAATTTTATAGCATTGCTTATAAGATTGTTTAACACTTTTTTAAGTTTATTATAATCAAAAGAAATGTTAATACCATTATCCCGAATATTAGATTTAAAGCATAGCTTGATTTTGTGTAATTCTGCAATTCCTAAAAAGGACTCAACAGTTGTAAAAATAAATTTAGGCATGTTTTTGCTACTGAGGTTTTGTGCCTCTTGGAGATGGTTTTGGTTTGGGTTTCTTAATACTGTTAGAAAATCGTTAAGAGTATTGATGAGTTCATTGCCATTGTTTATACCAATATCTGCATAGGCGGCAACTTGATTTGGTTGCAAGTTTCTTGATTTAATTAACTCTAAGTATCCAATAATGACGGCAATGGGTGTTCTGAATTCATGAGATAGATTTTCAATAAAACTATTTTTTAATGCGGACACCTTTTTATTATAGCGTAATGCAATTTTGGTTTTTAAGTTTTTCTGTTCTAGGTAGAAGTATAGAAATATACCTAGTATGGTAAGTAAGATAAATAGAATTACCGCACCAAATATTAATTTCTGATTTTTTTGTCGTGAATCATACAGCTGTTGAATATGTAATGTTTTTATCCTACTAAGGTCTTCATCTTTTTTAAGATTGTAATTTAATATGGAGGTTTGTTTCTTTCCTTCTAATTGTATGATAGAATCATTTAATTCTAAATAGTTTTCAATTTCTACTGTAGCTTTAATTAAATCTCCAAATTTTTTATAAATAAAGTATTTAGTTTTTGAATTTTTTAATTTAGTAGGTAT
>JBLHML010000021.1:0-39736 GCA_047622005.1 Dokdonia sp. | reverse complement strand
CATCTTGTTGGTAGGAGAGACAGCAACATATTTAGCATCCTATGTGATTACACAAGATGATGTAGATGCAGGAGGTGTTAGTAATACAGTATTAGCATCAGGCGATAGTCCAGATGATACAACTGTTACAGATGATAGTGATGATCCAAATGATGCAGACAATGTAGATCCAGATAATGATGGTGATCCAGATGATCCAACAGATACCGTAATTAATGAAGATCCACGTATCATAGTTGAAAAAAGTGCATCTGTTGCAGATAACGGTAATGGTGTATTAGGTGTTGGAGATATAATTACATATACAATCACAGTGGCAAACACTGGTAATTCAGTCTTAGATGGTATAGGGATTGTTGATACGCTAACAGATTTAGATGGAAACGTATTAACGTTAACGATAGGGCCAACATTTGATAGTGCAGATCAAGGTAGTATAGAAGGTATTTTATTAGTAGGAGAGACAGCAACGTATTTAGCATCCTATGTGATTACACAAGATGATGTAGATGCAGGAGGTTTTAGTAACACAGTATTAGGATCAGGCGTTAGTCCAGATGATACAATTGTTACTGATGTGAGTGATGATCCCAATGATACAGACAATGTCGACCCAGATAATGATGGTGATCCAGATGATCCAACAGATACATTAATTGAATTAGATCCTTGTACTGCAGGTGCAATCGCAGGAACGGTGACAACAAATGATTCTGATGGAGATGGTATTAATGATATTTGTGACTTGGATGATGATAATGATGGTTTATTAGACACAGATGAACAAGGCACAATAATGGGCGAACAACCTGGATGTGGAGATCATACTAGTTTTGATTTTAGTGCAATTCCGACAGAAGAAACGGGAGATGGAAATACTGGAACTTTATTAGAGGGCGAAGTATTCAGATTTACAAATGTTACTGCAGATACGGATGCCTTAGTTACTTTGGTTGATTTTAGTAATGCAGTTGTGGGAGTTTTAGATGATAATTCATCAAATGCAACATTATTTAAACCTAGTTCAGTGGTCGCTAACCTAAATGTTGGTCAAGAAGGTTATGTTGAATATAATATACAATTTGTGCAGGCAGGAACAATAACACCTGTGAGTTTTCCTGAAACGTTTATAAACATAAATGATATTGATGGAAATTCAGATTTGTTCGAGCGTGTAAAAATACCTAGTCCATTAAGTTATACGGTTAATAACTCAACGACTTTAGCTGTAAGTACTTGGGCTGGTCAGATTGTAATAAATTCTGGTGATGTTGATTTTACTGGAAGTGGGAATGATAATCCTCAATTAAATATATCTACAGTTTATGCAAACCTATCAAGCTACACTATTAAATTGGGTGTATTTACAAATAATGCAATAACGAGTGATGAAAGATTCCATAGCGTGGAGTTTGATTGTGTTGCAAATTTTGTTGACCCGCAAACAACAGATCCAGATACAGATGATGATGGTATTCCAGATTATCTAGATACTGATAGTGATGATGATGGTTGCCCAGATGCTGTAGAAGGTGATGGTGGATTTACTCAAGCTGATTTAGATGCAGATGATTCCTTAGGAGACGTAATTGATGCCGAAGGTGTCCCAATAGTTGATGGTAACTCTGGACAACAAAATGACGTTAGTTCTATAGATTCTGCTGTTAATAATTGTGTAGAACCAGGAATTGAAGTTGTTAAGGTAGCTGATGTTAATGATAATGGTGATGGTGTAATTGGTGTTGATGATATTATAAACTATACTATCACAGTTGAAAACACGGGTAACGTTACTTTAAGCAATGTGTCAATTACAGATACTTTTACAGATATTTTAGGTAATCCATTAATATTAACCACAGGTCCTGCATTTGATAGTGCTGACCAAGGTAGTTTGGAAGGAACATTATTAGCAGGAGAAGTAGCAACGTATTTAGCAACCTATATTATCACACAAGATGATGTAGATGTTGGAGGTGTAAGTAATAGTGTAGTGGCAATGGGAGATGATCCAGATGGTGAAACGTTTGATGATACTAGTGATGATGGTGAGGATGATGACGGTAATACTGAAGATGACCCAACTGAAACAATTACGGATTCGGATTTTGAATTATCTGTAACTAAAGACTTGGATATAGCAGAACCAGTTATTGGTGATGAAGTCATATTTACGATTACAGTCGCTAATGACGGATTTGTAACTGCAACAGGAGTTGTGGTGGAAGAGGTTATACCTAGTGGATATGCATTTGTCTCATTTATGACAACTCAAGGAACATACTCAGATACTAATGGAGAGTGGATAGTTGGTCAATTAAATCCTGGTCAAGCTGAAATACTAGAAATTACTGCTGAAGTCCTTGGATTTGGAGAGTATTTAAACACTGCATCAATTTCAGACTTTGATGGTGGAGAGGATCAAAATGAGGGCAATAATAGTGATACAGCCGAAGTTGATCCAATATGTTTAACGATCTATAACGAGTTCTCACCAAATGGAGATGGAGTAAATGATTTCTTCAATATTGATTGTATAGAGACGTTCCCTAATAACACATTAGAGATCTATAATAGATGGGGTAATATAGTTTATGAAGCTAAAAACTACCAAAATGATTTTGATGGTACATCAAATGGACGTGTAGTCTTAAGTCAAGGTGGTGAGTTACCAGTAGGAACATACTACTATGTAATTAATTTAGGTGATGGTTCAGAGCCAAGAGTAGGCTGGTTATACATTAACAGATAGAATTAATAAGGCAAGATTAAAAAACGATATTAAAATGATACAGAAAACATCATTATTACAAGGATTAATACTGTTAGTGTTTTGCACACTGATGATTAATACTAGTTTTGCGCAGCAAGACCCTCAGTATACGCAGTACATGTATAATACGATGAGCATAAATCCAGCCTATGCAGGACAACGCGAAGTGTTAAGTGTTACGGGATTACACCGTACACAGTGGGTAGGCATTGATGGCGCACCGCAAACACAAACTTTAGGTATTCATGCACCATTAAGGAACGATAGAATAGGCCTAGGTCTCTCTGTAGTAAATGATGCATTAGGACCTGTAAATGAGTATTATATTGATGCTAATTTTTCATACACGATCCAGGTCGGCGATAATAATACAGAATTATCATTTGGAGCCAAAGCAGGATTACATAACTTAACTTCAGATTGGAGTGAAGGTGTTATTCAGCAACTAGGTGATCCAACATTTGCAGATAATTTAAGTGTGTTTTCACCAACGGTAGGAGCTGGTTTGTATCTTCATAACCGTAAATGGTATGTAGGGTTATCTGTTCCTAATTTTTTGAGAACAGAACATTTTGATGATAATCAAGTCTCTATTGCAAAAGAGCGCATGAGCTACTACTTAATAGCAGGTTATGTGTTTAACTTAAGTGCAAACACGAAGTTTAAGCCAGCAGCACTAGTAAAAGCAGTATCAGGAGCACCAATTATAGCAGATCTATCTGCAAACTTTTTGTTCAATGATAAGTTAACATTAGGAGTTGCTTATCGATGGGATGACTCGCTAAGTGGTTTATTAGGCTTTCAAGTTACAGACGGTTTGTACTTAGGCTATTCTTATGATGCAACAACAACAGAACTCAATAATTATAATAGTGGGTCACACGAAATCATGTTACGTTTTGAGTTACAAAAAGTAGGTAGAATATTATCACCAAGATTCTTCTAAAAAAAAGATTATGAAAACACATAAAATTATATATATCCTGGCGTTAAGTTTAGTTTTCTCATCAGGTTATGCGCAAAAAAGTAAAATACGTCAAGCAACAAAAGAGTATGACAACTTAGCGTATTTAAAAACAAGTGAGATTCTATTAGAAGTAGCAGAAAAAGGATTTACCTCTGTTGATTTGCTTCAGAAATTGGCCAACTCCTTCTACTTCAACAATCAAATGGAGAAAGCAGCGAAATGGTATGGCGAGTTAATGACTATGAACGAGGAATTAGACCCTGAATACTTCTTTAGATATGCACAAGCATTGAAATCTGTTGAGAATTACACAGAGTCTGATAAATGGATGAAGAAGTTCGCAGATGCAGATCGCAGTGATTTAAGAGGACGCGCATTTAGTTCAACTGTAGATTACTTATCTATGATTGACGAAGTAAGTAGAGAATTTGAAGTTAAAAATATGGATCTAAATTCAGCTGTTTCAGATTTTGGAACCACGCAATATCAAAACCAATTGATTTTTGCATCCTCACGTGGAGGTGGAAAGAAATACAAATGGAACGATCAACCCTACTTGGATCTGTTTTCCGCAGAAAAACAAGACGACGGGAGCTATGCGAATGTTGAAAGCTTAGATAGCGATATCAATACACAATACCATGAGTCTACAGTTGCTTTTACTCCAGATGATAAAGTGATGTATTTTACGAGAAATAATTATTTCAATAAAAAATATAAGAAAGATGAAGATGGTACCAATCGTTTAAAATTATTTAAAGCAACAATAAATGATGATGGAGATTGGGACGATATTGAGTCCGTTCATTTTAATGGTGATGCCTATAGTGTAGCACATCCAACAATTAATGTTCAAGGTACAAAGCTTTATTTTGCATCAGATATGGAAGGGACTTTAGGGTTGTCAGATATTTTTGAAGTAGACATAAACGACGATGGTTCATTGGGAGACCCAGTAAATTTAGGTCCAAATTTAAATACGGAAGGTCAAGAAACGTTTCCATTCATTAATTCTGATGGTGATTTATACTTTTCCTCAAATGGATTTAACGGTTTAGGAGGTTTAGATGTTTTTGTTATTAGAGATTTTGAAAACAAAAGAGAACTAAATAAACCAATGCCTTTAGATAATATTGGACGTCCAATCAACAGTCCAATGGACGATTTTGGTTACTATGAAAACCTAGGGACTAGAGAAGGGTTTTTTACATCTAACAGAGAAGGTGGGAAAGGCGATGATGATATCTATAGCTTTACAGTACCAGAATGTGAACAAGAAGTAGAAGGTGTTGTTATAGATCAAGATACTCAAGAACCAATAGTAGGAGCAAAAGTAACTTTATTAGATGCAGATAGCAATGAGCTTAATCAGCAAATAGTAGGTGTAGATGGAACGTATAAGTTTGAAAATTTAGAGTGTGAAAAAGAATATCTTATTAGAATTGAGGCAGTTACATACGCAACGGTAGAAGAACGATTTACAACACCTAAGAAACAACAAAAATTAGAGATAAAAACGTTGTTAGAAAAAGATGAAGTTGAATTAGAGCCATGTGCTGACTTAGCGAAGCTTTTAGATATTCCAATCATATACTTTGATTTTGATAAATTTGATATTAGAGGAGATGCCGAGCTGGAGTTGCAAAAAGTGCTGGCAGTATTAAATAAATATCCAACAATGACCATCGATATTCGAAGTCATACAGATTGTAGAGGACCAGCGTCTTACAATGAGCGCTTATCTCATAATAGAGCAAAATCAACCCGTCAATACATAATTGACAATGGTATTGTAGCAGACCGTTTAACAGCTAAAGGTTATGGAGAATCAAGATTATTAAACGATTGTGGATGCGAGCCAACAAACGATTCTAATTGTAGTGATGCTGAACATCAACTCAACAGACGAAGTGAATTTATAGTTACTAGTATTAATGGAGAAAAATGTCCTGAAAATTAAATCAAACGTTTAAATTATATTAAATAAAAGTTAAAAGGTATCTTTTTTAAGGCAGCTTTTTTATTTGTGATGGTTTTATGAAAAATAGTTGTTATTTTTGTAAGCTATGATTGAAGAACGTGTAATTATTGTTAACGATAAGGACGAGCAAATTGGTACAATGCCAAAATTAGAAGCTCATGAGAAGGCGGTATTGCATCGCGCATTTTCGGTATTTGTATTTAATGACCAAAATGAGTTGATGTTACAACAACGCGCTAAGCATAAATACCATTCTCCGTTGTTATGGACCAACACATGCTGCAGTCACCAAAGAGATGGTGAAAGTAATTTGGAGGCTGGAAAACGTCGTTTAATGGAAGAAATGGGCTTTGTTGTTGATTTGAAAGAGACCATATCTTTTATTTATAAAGCGCCTTTTGATAATGGTTTAACAGAGCATGAATACGACCATATTATGGTTGGTCATTCTAATGATGAACCTATGATTAATCCAGATGAAGTTGAAGCTTGGAAATGGATGCTTTTAGAGAACGTAAAGGCAGATATAGAATTGCATCCAGAATTGTATACAGAATGGTTTAAAATCATATTTGATAAATTTTACGATCACATTAACATCACAAAATAATGAGAGTTACAGTAAGTAGAAAAGCACATTTTAATTCGGCACACCGCCTCCACCGTAAAGATTGGAGTTTTGAGAAGAATGATGCAGTTTTTGGTAAATGTAACAATCCAAACTATCATGGTCATAATTATGAACTTACTGTAAGTGTTACTGGAGAAATAGACCAAGAAACAGGATACGTTGTTGATGTTAAAATATTAAAAGATCTTATCAAATCTGAAGTTGAAGATGCTTTTGATCATAAAAACCTCAATCTTGATGTTCCAGATTTTAAGGATCTTAATCCAACAGCAGAGAATATTGTCGTGGTCATTTATAACAAACTTAAACCTAAATTACGTGCAGATTTGGATATGTTAGTGACGCTTTATGAAACACCTAGAAATTTTGTAAGCTATTCTGGAGAATGAAAAAATTGGTCTACCCGCTAAAGTTTGAACCTATCTTAAAAGATAAAATTTGGGGAGGTCAAAAATTGAAATCATTACTAAATAAAGATTCTAACCTACCAAATGTTGGTGAGAGTTGGGAGATAAGTGATGTGGAAGGGGATACGTCGATTGTATCCAATGGGGATTTGAAAAAACAATCACTTAATGAACTATTAAAAACTCATAAAGCAGATTTAATAGGTGAAAAAAATTATAAAATCTTCGGAAACAAATTCCCACTACTAATTAAATTCATTGATGCTAAAGAAGATTTGTCTATTCAATTGCATCCTAATGACGAGTTGGCAGCTGAGCGTCACAATTCCTTTGGAAAAACAGAAATGTGGTATGTTATGCAAGCCGATGATGATGCTAATTTGATTGTAGGTTTTAATCAGAAAATGACAACAGAAAAGTATCTGAAACATCTTGAAGATAAAACCTTAAGTGATATACTTAATTTTGAGAAAGTAAAAACAGGAGACACCTATTTTATAGACGTTGGTCGTGTCCATGCTATTGGAGCAGGAGTTATGCTTGCCGAAATACAGCAAACAAGTGATATCACCTATAGAGTTTATGATTGGGACCGTATTGATGATGATGGCAACGAGAGAGCATTGCATAATGATCTGGCTATTGATGCCTTTGATTTTGATATGCCAGAGAATTTTAGAGTTCAATATCAAAAAGAAAGAAACATATCAAATAATATGGTAAGCTGTCCATATTTTACAACCAATTTTCTTCATGTAACGGAGCCTATTTTAAAACTAAATACTAAAGATTCGTTCTTTATATATATATGTGTTGAAGGAGAAGCCTTGATTGAAACTGAAACCGCATCAGAGTTTATTAGACAAGGAGAAACAGTTTTACTTCCAGCAGCAATAGAAACCTATAAAATAACGTCCACTAATGCAACACTATTAGAAGTTTATGTTTAGTTTTGTGGCGAATTAATAAAAGATTAAGATTATGGCAAATATTAGAGACCTTAAAAAAGACATAAATTTTGTTTTAGGTGATATTATTGAAGCAGTTTATGTTTGGGAATATACAAACACAGAGAAAGGCACTAAAAAAAGTGAAGCTATTATTGATGAAGCAATTGAGACTTTTGATGGTTTAATTGCAAGAGTAAATGATAGAAGTGCAGAAAATAAAAAAGCACATTTTAAAGCGATAAATAGCGATCTTGAAACACAAGGACTAGCGTTAATCGAAAAATTGAATAAATTAACTTAATTTATTCAAAGAGTGTTTGCAAATTAGAATAGCAATATTATATTTGCCAACGCTTAAAAGCCGATGTAGCTCAGCTGGCTAGAGCAGCTGATTTGTAATCAGCAGGTCGTGGGTTCGAGTCCCTCCATCGGCTCTAAGTTTATTAAAAGTTCCTTTCTTACAGATTGGAACTTTTTTTGTTTTAAAAAGATAATTAGGAGGAGAAGTGTATGCTGAGCATTACTGAGAATCAAAATGTATTTTGGTTTGAAAGTAGCAAACGCAGTTTGTCGAAGTAAGTCCCTCCATCGGCTCTAATAGAATTAAAAGGCTCAGTCTTCGTTATTGAGACTTTTTTTGTTTAAAAAGTACAAGAAACAAAAACTCCTAAACGTTACGTTTAGGAGTTTTGTGTTTTTATGAGTAGAAAGCTAAAAGTTATTCTGCTTTGCGTTCTTCAATCATGTCTTTAAGTTGTAAACCATATTTAGAGCCTTTAACCTTGTCGCTTAACGCATTATAAATTTCTTCTAAGAATTTCACACCAGTATTTGGAACTTCACTTACAGCTAAATAAGGAGAAATCTCACTATCTGGATGATTTACTGCAAAGTTAATCGTGTATAAGTATTTGCGTTTAATGAGTTTGTTGTAGTTATCTTCAAATGAAACTGTCGTGTCATTTGCTTTACTCGCTTCCAAACTTTCTTGTATAAGCTCTAGATTTCTGTCGCTAAATTTAGACATCATAAGCAAGTACTCTTCTAATGTTTCATGTTGTTTAGACCCTTTTACGGTTGCATCATAATTGAAGTTTTTCAATGTCGAATTGATTTCAGTAATTCCTTTGTCAGCAAAGAATACCACTGTCCCTTCGTCATTGTCGTTTTTGTCTAGTTTTAAGAAAAGCATTTCAGGTTCTGATAATTCAGCATGTAACTCAAAGTTTGGGCTTCCATTAACTTCTAAAGAGTCTATGGTTTCCATGAGTGAATCATTTTGTCGTTGGAGGTATACGGTTCCTTTTTTTAATCCTTCAACATATCCTTTAAGCGTGAAATCGTGAGTTTTCTCATTTCCGCAGGAAAAAAATAAAAGTGCTATACATACGACAATAATTTGCTTCATCTTATAAGTTTTTAGGTGCGCAAATATCACATAAATTTCTTTCAAATACTAACCAGCTGCAGCCAATTCCATTAAAATTGTACAACCTATTGCAGCAATGGTGCCAATGGCATAACCAAATACAGCAAGCAGTACGCCAACAGTAGCTAAAGATGGGTGGAATGCTGATGCTACAATTGGTGCAGAAGCTGCGCCACCAACATTAGCTTGACTTCCTACAGCAAGGAAGAAATATGGTGCTTTTATAAGTTTTGCAACTCCAATTAACATTAGTGCATGGATGGTCATCCAGATAACACCAATAGCTATGAGTCCTATATTGTCAAAAATTAATGTGAGGTCCATTTTCATACCAATAGTAGCGACTAGAATATAGATAAATACACTTCCAAATTTACTAGCACCTGCGCCTTCATAATTTTTTGCTTTTGTGAACGAGAGTAAAATAGCGATCAATGTAGAAATACTGATCATCCAAAAGAAGGATGAGCCTAAAAACGTGAATATATTACGCGTCGTTTGGGATTCTATTCCAGCAACAAGATTATCAAAATAAGGTGCTAAAAACCCAGAAGATAAATGTGCAATACCAACTGCTCCAAATGCAATAGCACCAATAATCATGATGTCTGTAAGAGAAGGGTTGCGTTTTACTTTTTCTGAAAATGTAGACATCTTTTCTTTTAATTCTTCAATAGAAGAGGTGTCTGCTTTTAGCCATTTGTTGATACGGTCACGTTTGCCAATACCAATTAAAATGATAGCCATCCAGATGTTCGCAACAACGATATCTACAAATACCATAGCGCCATATTTAGCTTGATTGTATTCATAAATTTCTAGCATGGCAGTTTGGTTTGCTCCACCACCAATCCAGCTTCCTGCTAGCGTTGATAGGCCTCTCCATACGGCATCTGGTCCAACGCCTCCAACAGTCTCCGGTGATACTGAGGCAATTAATAATATGGCAATTGGTCCACCAATGACGATGCCTAAAGTCCCTGTAAAAAACATAACCAATGCTTTCCATCCTAAATTAAATACTGCTCGTAAATCAATGCTTAAGGTCATTAAAACTAAAGCTGCTGGCAATAAGTAGCGACTTGCTACATAGTATAGACTTGAACTGCCTTCGGTTTCTACTCCTGTTTCTGATATAGTTGTCCACTCTGGAGATATTAGCCCTGAGGTTGTTAGTATCGCAGGAATCATATAGGCCATAAATAGTCCTGGGACTATTTTATAGAATTTTGGCCAAAACCCTGTTTCTATAGATTCTGTATAAAATACAAATCCCAAAGAGAGCATTAAAAGACCAAAAACGATGGTGTCATTTGTGAAAAGAGGTGTCGTGTCCATATTGATTTATTAATTGTACTGCAAAATACCAAAATTAAAGCGCATAAAAAAAGCGATTCAATTAAGAGTCGCTTTCGTTGTTGTCATTTATTTTTTTAGTCTTGGGTTGCCTATTCTGATCTTTAAGGTATTGCATGAGCATCCATTCAATCTGTCCGTTGGTGCTTCTAAACTCATCAGAAGCCCATTTCTCGATTGCTTTAATCATATCTTCATTGATACGTAATGCGAATGCTTTTTTCTTAGCCATTTTATTTTTTTACAAATGCTTCAATTGTTGACACTAATTCTTTAGACAATGCAAAACTAGAGGTCCTATAAGACGGTAAATTATCACTATCTTTTATAATAGTTTTTAATACGTGATTCATATTTTTAATAATCACCAGTTTTGATTTGGGATTAGCGCTATGCAAAAGTTCTACGTCATCTATATAAACTTGCAGGTCTGTATCGCCATTTAATATTAAAATAGGGATTTTTATTTTTTTTATTTCTTCGGAAGGATTAAATTTTATCCAAGACGATAAGAGCGGTTGTGTTGGTTTGTTAAACATTGCCATAAGGTTTTTATCAATGTTCTCAATACCTCCAGTTTCTGAAAGTTCAACAAAGTGTGATTTCACAATATTAGCGATAGAATCACCATTTTGTAGTTTTACTTGTGCTATAATACTATGATCTATTGATTGGCTTGGTCCAGCAAGCGATATGTATTTATCTATATGAGTTTGATTTGCTAACATAGCGATCAATGAGCCTTGGCTATGTCCTATAAGTGTGATTGAAGAGAATCGCTTATCCTCTTTAAATTTGTCAATTATCAAATTAAGATCTTCTGCAAATGCATCAAAACGCATGTCTTTCATCATGAATTTAATATTTGAGGCTGTAGCAGAACGCTTAAGAAATCTGTAAAACGTAATATTTTTTAATGTTAGACTATCACTGAGTTGTTTAATGTAATTAGGATTTGCTCCCATGGATGCTTGATTTCCGTTTCTGTCAACATTACCCGATCCATGTACAAAAATCACTAAAGTTTGCTCAGCAATAGTTGTGTTGTATATAAGCGTTCCTGGAAGTGTAATACTATCATTTTGTATTACAATTTCCGAAGAAATAATACCTTGCTGCCCAAAAGTTAGATTAACTACACTTACTATGAAAACGAGATAAAGGTATATAATCCTATGCATCATTTTTATTGAGTTTTCGTTGATAGATTACTGTAAATATGGTTAAAATAACACTAACACCTATAACCGCAGCTGTAAACCATGATCCAAAAATAATGTCATGGCCTTTACCTTTTTCTATCATCATATATTGAGTAAATACAAATATAACTGCAACAAATAGATTTGTGAAACGAAGAATTCTCGTGCTAAATCTATAGTTTTTGAGTGCATTATCTTCTGTAATATTAACCATGTAACTATGAATCTGCGGATATTTATTCAACACAAATAATAATACAAACGTAATAATGCCTATTGCTGGTAATAACCATACATATATTTTATCACTAAAACCATCTGCTTCACCTGCAGCATTAATGTGTGTTGGAATAGTTTCTGCTAAATCACCGTAATTTAGTGTTGTATAGATAAACATCAAAATGAATAACGTCAAAGAAATTAAATCAACAATAATATCTAAGGGCTCAAAAGGCACTTCTATTTTGGGTCTGTTCGTTTTCATGTTACCTGTTTTTATCACGTTCTAAAATAACACTAGACCAGCCTTGAGCAACATGATTCACAACCCAGCCCTCTCGAGCGTGGTTGTTGAGCTCTTCTTCAAAATTTTTAATTCTATTTCTAAAGCCTATTTTAGGGACTATAACTTTATATTCTTTCATGTGTTTATTTATGTTGTTTTTCAATGGTCACATGCTGATTGCTGTTTATCATTTTTTTATTGAATAATAATGCGCTTCTAACATGCTCGTTTTATTCGTTCTCATTGTTTGGTTGGTCCTTGTCGTCCTTAAAAGCTACTAATGCTAGTGTGACACCTGTGATAGTTCCTATTATTTACCCATATACAACTCCTAAGGCAACATCGTCGATAATAGCACCTATTGTAGTTCCAAAACTACTGCCAAATGCTAAGCCTAAAGCGATACTATAGGTTTGTTTTTTGTTCATTTTAGTGATTTAAAGTACCTGTATTTAATACTGGAGAAGCATCTTTGTCTCCACAAAGTATTACCATCAGATTGCTTACCATGGCAGCTTTTCGATCGCCATCTAGCTCAATAATTTGCTTTTTCTCAAGTGCTTCAATCGCCATTTCCACCATGCTTACAGCGCCTTCTACAATTTTATGCCTTGCAGCAACGATTGCAGTAGCCTGCTGACGTTTCAACATTGCGTTTGCTATTTCTTGAGCATAAGCCAAATAACCAATACGTGCTTCTAGAACTTCAATGCCAGCAATAGATAAACGTTCATCAATTTCTTTTTCTAAAGCAGTACTTACTTCGTTAACACTTGATCGTAACGTAATGTCTTCGTCAACACCTTCGTCTGCAAAATTGTCATAGGGATACATACTTGCTAATTTGCGAACAGCAGCATCGGTTTGAACTCTAACAAAGTTTTCATAAACGTCGACATCAAATGCAGCTTTATATGTGTCTTGAACGCGCCAAACTAAGATCGTACTAATCATGATAGGGTTGCCAAGTTTGTCATTTACTTTTAAACGCTCACTGTCAAAATTTCTGGCACGTAGAGATATTTTCTTTTTTGTATAGAATGGGTTTACCCAATAGAATCCATTTTTTTTAACAGTGCCTATATACTTTCCGAAGAGAAGTAGAACACGTGATGCATTAGGCTGCACCATTATAAATCCTGGTGAAATTATGATAGCAACTGGTATTAGTAATAATAATTTTGGATTTCTTGTAGCAATAGCAGCTACTATGGATCCGAAAAATAATAGTAGGAACACGAATAGCATAATATATCCGTTTGCTGGGACGATTATTTTTTCTTCTTTCATTGGTTTGATGTTTTAGTTAAGTAAATCAATATGATATTATTTTGATATCAAATATACATCAAATAATTTTGTCACGCAAATCAAGTTTGGCACGCCATTTGCTTTATACCTATTGTAAATGATTATGTTGATTTTAGAAGAGGAGTGATTACCTCGCATAACGGAGTAACATTTACATTGGTTGGTTAGTTAATAAAAACGCATCTCAAGTGAGATGCGTTTTTTATTTGAATCTGTTGCAGACTTTTACTTTAATATAAAGCTTGAAATTATAGTAATGAGTACTTCGGAAATTTTACGAGACGATTCATTATAGCTTTTTGAATTCACCAATTGATCACCTTCAATAATGAAAAGCACGTGGTTCATTTTGTCAATGATTTCTATTTCAGACGTTTCCGAAGCCGCTTTAAGCAGTTGTGCCTCAGCAACCGAAACCTGGAGATCGCTTGTTCCATTAATTATAAGAACAGGGATGTCTAGCGCTTTAATGACTTCTTGCGGATTATACTGCATCCAATTTATAATAAAATGTTGTACATCTGCTCTAAAAACAGGAGCAAGTGGAGGAGGGTAATTTGTTGTTGTTTTGCCAGCTTTTAAACTTTCAAACGCTTTTTTTGTAGCATCAGTAAGTGTTGGATCCATAGCGCTAATTTGTTCTGTGATCACTTGATCTATAGATTGTCCTGCACCAGCAAGTGAGATAAAACCGTCTGCTCTGTCTTTTGAAGCAAGCATACCAACCAAACTACCTTGACTATGTCCAATCACATAAACTTTAGAGTACTTATTTTCTTCTTTAAAATAATCAACTACCGATATGGCATCAGTAACAAAATCATCAAACTTAATATTAGGGTCTACTTTATTCCTTCTAATTTGTTTGACGATACGCTTATCATATCTAAATGTTGCTATGCCCTTATCTGTAAGAGATTCAGCAAGCTTTTTTAATGAGTTATTTCTCATGAAATTCTGGTTCCCATCTCTATCGGTTGGTCCAGAACCTGCAATAATAATGGCAAGCTTAGGTTTGTCTGCATTATTTGGAGATAAAAGTGTACCATCAATTAAATTATTAATGGCAATATCTTGAGTGCTATACGTAAGTTCTTGACTGTTTAAAGTGAAACAGATACAAAGCACTAGTAAGCTTAAGCAATATTTCATGTGTCTATAATTTAATTTTTTTCAACGCTCATACATTATTCGCTATGAGCCAATCATTTAGTGATAACGTTTTTAGCATGCTCGTTTCGTTTTTTTTTTTTTATTTATTATGATCTTGCAATAGATGGGCCAAAGTTAATCAAATATAAAACACATTTATAGTGATTTTAGTCTCTCCATATCATTGTGAATTTAAAATCACGACCATGTATTTCATCGGTTAAATACAATATTTCATCCATAAATGTTAAAATTAAGTGTATTTCATCGATTAATTGTGTATTTTGACTTGTGTATCCAAATAGAATTATATATTTGAAGTGTACTAGAATTTTGTTTTAGTTCAATGGATTAATTAATTAATATTTGCATGTGTTATGAATTAGAGACCCTAAATCTATCGCATATAAAAAGCAAATTAAGGAGAACCAAGGTTGAGGGACCTTGGTTTTTTCGTATCCGCTATTTTGGGCACCCACTTCGTGTAGCTACCAACTTTCTAATAGTTATATTATTGTTCTAAACGTGAGGTTAATACGCTCATCAATAATCGTTTTCGTCTTGGCGATTTGATGCAGCCAATGATGTTGCATATTACCTTTCATGATTAATAAACTTCCATGAGTGAGATTTATTTTATGACGTTGCTCTTTTATATCGCGATGTTTAAAATGAAATGGCCTCGTTTCACCGAGACTTAGAGAAGCAATTACGGGATTTAATCCTAGTTCTTTCTCATTATCGGCATGCCAACCGTTGCTATCATTCCCATTGCGATACAAATTGAGTAACACAGACGTGAATTTATGATTTACCGTTTTTTCTATATCTAATTTAATGTCCTGTAATTCCTTAGTAAATAATGTTGGTTGCATCGTAATATTAGAGTAGCTGTAGGGCTTACTGTTATTAGCATACAAGGCAGTAAGTCTAGGTTGCTTATATGTTTTTCCGAAGATTGTTATATTATCCTGTTGCCAATTCACGGTCTTTTTTAAAACATCAAAATACTGGTCTGCAATTGCTGTATCGTAGAATTTGTCGATGTAAATCAATTCTGCGTTTGGTAGATTAAAATGTCTTTTTTCTTCGGAAAATAAGTTCATCATTTAATTTTTATCTAATTTAGCGATATCATGAAGATTCACAAAATAATAATTTTAATATGTGCCTTAACTGCTTTAGGGTTTACCTTTCAGCAGAAAAAATCGCTTCCTGAAGGCTTTGTTTATGTCAAGGATATCATTCCAGATTTGAATGTACAGCTGCGTTATTTTTCGACTAATAACTTTGTAGGAGATACCATCACGGGTTACAAATCCAATAGATTAATATTGACCAAGCCATCTGCGGAGGCTTTAAAACAGGTTCAAGAAGAGTTGCAAGAGCAAAATTTGTGTTTGATGGTTTATGATGGCTATCGTCCGCAACGTGCAGTGAATCATTTTTCAGGATGGGCAAAAGATTTAAAGGACACCTTGCAAAAGCAAGCGTTTTATCCTAAAGTCCATAAACGTCATTTATTTAGAGATGGTTATATCGCCTCGCGCTCTGGTCACAGTCGTGGGAGTACATTGGATCTCACTATTATAGATGGTAATACCAATAAGCCATTAGATATGGGAAGTCCTTATGATTTCTTCGGAAAAAAATCTTGGGTGGACCATCCAAATCTTACCAAAACACAACTAGCTAATAGGCAATTATTACAAAAAGTGATGCTTAATCATAAGTTTAGAAATTACCCAAAAGAGTGGTGGCATTTTACCTTACAATGGGAACCGTTTCCTGAAACATTTTTTGATTTTGAAGTGAAGTAATTATATCGAATTGATATGAGTTAAAATAATCTATCATTCTTGTAAATATTAATAAAAAAGCTGTCCGCTATCGTGGAAAATAAATATGAAAAAAACACTACAAGTTTTAAACGGAGTTTCATTAATAGCAACGATTTTCATGAATTATCTTTCTAATACAGGACTAATGAATGACACAACTATAGGTGAAATTTCTGGCGGATTACCAACACTTTTTACACCTGCCAGTTATGCCTTCTCTATTTGGGGAATCATATACCTCATGCTTTTAGGATTTGGTATTTATCAAGGAAGAAGTTTATTTGTGAAAGTTCGAGATGATGAGTTTGTAATGAGAGTAGGTTGGTGGTTTATAGTATCATGCGTCGCTAATAGTTTCTGGGTAGTGAGTTGGATTTATGAGTACACGGGATTATCCTGCTTTTTCATATTCTTACTGTTGTTCTCATTACTCAAAATAGTATGGAATAATCGCATGGAGTTATGGGATGCGCCAATTTCAGTCCTATTATTTTTATGGTGGCCATTCGTCATTTATAGTGGTTGGGTTACGGTTGCAAGTATTGCAAATGTCTCGACCTATTTAGTGAAAATTAATTGGGACGGTTTTGGAATGTCTCCAGTTACTTGGACACTCATTATGATCGTTATCGCAACACTAATAAATCTTGTTATCACTTGGAAACGTAATATGCGTGAGTTTGCGCTTGTTGGTGCTTGGGCTCTGATTGCGATTGGTATTGCAAATCAAGACACACAAACTATAGTTGCTTATACTGCGTTTGTTACTGCTGGTATTTTAATCTTAAGTAGTGCTGTTCATGCGTTTAAAAATCGAGCTACGAATCCTTTTAATAAGTTTTTGGAGTTTAAGGAGGGGAATTGATTTTTCGAGGTCTGTCTAATATGTTAGGGAATTGATTGTTTCAATTATTGATATCCACAGTTAAACGAAGTTTGGCTATTTTTTTTACAAATTCAAGGTAAATACTGCTATCGCAGAAATAAGCATTACATTTGCAGACAACAAAAAATGACGCTTAATACACAGAAGGTCATTTAAACACTAATTTGACCAAAACTATTGTATGTCATTTAAAGATTTAGGCCTATCTGAGCCTTTACTAAGAGCTATTAGTAAAAAAGGATACACAACTCCAAGTCCAATTCAAGAAAAAGCAATTCCTCCAGTAATGGAAGGACGGGACGTATTGGCTTCGGCACAAACAGGAACAGGGAAAACTGCAGGTTTCACATTACCATTACTGCATTATTTATCTGAAAATCCGAAAGAAAAATTCAGACCAATTCGTGCATTGATTTTAACACCAACACGTGAGCTTGCAGCTCAAGTACATGAGAGTGTTAGAGAGTACAGTGAATTTCTAGATATTAGGAGTACTGTAATCTTTGGAGGTGTTAATCAAAAACCACAAGCAGCTGCGATTCGTCGTGGTGTAGATATTTTGGTTGCAACGCCTGGTCGTTTATTAGATCTTCATAATCAAAACCTATTATCGCTAAAGCGTGTTGAGGTATTTATATTGGATGAAGCAGACCGTATGTTAGACATGGGGTTTCTTAGAGATATAGAAAAGGTGATGAGCGTTATGCCGTCGAAACGTCAAAATTTGATGTTCTCTGCTACCTTTTCAAAAGACATTAGAAAGCTTGCTAACGGAATTTTAAACAATCCAGTGCAAGTCGAAGCAACGCCAGAAAACACAACCGTAGAAGCTATTTCTCAAAAAGTGTATCGTGTTGCTAAAGGTAAAAAGCCAGAGTTATTGATCAAGCTCATTTCCGAAGGAAAATGGAAACAAGTTCTTGTATTTAATAGAACGAAGCATGGTGCTAATAAATTAACAAAAAAGCTTATTTCATCAGGAATTAGTGCTGCAGCAATTCATGGTAATAAAAGCCAAGGTGCGCGAACAAAGGCATTAGCAGGTTTTAAAAATGGAAGTGTTCGAGTTATGGTTGCCACAGATATTGCAGCGCGTGGTTTGGATATTCCATTGTTGCCACATGTTGTTAATTTTGAGTTGCCTAATATTTCTGAAGATTATGTGCATAGAATAGGTAGAACTGGTAGAGCAGGAGCTAACGGAAAAGCGATCTCATTAGTAAGTGCAGATGAAACCACATTTTTACGTGATATTGAAAAGCTGATAGGTGAGAAAATCGAAGTTGAAATACTTGAAGGTTTTGAACCAGATCCAAATGCATCTACTGAGCCAATTAAACAAGGTCAAGGAAGACAAGGTAGACAAGGTGGAGGTAATAGAAATCGTAATTCTAGTTCTAGGAGCTCTGGTGGGAACTCTGGAGGAAATAGAAGTGGTTCTAATAGTCGAAGCAGTAATTCGAGACGACGTAACTAATATATTACGAGTCATTACTAGTCGCTTTTTCACGATACGTGAATCCTTAACTTTATAGAATGACAACTCTTTTAAAGCAAAAAATAATAGAAGTTTGTGATAAGAAAATAGCTCAAAAAGGAGATAATGTAGGTCTTTCTTTCTACGCGTTTTTTAAAAACAAAAATGATTCTCCAGAATTATTGATGGAGGCTGCTACTTGGTGGATTAAAACACAGCAATTAGATCATTTTGAGAAAGCAGTGAAAATTAAAAGAATGCTAAACGAACTCTAATGGAAACGCAAAAGAATAACCCTTTACACGGAATCAAGCTAGAGAAAATCGTAACCGATTTAGAAGCTCATTACGGTTGGGAATATATGGGGACGATCATTAATATTAAATGCTTTAATGATAAACCGTCTGTAAAATCAAGCTTAAAGTTTTTAAGACGAACACCTTGGGCAAGAACAAAGGTGGAGTATATGTACTTAAAATACCTCAGGAATAATAAGTTATAGTTTGTCTGATATAAAAGACGGTAATTTTTTGTCTTTTTTCTTATTAAGATAACGTCTTAGCACTCCACCTTTTATGTTATTTACATCAAATTCTACTATAAAAGCATGTTCATCAATATTAGCGATAACACGATACATTTTCTTGATATCAATACGGTTAATGATTGTGTGAATAATATCAAAATCTTCAATTTCACCGGTGCTACCAAAACCTTTGCGACCTTTGTATAAGGTCATTCCTGCGCCAAGCTCAGTAATTATTGCAATCTTTATTTTTTCATAGTCTTTTGATACGATAGTAACTCCAATAAAGTCTTCAAATCCTTCAATAATCAAATCTGTTACTTTTGCAGTGACGATATATGTTAGAATAGAATACATAGCTACTTCTGTAGAAATCACAAAAGCAGTTATGCTAAATAGCACGACATTAAATACGAGTATGACTTTACCGATGCTTATTCCAAATCGATCATTAATAAATACGCCTAAAATTTCTGATCCATCTAGAACAGATCCGTTTCTTATGGCAATACCAATGCCAGCTCCCACAAAAAGGCCTCCAAAAATGGAGATGAGTAATTTATCGTCTGTAATGGTTTGAAAATTTTCAAAGTGTATAAAAAGCGCTAATCCTAAGATGCTTAAAATAGATTTTATTACAATACGTTTAGAAACCGTATAATACCCTAAAATTAAAAAAGGGATACTAAATATAACAAGGAGCAATGATACATTAATATCAAATTGTGAATTCAATAAAATAGCGATACCAGTGACTCCACCATCTAAAAATCCATTAGGTAATAAAAATGCTTTTAGACCTATACTTGCGAGTACTATTCCAAGGGCTATTTGAAAATACTCTGAAAAAAGCTGATAATATTTAGTGCGTTTTGTTAACATGATTTTAGTCTTGTAATTGTCTTAATCCTTCATAAACAACTATTCCTACTGCATTTGCCAGATTTAGACTTCTTATATGCTCACTGTATAATGGAATTTTATAAAGGTGTTCTTTATGCTCTTCAACTACAGATTTAGGTAAGCCAGCTGATTCTTTTCCGAAGATAAGAAATAGATCGTCTTCGAATTTGATATTCCAATGCGGTTGCTTTCCATGACTAGAAAATAAAGCAAATTTTTCGTTTTTATTTATACTGAAAAAGTCCTCAATGGAGTCGTAGGTCACAACATCCAAATGTTGCCAATAATCTAAGCCAGCGCGTTTTAAACGACTATCACTTATTTCAAAACCAAAAGGTTTTACCAAATGTAATTTAGAGCCAGAGGCTAAGGCTAATCTGCCAATATTACCAGTATTGTTTGGGATTTCGGGTTCGAATAAAACGATATTAAGAGACATTTTTTTTTCTTTTTTATTTCTTATTTAGAACTAGCTTGACAATTATTATACGAATTAAAAGTATCCAAGGCAATCCATGTAATAGGACATCGAACCAGTCTTTTAATTGGATACCATTTCCTCCTCCAGCAATCCATTTTAATTTTCTCCAAATATGAGGTTCTGGAAAAAAAGGAGCTAGGCCTAAAGTAAGGCACAATACTATGATAATTCTAAAATCATTAAGATATTTCAAGCTATTCTTCTTCTATGCTACCAATATCATCAATCTCATTATAATCTTCCATTTTTGGATCAGGACCGTAACTGTTGTTTCCATACTCTCCTTCTGTTGCAACCAGAACAATATACCAAATCCGACCAATTATGGGTATCAAGTTAATAAATATATAACCACCACTTTTCCCTATATCGTGAAGTCGCCTTACGTTAAGTGCTAGCCAAGGAATCAATGTTGCTAGCAAGTATAAACCTAAAATTGATCCTACAACAGGAGTGCCAAAGAATTCATCTATTAGTGATGTATAGATAAGGGCTAATATAAAAATGATGAGTTGTACTAATACAAACATCCAATATTCTTTGCGTCTTGCTCGTCCTGAGAAATTAGCGTAATTATTTTTTATCACTTGTAAATACCAGTGCATTTTATTTGCTATTCAGGATTAAATCTGTGAAAATTCTAATTTTATGTACACCTTGGTTTGTTAGATGTTTTATAAACGCACTTCCAATAATAGCGCCTTTTGCATATTTGGTGGCTTGAGTAAATGTTTCATTATCAGAAATTCCAAACCCGATAATTTGTGGATTTTTAAGATTCATATCTCCAATGCGTTTGAAATATGACGTTTGTTCATCTCCAAAACCAGAGCTGCTTCCTGTAACACTAGCGCTACTTACCATGTATATAAATCCTTCGGAAATGGAATCAATAAAACGAATTCTATCATCGGAAGTCTGTGGTGTTATTAAAAATACATTAATCAAACCGTATTTTTGAAAGATGGCTTTATACTGATCATTATAAACATCTACAGGTAAGTCTGGGATTATGAGTCCGTCGATACCAGTGTCTTGACATTTCTTACAAAAACTTTCAACACCATATTGTAATATAGGATTAAAATACCCCATAATGATCAATGGTATAGAAACCGTTTTACGAATATCTTTTAATTGATTAAAAAGAATATCACTAGACATTCCGTTTTTTAAAGCCTGAGTAGAACTTACTTGTATGGTTGGACCGTCTGCCAATGGATCACTAAAAGGCAACCCTATTTCTATCATATCAACTCCGTTTTTTTCTAAGTTTTCAATAATAGCTTTTGTATCCTCTAGAAGAGGATAGCCTGCAGAAAAGTAAATCGATAAGAGCTTTTTGTCTTCTTTTAGCTTTTTGTTTATTCTATTCATCATTAAATTCTTCTTTCAGTTTAATAAATACAGCTTTTTGTTCCTTAGTTAAATTATCTGCAGTAAAAAGGGAAACTCCTTTAGCTCCTTTTTCTTTTACCAGTCTAATGGCTTTTTCTAAATCTTTGGGATCTGTTAAAGCAGGACTGTATAAACCAGCATATATAGGGAAGTTGACGTCATTAACACCTTGTTCAATAGCAAAACCAATCCAGTTTACATTTTCTTTGTAAAAATTATTATAGACCATTGGGTATGCAGCATCTAAATTCCAGTCGTTCCATGCCTGTCTTACCATTTGACGTGACATTTCTGGAAAAGGAAAAACAGCAGCAGTCATTTTTTGGTTATTATTGTGAGCAATTTCTGCAAGTTCATTAACTAAAGAGGTTACAGCATTTAAGCGATATTGACGCCATTCCGTACTTAGTTCAGGATGATCAAAATCTTGAGGGTCTTTTCCGAAAATGACTTTAAATCCTTCTCTAGCAATTGGATGGTAGCCATAATCATATTCAGGCATTTCTGTCGATTGCACTAAGTCATATTTTGGTTGTAAATCTTTACCTAAAATTACATCAACATAACGCACATAATCTAAATGAATTGAAGCTAATCCTTCTATTTTAGTAAGTTTGCGAACGTTGTTTTTTACATGTTCTCGTGCTTCAGGCTGAAACGGACTTAACCATTGGTAATAATCTACGTAAGCTCTATACTCTAATGAGTTCTTTCCTGCTCTGTTTACTGCGTACCATTCAGGATGTTTATTTGCAATGGTGTCATTAGGACGATTTAGTGTCCACATCCAAGCATGAATTTTAATGTTTTTTTCTGAAGCTAAAGGAATCAATTGTTCGTAAAATTCTGGGCTTCCTCCAATCAAAAGTTCTGAAATGCCTAATGAATTATAGCGGGCTAATTTTGTTTCCCATTTAGACGCATCAAAAGCACCTCCTGCATGAGTCCATGTGGAAAATACAAATTCATCCTTCGTTGTTTTCACGATTAAGTCTTTTTCAACTTTTGTTTCTTTACAAGAGATGAAACATATAACTGTTAAAAATAAGAGTACTTTTTTCATGTATTTATATGTGTTGTTTTTCAATGGCCACATGCTGTTCGCTATTAATCATTCCCTTGGGTGATAAAATTTTGAACAGGCTCATTTCATAATGCTTTTAAGGTGCCTTCTTGATTAATAATGTACGTAATATCTGTAATTGGGCTTTTAATTTTAAACTCAAAGCCAAACAAAGTTTTGTAAAAAATGGCTTTGATGGAATTGTCTTCTGACATTGTAACATTCAATACTTTTTTGCTGCCTTGAGGTTCATCCAATAGATATTTTAAATCCTGATATCTTGTTTTTCTAAATAGAGCGAAAGCAGTTTGTTTTATTAGTAAATCGACATCTGGTATAAAAGGAATGTTCTGTGCATTTGACTTTTCAGTAAATTGTAATACACCCCATTTTTCAGGTTCATGCATGTTGATTGCTTTTTGATTGCTCCATACCCAATTATACTCTCGTAAAAATTTACCATCTTCTTTTTTTCTATAATATTTACCAGCAATAATATCATGATCCCATTGCACTCTAGAAAAATTAATACGCCATTGTTCTCCTTCTTTTGGTGCTGATTTGGGTCTGTTTTTAAGTGCTATTAACGGTTTTATTGGAATGGCCATTTCTACTGTCCACAGTGAATCAATATCATTAGGGCTGTTTAAAGATCCGTGAATTTGTACTGCTGATTTTAGCTCATTTAAATTCCATTCAAAGTTTGCATGACCACCAATCCGGTAGGGTTTATTTAAATATAAATCCCAAACGGTATTTAAAGCATTGATTTCTATTTCACCATATCCAATACCTGTCTGAGAGGGATCAATAAATACTTCAAAGTCATTGTTGTAGTATATGATGGTGTCCCTTTGCTTTAATGTTCCCCAAATATGTGGTTCAGAAAGTTCAGCATACACATATAAAAATTGATTGTCCCAAAGTATTTTTGTTTTTGTCTTGTACTTTGGTTCTTTAACTCCTTCGATATCGATAAATAAATCTGTAAAACTGGCATTTTTCCAACTTAGCTCTGACGCTTTTCCATCTACAATTATATTCTCAGATGTCTTCGATATAATGTGATGTTTGGGTGTCACAACTGATTCAATGACAGATACATCAATTGCTTTAGCTTCGTCTTGAGCGTGGCAAGTAAATAATAGAATACCAAAACAGATGTGGATAAGGTGTCTCATTACAGTTTAAAATAATCTATATAATTTTGTAAATCTTTATCACCCCGACCTGATAAATTAAGAACAATTACATCATCTGGTTTAAATTTTTTATGCTCAAAAACTGCTAAAGCATGTGATGTTTCTATAGCTGGAATAATACCTTCTAGTTGCGATAATTCTAAACCAGCGGTCATCGCCTCATCATCTGTTATAGCAATAAATTCTGCACGACCAGTTTTATATAAATGAGCATGCATGGGTCCAACACCTGGATAGTCTAAACCTGCCGAAATGGAGTAAGGTTCTGTGATTTGTCCATCTTTGGTTTGCATAAGTAGGGTTTTACTACCATGAATAATGCCTTCTTTTCCTAAAACAGAGGTCGCTGCACTTTCGCCAGAATCGATTCCTTTTCCTGCAGCTTCAACAGCTATTATTTTCACATCTTCATTATCTAAATAGTGATAATAAGTACCAGCGGCATTACTTCCTCCACCAACACAGGCAATGAGATAATCTGGGTTTTCTGTCCCTTCTTTTTCTAGTAACTGTATTTTAATTTCTTCTGAAACTACAGCTTGGAAACGTGCGACCATATCGGGATAAGGATGAGGGCCTACAACACTACCAACAATATAATGCGTGTTTACCGGGTTGTTAATCCAATCACGCATCGCTTCATTTGTAGCATCTTTGAGTGTGCGACTTCCTGATAATGCTGGTACTACTTTAGCACCTAACATCTTCATACGTGCAACATTTGGTGCTTGTCTCGCAATATCAACTTCTCCCATGTATACGATGCATTCAATACCCATGAGTGCGCAAACGGTTGCAGTAGCAACACCATGTTGTCCTGCGCCAGTTTCTGCTATAATTCTGGTTTTACCTAAGCGTTGTGCGAGTAAAATTTGTCCAACGGTATTGTTAATTTTATGTGCGCCAGTATGATTAAGGTCTTCTCGCTTTAGATATATTTTTGTATTATATTTTTCTGAAAGGCGCTTCGCTAAATACAACGGTGAAGGGCGACCAACGTAGTCTTTTAGTAACTCATGGAACTCTTCTTGGAATGAAGGTTCTGCTGTTATTGTTAAGTACTTTTGACGTAATTCTTCAATGTTAGGATAGAGCATTTCTGGAATGTATGCGCCACCAAATTCTCCGTAATATCCTTTTTCGTTTATGTTATAGCTCATTTTTAAATGTTTTTAATTCTATACTATTTTTTAATCCAGCTTTAATTTCAAATTTACTATTCACATCTATGACCTGACAATATTTTGAAGCTTCTGTGTTTTTGAATTCTTTTAGTTTTTCAATCTCATTTAGTCCAATGCCACCGCTCAAAAAGAAAGGTTTGGTTGATGGGTACTCTTTTAAAACATCCCAATTAAATGTGTAACCATTTCCTCCTGGTAGTTTCCCTTTAGTATCAAACAAAAAGTAATCGCAGACCGCTTCGAATGGTTTTAAGACCGAAAAATCGAAGTTGTCTTTGATGCTAAAAACTTTTACAATTTCTGTCATTACTGATGAAACAGGAACCTCATTGTTAGAGTCTTTATTAGCACTTCGACTGCGCTCAGTGTGACACTTCAATTTTAATGCTGCACAAAACTCTGGTGATTCTTCACCATGAAGCTGTACTGTTTGTAATTTATGAGTTTCAATTTTTTCTAATATATAGGGTATTGACGCATCTACAAATACACCAACTTTTTTAATTGAATTTGGTAACTCCGGAATATCACCATTAAAAAATCGACTTGATTTCTCATAGAATATAAAGCCTAAATAATCGGGCTGCAGCTGTGCAACTTCGTTTATATTGTCTTTGTGTTTCATTCCGCAGACTTTTAGTTTCATAGTTGTAAGTCTTTAATGAATTGTTTGGCACTTTCTCCTGCGTTATCTGTTTTCATGAAATTCTCTCCAATTAAAAAACCTTTATAACCATAAGGCTGTAATTTTTTAATGGCTTCAATACTGCTAATTCCGCTTTCTGATACTTTTATAAAATCGTTTGGAATCAGTTCACTCAACTGTTTACTAATGTCTAAACTGACTTCAAAAGTTTTTAGATTTCTATTGTTGACGCCTAACATATCTAAACTTGGCATCATTGATTTATGTAGCTCATCTTCATTATGTACTTCAAGTAAAACATCTAGATTTAATTGCTTTGCTAATTTTGAAAACTGCTTGATTTCTGATCTAGTTAAAATAGCAGCAATGAGTAAAATAGCATCAGCTCCGTAAGCTTTGGCTTCTATGATTTGATACGCGTCAATAATGAATTCTTTACGTAATAAAGGTAAATTACAACTTGCTCTTGCTGTTAAGAGGTCATCAAGACTTCCTCCAAAGTACTTGCCATCAGTTAATATAGATAACCCGCATACACCTGCATTTTCATAACCTTGAGCAACATCAAAAACATTTAAGTCATGATTGATCACTTGTTTTGAAGGCGATCGTCTTTTGTGTTCTGCGATGATTCCTGTAGTGCTTTCTTTAAGTTTTTTTGCTAGTGATATTATTTCTCTTTCAAACAGAATAGATTGCTCTAACTGCTTTATAGGTATGAGTTGCTTACGCAGTTTGACCTCAACACGTTTGTCGTTTACTATTCTGGTTAAAATATCCATTACTTACTCAGTTCTATTAATCGTTCTAAACTCGCTTTTGCTCTCCCGCTTTCTAGACTTTCTTTGGCTAATTGAAATCCGTCTTGGTGTGATATTCCTTTTACGGTTGCAATTGCTAGTCCAGCATTGGCATAAACGACATTATTTTGAGCATCTGTTCCTTTTCCTTTAATTATAGTTTTGAAGATTTTGGCTGCAGCTTTTACTGTTGATCCTCCAAAGATTTCTGACTGTTTTATTTGATCAACATTTAAATCTGATGGACTTAACATCGTCTCAGTTGTATTTGAAATTATCTTCGTGTTTCCGGTTAAAGAAATCTCATCATAACCGTCTATGGCATGCACAATACTATAATTCTTGTCTGTATTTTGGTATAAGTATCCGTAAATACGTTGTAGCTCTAAATTAAAAACACCAACTATTTGATTTTTAGGAAATGAAGGATTTACCATCGGCCCTAACATATTGAAAAATGTTTTAACACCTAACTCTCTTCTAATTGGAGCTACATTTTTCATTGCTGGATGAAATAATGGTGCGTGCATAACACAAATTCCGGCGTCATCAATAGCGTGTTTTAATTTGTCAACATTATTAGTAAATTTCACGCCTAAAGCTTCCAGGACGTTAGACGATCCAGACGCTGATGACACGCCATAATTTCCGTGTTTAGCAACTTTTACTCCAGCTCCTGCTGTAATAAAAGAAGAGAGTGTTGAGATATTAAATGTGTCTTTTCCGTCACCACCTGTTCCGCATAAATCAATAGCATTAAAATCTGATAAATCTACTGGAATACAAAGATCTAATAATGCATCACGGAAGCCTTGTAATTCTTCTAATGTAATACTTCGCATCATATAAATAGTAAGAAAAGAGGCTATTTGACTTTGGTTGTATTTTCCTTCGGAAATATTAACCAATACATTTTTTGCTTCTTGACTGGAGATGCTTTCGTGGTTTATTAATCTATTTAGTATCTGTTTCATATTCATTTCCCACGAAAGTGGGAATCTCTTTAATTTAACTATTTTTTTTATCTACGCTTCCGACTTCAATTCCTTTAATGGAATTGAATCCACCTTCCCTTGAAAAAAGCTAAGGATTTTGTTAGGCATATTTTTATTCATATGAGTAAACACTTTATACTGCGACTGAAAACTGCTTACTAACTCTTCACCCAATTCTCCAAAATTTTCTTTCCATTTGGGGTTAATACACTTTCTGGATGATATTGCACACCTTTAACATCATAAAACCGATGTCTTAGTGACATTATTTGTCCGTTGCTGTCAATAGAAGTAGCTTCTAGTACTTCTGGTAAATTGGGATTGACAACCCACGAGTGGTAACGACCAACTTCTATAGTCTTATCCATATTATTAAATAATGGTTCGTCGTCAACGGTAATTTCAATATTAGTGGCTACGCCATGATATACTTCACCTAAATTAATGAGCGAGCCTCCAAAAACTTCACCAATGGCTTGTTGACCAAGACAAACACCCAAAATGCTTTTTGTTGGTGCGTACATTTTGATGATCGCTTTTAATAATCCAGCTTCATCAGGTATTCCTGGTCCAGGTGAGAGCACAATCTTGTGAAAATCATCTACTTCTTCAAGTGTGAGTTTGTCATTTCGTTTTACGGTGACGTCACAATTTAAATCTTCTAAATAGTGAACCAAATTATATGTAAAACTGTCGTAGTTATCTATTACTAATACTTTCATATGTCCTCTGCCATTTCAATTGCTTTTGTTAAAGCACCTAATTTGTTATATACCTCTTGTAATTCACTTTCTGGATTTGATTTTGAAACCAATCCTGCACCTGCTTGCCAATTTAATTCATGGTTTTTGCTCATAAATGTTCTAATCATGATGGCGTGATTATAATTTCCGTTGAAATCCATAAAACCAATAGCTCCACCATAAAAAGCTCTACTCGTTTTTTCGTATTTTTCAATCAGTTGCATCGCTTTGTGTTTTGGAGCACCACTTAAAGTTCCCGCAGGAAATGTATCTGCAACAACTTGCATAGTTGCAGTATTATCATGCACTTTCCCTGTCACCTTACTTACTAAATGTATCACATGAGAAAAGAACTGCGCTTCTCGGTATGTTTCCACTTTGACTTGACTTCCATGTCTACTTAAATCATTTCTTGCTAAATCGACCAACATAACATGTTCAGCATTTTCCTTTACATCTTCAGCAAGTGTTTTTGCTAGTTTTTGATCCTCTTCGTCATTTCCTGTTCTTTTAAATGTTCCTGCAATGGGATGAATTTCTGCTATAGATTTGTTGACGACGAGTTGTGCCTCTGGCGAACTCCCAAAGATTTTAAAATTTCCGTAGTCAAAATAAAACAGGTACGGAGAAGGGTTGATACTTCGTAATGCTCTATAGACATTAAATTCATCGCCTTTAAAACCTTGTGAGAATTTTTTAGATAGTACGAGTTGAAATACATCGCCTCTAGCACAATGTTTCTTTGCTAAATCTACTTGACTTTTGTATTCGTCATCTGTAAGGTTTGATGAAATAGCAGAATCTGTTTTGAAAGTGTAAGAGGCAAAGTTCTTAGAATTTATGAGTTGCAACACTTCATCAATATTGTTTTCTGTATCAAAACAATGTGCAAAAACATAGGCTTCATTTTTAAAGTGATTAATAGCAATAATGTTTTGATAAACTGCATAATAAATATCTGGGATATCTAAAGAATCTGGTTTTTTACTAATTTCAATATCCTCAAAATACTTAACAGCGTCATATGCTGTATATCCAAAAATGCCATTATTGATGAACTTAAATTCTTTATCTGAGTTTACTTTAAATCGTTTCGTGAACTTGTGAATTTCCTCAGTAACAGAAATATTTAAAGCGCTATTGGTTTTAGAGCTGCCGTCCGGATAATGCTGTTCTATAACATCTTTATCTACTTTAATAGAAGCAATGGGGTTGAAACAGATGTAAGAAAAACTATTGTCGCTGGTATGATAATCACTACTCTCTAATAGTATACTGTTAGGGAATTTATCTCTTATTTTAAGGTAAATACTCACAGGAGTAATAGTGTCTGCCAATATTTTCTTGTAATGGGTGTATAAGCTAAATGTTTTCATTTTTTTGCAATAAAAAAAGGCTTGTCGTGAATGACAAGCCTTTTTAATTTATATTTTTTAAATATACCTATAGGGTTAGATCACGACGTTTGAGTTTCGAGAGTTCCACCACCAAGTATGATTTAAGTTTAAGTTCACAGTTTTTATAAAAGTCAAAGATAGAAATCATAATTTAGTTTTCAAACTTAAATTGATAAAAATGAAAAAGATTCCCAATATCTTGGGAATCTCTAGCTCACTAAATGTTGCTATTAATCAAATTCCCTTAAAATTTCATCGTTACATTTAGATCAAATTCATCATAGATTGCTTTGTCTTTTAATCCGTCAAAAAAGCTAGCAGAACCATATTTGATATCATATTTTGTTCTATCTACTTTTAATTTTGCTACTGCCGTGTTATCAACAATAGTCATGTCAAAAGTAATTGTGTTCGTTTTACCTTTAATCATTAAATCTCCGGTTACTTTGTATGAATCAACTTTTCCTTCTACATTAGTAATGGTTAGCGTAGCGTTTTTATGATTCTCAGTACCAAAGAAATCGTCAGACTTTAAATGCCCTTCTAGTTTTTCTTTTCCTTTACCTGCCTTTAAGTCTGTAACGTTTATTGAGGCCATATCAATATTAAAGTTACCACCAGTCAAAACATCGTTCTCAAATGAAAGTGAGCCATCAACTAGTTTGATAGTTCCTTCATGAGAACCAGTTACTTTGTAACCTTTCCAAGTTACATTTGATTCTTTTACTTTTAATTCTTTTTTGATAATTGTCGTAAAAGATGCAAATGATATTGCTAATACTGCGATAAATGCTGATTTTAAAAAATTTGTTTTCATTGTTTTCATTGTCTTGTGTTTGAATTTGTTTTTGGTTTTATTGAATTTTACGTAATAATCTATTTAATTCCTTTAGTTCTATTGCTGTTAGTTTAGAGGTCGCTTTTTCTTCGGTTGCATCAACTTTGCTATCGAGTTCTGATAATTTGTCTAGACCTGCTTTGGTGATGTAGATCTCAATTTTACGCCTGTTCTTTTTGCACTCCATTCTTTTTACAAAATTCTTTAATATCAACTTGTCTACTAAACGTGTTGTATTACTCATTTTATTAACCATACGCTCTTGCACGTCTTGCAGATTGAGTGGGTTTCCTTTCTGACCTCTCAGAATTCGCAATACATTAAACTGTTCTAGAGATAAGTCATGAGGTTTGAGTACACTCAATAATTCAGTTTTGATGAGGGTATTTGTCAAAAAAATAGTTACTAGAGTCTGCCTAGATAATGGTAAATCTACTTTAGTTTTTAATATTTCGTTTAATTTTTTCATTTAACTATTTTCCATACAATAATTGTATATACAAATGTAATATGTTTTTGCAACTTACATTCTAATTTTATGTTAAAGTTATTAATGTCCATTTTTTGATTACTAACTTTAAATTATGAATTTTAGAATCACGACTTTAGTCCTTTTGTTTTTTTGCTATGAAAATATAACCACACAGGTTAATTCGTTCCAAGAAAAAGAGATTAGTACATCAACTAAGGGTTTAAAAACGTTTAATTTTAACCAACTCGAAACATATCTAGAATCTAAGGATTCTAAAAAGACATTTGTTGTCAATTTCTGGGCAACATGGTGCGCACCGTGCGTTAAAGAATTGCCTTGTTTTGAAGAATTAAATTCGAGCTATTCAAATCAGAATGTTGAGGTTATTTTGGTGAGTTTAGATTTTCCGCAGCAAATAGAAAAAAAATTAATCCCTTTTTTAGAGAAGAACCATTTAAGAAGCGAGGTTGTTGTTTTAGACGATGTAGATTCTAATACATGGATTCCTAAAGTGAGTGAAGATTGGTCTGGAGCAATACCAGCAACTGTAATATATAATAAAGAGAAGTACTCTTTTTACGAACGTTCTTTTAATTACAAAGAATTAGAAACCGAATTAAAACAATTTATTAAATAAAATGATGATTATGAAAAATACACTTAAAGCACTTTTGGCATTAGTTGTGGTGATAGCAACTTCTGCATTTACAACCGTAGGCAATGGATATGAAATTGGTGATATTGCTACAGATTTTAAATTAGAAAACATTGATGGTAACATGGTGTCTATGGCAGATTATAATGAGGCCAAAGGATTTATTGTTGTTTTCACATGTAATACCTGTCCTTACGCAGTAGCTTATGAAGATAGAGTTGAAGCATTAAATAAGAAATACGCAGATAAAGGATATCCTGTAATTGCGATCATGCCAAATAATACAGATGTGAAACCAGGAGATAATATGGCAGCAATGAAGGCAAGAGCAAAAGCAAAAGGATTTACATTTCCTTATTTAATGGATAAGGGACAGAAAGTATACCCACAATACGGAGCTACAAAAACACCTCATATATATATCTTACAGAAAACTAAAAAAGGAAATCAAGTAAAGTATATTGGTGCTATTGATGACAATTATCAAGATGCAAGCGCAGTTACTAAAACCTATGCTGAAGATGCAGTAAACGCACTATTAGAAGGCAAAGAAGTGCCAGAAGCAAAGACCAGAGCTATTGGTTGTTCTATTAAGGTGTAAACACTTTTTATTTTGAAATTTAACGACCCGAAGTGTAACACTTCGGGTTTTTTTTCGTCTTTATGTAAAGTTATCCTAACGAAACGTTAAATTTGCATGATTATTGATATAAACAAAAAAACTATGGCTGATTTAACACAACACGAATGGACTTCTAATTTAAATGCAGATGAAAATGCAGTCATTTTAGATGTAAGAACACCTGAAGAAGTAGCGCAAGGTAGTATACCAAATGCTATTGCAATTGATATTTATAAAGGTCAAGGATTTATCGATGACATTGAGAAATTAGATAAGTCCAAAAACTATTATGTGTATTGTAAGTCTGGTGGTCGAAGCGGACAAGCATGCAGTGTTATGAATCAGTTAGGTTTTAAAAATGCATATAATCTTATTGGAGGTTTTACCGATTGGCAAGGTGAGGTAGCTTCAATTTAAAAATCAATCAAAATGAAAATCAAAATCAAAGTTCTAGTGTATTGTTTCGCAGTATTTGCATTTGCATGTAGTTGTAAAGAAGCAATACAAAGTGAAGTTATAATGGTTTCTGCAGAAGAAATGCAAGAACTATTAGAATTAGAAGATATACAACTTGTAGATTTGAGAACACCACTAGAGTACCAAACGGGGTATATCGAGCATTCACAAAATATAGATTACACATCTCCAACTTTTGAAGATGATTTGATTAAGCTAGATAAAACAAAACCAGTAATAGTGTACTGTAAATCTGGCGGACAAAGCGGAAAGTGTTCTAAAAAACTTATGGAGGCTGGCTTTACAAAAGTTTACGACTTAGAAGGCGGAATTACCAAATGGAAATTCTCTGGAAATGAAGTTAAAACGTTCCAATAACAGATAGGGTCTCTTTACCACTGAAAACTAGATATAAACCGAACATGATGTTCGGTTTTTTTTGCTTAACATAAATAGTAGGTTAGTGTTAGAATCACGTTAAATACTATGGCTAAATCCCTTTGTTTTTCTTACTTTAGCGTCTTTCAAAACCTAATTATTTCAAATGAAAAACTTAATCATTGCACTTTGTGGTGTACTTCTATTTTCGAGTACTGCACGCGCTCAAGTGCTAGAGCCTGTTAAATGGGAAACTTCTGTTGAAAAAATATCAGATACCGAATATGATTTAATTTCTACAACTACTGTAGATGAGGGTTGGCACTTATATTCTCAAAGTGTACCAGATAATGGTCCAATACCGACAACGTTTCTTTATAAAGCAAATGCTGATTATGAATTAAGCGGAACGACTCAGGAGGAAGAAGGTCATACTGTTGATGATCCTGTGTTTCAAATGCGTATTAAATTTTTTGGAGATAATGCAGAGTTTAGACAGCGTATTAAAGTGCTAAACCAGGAATTATCTGTTGTTGAAGGGGAAGTAGAGTACATGGCTTGTGATGACGAAAAATGCATGCCTCCAGATTATGTGGATTTGAAATTCAATTTGAAGGCTTCTGGAGCTTCTGAAGTTTCATTCAATGTGAATGCAGGTGATAATCCTGGGATTTTTGAGCCTGTTACATGGGGAACTTCTGTAGAAAAAATATCAGATACAGACTATGTTTTAGTATCAACAGCGACTGTTGATGATCATTGGCATTTGTATTCTCAGGGTGTTCCTGAGGATGGGCCAATTCCAACAACCTTTGATTATACTTTAGAAGAAGGCGCAGAACTTGTAGGTAAAACTACTGAAGAAAAAGGAATTACTGTTGATGACAAAGTCTTCCAAATGAAAGTAAAGTATTTTGAGCATTCAGCAGTATTTAGACAAAAAATAAAGCTTTCAAATACTAATGTCAAAAGTGTAAAAGCAGAGGTTGGTTTTATGGCTTGTGATGATGAAAAATGTTTAGCACCAAGCTATTTAGGCTTGGAATATGATTTAACAAAGAGCGTTACAGCAAAGCAAGGTGCAGATTCTGGCTCTACTGAAGATGATGGTGATAGTAAGAGCTTATGGTCTATTTTTATTATTGCATTTTTCTCTGGCTTTGCAGCATTATTGACGCCATGTGTGTTCCCTATGATTCCTATGACTGTAAGTTTCTTTACAAAGCAAAGTAAGTCTAGAGCAGCAGGAATTCGAAATGCTATTATTTATGGGTTATCGATTATTGTAATATATGTGTTATTAGGTGTAGTTGTGAGTCTTATTTTTGGACCAGCAGCCTTAAACGCCTTATCAACTAATGTCTGGTTTAATCTGGCTTTCTTTGCATTGTTAATGGTATTTGCCATTTCGTTTTTGGGTGCATTTGAAATTATGTTGCCAAATTCTTGGGCAAATAAAGTAGATTCTCAAGCCGATAGAGGAGGACTGATCGGTATTTTCTTTATGGCATTAGCTTTAGCAATTGTGTCGTTTTCTTGTACTGGTCCAATCGTGGGAACGTTATTAGTAGAAGCAGCAGCTGGAGGAAGCCAAGTAGGACCAATTATTGGTATGTTGGGTTTTTCATTAGCTATTGCTTTACCTTTTGCCTTATTCGCAGCATTTCCTGGATGGTTGAACTCACTACCAAAATCTGGTGGATGGTTAAATACAGTAAAAGTTGTATTAGGGTTTTTAGAGCTGGCTTTAGCATTCAAATTCTTGTCTAACGCAGATTTAGTTTCACAATGGCACATATTAGAAAGAGAAGTCTTTATCTCCATATGGATTGCTATTTTTGGAGCACTGACTTTATATCTCTTCGGAAAAATCCAACTACCGCACGATTCTCCTTTGAAGAACATTTCCGTAGGAAGATTACTATTAGGATTATTGACCTTGTCATTCACTGTTTATATGATTCCAGGTCTTTGGGGAGCACCATTAAATTTAATTAGTGCCTTTCCACCGCCTTTGGATTATAGCGAATCTCCTTATGGTGTAGGGAACTCTAAAGGAGGAGTCACAATAAGTGCTGTAGATCATGGCGATTTACCCGATGGCGCACATTTATTAGCACCTCATGATATTTTAGCATTTAACGATTATGATAAAGGATTAACTTATGCTAAAACTGTTGGAAAACCAGTAATGATTGACTTTACAGGTTGGGCTTGTGTGAACTGTCGTAAAATGGAACAAAATGTTTGGGTAGAACCAGATGTGTTGGCTAAGCTTAAAAACGATGTTGTTTTAATTTCATTATATGTGGACGATAAACGAAAGTTAGAGGATGATGAAATCGTAGATTCTAAGCTTAAACCAGGAAAAAAATTGAAGTATATTGGGCAAAAATGGAGTGAACTTCAAACCATAAAGTATAAGACCAATACACAACCGTATTATGTGTTGATGGATCATGATGAGAACAATCTAAATACACCTGTAGCTTATACACCAGATGCAGATGAATATTTTACTTGGTTGAGTGATGGGATTGATAAGTTTGAGGAATAAACTAATTCCAAGCTAAATCACTTCTTTCATCCCAATACGTTTTAGAATCTATTTTTAAAGATTTTAGAAGTTCAAGATCTTCCTGAGGTAATTCAAAGTCAAGTGCTTTTAAGTTTTGAGCTAGATGAGTAGGGTTAGAGGCACCACTTAAAACCATAGTTGGTTGTAATGTGTCTATCACAAATTTCAGAGCTATAGCATCAGGACCAACATTATAAGTTTTTGAAAGGGCCTCTAATTGCTTCTTAGCGTGTTCGTTGGTAAATACTCTACCATTAGCTAAGGCTTCTTTGATGATGATTGTTTTGCCTTTAGCTTTAAGTTCTTGTAAGGTATCAAAAGTGGATTGTTCAAAAACATTGTAAGTGACTTGATAACTGTCAAAAAGTAATTCGTTGTTCACTGCGATGTCCTTTGCGCTATTTAAAACTTTAGATTGATTAGAGCCACTTGTCGTAATACCTATTTGTAACCCGTATTCTTTTTTAATCTGAAATAGGCGCTCATGAATAGAGGCGTCTTTTAAAATGCCACTCTCTAAAGTCGCAGAATGTACTTGGTAGATTTTTAATTGCGGAAGGAGTTCTTTAGATGCTTCCCATTGCTCATTGAGTTTTGATGCCGAATGTTCTTTAACTTCATGTTTACCTTCAAAACCTAATTCCCAATTGGCAACATAGGTGTAACCCCATTTTGTGGACAGTATTATATCTTTATGTTGTCTGGATTTTGTCCAATCTAATAAAAATTGTTCTCCTAAACCATAAGATGGTGCTGTATCGAAATAGCGTACGCCATTCTTGTAAGCACAGTCCATAACCTCAAAGGCATTAGTTTTAAATGCAGTTTTTGATTTATCAATATTAGAATTTTGTCTAATGTTGATGTATTCCGGTCGTCCTAATGCTGCTAATCCAAGCCCTATTTGAGTTTTAGTCATTTAGTGTGAATGGTCATATTTAACTTGACAGGTCTTACACGTGTAAGTGTCTTTATTGATAGTAATTCCAGAGATATTAGTCTCTACAATTTTATTGATGAAGTTATTATAGGTGTCATCTCGTTTGTCATTTTTACTCCCTTTCATAACCTCGTAAAACTCATTATCCCATTGTTGCTTTCCCCAACAATTTGGACAGATTCCTTCAGGAGCTTTTTCTGTAGTTTCGTCGTTTTTCTTTTTATTAAAGTAAGTTTTTATGTTATCTATAATTGACATAGGTATTATGGGTTTTTAATCGATTGATATGTTAAAGTATTGATTTTATTTAATGATTAGGAATTAGCCATTTCTCAAGTTCTTTAGTTTGTGGGTTTCTTAATTTTTTGGAACCAATCGTAATTGTAGGGAAGTTAAGTTTTCTATTTGTATAAAGACCACGCAGTTCTTCTGCGTAGTCCTTATTAATTTCAACATCCAAGAACTCATAAGGCAATCTAGTTTCATCTAAAAATTTGATATAAAATTGCGTTTTATGGCATCTATTAGAACCATAGAGTTTTATTGTTAGATTGTTTTGTGCTTCCTTCAATTATGCCACTCGGTTTTTTAATTTATCTGAATGCATCTGTCTAAGTTTAGTTAACTTAGGTTCAATAACATAAGTGCAATAGCCCTGTCTTTTATTACTGTTATAGAAATTTTGATGCTCAGCTTCGGCTTCAAAAAATTCACCCAGTTCGCTAACTTCTGTCACAATAGGGTTTTCAAAATAGGGTGCTATTTCTTTTACGACAACGTCTGCAATCTTTTTTTGCTCATCATCATGATAAAAAATAACTGAACGATACTGTGAGCCTACATCAGCACCTTGACGGTTTAGCGTTGTTGGGTCGTGACTTGTCATAAAAATGACTAGCAAGTCTTCAAACGAAATTATATTTGCGTCGTAAGTCACTTGAACCACTTCCGCATGACCAGTTAATCCTGAACATATCTCTCGGTAAGTTGGTCTTCCAGGAACGGTTCCTCCACTATATCCAGAAACTATTTTTTCAACTCCTTTTACATGGTCATAAACTGCTTCGATACACCAAAAACATCCGCACCCTACGGTTAATTGTTCTAATTTATTGTTTTTCATTACTTTGTCTCCTCTACTTTTGCTTTAGAATCTAATTGCATAGATTCAGAATTAATACAATAACGCAATCCGCTTGGTTCTGGTCCATCAGGAAATATATGTCCTAAATGGCCATCACAAGTATTGCACATCACTTCAACACGAACCATACCTAAAGACGAATCCTTATGGTACTTTATCGCATTAGGTTTAATAGGTTGGGTGAAGCTTGGCCAACCTGATCCAGATTCAAATTTTATGGTAGAATCAAATAAAGGCGTGTCACAACAAATACAGTTGTATTGGCCTTCGTCATAAATACTACATAATGCTCCACTATAGGGACGTTCTGTGCCTTTTTGACGTGTGATTCTAAATTGTTCTGGAGTTAATTGTTGGCGCCATTCGGCGTCTGTTTTTTCAACTCTACGATCTGGCGTAGGATTCCCTTTTACAGAGAAGTTGATGACTTCTTTCCAAGTTAACATAATGTATTGTCCTTTCTTTTTTAATTAATAATTTACTGTTTAATTAACTTCTAGTATTGGTCGAAAATTAAACCGTTTTCTTACAGTTGATATTCTGTTTTTTAAATTCAATTTAAAATTAATTGATACGTTATAAAGTTACGAGATAAATAAGTGATGTCATAGGTATTTTCCTTAATTAACGTCTGTTTCCTTAATTACGCCGTATATAAAATACGACCAACCAATAAATCCTATTTATGAAATTTACATTAAAATCCGTATGGCTTAAACGTTTAATGCAGGCTGTTCTTGCTGGTTTATTAGTACTCATGTTGTTTTGGTTTTCTGTATATGCAGGTCTTTGGGGTAAATTGCCTAGCAGCGACGATTTAAAAGATATTAAACAAGCAGAAGCCTCTTTATTGTTAGATGCTGAAAACGAACTGCTGGGTAAATATTTTATTTTTGATAGACAAATTGTCCAATATAAAGATTTGCCAAAGCATTTGGTTGATGCCTTGGTAGCTGCTGAATATTCTCGTTTTTATGAACATAACGGAGTCGATTATACAAGTTTAATGCGTGTGTTTTTTAAGTCTATTTTAATGCAAGACAATTCTTCTGGAGGAGGAAGTACGATTAGTCAGCAATTGGTAAAAAACATCTATCCTAGACAAGAATATGGTTGGTTTTCTATGCCTGTGAACAAGGTCAAGGAAATGATTTTAGCTATACGTTTTGAAAGCATCTATTCTAAACAGGATATTATTGTAATGTACTTAAATCCATATTTATGAGGGATTTTAAACTTATAATTTGTGTTTATGTTAATATAAATTCCCCATGGGATTGCTAAATTAATGTTTTCAGCCAAAAAAGTAATAGTTTATTAAGAAAGTATATCGCTTTTTCTAAACGGTTTAAATCTTGTGTATCAGTAATTGTGGTATATCTCAGACTTGAAATATTTGGATTAAAAAAGGCCAATTGAATTGGTCTTTTTTAGCAGAGTCGGAGAC
>JBLHML010000020.1:0-39961 GCA_047622005.1 Dokdonia sp. | reverse complement strand
TTTTTGCAGTATTAACTTGACCTTTATGAGGCCTAACGAGATGAACTAATTCATTAAAGGGCTCAATTCTGCCATCAAACGCATCTAAAGAAATACTTCCGATTAAGTCTGCGAAATAAGAAAGCTTATGCGATTTTATAAGCAGGTAAATTCCGTAGGCACTCATAAATTGAGTTCCGTTTAACAAAGCAAGCCCTTCTTTAGATTGTAACTCTATAGCTTCCCAGTTAAATTGTGTCAATATATCTTTTGAATCGTATACCTTATCCTTATATAGGACTTCACCTTTAGCAATCAACGGTAAAGCTAAATGTGCTAATGGTGCCAAGTCTCCAGAAGCACCAAGAGAACCTTGAGTATACACAATTGGCAAAATATCATTGTTAAAAAAATCTATGAGGCGTTGCACTGTTTTTAATTGAACACCGCTATGACCATAACTTAAAGACTGCACCTTAAGCAATAGCATAAGCCTTACAATTTGCTTAGGAACACGCTCACCAACACCACAAGCATGAGACATCACTAAATTCTCTTGTAATTTTGTAAGCTTATCTTTAGAAATCTTCACATCACATAAAGAACCAAATCCAGTATTGATACCATATATTGGCTGGTCTGAACTTTTCATTTTAACATCCAAGTAACCTCTGCATGCTTCTATTTTTTTTATAGCCTCTTTAGATAGCTCTATTTTTTTATTCTGAAAAATGATGTCATTGACAATCGATAATTCTAATATTTCCGAAGAGATAAAATGTGTTGTATTCATAGTTAGTTTTTACGTCATCAAAATTGGGTATAACATCTCGAGTTTGCAACAAATGTTAATAATTAATAAAATTTGACTATAAAAAATGGATAAACTGTATTTTTGAGCAACTAAAAAGATTAAAAATTATGAAAAGATTAATTACTGCTCTAGCAGCCTTATCAATTTTTGCCTGTCAGCAAGAACCAAAAATTGACTATGCTGTTATTTCTGGGAAAATAGAAAATTCTAAAGTTAAAAATGCAATTGTTAGTAATGCTGATTTTAAAGCTGAAATAGCGATTAACGACGATGGTACATTTGCTGATACGCTTCGTATTAATGAAAACGGATTTTACACCATGACAATAGGTAGAGAATTCACACCAATGCACATAGAGTTTGCAGACAATCTTAACGTAACACTCGACGCAAAGAAATTTGATGAAACTATTACGTATACTGGCGAAGGCGCTATTGAAAACAATTATTTAGCTGCAAAAACTTTAGCCAATGGAAAAGCGACAGCCAATACCGTTGAACTTTACTCCATGGATGAGGATGATTTTAAAACTAAATTATCTGAAATTGAAACCACAAATGAGGCGCTTTTAAATAGTTTGACTAATGCTGATGAAGCGTTCATTTCTGCGGAAAAACAAAATCTTATCTATGACAAGTATGTAATGATTAATAACTATTCCCAAAGACATGGTTATTATACTAAAAAAGAAGATTTCGAAGTATCGGATAGTTTTATTCCAACAGCATTAAAAAACATGACGTTTGATGATTCAAAAGCATACAAATCTTCTAGTTCATACAAGGATATGGCTTTTGACAAAGCATTAACTAATTTGTTTGACGATTTAGGCGACGATATTTCTTCGGTATCTCCAGAAGACTTAAACGGTGTTTCTAATATTAAGATTCCAGCATTAAAAAATGATGTTATTGATTATTTATCAAGCTTTTTAGTATCACCTGGTAATGAAAACATGGAAGCGGTTTATAACTTCTTCGTTAAGAATAGCACTAATGCCGATACAAAAAAGAAATTAACTGAGACTTTTGAAAAAAATAAAAACCTTGTAAAAGGCAAGCCTTCTCCACAATTTGTGAATTATGAAAACCATAAAGGAGGTGCGCTGTCGCTTACAGATTTAAAAGGCAAATATGTGTATGTTGATGTTTGGGCAACATGGTGTGGTCCTTGTATTAGAGAAATTCCTTCGCTTAAAGACGTTGAAAAGCAATTTCATGGGCAAAATATAGAATTTGTGAGCACTTCAATTGACCAAGCAAAAGACCATGATAAATGGGTAAGCATGGTTAAAGATAAAGAGTTAGGTGGTTTGCAGTTAATGGCTGATAACGATTGGAGTTCCAAATTTGTAAAAGATTACGCCATTCAAGGTATTCCGAGATTTATTCTAATCGATCCAAACGGAAATATCGTAAGTGCAGATGCTCCCAGACCATCAGATCCTAAATTGGTAGAATTATTAGAAAGCGAACTTAAGATCCAACCTTAAGTAATTTTAAATATAGAATTTTTTATAACAAAAAACCACTTCAATTGAAGTGGTTTTTGTTTTTCAACCATTTAAACAAACTATTACTTTTTATCGTCAGGTTCATCAGTTTCAATTTGAGGCTGTTCTGGTGGCGCAAATAGATCTATATAAGCTTCACCCAAGGCTTCAATAATATGACTTGCGATGAGACTTTGATACCCTAAATTTTCAATAGCAATATCTGCAGCTTTACCATGTAAATACACACCAAAAATAGTGGCATCTAACATGTCATATCCCTGTGATATTAATCCAGTAATTATACCTGTTAACACATCACCAGTTCCTGCAGTTGCCATTCCTGGATTACCTGTGGTATTCACATGGAGTTTATCGTTGAATACAGTAATTGTATTTGCGCCTTTTATAACTAGAATTACATTGTATTTTTCAGAAAAACGTTTCGCTTTTTCAAGTTTATCAAAATCATCTTTCCATTCCCCTATTAGTCGTTCTAACTCTTTTGGATGAGGTGTTAAAACGGATAGTTCTGGAATCCGTTTTAAGAGCGCCTTTTTCTTTGATAGTATATTAAGTCCGTCGGCATCAATAACCAATGGAACTTTATTTGTTTTTAGAAACTTTTCAAGCGCTAAAACTGTTTCTATTTCTGTACCCATTCCTACTCCTAGACCTATGACAGTTGGCTCAATATCGAATTGAATATCAGAAATCATAGTGTCATTATCGTCCGTAATCACCATGCCTTCAGGAAATGCAGTTTGTAGTATTTGATACCCGGTTTTTGGGATATAAGATGTCACCAAACCAGCACCAATTGATAATGCAGCGCGACTAGCCAGCAAAACCGAACCCATTTTTCCGTAGCTACCTCCAATAATTAAACTGTGACCATAATCCCCTTTATGAGCAAACTTATCTCTAGGCTTATAGATGGGTAACACTTCATTTTTACCTATTAATTCACTTTCCGTTTCAGTTTCAATCAAAAAATCGCGATCAATACCAATATCCATGACTTCCCATTGTATTGAAAATTTTGCGGTTTCTGGCAAAAAGAATATCAATTTTGGTGATTGAAAACTAAGTGTATAATTTGCCCAAACAACGCCATTTTCATCTTCAATAGCTCTATCCGTGTAAACACCAGAAGGCACATCAATTGCCAATGTAAAAGCTTCACTTTTCTTAAAATGAACAAACAATGATTTCACCCAATTATTAGCTGGTCTGTTTAACCCAATTCCAAAGACTGCATCCACAATAATATCATCTTTATGCATCTCAGGAAAATCAGATTCGCAAGCTAACATATCTGGCCACTTTTTAGTCGTCTGTTTTATTAAATCATAATTGGCTAAAAAATCTTTAGTTCGTTTGTCACTGCAATTAACCACATAGGTTTTTACATTATAACCATGAGTAATTAAATGCCTCGCAACCACCAATCCATCTCCTCCATTATTACCAATACCACAAAATACATGAATAGGAACTTGAGCTCCTTGCATACGCATGTGAAGCCAATTAAATATTTGAATCCCTGCACGTTCCATTAATTCTGATGAGCTGATGTTTTGCTTTTTTGCAGTAAGTTGATCTCCTTTGTAAATTTGATCTTTTGAAAATATCTTCATGAATAGTTTATAGTAATGATTACAAATCCGTCGTTTTTATTAAAAAAAACGAAGAATTATTGAATGGATTCGTTTTAAAGTGAAAATTGCGCAAAATAGCTTTCAAATTTTTTTTGTTAGTGTAAAAATAATACATTTGATATGTAAAGGCTTAAAAAAATGACAAACCTAAATCAAAATAGTTTCAAATTAGTACCGCTTTGCTTTTAGGGATGATTTTAAGTATGACGATCATTTGGGTTTAACATTAGATCTTCACAAACCAGAACGTCTTATTACAAACAGACTTAAACAAAAAAAACTCACACTTAAACTTTTTACAATGAATGTTTTAAAATTTGGCGGAACTTCTGTAGGATCTGCAAAAAACATAAATAAAGTTATTTCCATACTCGATAATTATTCAAAAAGTAATCGTGTGATTTGTGTGGTTTCTGCAGTTGGAGGTATCACAGATAAATTACTAAAAGCTGCCGAATTAGCGCAATCTAAAAATCAAGATTACAGATCAGAATTTGATGCCATCTCAGATAAACATCATGCCATTTTAACAGAATTGATTCCTTCTAAGAATGAAGCAATATCAATGTATTTAACTGACAAATTACAAGACCTTAGAAGTCTTTTAGATGGTATTTTTTTAATCAATGAATTGTCTCCAAAAACATCTGATAAGTTAGTCAGTTTTGGAGAATTGTTGTCCTCTTTTATTATTGCAGAAACAATGAAAAGCAGAGGCATGGATTGCGCAAGAAAGAATAGCCAAGAATTGATTGTCACCAATTCTAATTTCACAAAGGCAGATGTTCAATACGAACAGACCAATATTACTATAAAAAATTACTTTAAAGAAGCAACACAACAAATTACAATTCTACCTGGATTCATTTCAAAATCAACTCAAGGAGAAGTCACCACTTTAGGTCGAGGAGGTTCAGATTTTACAGCAGCTATAGTTGCTGCAGCATTACATGTGAGTACTCTCGAAATATGGACAGATGTAAGTGGCATGTATACAACCAATCCAAAATTAGTAAAGCAAGCACTCCCTATTGAGAATTTATCCTATCAGGAAGCTATGGAATTATCTCACTTTGGCGCGAAAGTATTATATCCTCCAACAGTACAACCTGTCTTAGATTTAAACATCCCGATTCACATAAAAAACACCTTAAATCCTGAAGCTTTTGGAACTAAAATTTCAAATGATTTTATAGAAAAATCTACATCTCCAGTGCGAGGGATTTCTAATATTAATAACGTTGCTTTATTAACGCTTCAAGGCAATGGCATGGTTGGTATTCCAGGATTTTCAAAACGCCTCTTTGAAACCTTAGCTCAAGAGAAAATCAATATCATATTTATTACTCAAGCCTCATCAGAACATTCTATTTGTTTTGGGATTGACACAACAGATGCTCAATTAGCTAAAACAGCTATTGATACCAGTTTTGAAAACGAAATTTCATTACATAAAATTGACCCCATAATTGTAGAAACGGGTTTATCAATAATCGCACTAGTAGGTGACAAAATGAAAAGTCATCAAGGCATAAGCGGTAAACTATTTAGTACTTTAGGAAAAAATAACATTAATATAAGAGCGATAGCACAAGGCGCATCCGAACGAAATATTTCAGCAGTGATAGTAGAAAAAGATGTCAAAAAAGCTTTAAACACCTTACACGAGCGATTTTTTGAAGATAAAAACAAACAACTCAATGTATTTATCACTGGTGTTGGAAATGTAGGGGAACGATTGGTTGAACAAATAAAGCAACAAAGAAAGTACCTAAAAGACCAATTAAAAATCAATTTAAAAATCGTTGGTTTATCTAATTCTAGAACCATGATTTTCAATGCTAACGGCCTATCATTAAAAGACTGGAAAACAGAACTACAAACCGGAGAAAAAGCGACTTTAAATGGTTTTTTAGAACGTGCAAAAGACTTCAATTTACGTAATAGTATTTTTGTAGATGTGACTGCCAATGAAGACATTTCTAAATTGTATGGTGAGTACTTAAAACAGAGTATTGCTGTTGTAGCTTGCAACAAAATAGCATGTTCAAGTAGCTTTGAAAATTATAGTGAACTCAAAAAACTATCACTTCAATACAACGCACCATTTTTATTTGAAACTAATGTTGGTGCTGGCTTACCTGTTATTGATACGCTAAATAATTTAATTGCCTCTGGAGATACAATCACATCTATACAAGCGGTTTTATCTGGTAGTTTGAATTTTGTATTCAATAATTTTGATAATACTACAAAGTTTCATGATGTCGTCAAGCAAGCTCAAAAAGAAGGTTACACAGAACCCGATCCAAGAATAGATTTGAGTGGTGTTGATGTGGCTAGAAAAATTTTAATTTTAGCTCGTGAAAGTGGAACAAAAATGAACCTCGAAGACATAGAAAACAATTCATTCTTGACTAAGGCTAATTTAGAAAGTGGTTCTGTTGATGACTTTTACAAAACGCTAATTGCTGATGACACACATTTCCAGACCTTATATGCTTCAGCAAAAGCAAATGATTGTCAGTTGAAATATGTGGCAGAATTTAATGATGGAAAGGCGAAAGTAGGTCTACAAGAAATCCCTCCAGGACATCCTTTTTACAACCTAGAAGGTAAAGATAATATCGTCATGTTTTACACACAACGCTACCCAGAACAGCCTCTAATAATTAAAGGCGCTGGAGCTGGTGCAGATGTTACTGCTTCAGGATTATTTGCTGATATCATACGTGTGAGTAATAAGTAAGTTTACAGTCGCAGTTATCAGCGCTTACTCGCATGTAGAAAAAATGAAATTAATTTTTCTTCGGAAACATAGAAACTAAAACAATCCGCCTTTGCGGAAGATAAGATATGAACGAGATAAAAATTTTCTCACCAGCAACAGTAGCCAATGTCTCATGCGGATTCGATGTTCTCGGGTTTTGCTTGGAGACGATTGGTGATGAAATGGTGATTAGAAAAACGGACAAAAAAGGCATTCATATCACTAAAATTGAAGGTTATGTTTTACCTTTTGAAGCAGAAAACAATGTAGCAGGCGTTTCTGCATTAGCACTACTAGAAGAGGCACAACCAGATTGCGGATTTGAAATTGAAATCCACAAAAACATAAAACCAGGAAGTGGCATTGGTAGTAGTTCAGCAAGTGCTGTTGGTAGTGTTTTTGGAATGAATGAGCTATTAGGCAGACCCTATAACAAAACAGAACTCACCAACTTTGCTATGAAAGGTGAAGCTTTAGCGAGTCAATGTGAACATGCAGATAATATTGCTCCTGCCATTTTTGGCGGTTTCACATTAGTAAAATCTGTTGCACCTCTTGAGGTGTTACAATTACCTACACCAGAAGATTTATTTGCAGTGATTATACATCCGCAAATTGAAATAAAAACGTCAGAATCTAGAGCAATTCTTCCGAAGAAAATATCATTACAAGATGCCATTACCCAATGGTCAAATGTTGGGAGCTTGGTGCACGCCTTGCACACCAGTGATTATAAATTATTAAGTAGATCATTAACAGATGTTGTTGTAGAACCTCATCGTAGTCAGTTGATTCCGCATTTTGATGCTGTTCGACAAGCTGCTCTCAAGCATGGCGCTTTAGGTTGTGGTATTTCTGGATCAGGACCCTCAATTTTTAGTTTATGCTACGGAAATGAGACTGCTCAAAAAGTCGCTCAAGCTATTAAAACTTTATATTCTAAAACTGGAATTCCATTTGAAGTTTACCTTTCTAAAATTAATACTAAAGGCATTAAAATATTATAAATGAATTATTATAGTCTAAACAGAAAAGCACCAGACACAAATTTCGAAAACGCTGTCATCAAAGGGCTTGCACCAGATAGAGGCTTATATTTTCCCATGGAAATAAAACCTTTACATACCTCATTTTTTAAAGATATTGATAGTAAATCGTATCCTGAAATCGCATTTGAAACGATTAAGCAATTCGTAAGTCCAGAAATTCCTGAGGCTGTTTTAAAAACGATTGTTGAAGAGACGTTGTCGTTTGATTTTCCGGTTGTGAAATTGGACGATCATATCTCCACACTGGAATTATTTCATGGTCCAACAATGGCTTTTAAGGATGTAGGCGCACGCTTTATGGCGCGATGCCTAGAGTATTTTAATCAAGATAACACCAATGAAGTAACTGTTTTAGTAGCGACTTCTGGAGATACTGGAGGTGCCGTTGCTAATGGTTTTCTTGGCGTCAAAGGTGTGAAAGTTGTGATTTTATATCCTTCTGGAAAAGTGAGTGATATTCAAGAAAAGCAATTGACAACGCTTGGTCAAAATATTACTGCCTTAGAGGTAGACGGTGTATTTGACGATTGCCAAGACATGGTTAAAAAAGCTTTTTTAGATACTGCCTTAACTAGTAAAATGCAATTAACCTCAGCAAATTCTATCAATGTAGCACGATGGTTGCCTCAACTATTTTACTTCATGTTTGCTTATAAACAATTACATAATCAACATGACGAAATTGTGTTTTCTATCCCTAGTGGTAACTTCGGAAATATCTGTGCAGGAATGGTAGCTCAACAATTAGGATTACCCGTCCAACATTTTATTGCGTCTAATAACGCTAACAATGTGGTCACAGAATATTTAGAAACAGAACACTATAATCCCAAACAATCTGTAGCAACCATAAGCAACGCTATGGATGTAGGAAACCCAAGTAATTTTATACGTATTCAAGAAATTTACAATAATGATTTTGACCGTTTAAAAGAAAACCTGTCGTCATTTAGCTATACAGATGATGACACAAGAGCAGCGCTTCTAGAGGTTTATAAACGTTATAATTACATTGCAGATCCTCATGGCGCTATTGGATATTTAGGATGTAAAGATTACTTAAAAACGAATACAAATGCACACTGTGTATTTTTAGAAACTGCACACCCAACTAAGTTTTTAGATGTAGTTGAAGATGTTATTCAAACGAAAGTCGCTTTACCTCCTCAAATTGAAGCGGTAATGGATAAGAAAAAAGTCGCTTTACAGATTTCTGATTATCAAGGATTAAAAGATTTTCTACTACAAACAATTTAGAATCAAATTTTTGCGTTAGTAACGAAACAACTTCAAAAACCAACACATTAAATCAATCCTTTTAAAATATATTCTTAGCACTATACTCCTATTCTCGTTTTATTCTTATGATAGATCATCTTGTGAGACTGATAATCTAGTGCTTCTTAGTAATACAGTTTTAAGCAAAGTATACCAAAAAGAAGTTGTCATTCAAATTGAAACAATTGGAGTAGAAAACTTTAGATTTTGGTTAGCAGATTAGCTTGAAAAAGACAATAAGGACTATTTAGTATTCTACACACAAGTTGATGGTTTATGTAGTCAAACGGTTATGCATATTGATCGCTACGATGACGCTTTCTCGGAAATTGTAGAAAAAACAGAACGAGTTATTATCGTAGCTCTTCTTTTTGGCTTATTACTTATCGTAGCATATACAACCATTGTCTTTTTATCACTGTTATTAGGTGGTATACTCTCGGCGATTCAAGACTCTTTTACAGAAAACAATATTATGAAACGTCTTCATGGCATATTTGGTGGTTTCTTATCGGTTCTAATTCGTATAGAGCTTTTACACACTATTAAAATGTATCTCAAAGAGGACGTGGTGCATGTCGAAATAGTTTTACTAGTCGCTCTTATAGGAATTTCCAGACATGTTATAGACCTAGATTTTAAGCATATAGAACCGCTTACTATTTTCGGGATTGCTGCACTCATAATCGCCGTATCAACTGGCTATTTCCTTATTAAAAAAGCAGGCTATAAATTAACAAAAAAGAAGAAACACTAAAGCCACCAACTGTTAACAACGTGCATAAATTGATTGATTATCATTTGTGTACTCATAAAATCATATGGATTTCTCTTTAGTTCGTTCTCTTTTAATCATTTAATTAATAGCCAACGTAGCTTATAATAAACAATATGTTAAACGAAACTCAAAAAACAGCTAAAAAGTAAAACCAAAAAACAATTCAGTTTCGAAGCAATTCCTAATCCAAATTAGGCAATTCCAATCCATTCAAAACGCTCTTCTTTGTCATCAACTTTTCAATTTCCGAAGCTGTGCGAGGCGCTTCCGCAGATAAATTTATGGGTCCGTTTTCTGTGATTAAGATATCATCTTCAATCCGCACTGCAATACCATGCCATTTCGGGTCGCAATTACTACCAATTGGGATATAAATTCCAGGCTCTACTGTAATGACCATATTAGCTTGTAGTTGTCCATAGGTTCCTGGATCATGAACATCTAAACCAATATGATGCGAGGTGCCATGAGGAAAATATTGCCTTGCATCTGTTGCGTTTTTTGCAATACCTAAATCTATTAAACCTTGATACACGACTGCTCGCGCTGCAGTATCTGGAGATTGCATCGTGTTACCAATAACGGTTACTTTAATACCAGCCTCTTGAGCGTCATAGACAATATCATAAATAGCTCTTTGCGCGTCACTAAATTTTCCGTTTGCAGGAATTGTTCTCGTCACATCTGCTGTGTAACCACGATACTCTGCACCTAAATCCATGAGTACGAGATCATTTTCTACTTTCATTCTAGAATTTTCGATGTAATGAAGCACGCAACCATTATTTCCAGCACCAACGATACTTGGATAACCTTCATACTCGCTACCGTATTTTTTGTAGATATATTCATGAACACCTTGCACTTCGGTTTCAGACATTCCTGGATGCATCGCTTTCATAATTTCACGTTGCCCCATGGCAGAAATTCGCACCGCTTTTTTAAGCAACACCAACTCATCTGCCGTTTTTATTTCTCTTAATCCTGCCATTAACCGTGACAAGGTTCTAGTATCTGTCTTTATAGTTTCTACTTCCATATCCGCATTAGCATCCACTTCAATTGCCTCCGTTTTATTTTCAATCGTATAATTATTAATAAGTTTTATTTGCGCTTTAAACGACTGCACTAAATCGTACAAATCTGCTTCATCTCTCGTATCTCTGTAATCATCTCTAAAGTCGTCGTACATCACCTTGTCAAAAATGGTGAAATCAATGCCAGACTCTAGGAATTCGCTACCATTGAAAGCGTTCTCAAATCCTAGCTCCGTTTTAGCACCTTCGGTTCCGAGTCTGCGACCTGTCCACTGCTCTGCTTGAGCATTACGCTGTTGCACATAGAGTTTTTCGTTATAGCTGTTATCATTGGAAGTATTCTGAGGTTCAGAAAAAATCACTAAAACAGCATGCGGTTCTTTATAACCAGTGAGGTAATAAAAATTAGGATCTTGATGATAGACGTAGTCCACATCATTAGCACGATTACGAATTGGATTTGCAAAAAAAACAGCCACACTATTTGCTGGCATAGTTGCACGAAGCGCTCCTCTTCGTTCTTTATGAAACTCCTTGCTTAGGTAATCCTCTGGTGTTCCGTTTTGAGCCCTACTTCCGAAGGAAAAAACAAATACAAAAAGTAACGTAAATAAAAGTCTCATAAATTCTGATTTTAAATCATTGAAAATTAAGGATTATCTCGTTCTTCCGAAGAAAAGATTTTAAAATTAACATATTTTTAATCTGCCTTTATGGAGATACACCTCTTACAAAACAGATATTTTTCGATACATTTGTGACTCAATTTTTGATAAAATTAAATTCGATTTCAATGAAAAATACAGCCTTAACAGCAACTCACGAAGCACTAAACGCTAAAATGGTACCATTTGCAGGATATATTATGCCAGTGCAATATGATGGTGTCAATATAGAACATGAAGCCGTACGAACTGGTGTTGGTGTATTTGATGTGTCTCACATGGGAGAATTTTTAATTGAAGGCCCTCATGCCTTAGATTTAATTCAAAAAGTAGGCAGTAATGATGCGTCAAAATTAACGATTGGTAAGGCGCAGTATAACTGTTTACCAAATGATGATGGCGGAATTGTAGATGACCTCATCATCTATAAACTTAAAGAAGAAAGCTATCTTTTAGTAGTAAACGCGAGTAATATTGAGAAAGACTGGAACTGGATTTCATCTAAAAACGATGTTGGTGCTGAGATGCGAGATTTGAGTGAAGACTACTCGTTACTCGCCATTCAAGGACCAAATGCAGTTGAAGCGATGCAAAGTTTAACAAGCCATGATCTCGCAGATATCAAATTTTACAACTTTAAAGTTGGTGATTTTGCTGGTATTGATAACGTGATTATTTCTGCAACTGGCTATACAGGTAGTGGCGGATTTGAAATCTACTGCAAGAACAATGAAGTGAAGCAAATCTGGGATAAAGTAACTGAGGCTGGAGCAAAACCCATTGGATTAGCTGCTCGTGACACACTGCGTTTAGAAATGGGGTATTGTCTCTACGGAAATGATATCAACGACACCACTTCACCTATTGAGGCTGGTTTAGGTTGGATTACAAAGTTCTCAAAAAAGTTCACAAACTCTGAAGCTTTAGAAGCTCAAAAACGTCGTGGAACAGACCGTAAATTAGTAGCTTTTGAGATAGACGAACGTGGCATACCACGTCAAGGTTATGATATTGTTGATTCTAGCGGAAAAACGATAGGTAATGTAACCTCTGGAACGATGTCTCCAAGTTTAGGTAAAGGTATTGGCATGGGTTATGTCCCAGCAGTTTTTACAGAGGTTGGCAGCAAACTTCATATTCAAATTCGTAAAAATGCAGTACCAGCAACTGTGATTAAATTACCTTTTTATAAGGGCTAGAGTATTCTCATATAAACACCTTATCCATTTTGATAAAAATCAAACTCAATAGCTATAAAACTTTATTTTTTTCCTTCCCAGAAATCTCGGGACTACAGGATAATATCATGGTTTTAAAGATAATGCTTTTAAGATTTAGTCAGTTTTGTAAAAAACTGACTAAAAATCACAACGGGTTTAAATTAGATTGAAGACGGATTTAATGACGGAGTTTTCTAGCAAACATCGCATCTTAATTTTAGGTGCTAGCGGATTTATTGGTAATGCCATTTACAAAGAGCTTTTGGGCTACTTTAGGACTTTTGGCACGTATCGTGTCCCGAAGAAAGTGTTCGAAGACAACCGTCAGTTTTTTCAATATAATGTTGAACAAGATGATGTTTATGAGATTTTAGAAGCCACAAAACCTACCATTATTATTTCTTGTTTACGTGGCGAATTTAGAGCACAAACCATAGCGCATCATCATATTGCTGAATACCTAATAGCACACGATTCAAAACTCATATTCTTATCGTCTTCTAATGTGTTTGATGCCTATAGTAAATACCCTAGCTACGAATTGGATAAAACGTTAAGCGGAAGCGTCTATGGTCATTTTAAGATAAAGATTGAAAACATGTTACTACGTCTTCCGAAAGAAAAAGTAGCGATTCTAAGATTACCAATGGTCCTAGGTTCTCAATCACCAAGACTTAAAGAATTAAAGCAGCATTTACAAGACAAAACTGCTATAGAGATTTTTCCCAATATCATAATGAATGTTACAACAGATTCTAAGTTGACCCAACAAATTCATTACATTATCAACCAAAATAAATTTGGAATTTTCCATCTAGGAAGTACAGATTTAGTGCATCATGATGATTATTTCAAAGACATCGTCACCAAAATCACTACACAGGACGATGTGCTGTATAAATTAGTTTACACCACCAATGAAGATCGGTATTTAGCGGTTTTACCAAAATTCAATAAACTCCCTGAGCATTTAGAAATCACAAGCCTTGAAGTGCTCGAGGATTTAACTAAATAAACGAAAAAATTCTCTGTAAACTTTTTAATCCCGAAACTTTGAAAGCAGTTATTAATTACTCACTTTTCAATCTTGCAAGGTTCAAAATAATACTCGTAAGTTCACTTAACAGTAAAAACTAATCTGTTTGTCTTTTTTAACAATTTGAAAGCTCAATAACTTTTATTTTACAACAAAAATGTCCTACTTTTAAGTAAAAAATAAAGTTATGGGTTTATTAACAGATGAAAATATAGAAAAACGATTATTACGCTTCCCAGATTGGGAACATAGAAATAACGCATTATATGCAGAATTTGAATTTGACAATTTTAAAGATTGCTTCAGCGCAATGAGTAGAATTGCGTTTGAATGTGAAGCCCAAGGCCACCATCCAGATTGGTCTAATGTTTACAATATGCTCAAAATTTCATTATCTACACATGATGAAAATGGAGTTACAGAAAAAGACTTTAAACTAGCAGATGCTATTGAAGCTATTGTGGAGGTTGAAGATTAAATTTGGCTACAACACATTACAAAGGATTAGTCTTGTGAATCTATCGAAATTTCGATAATTTTGAGTCTTACTTTAATTACATAAAACTAGAGTCCCATTATCATGGGAACGTAAATAAAATTTAGATGGGAAGAGCTTTTGAGTTTCGTAAAGCGAGAAAAATGAAAAGATGGTCTGCAATGAGCAAAGCCTTTACTCGTATTGGTAAAGACATTGTTATGGCAGTAAAAGAAAATGGACCAGATCCAGATTCTAACTCTCGTTTGCGTGCAGTAATTCAAAATGCCAAGTCTGTTAACATGCCTAAAGTCAACGTTGAGCGTGCTATCAAGAAAGCAAGTGAAAAAGGTCAAGGCGATTACAAAGAAGTCATTTTTGAAGGCTATGCACCTCATGGCATTGCTGTTTTAGTAGAAACTGCAACCGATAATAATACAAGAACCGTAGCTAATGTTCGTAGTTATTTCAGCAAATGTGATGGTAGTTTAGGTACTTCGGGCTCTGTTGTCTTTATGTTTGATCATACGTGTAATTTTAGAATTAATGCTGAAGGTCTAGACCCTGAGGAATTAGAACTAGAATTTATAGATTTTGGTACCGAGGAAGTCTTTGCAGACGATGACGGAATTTTAATTTACGCGCCTTTTGAAAGCTTTGGAGCTATCCAAGCAGAATTAGAATCTAGAGAGATAGAAATACTGTCTTCTGGCTTTGAACGCATTCCACAAGTCACAAAAGCAGTATCTGCAGAAGAAGCTTTAGATATCGAGAAACTCCTTGAAAAATTAGAGGAAGATGATGATGTGCAAGATGTGTATCATACGATGGAGGAGACTACTTAAGGGTAAATAATCTAAATGAATAGAATTAAAATCTTGAAAAAGCCACAGTTATTTATAATAATTCTATTTGCTTTTGCTTGCGGTCCATCAAAATTTTATCCCAATAAAAGTGTTGATAAAAAGTTTGATTTATGTTATAAACTAAGACATGATGAGCTAATATCACAGTATGACCCAACCATTGGAAATTTAGTTTACAAACAGAACATTTACAGCCTTCTTGAAAATATGTTAATTCAGAAATAGTATCTTCCCGAAATTTCTAAAGCAGCATATGTTGACCTGTTAAACAAGGTTAATCAAGGTTAAATTAGGTATAATTAAACCTGAGTTTAAAAAAAAACTCAATACACCTCTTGGGTTTGACCCTACATTTATGTTTCCGTACGACAATCAAGGCAATTGTTATAGTTATCTAATAAATCAACTTAAGATAGTCGATGAGGATGATTGGCAATAGACTGTTGTAGATGGTTTTTGGAGAAGTGAAGCGTACGCTTTCTTTCATAGTGATATAACACCACTGATTGAGGCCATAAATGCAATTCCTAAAGAGAAATTTGATTTGATAATGTACAGAAAGTTATTTTTAAACCTCATATACACACACGCAACAATAACTCATTAATTTAATTATTCTGCATTTTAGTTTTATACGCTTTTGTAATAATAAAACTGCTCACTTATCAAATTTTAAGAGTTCTTAGCCTCAATCCACTTACTCATGTACTTTGTACTTCGCAACGTATGATGCTGTAATAGTTGTCCAGTAAAATTTTGTTGTCTATGCGCTTTCAAATTATCAATTAAAAACAATAAGCGCTCTTTAAACTCACCTTCAAAATGAACTTTAGAGAATTGTTGTTCTAAAACCTCAAAACCCAAAGTTTGTTGTTCTTTCCAGGTAGAAGATTCTGTGTACAATTTGATGGAATGGTTGATAAAGTCCTCAGAAGCATCACAAACGAAATCTAGTGTTGTAGTACTCACGACCCCTTCTACTCCAACTGATGTCGACACAAATGGTGTTCCGTTTTGCATGGCATCAAAGAGTTTACCTTTTAATCCTGCCCCAAAACGAATTGGCGCCAAAAGCACTTTAGATGCTTGCATGACTTCATTGACATCTTCTACAAATCCCTTTATTAAAAAACCGTCTTTCTCATTATGCAACTGATTTATTTTTTGCGACGCATAAGCGCCATAATTATGCAGTTGGGCATTTGGCAATTGCGCTCTAATCCCTTTCCAAATGGTTTCCTTCAAATACAATAACGCATTGTAATTGGGCTCGTGAAGGAAATTACCAATAGATATAAAATGCTGTCTGTCTTCAAAATCTGGTAACTCCTTTTTCTTTTCTTCGGAAATTGGCTCGATAAGAAATGGCATGTAGAGTAATAACGAATCCTCTATTTTAAACGTGTCTTGGAGTAGGCTCATTTCCGCAGTAGAAATAATCAAACTCAAATCGCAACGATAGATACTTGCTATTTCCCTCTTGGTCGTGTCGTTTAATAAATTATCACGAGTAACTTCAATACCATCCTTAAATGCTTGCTGTCTCGCTCGACGTAAAAAATGCAAATCTTCTGTATCCAATATTTTTATCGCAATAGGGCATTGCTCTGTAACGCGCCAACCAAACTGCTCCTCAGTCATAAATCGATCAAAGAGAACGACGTCTGGATTGCGGTTTAAAATAAAATTATCAAAGCTAGAGTGATTGAGTTCTATAGACACTTTTTCAACGCCTATTGATGATAAGTCAAACGCATTATCACTTTTGGCGCAAGCACTTGCAAACGTAATTTGATACTCTTGAGATTGAAAAAACGAAATTAATTGCATCATCCTGTTTCCTGCTGCAGAGCTTTTAGGCTCTGGCCAAACGAAACCGATGACTAATAATTTTTTCTTCAAAAGAAATTATTCTAAATTTATTTGAGCTTGGTATTGGTATCTAACCTCTTTACCCCAAGCAACAACAGCTGCAATTTGCTCGTCTGTTAGGTTTGCATCGCCATGCGTATATGTATAAGAATCAAGAGGCATCTTTTTTTCTTCAACCTCTTCTACCAATTCATCCATTTTATGCTCTTTCTTCTTCAAGCTATAATCTTCCCAAGCCGATGCATTAAAATGTTTTTTACCTTCTTTGATATGATCTGCTAACCAATAGTTTACTGGTGTGATTTTATTATACCAAGGGTATATTGTCACATCACTATGACAATCAAAACAAGTGTTTTCTAAAATACTCTTTACATCACTTGGCGGATTTGTCTCTAACAAAAAAGCATCTACTGTAGCGATATCGCCTTCATTTCTATCTGGCCCAAAAAATTGCATAATTATAAATACAGCAAGCAGAGCGACTAGAATTTTTTTGATAATTTTCATCTTTTAAATTTTATGTAATTTAGAAGCGTTAAAGTAAGTAATTCAAATTGACTACAAAAGAACTTTATGAAGAATTAAAGTATGTAAATCACTCGCGAGAAAAGCGATTGTATTATGCTAATTTGGTGATTAACAATAGGGAATTGATTCCGAAGTTGTTAGCCATTCTATACATGGTTGATGACAACATCTCATGTCGCGCAGCTTGGGTTTTTGAATTTATGTGCGGTGAGCATCTTGAGGCAGGTATACCGTATTTAGATCAATTTACTGAAAACATGCATCGTGTTCATCTAGATTCTGCAGTGAGACCAGTAGCAAAAGTTTGTGAATACTTGATTATCGCTTACTATTCAAAAGGTCAAAACGAAATAAAATCTACTCTTCTTCCAAAGCATAAAGAAAAAATTACTGAAGCATGTTTTGATTGGATGATTAACGACAAAAAAGTGGCTCCCAAAGCCTATGCTATGAGTACGCTTTTTCTCTTAGGCAGCGATTATGATTGGATTTATCCAGAATTAGTAATGATATTAGAGCGTGATTACCACACACAAAGCGCTGCATTTAAAGCAAGAGCTAGACAAATTTTAAAGAAAATTAATAAGCAAAAATCATAGTTATAGCCTCGTTAATAGAGATTCAAATGTTATCTTTGCAGCTTCAAAAACACACAACAAATGTCCATATCATCTCTCAATGCCATCTCTCCTATTGATGGTCGCTATAGAAGTAAAGTTAGTAACCTAGCGCCTTATTTTTCTGAAGAAGCACTAATAAAGTATCGTGTTCTAGTAGAAATCGAGTATTTCATTGCGCTTTGCGAAGCCGATTTACCACAACTTGCGGGTATTGACGCATCAGTATTTGCAGATTTAAGAATGCTTTACACCTCTTTTTCTTCGGAAGATGCGCAAGCCATAAAAGATATTGAAGCTATTACAAATCATGATGTAAAGGCAGTTGAGTATTTTATAAAAGAAAAATTTGACACATTAAATCTGTCTAAATATAAAGAGTTTATCCATTTTGGATTAACATCTCAAGACATTAACAATACAGCCATTCCTTTAAGTATCAAGGATGCTATGAATGATGTCTATGTGCCTGAGTATTTTGAAGTTCTTAATAAACTTAAAACACTTGCTGAAGACTGGAAAGACATTCCAATGCTAGCAAGAACACATGGTCAACCTGCTTCTCCTACGCGTTTAGGAAAAGAAATACAGGTTTTTGTAGTGCGTTTGGAAGAGCAGTTTAATTTATTAAATAATGTACCAAGTGCAGCTAAATTTGGCGGAGCAACAGGAAATTTCAATGCTCACAAAGTGGCTTACCCAACTATGGACTGGAAAGCTTTTGGAAGTAAATTTGTGCAAGAAAAGCTAGGTTTACAGCATTCATTCCCTACGACTCAAATTGAACATTACGATCATATGGCAGCTTTATTTGATGCTTTAAAACGCATCAATACCATCCTTATCGATTTAGATAGAGACGTCTGGACTTATGTGTCTATGGAGTATTTTAAGCAAAAAATTAAAGAAGGTGAAGTTGGAAGTAGTGCAATGCCACACAAAGTGAATCCTATTGATTTCGAAAACTCAGAAGGTAACCTAGGCATCGCAAATGCTATTTTTGAGCACTTATCAGCGAAGCTTCCTATTTCTAGATTACAGCGTGATTTAACAGATAGCACAGTACTTAGAAACGTTGGTGTACCTTTTGGACATACTTTAATTGGATTTAAATCTACCGTTAAAGGTCTTAATAAGTTATTGCTTAACGAACCTAAATTTGCGCAAGATCTTGAAAACAATTGGGCTGTCGTTGCAGAAGCGATTCAAACGATATTACGTCGTGAAGCTTACCCTAATCCTTATGAAGCACTAAAAGGCTTAACACGAACTAATGAAAAGATTGACAAAAAATCTATTTCACAATTTATTGACACCTTAGAAGTTTCTGATGCTATTAAAACGGAATTAAAAGCCATTAACCCAAGTAACTATACAGGAATATAATCTACCTCAAATGCCTACTAGAAATACATTAACACTTTTGTACTCAGGACTTATTTTTGCTAGTTTCTTAGTGTTTGGTATTTTAGATATTTTAGATTATTTCATTGTTAAAGCCATCTTGTTTTCTTCCTTTACTTTATTGGCTTTTTATTTAATATGTATTGTTCTCAAGGATGCTAAGCACTGAGTGATTTTTTTCATATTAACGTTGCAATACTATAATAAAGCAAAAGAAAATTAATACGACTGAAATTCTAAAGAACCTGTTATGGAATGCATTGGAAATTATTGGAGGAATTGACTATTACTAAAAAGCTGACTATTGGATTTGTGGCGTTATGTTTTTAATTGCTATTCTTTATGCCTAGCAATTAGTTACATCAATAATTGAAAAATAATGAACTACTTTCAAATACTACAAAATCATAGTAAAGAACAGCATTATTAATACCTTATAAAATTACCTTCTAAACTAACAAAAAAAACCACCTCAAGTGATCAGACCTGAAGTGGCAATTAACATTTAAATCAATATTAGATATTGGTTTAAATAATCTATGATAAGCTTAAAGCTTTATTTAAAAAATCCTGAAAACTTCTCCAATGCAGAGTTTTCAATATCTGACTCTTGCAATACAGCAGCTAATTGTGCTATTTTATTAAAATTCATATCATCTCCTAAGACTCTTATAACTCCAAATCCTGAAGTATTAGAATTTCCAAAGAGAATAAATTCTTCTACATCATCTACATCTCCAATACATTTTATGACGAATTTTCCATCGGTAGAATTTCCTCCACGCATTAATTCTTCATACTTAGGGTTTTTGAGGATCGTGTTTACTTTAGCAAACTCAATATCCATTTGATCTTGGTTACTTTCATCTAAAACAAAAGCAATTAGACTTAATTTTTCAATTGATTCATAAGCTTCCAATTCTTCTTCAGTGAGTGATTCTTCATCTATTTGAAGCATACTAACTGGCACATCTAATGATGTAAATCCTGGAGACAACTCATTGTCAACGTAGTAAGTTTGCAATGTTTGATCTTGGTTGCAACTTTGTAAAGTCACAACCAAAATTAACATAGCGATTATTGATTTGATTAATGTGTTCATATGTATTGTGTTTTAAAGGTCACATGCCGTTCGCTATTCATAATTCTCTTGAACGATAATGCTTTTAACATGCTCGTGTCATAAATTAGTTGTTTTTACCAACTTTCTCTAAATTCTTACCTCCTGGCACATTCATCGTACTCGTAATTTTAGAGATTTCTCTTAAATCGATATCACCAGTAATTGATACGACCACAGTTTCAAACTCACGTTTTTCACCGTTGATTTCTATTGGTGAATCTTTAGTTAATTCTTTTAAGCCACTGATAAGCATGAATAATTCTTTTACATGGTTGTCATCTTTACCTTCTTTTACATAGAATTTCACAGTTTGATCACCATCCTTGAAACGCATCAATTCAGATAAGTTTGCTTTATTGATATGACTTTCTGCATCTGCTTTCATATTTGCAGATATAGCTGAGTTACCTGTGCTTAAAATTTTAACACTTTCGATTTTCTTAGCCATTTCCATGAACTTCTGTGCATCTGGATCATCTAAATCAATGTCGATGCTTGCAATCATGCTAAACATTTTTGAATTGATAACGCCAGAGCTGACACCTTTCATGTCCTCATATTTATCAAACATACTTTGTCCAAAAGAGACTGAGCTCATTAAAGCTACTGCGAATAATAATATTACTTTTTTCATAATTTCTAGTTTTAATTTTTTAATTTTTTTTCTTCTTTGATTTGAAAACTTTGTTTGTTGTTTCTGAAAACTCAGCAACGTGTTCGAATTTATCAACACCTTGTGATAACTTATTAGACATTAACCCAAAAGCTGCCATGTTACTTCCGCCTTGGTCAAATTTTGAACCTACTAGATCTAAAACCTCTACAGCTTGATTATAAGCTATTAGTTCTTTGTCAGTAAGACTACCTAATGTCCTTTTATCATTACCAAATTGGGTGGTAAAAACCCCTAATGAGAGCACTAATAACGCAGCGACAGAAATCCATTGATAGATGTTACTCTTTTTAGTTTTTAATGGAACGTCCTTTGTATATAAATCCTCTTGTTTTGTTGTTTTAAAGTATTGAAACATAATTCTGTATGACTCCAAATGTGCTGCAACCTCATCTTGAGCAAAATAGGCTTTGAGCTCCTGCTCTTCTTTAATGGTTGTTTCACCATTGTCGTACTTTTCCAGTAACTTTTCTATACTATTTAATACCATAACGATGTGTGTTAGTTAATTTTTCTCTTATTGTTTTTCTAGCTCTTGATAAAGCGACTCTAATTGCTGTAGGATTCATATCTACTACTTTTGCAATCTCATCAAAGTCATACTCTTCTATATCTCTAAGCTGTAATATTATTTTTTGTTGATCTGGTAATTCTTCAATTATTTTAGAAACCCAATCCACACTATCTCTAGCTTCTAGTTGTTTTTCTAATGACGTGTTATTGTCTTCGTAATTACTATGAACGATTTTCAAATTCTGTGCCTGTTTTGATTTTAATCTGTCTAAGCAAAAATTCTTTGTCATGGTCATTGAAAATGCTTCTACATTTTTGTATTCGACAATTTTCTCTTTATTCTTCCACAATTTCATTAAAATCTCTTGCGTTGCATCCTCTGCTTCTTCACGAGAAACTAGAAGTCTTTTTGCTAAACGAAAGACTTTATCCTTAAAAGGCATTACCAATTTTGTAAAATCAGTTTGTGTCATTGATGGTTTGTTAGTTAAAAAACAAATGATTAATTCTGCTTCTTATTATTACGACGAGCATGTTTCAGTTTTGTTACAGGATATTTTTTAATTTACAATAATGTAAGTAAATTGTGAGTTTACTAGACTAATGAGTCAGTATATATAGAAAAGGAAAATTAAACTAAAATTTCAGAATAAAGTAGGGTTACGCTATGATCTCTTTTTTCTACGGAAATTTTAAAACACAAAAACTACAGATGCAACTATTAAAAATTAGTGTACTATTCATTTTGACATTGTCATTGACAAGTTGTTTTGATGATAGAGATGATAATGCCATTGCAGCCAGTGAGATTAATGATTTTGTTTGGAAAGGTATGAATGCAGTCTATCTTTATAAAGGTGAGATTCCAGATTTGGCAAATGATCGCTTTACATCTAATGAAGATTATGGTGATTATCTCAATAGCTTTTCTGATCCACAAGATTTATTTAATTCTTTAATTCATCAACCAGAAACGGTAGATCGTTTTAGCAGATTACTAACAAATTATATAGAATTTGAACAATTATTAGCAGGAACATCAAAAAGCAACGGACTAGAATTCAATCTCTATCTCGAGCCAGGAAGTGATACCGAAGTTTTTGGGATCATTAGATTAGTTCTCAATACTAGTGTTGCTAGTAATTTAGGGTTACAACGCGGACAAGTTTTCGATGCAGTAGATGACACGCAACTAAATATCAATAACCTAAATGAATTACTAGGGCAAGACACCTACACTTTAAATTTTGGAACTTATAATGATAATGATACAGAGGCAGTAGACGATGACACAATCACATCAACTACAGATAGTCAAACGCTCACAAAAGAAACTTATACTGAGAATCCAGTGCATCAAGTAGATATTATTGATGTTGATGGAGAAAATGTTGGGTATTTAGTCTATAATGGGTTTAATAGAAATTTTGACAATCAACTTAATGCTGCTTTTGCTGAGCTTCAAGCTAGCAATGTGCAACATTTAGTATTAGATTTAAGATATAATCCTGGAGGATCTGTACTATCTGCATCCTATTTAGGCAGCATGATTACGGGTCAGTTTACTGGAGATATATATTCTAAATTGGTTTACAATAATGATCTACAAAGTGCTAACACTAATTTCAACTTTGTGAATAGCTTTGATGGTAGTCCAATTAACAGCTTAAATCTAAACACCGTTTACGTTCTAACAACAAATAGATCTGCCTCTGCAAGTGAATTAGTTATAAATAGTTTAAGCGCTTATATTAATGTGGTTCAAATTGGAGATTTTACGACTGGTAAAACTCAGGCGTCTGTAACCATATATGATTCTCCAGATTTATCATCAAATGAAATAAATCCAAATCATACGTATGCCATGCAGCCCTTAGTTGCTAATTCTATTAATGTCAATGATGTTGCAGTTCCAGGAAATGGTTTACCTCCAGACATCAGTTTACTTGAATCACCTAGAAACTTTGGAACCTTAGGTAATATTAACGAACCGCTTTTGGCTGCAGCAATTGCAGAAATACAAGGCTTAGGACGTTTTAGTCAGCAAAACAGAGTCTTTAGACCTATTCATACAGATCTTAATATTAAACCTTTTGAAGAAGGTATGTATATAGATACTGACGATTTAATTCTAAACCAATTAGAATTGAAATAATAATAATAATAATATTAATAGTTACTGATATAAAAAAAAGCCACTCTAACAAGTGGCTTTTTTTTTATGCAATTTCAAACAAATTATATCTAAACCACTTGACGCTCTAACGCTAAATAATGTGTTGTTTCATCAGTTTTTAACGGAAATATTTTCACCTCGCATTTGTATGGCGAACCATCTTTTTTGTAATTAGTAATTATTTCTGAGAATGACATATCAGTACTAAGTTTCTCTCGTATTCTTTTTTTAGATTTAACAGATGTATCTGCACCTTGGAGTATACGCGGTGTTTTATGCAAAACCTCTTTTTTGAAATAGCCTGTCATAGCTGAAAAACCATCACTCACCCATACAATACGCTGTTCATGATCTGTTAGTAACAACGCTTCAAACTCATTCTCTTTGAAAATAGATTGAATGTCATTTTGCCAATTATATTTTTCTCCCAAATGAACAACTTTAAGTATATCTTGTTCACGCTGTGCGCACTGTAATTGTCTATTAAAATTTTGACTGTGAAAGTCCCAACTCATCAATGGCGTTATTACATTAGTATTGCCTTCAACATCATCTATAATAGAACCGTAGTCACTTTGCCCTAATGACGTGAGATATAAATCTAAAGCCATCATCTGTTTGAGGTTATACTTCATGGTCTTATAATTTATATCTCATTTCATTATTTTACTATACATCTATTATTTGCGAAACTAATAAATGATTCTTGATTACAGAAAATTCTAACAAAGAATTATGTTTGCATTTTAAAACAAGATATTATTCACGTTAGTTAAAATAAACCTCTCCAGGTATAATATTCAATGTTATTGATTGCACTTCTATATTAGAACTTAAATCGTAAACAGCCATTGTTCCTTCACTAGAAAAATCTCCTGCGTCTAAACCATATAAAAAACCACTTTTAACGCTCATATCATAAAAATTCACATTTGAAAATTCTGGTGTAGATGGCAATGTAGTAGCTGTTTCACTTATTTTATAGACAGCTCCTGATGCATATAAGTAAAGATTACCACTATCATAATTCAATTTTGCAGGAGATGAAATATCTGCTCCCAAGCTTAAAGTTTGTGAAATCTCATTAGTAGTAGTATTTATTTCTATTAGATTTTCCGAAGATAAAACCCATAAATCATCATTAGAGTCTAATTGCAAAGAATTAGGAGAGTTACCAACAATTATACTCTCTGTCAATTCATCTGTTGCTGCATTTATCACGTCAACTTTGTTACCATTTCCAAAAATACCTGTAGCAACATAGACTGTATTTCCTTTTGCTACTATTTCTTCTGGCAAATAACTAGAGCTAATTGTATCAATTATAGTATTTGAAGTAAGATCAATAACTGCAATGTAATCGTCATTAGATGGTGTGAAATCTCCCCAATTAGAAACATACCCTTTTCCATTAGCAAATGTCATATATCTTGGATTATTTAATCCTGTATTGATTGTGGCAACAGACTCAAACGTGTAACGGTTTACAACCTCTATTTGATTTGAGACATTGATAATGATGTATGCTAAGTCCCCATTGAATGCTATACTTTGAGCTACTGTTCCTAGAGTTCTACCATTTACATTAGAAAAAATATTATTCTCTACAGTACTAAAATCGTTAGAAACATAAGAAACAGTTCCAAATCCACCTGAAAAACTACCTTCGTGTGATATTAAAATCCCATCTTCATAGTCACCTAATGGCAGTGGAGATGAATTGACATCATCGTCATTTTTACTACATGAACTGAATATCAATGTCATTGATAAGAAAAGGTAAGCAAGTTGTTTTGTATTCATAATTTTAAAATTTAAGTATTAAATTGATTGTGAAATTTCTATTCGGCATTGGTCGCAATGCCACGTTTTGGTAATCGGCATTATATACATTATGTATTCTGAAATCGGCCTCATAGGTCAATTCGCCTTTTGTATGAAAGGTATAGGCTATTCCTATATTTCCAACATCAAAACCATCAAGCGTATTACCAATAATTTCAACTTCACCATTATATAAATGCTGATAAAAAGCAGTAAACGATTTGTAATTATAAGCTAAAGACACATTTGCTTTGTGCAAAGGCACATAAAACAAACGTTGATTTTTTTCTATGTCTTCTGTTTCTGTGTAAGAGTAGCCACTTACAAAATTCAATGTGTGTGTGTTGAATGTTTTTTTGACACCAAGTTCTGCCTCTAATCCATAATGTTTGGCATTAGCTACATTTACAGGATTCCAATATCCAGTAGCACTATTTGGTCGCCATTGAATCAAATCTGATGTTTCGATATAATATGTATTTAATTTTAATATAGCCTCTTTATATGCAAACTCATGACCTAAATCTACTTGGTACGATTCTTCTGGGTTTAAATCTAAGTTACCTCCAGGGTTCCAATACAAATCATTGAATGTTGGCACTCTAAAGTTTTTAGAAGCGTTTAATTTTAATGCATACCATTTTAAAATTTGGTAACTCGCATCACCAGAGAACACTAAAGGACTCTCAAAATCTGATATCACATCTTGTCGTACATTCAAATTATATTGTAATTTCTCAGTTGGTTTGTGATTTAAAATAGCAGTTGCTGAGAATGTATTTCGGTTAGGATTAGCAAAACTATTCCCACTGGCAGCAATATGACTGGCATCAGAAATCACACTTAACACTAATCGTTTTGAAAACTCGTGTTTATAATGGTATTTAACTAAATACGTATTGACTTTACCCTCAGAAAAATTATCCTCTAAAGTTTTATTCTCAAAATATTTGAACTGTTCTTGTAAATGAACAGCTTTTAGAGTTGACGTGTATTTGCGTCCAATTCTCGTCCAATCTAACATACTACGATACTCTTGAGTTTCGTATTTACTGTTTGAAGGCGCTAATAATGTACCCGAAAACTCTCTATCACTTCTAAAATTTTGATGATATAATTTCAGGACATCTTTATCAGATAGTAGATAACCCAAATTAAGATTCAAATCCAAATTATTGAAGGCACCATTTTCATTTCTACGATCTGTACTTAGAAATTGGTAATCATTTTCAGAATTGACATAAGCAGCACCAATATTTGCTGACCACGTTCCATTTCCGAAGGAAGTATTATAATTAACATTTTGCGTATCAAAGCTGCCTAAACCAAGTAGCGCACGATTGTCAAAATGAGTTTCAAAATCTAAATCATTAGATAAATGAACCGTTCCGCCAATAGCACCACTTCCATATTGCACACTTCCTCCTCCACTTCTTATACTGATATTGTCATAATTTACAGAGGATATGGTATTAAAATCAACTTGACCGTTGAGTTGGGAGTTGATGTTAATTCCGTTCCAAATCACAGCAGTTTGTGAGGCATTAGTTCCTCTAAACGATGCCGAAGACACCATACCATAACCGTTTTCCTTGAAGTAAATATTAGAATTAAAACGCAAGACATCTGTCAATGACGTTCTGTTTTTTCTCAAAATAGAATCGCCCAAAACAGTTACTTTATAACCTTTGGCTAATTGTTTTAACTTGACATCACTCAACACCACCTCATCCAGCTTCTGAATAGAATCTAAAGTTGTCTGTGACCAAGCCACACTGCAAAAAAGCAGTAAAAAATAAAATAGAATTATTTGTTTCATACCTCAAAGACCTTTCTCCCGAAAGTCATTTTTGATTAAGAAATCTGGCAGGTCTCCTGACTTGTTTTTTATTATTTCACCTTCCCAGTTTTTAAACCAGTGGTATTGAAGAAAATAATAACTCTCTAAAGAGCACTGAAATAGATTCAGTATAAACTTACAGTTGCGGGAACAGTTCTGGAATTGAAAATAATTATCTCACCAGATTCCCTTTTAATCGACACCGTCGTCCCGAACTTGTTTCGGGATCTCTATTAGAGATTCCTCCACTCATTCTTCATGACATCGTCAAACCAAAATTCGGTGCGAAATTAAACATTTTGTTTAATGTTTCACTCATAACTCTAAATAATATTACTTTTGAATTATTAAAAATCAAAAATATTGAGATATACATTCCTTTTCGTCGCCTTACTCCTATTCTCTTGCAAAGACAATAAGCAAAACATACTCGACCTATCAGAATTTGACATTAAAGGGTTAAATAGTTATGCAGAAGGTTTTTCGATTGAAAAGAAATCAAATCACAACATTTTACACATTAGAAGCCCTTGGCCTAAAAGCGAGAAAGAATTCAAATACGTTTTAATATCTGCGGAAGAAGCTGCAAAAACAACCTTTTTGAAAGATGACTATGATGACATCATCATTACACCAATTCAAAAATTGGTTGCAACCTCCACAACTCATATTCCAGCCCTAGAACTTTTAGGAGTGGAAGAAACTTTAGTAGGTTTTCCTGGGACCAATTATATTTCTTCGGAAAAAACTAGAACACGAATCGATAATGGAGACATTAGAGAGTTAGGAAAAAACGAAGGTATTAATACCGAAGTCTTATTAGAATTGCGTCCAGATGTTGTCGTCGCTTTTGGAGTTGATGGCACAAATAAAAGCATGGAGACTATTGAGCGTGCTGGTATTCCAGTTATTTATAATGGTGATTGGGTTGAAAAATCACCTTTAGCAAAAGCAGAATGGATTAAGTTTTTTGGTATACTGTACAACAAAGAAAAAGAAGCAGATTCTATTTTTAATCAAATAGAACACGACTATTTAGAAGCAAAAAAAATCGCTTCAAAAGCAACCTCAAGACCAACAGTATTATGTGGAGCAATGTATAAGGACATTTGGTACTTACCTAATGGCACAAGTGCAGAAGCTCAATTTTTAAGTGATGCCAACGCCAATTACTTATGGAGTGAGACTAAAGAAACAGGAAGTATCCCTTTGAGTTTTGAAGCTGTTTTTGAAAAAGCCAAAACAACCGATTTGTGGTTAAGCCCTTCGTATTACTCTAGCTACGAAGCCTTAGAGAAGTCGAATTCTCATTATACGCAGTTTAGCTCATTTCAAGATAAAAAAATCTTTACATTTTCTAACACTACTGGTAAAACTGGAGGCGTCACCTATTATGAATTAGGAATGGCGAGACCTGATTTAGTACTTAAGGATATGATAAAAATTTGTCATCCTGAATTGTTACAAGATTATGAAACTACATTTTTTAAGCCATTAAAAATTAAAGATAAAAAGAATTAGTTTCATTCAGAGCAGAGCGAAGACTCTTTTTTGAATTAAATTTACTTTAAATTAACAATGAGATTCCGTGTCCCTAGGAATGACAAAAGGTAATGACACAAAACAATGAACACTAAACACAACTATTCATTTATTATCTTGGCACTACTATTGGTGTTATGCTTTGTTGTCAATATTAGTTTAGGATCTGTGAGTATTCCATTTTCCGAAGTCATTAAAAGTGTTTTTGAACATTCAGAGAATGAATCTTGGCAATATATTATTCAGGATTATAGATTACCAAAAGCATTTACAGCCATTTTGGTTGGTTCTGGCTTAGGGATTTCAGGATTATTGATGCAAACCTTATTTCGCAATCCGTTAGCTGGACCTTTCGTTTTAGGGATTAGTTCTGGAGCCAGTTTAGGCGTAGCCTTGGTTATTTTAGGTTCTGGATTATTTGGAGGCATTTTTGCGAGTCTACTCATTTCTAAATGGACAATAGTAATCGCAGCCAGCTTAGGGAGTTTTCTCGTGTTATTAGCTGTACTTCTTGTATCTTCTAAAGTAAGAGATACGATGGCCATTTTAATCATAGGGTTAATGTTTGGAAGCATCACAGCAGCAATAGTAAGTGTGCTCGCCTACTTTAGTTCTGCCGAACAATTACAACAATATATATTTTGGGGCTTTGGAAGTTTAGGCAACCTCTCTTGGAATGAGCTATTTATTTTCTTTGTGATTTATCTACTAGGACTGCTGCTAGCCATCTTTTCTATAAAAGCACTGAATACATTTTTACTAGGAGAAAATTATGCTAAAAGTTTAGGCTTAAATGTCAAGAAAAGCAGATTCATTATTATTATCGCTACGAGTTTACTAGCAGGAACCATAACTGCTTTTGCAGGACCTATCGCTTTTATTGGATTGGCAATTCCGCATATGACACGACAACTATTTAATACCTCAAATCATAAAATACTATTACCAGCTGTATTTTTATTTGGTGCCATCGTGATGCTTATTTGTGATAGTATTGCACAATTACCATCGAGTGATTATACGCTGCCAATAAATGCAATCACATCTTTAATTGGAGCTCCTGTAGTAGTTTGGTTGCTGGTTAGGCAACGTAAAATGGTATTTTAAATGACAAAAAACAGCAAACATACCGTCCTCAAAACCAAAGACCTTTCAATTGGCTATCAAACCAGGAAAGCAACTTCTGTTATCACAGAAAACATCAACCTTGAATTAAAACAAGGTGAGCTCATTGGGCTCGTTGGCGCAAATGGTATTGGGAAGTCTACACTTTTAAGAACCTTGAGTGGAATTCAAAAGCCTTTAGATGGTCTCATAGAAATAAATGGTATTTCGCTTGAAAGTCATTCTACTTTGGATTTAGCAAAAAAAATGAGTTTGGTGCTCACCGAGCAAGTGATGGCTAAAAATCTTTCAGTTGAAGAACTCGTTGCTTTGGGTCGTCAGCCTTATACGAATTGGGTTGGCAATTTATCTGAGGCAGATATTTCCGCAGTACATAGAGCCTTAGACCAAACTAATCTTTCAGACTTAAAACACCGCAAATGTTTTGAATTGAGTGATGGACAGCTTCAAAAAGTGATGATTGCACGAGCTCTAGCCCAAAATACAGATTTGATTATTCTAGATGAACCAACGACACATCTGGATATGTATCATAAAGCCTATATTTTAAAATTATTACAGCGGTTAGCAAAAGACACGAATAAAACGATTCTATTTTCATCCCATGAGATAGATTTAGCTATTCAGTTATGTGATTCTATGATTGTGATGACCAATGAAAAGGTCGTATCAGATTCACCTTGTCACTTGATAGAGCAAGGTGTTTTCGACACCTTATTCCCTAAAGATTTGATTGGTTTTGATCAAAACACAGGAAGTTTTAGGGTAAAAAATAACGATTAATTTCTTTAGTCTTAGTATTTTAAACTACATTTAGATAGATTGAAAATCTGGTTTTTAAAAATTTCAATCCCCACTTTTTTATAAACCGTTTTTCATCTTAACAAATTCTTCAAAATCATTAAGAGATGAAATTACTTAAAGTATCATGTATTATATTTGTCTTAATTATTTTTTCTTGTAAAGACAAAACTCCAGAACCAAATCCAGTATTGGCATCACTCGATTTAAAAAGAGGCGACATTTTACTTTGTGGTACGCCACAATTTGGAGATGTCAGTTTTGCCATAGATTGTAAGTATGATGTTAGAGAAGCTTTTGATTTAGCTATTTCTCTGCTCCATTCTTTTGAATATACAGAAGCCGAAAAAGCATTTGTAAACGTTATTGATGCTGATCCAGAATGTGCAATGGCCTATTGGGGAGTTGCCATGAGTATTTATCATGAGCTTTGGGCTCCACCAGGACCAAAAGAATTAAAAAAAGGAGCAGCACTTATAGACATAGCTGAATCTTTACAAAAATCTGAACGCGCAGAGCTTTACTTAGATGCCTTAGGGGTATTCTATAAAGATTGGGACACTAAAGATCATAAAACAAGAGAGCTGTTATATGAAAAGAAAATGGAGCACATTTATAGCAGCCAAAAAGAGGATACTGAAGCGGGAATATTTTATGCTCTAGCCATAACCTCAGCTGCAGATCCAAATGATAAAACATATTCCAGTCAGAAAAAAGCAGGTGCTATTTTACAAAAACTTTTTGCAGCGCAGCCTAACCATCCAGGAATTGCACATTATGTCATTCACACTTATGATTATCCAGAGATTGCTGAAGAAGCTTTAAAGACAGCCAGACGCTATGCCGAAATTGCTCCAGCTTCCGCACACGCACAACATATGCCATCACATATTTTCACACGCTTAGGACTTTGGCAAGAATCTATTGACACCAATATCAACTCAGCTTCATCTGCTGTTTGTTACGCTGAAAGTGTAAACCCCAACGCTAGTTGGGCACAAGAAATTCATGCTGTAGATTATTTGGTATATGCTTATTTACAAATGGGAAATAATCTCAAAGCACAAGAATATTTGGATGGGATGAAAGAGGTAACAGCTGTATTTCCTAAACAGCATTTCGCTACCTCTTATGCTCTAGTTGCCATGCCAGTAAGAATGGTTTTAGAAAATAAACTATGGGAAGACGCTTCTAACCTTAAATTACCATCCATAGATTTTACATGGGAAACTTTACATTGGGAAACAGCAATGTTACATTTTGGTAAAGCTTTAGGTTATGCTCATATAGGAAACATTACTGCAGCAGAAAACGAATTATTGACACTTCGAGAATTACACAAGTTCTTGAAAGAAGCCAAAGAGACGTATAGGTCTGGCCAAGTAAACATTCAAGTCCATGCCAGTGAAGCTTGGATTGAATTAGCAAAAGGCAACAATAACAAAGCGCTTTTACTTATGAAAAAAGCGGTGCAATTAGAGAGTCAAACATCAAAACATGCGGTAACACCAGGAGAAGTTTTACCAGCTGATGAACTTCTTGGAGACCTGCTATTAGCTCTAAATAAACCTAAAGAAGCACTAGCAGCTTATGAAATTAATTTAAAAGGGCATCCTAATAGATTTAATGGTATTTATGGTGCTGCAATAGCTGCTAAACAAATAGGAAACACTGAAAAAGCAACTTTGTTTTTCAAACAACTTATTGAACTTACTAAAGATTCTAATAGTGATCGCAGAGAATTAATGGAAGCAAAAGCATATATAAAACACGCTATATAATATTTAAACTATAGATTATGAAATCAAGAGCAAACATCATTTTGTCAGGTATTATAGTAGCAGTGCTGGTCTATTTCACATGTAATAAACCTCTTATAGAAACACCAAAGCCAGCGCCTAGACTAGCAATGAATTTTGTAAAATGTACATCTGCAAAATTTTTGTTAGAAGCTGTAGATACTACAAAACAGATTTCGCCACTTTTTGACAATCTTGGAAACCTTCATTTTTCAATTAGCACTAAAAACCAAAGAGCTCAAGCATTTTTTGATCAAGGCTTAAAATTATCATACGCCTTTAACCATGCTGAAGCGCATCGTTCATTTATGGAGGCATCGCGATTAGATCCTGATGCAGCAATGACATATTGGGGACAAGCCTTTACTCTAGGACCAAATATAAACGACCCGATTCCGCTTGAAGAACGCAAGATTAAAATTAATGAGGCACTAGCTAAAGCAAAACAATTGTCATCAAAATCAAGTCTGAAAGAACAAGCACTCATAGCTGCGTTATCTGCTAGATATAGTGAAGATTTAACAGAGGATATTGCAAAATTGAACATGAATTATATGCATGCTATGGCTAAAACCATAGAAAAATTCCCAGATGATGCTAATGTTCAAATTTTATATGCTGCATCAGTTATGAATACTGTCCCTTGGAATTATTGGGATAGTGATGGAAATCCGTCACGAAACATTAAAGAAGCAAAAGCTGCTCTTGAAAAAGCCATGTTGCTTGAACCAGAAAATCCTGGAGGACATCACTATTATATTCACATGGTAGAACTTCCTTATCCAGACATAGGGGTTGAAAGTGCTGATAAATTAGCGTCTCTAATGCCTGGAGCTGGACATATTGTACATATGCCATCTCACATATACATTAGAGTTGGAAGATATAAAGACGCAGTTATTTCGAACCAAAAAGCAATTTTAGCTGATGAGGATTATATATCTCAATGTTTTGCTCAAGGACTTTATCCGCTTGGGTATTATCCACATAATATTCATTTTTTATGGTCGTCAGCCAGCCTTTTAGGGGCTAGTGACATTGCTATTGATGCTGCAAAAAAAACAGCAGAAAAAGTACCAGTTGGCGAATTTTTAGAAATGACCTTTTTACAAGATTTTGCATCTACACCAATGCTAGCATATACTAGGTTTGGTAAATGGAATGAAATTTTAACCATTCCAGCTCCTAATTCAAAAATTAAGCACCTCAACCTTATGCGTCATTATGCAAGGGGAATTGCTTTTATAAGAAAAGGTAATATAGACGACGCACAAGAAGAATTAGATGCTATAGAAATTCTTAAAAATGATCCAGAATTAGAAACGTTAATAGCTACAGCAAATAACGCTTCAATTCATGCCGCTAATATAGCTTTCGAAGTTGTTTCTGGAGAATTAGAAGCTTTAAAAGGAAATTTGCCACAAGCAATTGAACACCTCGAGAAAGCAGTAGTCTTTGAAGACGGACTAACATACACAGAACCAGCTGCATGGCATATTCCTACTAGACAAAACCTAGGATCCATATTATTAGATGCTGAAAATTATGAAGCTGCCGAAAAAATATACCGAGAAGACTTAGACATACTTAGACAAAATGGATGGTCTCTAATGGGATTATATAAAAGTCTTTTGGCTCAAGGAAAAAACGAAGAAGCCAATGTTATAAAAAAAGAGTTTGATAACGCTTGGAAAGATGCAGATATAGAAATAGACAATTCAGTACTTTAAAAGCTATGGTAATCTGTTTTTTACAAACTCTAATAATTTAATTATATGTCAATAATAAAAAATAATAGAGTTACAGCTATACTCATTACAATCTTGCTCTTACTGGTGTTTTACTTTTCTTATTCGTATCTATTTCCAACCCATACATTACCAATTTACAATCCTTCAAATTTTAATCCAGAATTGGTAGATAAAAGCCTTCAAAACAAAACCCAAAATCATACGGTTTCAGATTTTGAGCTCATCAATCAAAACGGACAAGTTATCACTCAAGACAATTACAAGGATAAAATTTATGTCACAGATTTCTTTTTCACGCGTTGTGGGAGTATTTGTCCTATAATGACTGATAATATGACGAAAATTCAAAAGGAATTTATAGACAACGATGATATTATGTTTCTATCCTTGTCTGTTACTCCTGAAATAGATAGTGTTTCGGTACTTAAGAAATATGCAAAAAACAAAGGTGTTATTGATTCAAAATGGAATATCACTACAGGTGACAAAAAACATATTTATGAATTAGCACGTCAAAGTTATTTTGCTGTTGTTGAACAAGGTGATGGTGGCCTACAAGATTTTATTCACACTCCTAATTTCATATTGATAGATAAAGAGAAACAAATTCGCGGTATTTATGATGGCACTAATGATCAAGATATTGAGCGTTTAATTGATGATATTTATGTTTTAGAAAATTAGACATATCTTTTTATTACAATCCTAAATCTTTCGACAAATCATTTATCTTTGAGTAAATTTCTATTCTCTTTATGAACGACAGCCTTATTCTCATTTTAACCATTATTTTTTCCGCAGCACTTGGCGCCTATTTAGGGATGCTTTTTATTAAGCTGAAAAGTAAAAGTGAACAGAGCACTCTGGAAGAACGAAACTCAAATTTGGCTCTACAGCTCCAAGAATTAAAGACAGGTCATCAAACTGAAAACGAGAAACAAGACTCATACTTTAAGACTCAATTAGAAGAACTTTCTGAAACCATTTCAAAAACAGAGCAAGAACGTGAGGATATTAGAAAAGAAAAAGATTTTTTAAACACAGAACTAGCACGACGTAATACTGAATATGAAAATCTTCAAAAATTAAGTGACAAACGTGAAGAAGATATTGAATTACGTCAGGAACAGTTGCGTAAAGATTTCGAGATTTTAGCAACTAAAATTCTAGATGAAAAGTCTGAAAAATTCACGCTTCAGAATAAAGAAAATATAAAGAGCATATTGAATCCTTTACAGGAAAAAATTCAAATTTTCGAGAAGAAAGTAGATGATACCCAAAAGGAAAGTATTAGCATGCACTCAGCTTTGAAAGAACAATTATTAGGTTTAAAAGACCTCAACCAACAAATGACCAAGGAGGCTACTAATTTAACTAGAGCTTTAAAAGGGGATAGTAAAATGCAAGGAAATTGGGGCGAATTGGTATTGGAACGTGTTCTTGAAAAATCCGGATTAGAAAAAGACAGAGAGTATTTTGTGCAACAAAACTTTACTAGAGAAGATGGCACAAGAGTGTTACCAGATATTGTTTTGCACCTACCAGACAATAAGAAAATGATTATTGATAGTAAAGTATCTTTAACCGATTATGAACGTTATGTCAATGCAGAAGACGATGAACGAGAGGCTTATCTAAAGGCACACATTAACTCTATAAGAAGACACGTAGACCAATTGAGCGAAAAAAAATATGAAGATCTGTACGATATAGAAAGTCCGGATTTTGTATTACTTTTTATCCCAATAGAACCTGCATTTGCAGTCGCTATAAATGCAGATAACTCTATATACAACAAAGCATTTGAGAAAAATATTGTAATCGTTACACCATCTACACTGTTAGCAACGTTGAGAACAGTTGATAGTATGTGGAATAACGAAAAACAACAACAAAATGCCATTGAAATTGCTCGACAAGCTGGAGCGCTGTATGATAAATTTCATGGATTAGTCACAGATTTAACAGGAGTTGGAAAGCGAATTGATGATGCTAAAAAGGATTATTCTGCTGCTATGAACAAATTAGTTGAAGGAAAAGGAAACCTTATAACCAGCGTTGAAAAAATTAAGAAATTAGGAGCTAAAGCTAAAAAATCGTTACCTGAAGCTATCATTAAAAGAGCGAGTGAGGACGAATAATTCCATCTGCGACATTATGACATCTTCCCAAAGCAAAACATATATGAATTTAAAAGTTGACATGATATGAAAAAAATATTGAGCTATCTGGTTATTGGAGTTATTGCATTACTAGGGATGTACTATGCTGTAATCTACTTTATACCCTACAGTGAAGGCTATCGTACTGGAGAGCTTATTAAATTTAGCAGTAAAGGACTTATAGTAAAAACGTGGGAAGGTGAAATTAGTCAAGGCATATCTGGAGCACAAATTTTTACATTTTCAGTTTTAGATAAAGATGACGAGGTTATAGAAAATTTAAAAGCGTTTCAAGGCAATTATGTTAAACTCACCTATGTTGAACGTTTCAGTACTTTTTTCTGGTTAGGTGATACCAAATATTTCATTACCAAGGTCGAAAAAGAGGCATCACCACATTTGCGAAATTAAAGACAGTGACTTATAAAACTATAGATTCTTCAAGGATTAGTATTTCAGAATTAATGCAACCGTCACACTCTAATTTTGGTGGTAAAATTCATGGTGGTTACATTTTAAACCTCATGGATCAAATTGCATTTGCTTGTGCTTCTAAGCACTCTAAAACCTATTGCGTCACTGCATCTGTAGATACGGTAGATTTCTTGAACCCTATAGAAATTGGTCAACTCGTAACTATGAAAGCTTCCATAAATTATGTTGGACGTACGTCTATGGTCGTTGGGATTCGAGTAGAATCTGAGAATATAAGAACAGGAGAGATCAAACATTGTAACTCATCGTATTTTACGATGGTTGCTAAAGATGATGATGGCAATTCTACAGAAGTGCCGGGACTAATTGTTAATGATAAAAAGGAAGTCAAACGCTTTCTAAAGGCTATTAAAAGAATCGAAACTAAGCGGTATAGGAAAACTGAATTTGAAAGTGCTGATTTCTCGCCCACAGATTACCTTGATGATTTGAGTACATACAGAGTAAAAACTGAACTCCCAGAAGATTAGAAGTGAACTCTCAATACTGCATTAGGCGTCATACCCAATGAACTTTGCATTGTTTCGCTCACAGTACCGTCATTAATTCTGTAAAAATTATTAATCTGATTATTTTTGTTTAGAACATTCCAGACTGAAATACCAAGATCTGCTCTCGTATTTCCCCATAATCCAATAGTATACACTGCGGAAACATCAACTCTCAAATAATCTTGTAAATTACTAGAATTAGTTGCTTCAAAATTTATAGCATCATCATCAATTTCGTTACCTGTAACAGGCTGTGTTGTTGGTCTTCCAGAATGCCAATTCAATCCAGCAGAAAGCTTTAAATCTTCTAAAGTATAATTAGCACCAAAAGTGATGGTGTGAGTAATATCAAAATTATTAGGAATGGTTTGCTCTGGCAACGTGTTAAACGTATAATCACTATTTAAATAGGAGTAGCTCAGCCAAGTTGTGAACTCTTTAATCTGTTTTCTCAAAATAAAATCAACTCCATATGCCTTATAACTACCACTCGCTTTTACAAATTCATATTGATTTTGAAACCCTTGACTCTGAGTCGTTATTCCATTTACATATTTATAATATGTATCTGCACTTACAAGCCAACCTTTTTTACTATAACTTAACCCTACAGAAACTTGTTTACTGTGAATAACAGGAACATCTTCATCATTAGACAATTGCCATCGTCTTTTTTCAATACCTAAAAAATCATTCTGAAAATTGATAACCTGAGATGTGCTTTGATGTTTAAACTCTCCTAATACCTCAAATGAGAAATTATTAAGAAACTGATATGTCAACGATATTCTAGGCTCAAGAATGTGCTTTCTAAACTTATCTAAGTAGTTATAACGCAATCCGAAATTCAAACTTGTTTTCTTATCTAAAGTACTATAATTTAATTGAGAAAAGAGTCCGTGAGTTCTTAATACTTCAGAAATCAAAGATCTAAAACGCGGATTATCAACATCGTCCAAATTCCTTATTTGAGTCTCCATAAAATGATACCCATTTAAAAATTGCAGACGTTCATTCAGTTTATAATTAGCTAAAAACTTTAAACTAGTTTCAGACACTGCATTTTCCTGTTGAAACCGCTGCTGGTCTAATACATTAACATTTATCGCTTTTAATTCATAATCAGTTTCATAAACTTCAAAAGTAGTCTGCCAAGTATCATTCCAAATCCTTTTATAATGTATTCCACTAGCAATACTATTTTGACTTAAACTACTTTGACGAGAAGTTTCAATAGTATCAACTGTAGAATTTTCGTTAAATCGTAGTTCGTTGTTTGCAGTTAAAAAATTGACCTGTAGTTGGTCTTTATCGGAGATATTATAAATCCAACGCAAAGACATATCATAGAAATCAAATTCTTGATCAGAATTAAAGATATCATTGGTGTTTGTTTGAACTTCGGTGCCTTGAGAGATTCGCTCAAAAAAATTGATATACGTTGGTGTTTTAGTAAAATCACTAATTGATTTGCGAGCAGCAACCTGTATTGAAGATTTTTCACTTAAAGGAATATCTGCAAAACCATTTGCATCAATAAAGTTTAAGCCTAAACTTCCTCTAAAGGTCTCATTAATTTTAGAGCTTGTTTCCATAGCAATGGTTCCAGACACACCATCTGTGAGTGTTGTATCTGTCCCATTTTTAAGTACACTAACGTGTTGAGTAATTTGAGGATTAAACATAGAAATCAAGCCAAAGAAATGACCTGATTGATACATTTTAATTCCGTCCCAAAGTATTAGATTTTGATCATGAGTCCCTCCTCTAATATTAATATCTGAAACGGTTTCATTAATACTTTGAATTCCCGGAAAGGCCTGCACTGCTTGCAAAACATCTGTTTCTATTAAACCTGGCAGAATATCAAACTGATTAAAATCAATCTCATAAGACCCATTCTTTAATTTATTGATTCCTTTGACTATGTATTGAGACAAAACGACTTGAGATAATTGCTGTACATCAAATATGGTGTCTTTTATACCTATTAAAATAAAAGTACCATCTAAATCTTTAAATGAAAATTTGGTGTTAATTTCAAGATAAGATAACACTTCATTTAAAGTTAAGCTTATAGAAGGAGGAATAATAGAAATAC
>JBLHML010000019.1:0-44340 GCA_047622005.1 Dokdonia sp. | reverse complement strand
CCAATTTCCGAAGTGACTTTTATATAGGCGCTGTTAGGAGCAATTATTGAAATACCATCAATACCATCTAACGCATTTACACCTAAAGTTTCATTTGTATATCTCAATATAAACCTGTCATCATGGATGCCTGCATCTATAGTAAAAGTATAAGGAGATAGACGAATGTCATGAATCATATTAAGCTCAGTATCTTCTATGTAAATATTTTGATTTTCACTTATAAAAAGACCGTCTAACGTGTTTATGGCTATAGTATGACTGCCAGTTTCATTGGCTATAATACCTAAAGGGACAATGTCCTCTTGCATAAATGGAAGTGAACGACCTTGAATTGACAAGGTTTCATTATTTAATAATGAATAGAAGCCACTGTTGTCGCCACTGCTAAAATCATAACCGTCATATAACCGATCAAAATTATTTGTTGCATTTTGTATATAACCAACTAAAATTGTATTAGTAATAGTGTTTGGCGATAACAGGTCTAACCATATTCTATGACGCTCAATGTTATTTTGATTTGCATAATCACCTGAATCATCAGTTCTAAAAAAAGTACTATTGTTATAAGTTGAAAGCATTTGCCTCATACTATTATTAAATGTGACATTTGTTCCAGAAGTTGCACTGTTGTTCATCATAACAAAGAAAGCCTGCCCTGAGCCAATGAATAAATCACTAGTGCCTGGTGGATTAGAACCTGTGTTATTGTGTTCTATATAATCATTAGCATCATAATTATAAACATAATCTTCGTAGAATGGATCTAGGGTTACAGCAGAGTATGTTGAGTCATGTGGCCAAACATAAACAGTACCATTGATATTGGTGTTTAAGTTTGTAAAAGCATTTGCTGATATTGCTGAAGGATAGGGATTTCCAATAAGATTCCAGTTGTCATCCTCATTTGTAGCACCATTTCCTATTCCTGCATACGGTCCTGAATCATATCCACCATGAAATATAGGTTTTGTAATAACACCATTATTTGGTACTCCACTAAACAACGCTGAATTATTTGATATTGCATACGCAGTTGCAGGTATTGTTGCTGGAGTTCCATCAAGACCTCTTACAATATAACCTGTACCATCTGTCATAGTCCCAGAAGCGCTAAACCATTGACCATGATTTCCTGTGCCATTCCCTGTTGTAGTTGGAGTCCAATCAAATATTAAACCAGAAGAAGGAGATATATCTGTGACTTGAAAATTTGAAACGGGAGAAGACCAATAGACATATTCAGTGTCAGCCACTGCACTTTCATCAAAGTTAGGTGATCGTTGCATGTGGATATCACCAGCATTAACAGCGCTATCTTCTATTTGAATTAAACTTGAACTACTCTTTAGGTTTAAAATTCCTGTATTTTGGACGTTTACCCACTCTTGTACAATTAATTCAGAATTAGTTTCAATCTCCAAGTAAGCATTAGCTTCTAAAGTTAAATTCCTAGCTGTAGCAGGTAGTGGAGGTAATGGTATAGGAACTTGTGACTTATCTGCTATAGGATTATTTGGAACTGTGGAATTATCAGGTATAACAACACAACTTGTGATATTTGGAACTCCAAAAGGTGTCCAGTTATTACCAACATACCAATTGGCGCCATCACTAACATCTGAACCATTCCATGTTTTTTTATTGTGTGTTACAGTAACCGTATCAGTACAGCTATTTTGATCTGTAGCTGTATAGGTTTGAATGCCATTTGGAGCTGCATAAACTGTACCTGCAAACCCACCAAAGTAAGGAGTAGTTAAAGCACTATTAGTATATAGGTTTGTGGTTGGTGACCATGTAACTTGGGGTGGAGATGCTGCGTTAGTTGTAAGTTCAGTATAATCTAAAGTACAGGCATCTGCTCCTATAGGGTAATTGGTGTCTGTGATAATTAAATTACAATTATCTATACAGGTTATATCTGCAGCCCAGCCTCCATAAGTTACTGAAGAATCACTATCGAAAACAAAAGTTAGAGCACCAGATGGGTCACTTGATGTAAATGGACCCGGAAGTGCGGTTCCTGCAAAAGTTCCTAATAATGGATAGGTGGCATCAGGTCCATCATAAACCGATAATTCATCACAACAGCTTTCAAGATCAAAAAAAGTAAAAGTCGCTGTTATCGCTGTGCCAAAAATATCTGGCACCAAGGTGGTTGATGTAAATTCGTTATTTGAATAATCGCCTCCAGCTCCACCGCTATCATAAAAAGTTGATCCACAAGTGAAGGTAGATAAGCTACAAGTCAAATCAGCTGCCCAACCACTATTTTGTGTTACCCCATTACTTGTAAAAACAAAAGTAAGTGCGCCAGTTGGATCTGATGATGTAAATGGACCTGGAATTGTTGTGCCTGAAAATGTTCCTAATAAAGGGTAAGAAGCATCTGGACCATCATAAATATTTAATTCATCATTACTGGTTTCTGTATCAAAGGCAGTAAAAGTTGCAGTTAGTAAGTCACCTGCAAAATCAGGGAAAATAGTTGTTGTTTGTGATTCGTTGGAGGTGTAATCTCCACCTAAACCACCACTGTCATAAAATGTAGAGCCACAAGTAGGAGTACTGCAGGTTAGGTCAGCAGCCCAGCCTCCATAAGTTACTGAAGAATCACTATCGAAAACAAAAGTTAGAGCACCAGATGGGTCACTTGATGTAAATGGACCCGGAAGTGCGGTTCCTGCAAAAGTTCCTAATAATGGATAGGTGGCATCAGGTCCATCATAAACCGATAATTCATCACAACAGCTTTCAAGATCAAAAAAAGTAAAAGTCGCTGTTATCGCTGTGCCAAAAATATCTGGCACCAAGGTGGTTGATGTAAATTCGTTATTTGAATAATCGCCTCCAGCTCCACCGCTATCATAAAAAGTTGATCCACAAGTGAAGGTAGATAAGCTACAAGTCAAATCAGCTGCCCAACCACTATTTTGTGTTACCCCATTACTTGTAAAAACAAAAGTAAGTGCGCCAGTTGGATCTGATGATGTAAATGGACCTGGAATTGTTGTGCCTGAAAATGTTCCTAATAAAGGGTAAGAAGCATCTGGACCATCATAAATGATTAATTCATCATTACTGGTTTCTGTATCAAAGGCAGTAAAAGTTGCAGTTAGTAAGTCACCTGCAAAATCAGGGAAAATAGTTGTTGTTTGTAATTCATTGGCTGAATAATCTCCTCCTGAACCTCCACTGTCATAGAATGTAAAGCCACAAGTTGGTGGTGTTAGAGGAGGCGTACACGTGATATCTGCTACCCATCCTGTCCCTACGGTGGCATCTCCATCTGTAACTAATTCGAAAGTGATCGCTCCAGTTGGATTTGCTGTTGTATTAGAAGTGAATGATCCAGTTGTAGTTACCGTTCCTAACACTGGAAAGGTGTTATTTGGTCCATTGTATACGGTTAAAACATCTCCTGCATCAGGTATATTTAATGTTGTGAAATTTACAGTAACTGTTCCTCCAGCAAAATACGGGTTTATAGTGGTTGTTTCATTACCAGAATAAGGTCCTGTCGTACCACCAATATCGTAATACTGGCTACCACAAACAGGTGAACTAGCACATGTAGTAGTTCCAGTTCCTCCAGTTTGTTGGAAATCTATAGTTCCTTGAGTACCATTATAGTTGGTTATTAATACAACGTATATTTCTCCTTGCATTGCATTTAAAATATTCATGGTTTCAGATGGGCCAGAACTAAAGCTACAGTCTGCAATTTCATCTGGTGCATACGGGTAAAACGTAGGATCCGTAGTGTTGTTAGGACATGTAGGGCAGTCTGTAAAAGATATGCTAGTATCGGCATCTCCTATATTTATAAATGGTCCCCAAGCAATAAAATCTACATCAATTGGATTGCCACCTGTATCTTCTTGACTTAAGGTGAAAATTAAATCTCCTGGTTGATCAATTTCTAAATAAAAATAAGCAGCATTTGGTATTGATCCTAAGCATCCAACCTGTGTTAAGTTTGTGCCACCATAAACATTATTAAATGTTAATTGAGATGTTCCAGAACAAAATTGTTCTGAACTTAGAACATCTGTGCCTTGAGCAAAAGATACATTGATAGTAAGGAGACATATAAATAGAAAAGTAATTTTTTTCATATTATTATAATTCTTAGTTGGTTGATAATTACAAGAAGCTGGTGAATTTCCAATCTGTTTTTACTTCACAGTTTGTCGTTGAGTCAATGATTATTGCTCTCCATTTGAGGCACTTGCAGATAAGGTCATTGTATATTAATTTCTGATTGCCAATACTGTTTTCTGAGAAATTTAGTATTTTGAATGTTTTGGCTTCTAATCTATTTGTGCCTTCCAGTTCTTTCCAGCAGGCGTTTAAAGGCTGGACTTCAAAAGTTAGTTTTAGATTTTGCGTATTTGTGTTCTGGGAAAAGTTCCATGAAATCACGATATCATCTACACGTTGATTTTCTCCAGGCTGGGTTTTAGCATTGAGTATGAAATTTTGGATACAATCATTTGCATTGGGATTTACTTGTTGACCAAAAGCCATGTAGCCAATAAAAAAGGGTACTAACAAAAAAGGTAATTTTTTAATCATAATCTATATTTTTGAACACGCCAATTATTTTATAATTAGCATTACTTAAATTGTAACTGTTATTAAGTATAGATTTGGGGAATTAAAGTGTGAAATTATTAAAATTAAAATTAATTTTAACGTTTTTTTTTGATAATTATTCTAGAATTAGTTAATTTTTTCAAAATAATATATTATTAGAACTTGAAAAATGATAATCAGATTTTTATAAAGCTTTGGCTTATGAAGATTGAGACTGTTTCTTCTGCTAAATTTAGATAACTGAAGTATCGACTTCTTTAGAGTAGAGAGAAACTGTAAATAGACAATTATAATTTTTAGAGGTGTGTCATCTATTCCTGTTTTAGTCTTCGCTTCGGTATGTAAATTAGTAGAAATTATAATTTGTGATGTACTAAGTGATTTTGGATGTTGATCAATACTCTTCACAAAAAAAATGACCTTAATTATTTAAAATCAAGGCCTTTTTTGTCGTTTATTGATTACTAATAATTATTGTCTTATTACGACTTTTTGGATTTTTCGCTTTCCATTTGATAGTTCTACCATAATTACATAGGTACCATCTGATAAGTTGTAGTCCTTAAAAATGAACTCAGAGTTATTAATTTGTGATTCTTTGAAAATAACTCTACCAACAATATCAAAGATGTTGATGTTGTCAATTACTCCTATGGTAGATATTACTTTTACGCTCTCATTCTTAGGGGTTAAAATAGTAATCCCATTTGCATCCTCATAAGCGTTGATACTTAGGGTGTCGTCTGTATATCTTAAAATAAAACGATCGTTGAACGCGCCACTTTCGGAAGTGAAATCATATGGCATCAAACGTAAATTATGAATTGTGTTTGAGTACGTGTCTTCTAAATAAATTGTTTGATCAGTAGTGTCAAATAAACCATCTAGTGTGTTAATAGCAATAGAAAATGTGCCAGCATCATTAAGAATTACGCCCAGAGGAACAGTGTCGCTGTCCATAAATGGTATAGGTCTGCCTTGAATTGACATTTTATCCGTATCAATCAACGAGTAAAAACTAATCGATGAGCCTTCAAAATCGAAGCCATCATATAATCTGTCCTTAGCAAGGGTAGCGCCTTCAACATAGCCTACCAGTATCGAGGTGGCTTCATCGTTTGGAGTAATTAAATCCAGCCAAATTCTATGTCGCTCAATAGTATTTTCCTCCTCTGAATGATTAAGGTTACTCTGTCTGTAGAATTGGCTATTAGCATTTTGACTATTGCTTCTCATAGCATTCGTAAAAGTCACTAATTCTGAGGTGGTCGCATTATCTAACATTTGTACGAAAAATGCTTGACCAGATGCGATGTTACCATTGAATCCTGGAGGATTAGATCCTGTATAATTTTGATCGACATAATCGTTACTATAGTTGTATAAGAAATTCTGATAGAAGGGATCTGCTATAGCACTAGGTGCATTTTGGTGCGTCCATAAATATATAGTTCCATCAATAAAAGTATTGGCACTAATAAAATTTGCATAGGAAATCGCTGAAGGATATGGATTACCGATTAAATTCCAATTATCATCCTGTGGAGTGGTCCCATTTGCCACACTATTATCACCAGTATAATTTCCAGCTGCAGCTAAATGCGTCCATCTGGATATTGGCGTGTTAATAGTACCATTATTTGGTCTACCTCTAAACTCTGTTGTAGCTGCAGGTAATGCAGGCACATCTGGAATTGTGATTGCGCCTCCAAGATTTCTTGCGATATAGCCTTCACCAATACTCATAAGTTCATTAGCGTTAGGGTTTCGCCAATCACCATGATGTCCCACTCCACCTCCAGCAGGTTGGTATGGTAACCATTTAAAGATCTTATTAGCTGGTGTAATAGGAGAAATTTCCTCAACGTCATGGTCTTCTACGGGAGCTGACCAAAACACATAATCATAAGAATTTAAGTTGTTTACAGAACGTTGCACATTGATTGAGCCTACATTAATATTGGTAGTCGCAGCTGGGTCTTGAATCAAACTTGCGCTATCTCTTAACACCAATAATCCGTTATTGCTAGAATCAACATTCACCCATTCAGTGATATCTAAAAACGTGTTGGATTCCACTTCTAAGTAACCATTAGCCATAATGGTAAGATTACGACCATAAGCAGGTAAAGGTGGTACCGGTATTCCTAAAAGATAAGCAACATCGGCAATAGGAGCATTGCCATTAGAAACAGCAGTGGCTGGTATCACAACACAATCGGCACTAGTAGGTACTCCTGTTGGTGTCCAGTTATTAGCGATGTACCAGTTGTCATCTGCAGATCCGTTCCATATTTTGCCACTATTTGTTACCACAACTTCATCTGTAAGAGTAACGGTTGAGCCAGCGCATGTTGAATACGTGGATATAGCAGTATAGGTGCCAGGCGCCGTTGCAGTATATGTGTTGGTTGTTGCATCAGGCGCTCCAGAAGTATCAGTCCCTATGTACCACTCCACACCAGTTAGTCTAGAATTACCATTAGGTACAAAGCGCCAAGCTTCGTTTGTGACTTCCCAGTTTGAATCTAAACTATTTCTACAAGGAGCAACAACAAATTCATTAGCAGGATTGCTTGAAGGACCAACATAGTCTCCTTGTAAACCCACTATTGCATTACCTTCATTCCACGGGTTTGAATTTCCATTTTCAATTCGTTTTTCTTCAATGTAAACCTCAATGATATTGGTTGTTTCATATAATACCATCTTACCTGAATATAATGTGGCAGCATCACCAAACATGGGTACATCATTCCATTCTGCGATAAATAGTCTACAACCTACAGGTCCTTGGGTTCTTGTGGTAATAGCATTTGCTGGAAGTCCTCTAGGATCTATATCATGATATACGCCATAGATGGTCTGTTCAAATAAATTACCAACAGTACTTGGTAGATTATTACTAAACTGATAACCGCAGCTTGTGCCAGGTGTGTTTGTGCCTGTTAACAAATATGGTGCTCCAGGAGCATTAATATCAAAAGTAAGCATGCTATTTGCTCCTGCTAATGTATAGTCGTATTCATTGTCGTAGAAACAAAATGGAAAGCCTATAGCTGTAGGGGAATCTGCCCATAAATCGTCGTCTGTAATAGGGGTGTTGGTAATTGTTGCTCCTAAATTACTTATAATTGAATATGGTATCTTGATAACATCATAAGACGTCGTTTCATTCATTTGAGCGTTAGTTGCTAAATTTACAGAAGCTGTATTACAATCTAATGTAAAGCTAGGATTAGGATTATACGGTGTTATAGCAAAAGGATCTGTTCCTACTTCATCAATAACCATTTCACAAGAGTTAGGTGTTGTGTCAGTAGGTGGAGTGACACATGGAATGACCGTAGTCGCACAAATATCAAATGTGCCATTGTTATTATTTCCATATTCCCATACTCTTATATATATAGTCTGACCAGGTGTTAAGCCAGTTCTAGTAATTGAGGACATTAAGGCACCATAGGGACTACCATCATCATCACATTCAATTAGAGTTAGACTAGTGCAAGCAGCGCCAGAGTAAAACGCCATACCAGAATCTGTAATAACACCAGTATCTGTATCTACAATTAGTGTTCCACTAGCAGGTACTAAAGCAGTAAACCAGACGTCACCACCAGAGTAAAATGCACAACCAGGAGCGGGAACTCCAGTTGTTGCTGTTGCATTTGCATTTGTGTATGTAGCAAAATTACAGGTATTATTTACCGCTAAGGGTATTGCATTACAAGGATCATCATTGGATGGCGGAGGCAGTGGACAAACAATATTAAAAACAGCGGAGCCGCCAGTCGTAAATTCAGGGTCAACCATAATGTAATATTGCGTTCCTGCTGTCAATGTAAATGAACCACCGGCTGCAGCTCCGTCTAATTCTGCACCTGTACATGTCCATCCTGTATTATTACATCCTGCTGAAACTTCTTTGTAATAGTAATCAACATAATCTGTAGATGATATTTGTTCAATTGAATAATTTCCTGTGATTGTTGGAGTAAATGTATATGCGTTTTCTTGACCATCAGCTAAATACGTGCATGCGCCTGCTACTGCACCTACTCCAGCACCAAAGGTTGAAGTTGTATTTATACCACAACTTATAATATTAGTAATAGTTGCACATGGGTCATAGATTGGAGCTGCATTGATTAACAATGTTACAACAATATCTCCATTCAATTCATTAGCGGTTGCACAGTTGTATCTATTCAATTGTATTCTGTAACTTCCATCTGCTGCAGGTACAAAATCAATTGATGCCGCTGCTCCTGCACATGCAGGGCCATTATCATCATTATATCCAACATCCGCGCCTCCTAGGTCTCTTATTGTCATTTGTGTATCAAACCCTGATCCACAATTAGAAATCCTGTATGTAGCACCTGCAATCATATTATTAATTCGAAAATTTCTTCGACCACCTTGATTTGCTGGAGGAGTACAAGTGACAGAATTTCCAATTATTGTGGGTGCAAGGCTGGTGCAAGCATCATTCCCAATATTTGTACATTGAGCCTGAGATTCAAAATTCAGGAAGCCAATAAAAATTATAAGTGATAGTAATGTTCTAATCATGTCAATTCGATTTATAATCACATTACCAAGCCAATAAGGACATATTTTACCAGACAGCATAGCGATTTTTTTAAACTTATAACCACTTGTTAGTCAGATAATTCTGACTATTTTGGAATAACACCTACTAAGTGTATTAAATATAGTTTTTTTAACTTTTTTTTTGGTTTTATAGTTACTATATTCGATTAAATGTTAAAATTCAAAGACCAAAGGAACTTAAGTGTTAGTAATCAGGTTTGTATAAAGCCAGAGTACTTAATTCATCCTTATATTTCTGGGAATAAATATAGAAAGCTAAAATACAATTTGATTGAAGCGAAGAACTTGAATAAAAAGGTGTTAACAACCTTTGGAGGTGCATTTTCAAATCATATAGCCGCAGTGGCTTTCGCAGGACAAGAATTTGGTTTTAAAACCATAGGAATTATTAGAGGAGAGGAATTAAAGTCTAAGGTGTCGTTAAATCCAACCTTGAGTTTTGCACAATCTTGCGGAATGACATTACAATTTATTTCACGAGAAAAATATAAACGTAAAGCAGACGCGATTTACATCTCAGAATTAGAAAATGAGTTTGGTGATTTTTATCTTATTCCAGAAGGAGGTACAAATGCTTTAGCTGTAAAAGGTTGTGAAGAAATATTAACAGATGCAGATAAAGACTATGATTATATCTGTTGCTCAGTGGGTACAGGTGGTACCATTTCTGGATTGATTAATTCCGCATTACTACATCAAAAAATTATCGGATTTCCAGCCTTAAAAGGTGATTTTTTAAGTGAAGAAATCACTAAATTTGCAAGGAATAAAAATTGGGAGTTAATTACCAATTATCATTTTGGAGGTTATGCGAAAATTAATAATGATTTAATCGATTTTATCAACCAATTCAAAAGCTCGGAAAGTATTCCATTAGATCCTATTTATACTGGGAAAATGATGTATGGAATTTACGATTTAATTGACAAAGGCTATTTTCCGAAGGAATCAAAAATATTAGCAATCCATACAGGTGGATTACAAGGCATTGAAGGGATGAATCAAAGATTAAAACAACAAAATATGCCTTTAATCGTTTAAAGTTTATGAAGAAAATAATTGTGTTTTTATTAGTGAGTTTTATGGCCTTTAGTTGTGGGTCTAAGAGAAAAGTGGTCACTAAAAAGAATAAAAAAACACCAAAAACGGAACAAGTTTTAGTCGAGCCTAAAGCAACTACAGAATCTAATAATTCTACAAAAACTCCTGATGTTTCAGGAACCTCAAATCTAAGTGCTGTAGAGATTTATATCTTAAAATACAACGCGATCGCAATGGATGAAATGCGAGCCTCTAAAATTCCAGCAAGTATCACATTGGCTCAGGGTATTTTGGAATCTGGTTCTGGTAAAGGTCGATTGTCAGTTAAAGCGAATAATCACTTCGGAATAAAATGTCATGGATGGACAGGTAAAAAAATCTATCATGATGATGACGCCTCTCAAGAGTGTTTTAGAAAATATGATCATGCTAATTCCTCTTTTGAAGACCACTCTGATTTTTTAACAGGAAGAGGTCGGTATGCGAAGTTGTTTAAGTTAAGGCCAGATGATTATAAAAGTTGGGCAAAAGGTTTAAGAGCAGCAGGCTATGCAACCGATAGAAAATATCCAGAGAAATTAATAAGTCTTATTAAACGTTATAATCTTGATAAATATGATGATATGGTTTTAGGAAATGAGTCATCTATTGCCAATGTTTCTTTAAATCACATTGTTATTAAAGGCGATACTTTATATTCATTATCAAGACAATATAATACCACTGTTGATGCTCTTAAACGACTCAATAGTCTTAATTCTAATACTATTTCATTAGGTCAACTTCTCATTATTAAATCAAATTAATATGATATATAAGCGTAGTAGTGCGTTATTTAAAAACGCTGAAAACGTTATTCCAGGAGGTGTAAACTCTCCAGTACGTGCTTTTAAAGCTGTAGGCGGAACACCAATTTTCGCAAAATCTGCAAAGGGTGCTTATGTATATGATGAAGATGATAATCGGTTTATAGATTACATCAATTCTTGGGGCCCCATGTTGTTAGGTCATGCTTTTGAACCTGTTGTAAATGCAGTGATTGAAAAAGCTAAAAACGGAACGTCCTTTGGGATGCCAACAGAAATTGAAACCAAAATCGCAGAGCTTGCAGTTTCAATGGTGCCAAATGTGGATAAAATACGATTTGTAAACTCTGGTACAGAGGCGTGCATGAGTGCAGTACGACTAGCTAGAGGGTTTACGGGGAAAGAAAAAATCATAAAATTTGCTGGATGTTATCATGGTCATAGTGATGCTTTTTTAATCCAAGCAGGCAGCGGAGCAGTGACGTTTGGGAGTCCAAATAGTCCAGGTGTTACCAAAGGAACAGCCAAGGATACGTTGTTGGCGAGATATAATGATATTGAAAATGTGAAAGCAGTTATTGAAGCTAATTCAGATGAAATTGCCTGTGTCATTGTGGAGCCAGTTGCTGGAAATATGGGTTGCATTCCGCCAAAAGATAATTTTTTACATAAGCTGAGAGTCTTATGTGATACTCATAATATTCTTCTCATTTTTGATGAGGTCATGACCGGTTTTAGGTTGGCGAAAGGTGGTGTTCAAGAACTGTACAACGTTGATGCGGATATTATTTGCTTCGGAAAAGTGATAGGTGGAGGATTGCCAGTTGGTGCATTTGCTGCTCGTAATGAGATCATGAATCATCTCGCGCCTTTAGGAAACGTCTATCAGGCAGGAACACTTAGTGGGAACCCATTAGCGATGGCTGCTGGTTTAGCCATGTTAATGGCAATTAAGAATGATAACGATCTATTTCAAAGATTAGCAGATAAGACTGAGTATTTGCACAAAGGTTTTGCTGCAGCTTTAGATAAGCACAATATTACGCATACAATTAATAGAGAAGGATCAATGATTTCTATTCATTTTTCTGAAGGTGCAGTCGTGGATTTTGAAAGTGCAGCAAAAGGAAATAACGATACGTTTAAAACGTTTTTCCATGGCATGCTTAATGAAGGTATTTATATTGCGCCAAGTGCCTTTGAAACGTGGTTTATAACAGATGCTCTAAGCTATGAAGATTTGGATGAAACCATAAGAGCTGTTGATAAAGTTGCTCAAACACTATAAAAAAAGCGACTCCTAGGAGTCGCGGTTTTTTTAGTGTTAATTATTTATATATTTTTTAAAAAATTTATATATGAGATGTATTGTTCTTCTGTAAGTATGTTTTCAAGGTTGCTGTCTAAATACGTGTCTATTTTTTTTAGACGGTCAGCATTACCTTCTAAATTACTGCTTATTTTTTTATAGGCTATACCATAAGATTGGTATACCTTATAAACATCATCCATTTTAGCTTCATCAAATTTAATAATTTTTCTAAGTTCTTTAGTCTTTAAATTTGCTTCTGCATTAATCTCTAAAGTGTTTTGTGCTGTTGCATCTTGTGTGCTCAACATAAGTGCAATCGCGAAAAAGCAAAGTGTAAGTAATTTTTTCATCGTGTTTTTGTTGTAAATTGTTCTACAAGCTATAAAGCTAAGGCTTTTAATGATAAAAAAAAGCATCGACTGCAAAAATCGATGCTCTATGAGAAATATCTAATAGTTTAAAACCTGATTTTTGTGTTTGTTCTATATCTTTCTCTTTCCTTGTTTACCGCGTCTTCCTTGCATGCTTTGCCATTTTTTGTATTGTTCGGCAGTTAAAATTGACTTCATTTTTTGTTTCGCTTCAATTTTCTTATCCAACCTTTCATTGATTTTTTTAACATCAGAAACCTTAGCATCTTCATCTGGTCTTTGGGTTTTCTTTGTTTCAGCTTTTTGAGACATTTTTTGTTTTTTGTCTGTGGCCTGTGCTAACATTACTTCTTTAACTTCTACTTGCTGCTCTTTTGTTAAATCTAATGCAAGTGTTAATTTTTTTGTGGCTATGGTAGCGATGTCTTCTGCAGACATGTTCTTCATTTGTTCTCTCTGAGCTTCTCTTTTTTGATTTTTTTCCTTGTCTTGGGCCATAGCTTGTAACGATACAAATGCCAAGGCGATTAAAATTAATTTTTTCATAATTTGTTTTGTTTTAAAATTCTTATTGATGCCTCTTTGACTACGATTACCTAAATTGGTTTAAATCATATTTTAATTTTAATGTCTAATTAACAATCTGTGCGTTTTTAATAAGCCCTAAAGTGGTTTGGTATAATGGTCTTGATTCCATTTTGCTTTTTAGCCATGCATAAAAACTCATCACAAAAATATCTTCCTGCTTTTCATTAACCCAAATAAAGGCATTTTCAACCTTATCTTTAAATTCATTTGAAGTTATGCTCTCAGGGTTTTTGAAATATAAGTTGACCAAATTTATAAAAATAATTACTCTTTTTTGGTTAATCTTCTTTAAATAATCAAAATAGGAACGCTTGAAACTCAGTAATCTAGATTCTACAAGGTCTAATTCCTCTAACTCAATATAGAGGATGATTTCGGCAATATTCTTTTTGATGATCCATTCTTTGCCAGCTTTTTCAATGTAATATTTATCTGTATGGTAGAATTTTGAAAACAGGGTTTTAGCTTGTTTAAAATCTGATTTTTGGATGTAAAACATCACTAAGCCTAAATTAATATCTAACAATGATTCAATATCTGCATGTTTGGTTTGTTTTATAGACTCTAAAAGCGAAATTGCTTTGTCTTGCTCATTGCTGTAGTTATAGTTGAGGGCAGTCAATAGTGCGTATTTCAGTTTAAATGAGGCATAGTATTTTTTTCGTTGCTGAAGCATTAACGTATTCATTATCTCCAAATACTCTAAAGAGTCATTGAATTTTTTATTCCTAAATACCGTATTCGCAATCGTGTAAACTACTTGTATGTGATATACCAGCTGCTTGTCTTTAGCTTTATGGTTTTTAATTTTCTCATACGTAGCGATTAAAAATGGTTCAATTTTTAAATAGTCGTTCGTCACAAAAGCAGAGAGACTAACAATAGTCATTAATTGATATAAGGATTTGAATGAAAGTGACTCGCTCATTTCGATATTGTGTTCTTTGAGTGTGTTCTTGAGGATGGTTTCAAAATCTAATACCTCCCCTTTATAAGTCATATCGCTCAAAGTTCGCCTTATTTTTGCATAAACGATATTCAACTCCTCTTCAACGAAATGATGTTTTTGATTGCTTCGGAAATTGGAAATCAACAGGTCTATGTCCAAGGAAGGGTTTAAATAAGCATACTGAATTTTTGTATGATAGATTTCATTTAAGATGGGAAACAATTGATGTTCCTGTGCTAAAACTTCAGCTTTATCAAGAATTTTATACGCTATTTCTGGTTTTTTATGAATGAGAAACGTTCGTGATGCTAATATGTATTTGATGATTTGCATATCAATAGAGTTCCCCTCTTCTAGATTCAAATTCGCTATAAAATCAATTAACGATTGGTATAGGCGTTTTCTCAGCGCATGATAGGCAACTTTGTTATCCGCATTATAAATGGTTTTGCAAATGGCTTTAGAGCTTAGGTCATTTTGAGCTAAAAGCTTAAAGAGTTCTATGTTTTTGGTATCGCTGCGTTTGTTCTTTTTCTCAAGATAATTGATGAATCGTTGCTCATCTTCTGATGAAAACGTTGAAACTATAGCATTTAGGTCTGTCATGTTCACTTTTCGTAGAAACGAAAATCTTTTTTAGGTGTTATAAGTCGTCAGTTAAATTGTATTAGATGTATTAAATATAACAATAAATGGCGTGTTTATAAAAATAAAATCGTCAGTTTTTTATAAAACTTGTGTTTCTTGACATTCCAAACTATCGCATATTTGCCTCGTAATCAACAAAACAAAAAACAAATGAAACAGTGTATTAAAATTACCAGCTTTATAATTGCCATAAGTGCACTAGTAGTATTTTCAAAACAGATTCAAGATGAAATTGTAGACAGTTATAATCATTGCGTAAATCAATTAGCAAGTAGAACGATGACGAGTTCAAACCCAATTGGTTTTTAAGATGCAACTTAAAAAGTTAAATACCGCATTTATTGTCACCACTGGAGTCTCAGTTATTGTGTTTGTCTATTTGGTGTTTTTGGGATATGACGAAATCAAAACGTTAAAGGATGTTGTGAAAATTATCGCATCGATTTTGTTCCCATTACCAATGTTGTTTTTTGTGCGTTTTCTATTGATAGAACATTTTTTGCCGCAAAACACAGACGAATACAAATTGAAACACCAAAAGCCGGCCACCATTTTACTCGTGGTGAGTGTCATTATGTGTGTTCTGAGTATGCAAGCCATAGAATGGATCACAAGTCAAAAATTAGAAGACCATCTCGTTTTTGCGCATCTCATTAACTCCACTACAATAAGTAGCTATGTGCTTAATTACATTTTGTATAATAATTTGAGGGTCAACGGGATTTTAAGTGGTATCCTGCTCTCATTGGCTATTCATGTGTTTTTATAACCGCTTATCTTTAATGATGGGTGTCATTCAGAGCGCAGCGAAGAATCTAGAATAATAAATTAATAAATCAACTCTTACTGAACTAGCTTCAGTATCAAAAACTTAAAATTATGAATCCAATTATTCAACCTCCAAAACCGAGAAGTAATTCAAACAAAAGGGAACTGTTATTTACGTTTCAATCCATAATTGTAACTGGTTTATTAGCGTTTACAGCTATTGCGTTTTTCTTTTACTATGATTTAACCATTGTAAAAGGTGTTAAAGTCATTTTTGCCCCATTTTTATCTGTTGTGCCATTACTATTTATTTTATCCATTCTTAGAGATTTACGAAAAGGCTTCCAAGAAGGAAATTATACGAAAGATGAGATTATCAAATTCTCTCTTATTACTTTAGGGATCACAATAGCATTCACAGGAGTCACATATTTGCTCTCAAGAATTGATGCTTTAGAAATATTACTAGCAGCTATAATGGCAATCTTAAGTGCAGTGTTCTTTTTGAAAAGTAAAATCAAAGATATTCTAGGCATGAGTATCATCACAGGAATTGCCGAAGGTATTATCGTCTACATGATCTTTTTGTTTTGATGATTGGTTAGTTAGTAACCCAAAACCCTTTAGGTCTAAAAGCTTGAAGGGTTTTAAATCTAAAAATTAGTGCTATGAAAGATTCTTATAAATTTTGGGCTTTAATCTTGTCCGGCTTTTTGACCTTAATTATGACTGCTTTTATTCCTGACTCTGGAGGAGGAGCTGCAATGGTGTTTTTTGTGACTGTACCTTTTTTTATTGTATTAGGAATTGTTCTCGCCTTTGTTTATCGATTAATATCTAAGAAAGTAAATGACGATGATATTAAAGGTATTGTGTTTAGTCTATTACTATTTATTTTGATGGCTTTAAATATTATGGCTTACCCATTTTAAGAATAGTTTTATGAAACAAAAACTCACAAAATATCTAACAGACTTCTCAAGCTTTAGTTTAACTAGTCCAAGTAGTGATAAAGTTAGACTACTTGAAATATTAGCAGTCGTGCTAACAGGAGTAGGAAAGTTTATCTTTATGGATTATCTCAATTGGAGATTGCCATTTGTGATTGTAGCTATTTTATTTTGGTCATTATATGTGAGACATCGCTATAAAAAAGACCGTCAAGTGTTGAAGGATTGGGGATTTAGAAAAGATAATTTTAAATCGGTTTTAAAATTGGTTTTGCCTTTTGCTTTAGTTTCAATTGTAGCGTTTATAGGTATAGGTTTTATTCAAGGAACATTAAATCCAACATGGCATATTATACCATTACTCATTACATATCCCATTTGGGGAACAGTTCAACAATTTCTAACCATTGGTTTAGTTGCTGGAAATTTAAGCACATTAAAATCACTAAAACTTAAGAAAGGAAGTGTTATTTTAAGTACTGCAACTTTGTTTTCTTTAGTTCATTATCCATCTGTTTGGTTATTGATTGGCACATTTATTCTAGCCCTATTCTATGGTTATATTTATCTGAAATCTAAAAACCTTTATGTCTTAGGCTTGTTTCATGGTTGGTTAGGCGCTTTGTTTTACTATACTGTTGTTAATCAAGATCCCTTTGCAGATGTGTTTTTGAAATATATGCACTAGCTATTTTTTCCTATCTTGTTAAAAGAAAATTCTTTTCATGGCATATTGGTTATCTACAATCATTACAATTCTCATAATATATATTGCAATTAGCATTGCGTTATATTATTTGCAAGATTACATGCTGTTTAAGCCAGAGAAGTTGCCTGTCGATTTTCAATTTGATTATGATAATCAAGAAACGAAGGAGTATAATCTCGAAACTCGAGATGGAGCAACTATCAACGGATTGCGTTTTTTTCCGAAGGGAGAAAGTAAAGGCGTTGTGTTATATCTCAAAGGAAATTCTAAAAGTATTAAAGGTTGGGGAAAGTTCGCGGTAGATTTCACAAGACATGGTTACAATGTGTTGATGGTGGATTATCGTGGCTTTGGCAAAAGCACAGGTAGACGTTCGCAAAAAGCAATTAAAAGAGATTTACAATTAGTCTATGATAAACTAAAAGAGCAAACTTCTGAAGATCGAATTATCCTCTACGGAAGATCACTAGGCTCAGGTTTTGCTGCAAAACTCGCCTCCATGAACCATCCTAAGATGTTAGTTCTCGACGCGCCATATTACAGTTTAACAAAAGTAACAGCGCGTTATGCGCCTTTTATGCCTTTATCTTTACTGCTGAAATATCCACTGCCAACTTACAAATGGCTTAAATATGTGCAATGTCCAATCCATATTATTCATGGGACGCACGATAAATTAATACCGTTTAAGTCGAGTATTAAATTATCGAAGGTAAATCCTAAATTAACCAAATTACATACTGTAATTGAAGGTGGGCATAAAAACCTTAATAATTTTGAATCGTATCACAGAATGTTGGACGATATTTTAAATAAAATACCTAAAACCATCGATTTACAAACCACAAGTATCAATGTTATCCATTCCTCAAAACCGACTAAAAAAAAGGCTTAAGAACTTACTCAAAGTGCTTTTAGTCTTATATGTTATGATAGGCGCATCACTCTACTTTTTACAAGAAAAACTACTGTTTCTTCCCACGGAATTACCTCAGGATTATCAGTACGAATTCGCCTATCCTTATGATGAAGTATTCTTAACACCTGAAGAAGACGTCTCCATAAATGCGGTGCATTTTAAAACCGAAAACCCAAAAGGAGTCATTCTATATTTTCATGGAAATGCTGGTGATTTGAGTCGTTGGGGATTGATTTCTGAGTTTTTCGTTGCTAAAGATTACGATGTATTCATTATGGATTATCGTACTTATGGGAAAAGTAAAGGGAAACTAAGTGAGCAAGCATTTTATAATGATGCTCAATATTGTTATGATTATTTATTGAAGCAGTATCAAGAAAGTGAGATTACAGTTTACGGTCGGTCCTTAGGTACAGGGATTTCAACATTTTTAGCTTCAAAAAACAATCCAAAGCAACTCATTTTAGAAACACCATATTATAGTATTTTAGATGTGGCTAAACATAGATTCCCTGTTTTTCCTGTGTCGTTAGTTTTAAAGTATACATTTCCTTCAAATGCCTTTATTGTGGATGTAAAATGTTCAATTACTATGTTTCATGGGACAGATGATCGTGTAGTGCCATATGCTTCCGCAGAAAAATTAAAAGCAGTTTCTCCAAAAGACAAAACAACCTTTATAACCATTGAAGGTGGTAGTCACAATAACTTGATTGAGTTTGAAGATTATAGTAAAGGAATTGATGATCTTCTTTAAGATGCTCTATCTGTATTTTTTGAGACTCTTTTTTTTGCCAATTCTTCTATATCCAACGATAGCTGCGTAAACTGTTGCAAGAATAAGAGCAATACGCAACGCTAGTTCAGCAGAGGGTTTGTCAGCTTTCTTTGTGAAATAGTAAATCCAAAAAGCGCCTAAAATCACATTAAAAAGTAAAATCATGTAGTGCCTAGATTCTACTCTTTTGAGGCTGCTATCTTGAACAACAAACGTGTTTGATATCTGATCATGAATTGCTCGTTCATCATCGCTAATTCCAGAAAACACACTAATAAACCTGCTAATATTTCTTAGAAATAATTGGAAAACAGTAGGCTTCGCGCCATCTTTATTAACGACTTTTGATTGGGTTTGAAACTTACCTGGAGTTCTATTAAATAGTAGTTCAAAAGTAAAATAATAAACAAATCGCACCAAAAGATATATTAGAAAAGCAGTGGCTTTAATTTTAAATGGAATATGGACATAGTCATCAATGATTAAAAAATAGATGAGTACAGCAGCTACACCTAAAATAGAAGATAAAATAAAATCAATACCTAGATTTTCACCACGTTCAGTCTCGTTGGCTAGGTTATGGTTTGGGTATATTTGATGGGTAATTTTCATGTCTTAAAACTATGCGATAAAGATATAAACTAAAAAAGGAAAAGCTCCAGATTTCTCTGAAGCTTTTCCTATATTTCTAATTTTGTCTAAACATCTAAGATGTCTAAAACGTCTAATTTATTATCCATTAGGATTTAAAATTGTATCAATACGCTCAAGAGCATCTGCAATGTGCATTCTGCTTAAGGTGTCTGCTCCACGAGATGAACGCAATGAAGTACGTAATGATTTTAATTCTGCTCGAACAACAGCTCTAATATCAGACTGGCTTGTAGTCACAGTAGTCATTTTTACGTAAGGACTAAATGAACGTCCACTTTGGTTTCCAATAGTCATCATTTGACTTAATCTATCAATATGAGCACGTTGTAAATTACGTCTGTAGGTGTCAATTTTCTTTCCAGTACGTAATTCACTCCAAATCCCTTTACGAATATCACTCATCATATTAGGTAATGAATAGGTGTCACTATTATAGGTATGCGCTTCTGTCAAACGTTGCATTTTACCTAAACTCATAATGTTGTTAAGTGATCTAACTTGTATAGCACGAACACGTTCTACAGATCCAGAAAATTCAATGCGATCAAAAATAGTTTTGTCAATTAGCCAATCTTGTGTTGTAAACAAGTTGTCTTGTATAAACTGCATAGCCTCTTTTTGAATATCCTTTGGTACAGCAGTATAAACAGCTCCCGGTTGATCTGCGGCCTTGTAGTTTTCATAAACACCACCAATGTTATTAGAAACATGTCCCATATAACGGTTATACTGAGAAATTACATGACCATACATTTCTTGTAAATCGTCGTAATCTTCACCAGCTTCTGTAGTCCACTCAATTAAGTTTGGTACTATTCGCTTCAAATTTTTAATTCCGTAAGAACTTGCTAACATGGCATCGTCCCCTAAATCTTCAGTTTGTGAACTTGGATCTACAACATCACCGGCTTGTTGGTGACCAAAACGATACATTGGATCTCCAGCGTGTTCCATAATCCAACTATTCAGGATAGGTTTTTCTTCTTCAGCTGTTTTTCCAAAGATAGGTCTGTAACCCCAAGAAATAGCGTATTTATCGTAAGTTCCGATATCTGGCATTAGTGCCACACCTTCATCTCCTGGCTGTGCAACGTAGTTAAAACGTGCATAATCCATAATTGATGGCGCAGTACCAAATTCTTTGGTAAACGCTGCATCACGTAATTTTTCTACTGGATAAGCAACACTACTTCCCATATTATGAGGTAATCCTAATGTATGTCCAACTTCATGAGAGGATACAAAACGAATTAAACGTCCCATAACTTCATCCTTAAATTGCGGACTCTGAGCATCTGGATTAATAGCTGCAGTTTGTACAAAGAACCAACCTCGTAATAAAGACATTACGTTGTGGTACCAGTTAATATCACTTTCAAGAATTTCTCCAGTTCTAGGGTCGCTTACATGAGGTCCATTTGCGTTTGGAATTGGAGAGGCTAAATAACGCACAACAGAGTAACGTGCATCTTCTGGGCTCCATTCTGGGTCTTCTTCAACAGTGGGAGGGTCCATAGCAATAATGGCTTCCTTGAATCCAGCAGCTTCAAACGCTACTTGCCAATCTTCAATACCTTGTTTGATGTATTTTCTCCATTTTACAGGCGTCGCTCTATCAATATAGTATACGATTTGTTTCTTCGGAAGTACTAACTCACCACTATTAAAGGCAGCCATATCTTCTTCTTTGACTTCTAGTCTCCAACGATCTAAAAATTCTAATCGCTTACTTTTTTGATCTTCTTGACCGTAATCTGTTTGACTACTTGTAAACCAACCAACACGTTCATCAAAATAACGACGTTTCATTGGGTTATCTGGCAATAAAATCATTGAGTTATTGATTTCAATAGAAACACTTCCTGTACTAGAATTAGAAGGTGGTCGTCCAGCAGCATATGTTTTTACGTGTCTTGCTTCAATATTTCTTGGATAACTCTTTATGTTTTCAATAAAAGATTTATCACTTTCTAAACGTGTTATTTGATAAGGTTTTCTTCGGAAAGAAGGTAAGCCTAAAGATTTTACGTCTTTTTCAAATAGAGGTGTTGCATCAATTACAGTACTTGTAGAATCTTTACTGAATGCCTTAATTTGAAATGTATATAAAATAGGCTCAAAATTTGAATTTACTACCGCTTCACTAACTGGAAGTGAATCTGCCGCAACAACGTTGTAAGATACAACGCGTACAATTACTTTTTTGCCTTTTTTCTCCCAACGCAATACTTGTTCGTTTTGTTTTCCACCACCAAAACCTAATCCGCTAGCAGTTTTAGAAATACGAGTGACCATTAACATTTCTCTGTTGAAAAGAGAATCTGGAATCTCATAGTAGTATTTGTCATCTAATGTATGAACGGTAAATAATCCAACATCACTTTTTGCATCTTTAGTGATGACTTTGTTATAAGGTTTTGGGTCATTTTTTCCAGGCTTTTTTGCTGGAGGTATAGCAGCAGCTGTGGCGGCATCTCTTTTACTTGCTTTTTTTGCTGTAGAGCAGGATACTGCAACAAAGAACACGGAAACTACCAGAAGTAGTTTAATAGAAAAGTTTCTCAATGTGGTTGGAATTTTAAATTAGTCCTCTAAAATAAGAAATCCCACTCTGAGATGAAAAATATAGGGCTGGTTTTAATACTAATTTAACGTAATGTTTAGAAAAGAGAGACATAAAAAAAGCCACTTTAAAGTGGCTTTTTTTTATTTCTGAATTTCTGTTTTTTTTATTCTAGTGAATTAATGTACTCAATAAGTACTTCAACACCTTCATCATGAAGTATCGTAGTGCCGATTAATGGCATTCCATATTGTGGGATTGTATTTTGGATTCTTGTTAGAATACTGTTACGTCTTTCTGAGATAGAAGACTCCTCATAAGAGGTTTCATATCCTAGTCTCAAAGTTGATTCCTCTTCACAAAAACCGCCTTGCATATGGCAATGTGCGCAGTTGATGTCCATATATGCTCTAGCGCGTCTTTCTAAAGATACCGATGTGTCATCCCATTTAGGCAAAAGACTCACGCTTGTAGGGTCAGTCAAGCCTTCAATCATATCATTGTCAATCAATTGTTGTATCTGATTTGATCCATTAAAATCAAAGTTGATAGTCCGCATTTTTGGACCTATTGGAGTCATTGATCCGCTTGTCTGGTGACAGGTAAAGCAATCTGTATTTGCTGGGATTTCATAGTCTACATTATTAGTGTCTCCTTCAGAGTCAATCCAGCTTACAGGAACTATACTACCATTTAAATCTAAAACAGCTTCGGTTTGAGCGTCATTCCATTTGTAATCTCCAGTTTCCCAAGACCCATCAATTTTTATGAGTAATCGAGTTTCAATGATTTTTTGTCCTAGTGACATATCTCTATCATCAATATTGTAGTAAAATGTTTTTACGATTACAGAGTTATTAGGGAAAACAGGTAAACCTTCTCCGTCATAAGTTAATTTTTCACCTGCAGGTATTACAAAAAATCGCTGTTTTGTAGCGTAGTCTGTAAATAATTTTGAGTGTAAATCATATTCAAAACCATAAGGTGTAATTTCTAAATTTTCTAAATTACCAGAGTATAGGTTTAATTCTGAAAGTGTTGGTCTTAATTCTGGGATTACTGCTGGAGCATTCGTAGTAAAGCTATAAACATCTGTGTACATGCTAACGTTACTTGCAGAACATACAGTTTGCATATAAACATCGTAAGTAGTGCTAGCACTTAAACCTAATAAACTTAAATTAGTTTCAGATACCGAAATTGAGGTTCCGCCTCCTAATGAAAAGCCAGAGACGCCATATTCAATTGAGAAAAGAGCAGTTGTATTTGAATCGTCCCAAGTTAAAATCGCAGAATTGTTAGTAACAGAATTTGATGAAACATTAGTGACTGCATCACATGCTGCAATTAAGTCATCATCATTATTACAAGCAAATAAAATGGCCGCAACAAGAATGAGTAAGCCGGTTTTTTTTAACATTTGGGATATTTTTTTCTGATTAATAGCGGATTGTAAGATAATAAAAAAACTTTTCTATGACTTATTATAATCGATGAGACGTTATATTTATCTGTAAGTGTATGAATTTTCAATGACAAACGTTTTTTTTTTTTTAACAACTCTACAAAAATTCAGTATTTAAAGATGTCAATTAAGGATAAAATGAGAAATCAAGAGCGCATGATCTGAATCGTCATTATATGCTTTATAAAGTTTTATGGGTTTATGCTTTTTTGATAACCAAATATGGTCAATTTCAAATAATGGAATTGCTAAAGGCCAAGTTGCTGTGAAGCCATCATTGTATGAATGAAAGCTATTGTAGTTCGTGTTAAAATCATTAAAGTGAACGCTTTCAAAAGGGGTGTTGAAGTCACCAATAATTGCATCTGCATCATTTTCTATGGCATAATTTAAAACGAAGTTTAAGAGCTCTTTTTTATCGATATGGAGATACGAAGTAAGATCTGTCACAATGAATTTAAAACTAGAGGTATTGGTCTTTATTTCTAATAAATTTACTTTATAAGCATCTGTTTTTACCTTGAAATCTAAAAACATCACCTCTTTTTTTGAAGCAACCAACATGGCGCCTTTGAGTTTAATGAAGTTGTAATTTGGGAGTTCTGCTTTCAATGCGTCCAAATTACTTAAGGTTTCTCTGGTGGCCTCAACAAAAGCTAATATGTCTGGTTGATGCCTCTGTACGTGCTTTATAATATTGTCTATTGGTAATCGGTTTTTTTTAGCAATATTCCAATAGAAAATTTTTGATGTGCTTTCTGAGATTTTGGTTTCCGTAGAGAAGTAATAATTCTGTATCCAATTCACAGAAAGGCTTATAAAGACTATTAAAAGTGCTGTGCGATATTTTTTTCTTCGGAAAAATAATAATGCTAGAAATGCAGCAATACCGATTAAAACAAGTAACGGAAATGCATAGAAAACAATACTCAACGAAAAGAAATTGTCCTTGATTACGAAATGGATTAACAACAAAAAAGTATATCCAATTAATAGATATACTTTATAGTTTTTTACAAGCCATTGTTTCATAGTTGTAGTGTTTCGTTTCTAAAACTAATTAGATTTTGAAATAATTGTATTACACCATTTCTACAAACAATCCGTTATCATTTTTGACAACTTTAGCAACATTTTTAGAGGTCAAACCTTTTATGGATTTATCCCATTTTTTATTACTTAAACCTGATTGAGCCTTCAGGTCATTAAGAGCTATTGGTGAATTAGATTTAAGGATAGCAAAAACTGCTTTTTCCTCTTCACTCATTTCAACTTGCTTTCTTTCTGGTCGCATTTGAGGAAAGAATAACACTTCTTGTATAGACTGATTATTGGTTAAAAACATAATTAAACGATCCATTCCAATTCCCATTCCAGAAGTAGGAGGCATTCCGTATTCTAGTGCACGTAAGAAATCTTCATCTATAAATTCTGTAGCCTCATCATCACCCTTTGCAGCAAGTTTCAGTTGGTGCTCAAATCGTTCTCGTTGATCGATAGGGTCATTTAACTCAGAATATGCGTTGGCTATCTCTTTTCCGCAGACCATCAATTCAAAACGCTCAGTCAGTTCTGGATTATCGCGATGCTCTTTACATAAAGGGCTCATTTCTTTTGGGTAATCAGTGATAAACGTGGGTTGGATATAATTCCCTTCACATTTTTCACCAAAAATTTCATCTATAAGTTTTCCTTTACCCATGGTCGCATCTACTTCAACGCCTAAATCTTTTGCTGCTTGACGAATGTCATCTTCACTCTTACCAGTAATATCAAAACCAGTAAAATGTTTGATAGAATCTGCCATTGTTACACGAGCATAAGGCGCTTTGAAGTTAATCTGGTGTTCTCCAAAGGTTGCTTCTGTTGTTCCGTTAACAGCCATTGCGCAATGTTCTAAAAGACGTTCACAAAAATCCATCATCCAATTGTAATCTTTGTAGGATACATAGATTTCCATAGCGGTGAACTCAGGGTTGTGAGTTCTATCCATACCTTCATTTCTAAAGTTTTTAGAAAATTCATAAACACCATCAAAACCACCAACAATTAATCGTTTTAAATACAACTCATTGGCAATTCTCATGTATAAAGGAATATCTAAGCTGTTGTGATGCGTTATAAACGGACGAGCAGCTGCGCCACCAGGAATTGGTTGGAGGATTGGTGTCTCTACTTCAAAATATCCTGACGTATTAAAGAAATCACGCATTGCAGTAAACAACTTAGTACGCTTAACAAATACTTCTTTAACATGTGGGTTTACTACTAAATCTGCATATCGTTGTCTGTAGCGTAATTCTGGATCTGTAAACGCATCATAAACTTTGCCATCTTTTTGCTTTGGTATTGGTAAGGGTTTTAGAGATTTACTGAGCAATTTGAAATGCTTAACCATGACGGTTCTTTCACCTACCTGTGTTGTGAATAATTCACCTTCAATGCCAACAAAATCACCTAAATCTAATAGTTTTTTGAAGACATCATTATATAAAGACTTGTCTTCACCAGTACATATTTCGTCTCTATTAAAATAGACTTGAATGCGACCTTCGCTATCTTGGAGTTGTCCAAAAGAAGCTTTTCCTTGAATATTAATAACCATTAATCGACCAGCAATAACTACCTTTTTGCCATCTTCAAAGTTATCTTTAATCTGTTTTGAGGTATGGTCTACAGGGAATAAATCTGCAGGATAAGGGTTGATACCTAAGGCTCTTAATTTTACGAGTTTCTCGCGTCTTACTAATTCTTGTTCTGAAAGCTGCATGCTAAATATATTTTTGGTAACCTATCTTTACTATAGGAAGCTGCAAAATTACATTATTTACAAGAATTAACGTTAAAAAACCATTAGGTTTTATAATCCTAATGGTCTCTTTTTAATCTATTGATTTAATTTGTTTTTACGACCTCAAGATTTTCTCTAAGATCTTTGTTTTCTGGAAATAAGGTTATTGCTTTTTCAAGAACAGTAATAGCTTTTTCACGTTCTCCATCAACTCCTAATGTATTTGCTAAACTCATATAGGTTCTTGGTTGATTTGGAAATAACTTTGTATTTAAATCAAATACTGTAATTGCTTCTTCTTTTAGATTAGTTGAGTAGAGAATGCGGCCATAAGTATTCAATTCAAACATGCTGTCAATTTTCCCATGAAAAGCTTTTACTAATTTTTTGCTTTGTTTTTTTAATCCGTTTAATCCATCCTCTTTAAGTATAGTATGAATTTTGGTTACGATTTGATAATTGGATTTGTAGTCATTGGTCGTCGTAATATTGAGCATGTCTTTTTCAAAACTCTCAACAGGATGTTCAACAATGCGATTAACCTCTTTTCTGTCCTTGTAAAATATGAACGTTGGCACACGATGAATATTTAGACCAGCCTCTTGGTGATTCGGGCTCTGTTTGTACATATAAGGTTTTCTGCTTACAGCGATGACAGTGAGTTGATCAATAGAGAAATCGCAAGCTTCTAGGACTTTGTAAAAGCGAGGCACTTCTTGTTTACTGTCAGCACACCAAGTTCCCATAAATAGGGTGATTTGGTAATCTTTTAATTCTGATTTTAAGGCGTCTATCGTGACTTTGTCAAGATCGTAGTCGTCGTAGTTTTTTGAAAACCAAGACGTATAGTTGTCACCTTCTAAACCACTTTTATCAATTTTACCGAGCAAATAGGGTATCTCTCCATCTGTTATGATTTCTTGATTTAAAGTTTGTGCTTTTGTTTGGAACGTAAAAACTACTGTGATTATGATTATTGTGATGTTCGTTTTCATTGGTGATGATTTTAAAATTAAAAGCCTAGCATTTATTAAAATTAAATGCTAGGCTTTGGTAGATTTGGTTTATTTAGCTGCAATGATATGTCCTTTAATTTTTAGGATTTTGTTACCACCTTCAGAATTAGAAGTTACGGTTACTGTTTTGGTAAACGCTCCAAGTCTTTTAGTATCGTACTTAATGTTTAGTTCTCCGGTTTCTCCTGGTAAAATAGCTGCTTTAGAGTAGCTTGGGACAGTACAACCACAGCTCGTTTTTACATTAGTGATTAATAAAGGCGCATCACCTGTATTGGTAAATGAAAATAACCGTGTACCGTCAGAATTTTGAGTAATAGTTCCGTAATCAACAACTTCTGTTTTAAATTTTATCACAGCGACTTTCATGTCGAAATTATCAAATATAGCAGGTGCTGCATTAATAAAGCTAATTGATACTACTAGTAAGAGTGCAATGTTTAATGTACGTTTCATTTGTATTTGTTTTATTTGTTTTTATTCGTCAAATGTTGCATCCATTTAATTATTCTATGTATTTGATTATACTCTGAATAAAGGATGGTTCATAATTAAAATTTTTAAACGATTAATATGAAAGCAAACATCAAGGTTGTTGATGTGAAATTTGTAAAAACAAGGGTGGAAATTGGTACTAGTACCTAGGTTGATTTTTTTAACTACTTAGAAAACAGCGACTTTAATTCGTCTCTAGAATTCACATTTAATTTTTTATAGACGTTATTTACATGAGTTTTAACTGTACTCACACTTACAAAGAGAGCTTCAGCGATGTCTTTGTTGCTGTTATCTCCTAGTAGTAAGTCCAAAACATTTTGTTCTTGCTTTGTAAGTTGCGCTGCAGCATCGACATGTTGTTTTGATTTTTTCTTTTTTGCTGAAATGAGAAACCACAAGTTTAATAGCGTTGAAACAACAAGTAATCCAATCCAAAGATAAGACCAGTTAAAATTCGATTTTTCTTCCGAAGAAAACACAATAAACTTATCTGAAGTTAATTCTGCTTCATACTGTTTTGTGTAGCTAGAATTTGGATATGTGCTTTGTAAGCGCTCTAATAATTCATCATAATAGGAGTTCGTTTTTAAGTCTTCTAGATAATAGCTGTGTAACTGATTACCACGATCAGACAAGAACGCGTAGATATATAATTCTGCTAATGGTTCATCCATGTCTTTGCCATACTCTTGCAAAGTTTTAAACCATTTCTTGTTGTTTAATTCTCTGTTTGCTTTGCTTCTAAATTCAGAATAAGCAAATTTCATCTCCTCTTTAAGCGAGTCAATTTGAATAAAAGCGCTCGTTTTGGGGTTATTTGAAACGATGTCACAAAACATTTGCGCGTCAAAAGATAAAGGGAATGTTATGGAGTCTGTACGTTTAGCAATGAATAAAATATCGTTGTAATCTTTACAATGACCATCAAAATGATTACCGCTTTGGTTAAAAGAAGCACAGTTGTCAACGTGCAATTTGTAGATTTTCTGGTTGATATCAAGTTGGTTTTGATCAAACTTAAAAAAACCACTAGAGTCACTTTTTACTTTGGTGATAATTTGTTCGTCATTGATTCCATCTAATGTTCGGTAGTCTTCAATAACCGAAAGATAGATGTCATTTTGCCAACGTTCATTGTCAATATGACCTTCAAAATGGTGTTGGGCAACCGCCACATTTCCGAAGAAAAAAATAATGATGTATCCTATATTTCTCACAGTACTAAACTACTATATTTTATTGAAATGTAACAAATAAACTAAATTGACGTCCTATAATTATTGTAATACAATTTATGTCGAGTCTGTGTCGGCATTAAACCCATCTAAATTTTTGGGATTTAAGCGAGAATTAGAAATTTTTTTAGCAAATTAAAAAAGTTTAAATGAGTTCATCATCAAAATAATAAATTATGAGTTTTTGGAGAGTTGTTCTCGCTATTATTTGTCCGCCTTTATCTGTTATTGGAAAAGGGTGTGGTTCTATCCTAATCGTCTTTATATTATGGATTTGTGGATGGGTTCCTGGTGTCATTGCAGCACTAATAATTCTAAATAATCCCGAGAGATAATATCGTATCTTTGCGGTACTCAAACATTAAATATTTTGAAATGAAAAAATTTTTCGCAGGTATAGCATGCGCTTTAGCATTGGTTCTAACAAGTTGCCAGTTTTCTGAAAACGTTTATATCAATGAAGATGGAAGTGGTACAATGGAATTTAAAATGGATGCCTCTGAGATGATGGAAATGGTTGGACAAATGGGTGGTGGGCAAACCGAAGTAGATCAGGAAAGCGATGGACAAAGCAACGGTATGAAAGGGATGGATAAAGCCATGGACTCTACCATAGTTTTTAAAGATTTTTTAAGAGAAAATAGAGATAGTATCTCTAAATTATCATTAGAAGATCAGCAAAAAATAAGAGCGCTTGAAGATTTTAAAATGCACATGCTCATGGATCCTGAGACAAAAAAAATGGTATTTAATTTATCTACAGAATTCAAGAGTGCAGATAAACTTCAAGATATGTTTAAAGCGATGAATAACTTTAACAGTCTACAAGGTCCTGGTGATACACCACAAAACTCACCGGCTAGTCCTTTTTCTGGAATGGGAGAAGGTAGTTCTACAGATGTTCAATATTCTTTTGATGGTACTTTTTTTAAGAGAACAGGTGTAATTATTGATGAAGAATTGCACAAGCAATCTATGGATAGTTTAGGCGAATCTGCAATGATGTTTGGATCATCTAAGTATACCATTAATTATCATTTTCCTAGACCTGTTAAATCTTTTTCTAAAGAAGGAGCATTGTTTAGCGAGGATAGAAAAACAGTGACTTATGAAGTTGGGTTTTTAGATGTTTTAAAAGATCCAAAATTACTGAGTTTTGAAATAATTTTAGAAGATAAATAATGTGAATTCATCTCCCCTTTTTCTTTCACCTGCAAAATTTCGATTTTGCACTTTAATTTCTCTCTTTTTTATAAACGTAGCGATACTATGTTGAGAAAAAACACCTTTATTATAGCGCAAAAGTTAAACTTTTCGGTCTAAAAAAAAAAGTAAAGAAGAACTCAATGAATAAAGTAATAAAACTTCAAGATTTAGGAACTAAAGATTTTAAAGAGACTTGGGATTACCAAGAGCAAATTTTTAAAAGTATTTTAGATACTAAAATCAAGAATAGACGTGAGAATTCGGGATTAGAAACAGATAATTATTTTCTGTTTGTTGAGCATCCTCATGTGTACACTTTAGGTAAAAGTGGCGATATGTCTAATTTATTGCTGTCTGAAGAACAGCTCACTCAAAAAGGAGCTACATTCTACAAAATAAATAGAGGAGGAGATATTACGTATCATGGACCTGGTCAAATCGTAGGTTATCCTATTCTAGATTTAGATAATTTCTTTACAGATATTCATAAATACCTCAGATTTCTTGAAGAGGTCATTATTCTCACTTTGGAAGAATACGGATTAAAAACCGAACGTAGCCCAGGAGAAACTGGCGTCTGGCTGGATGTTGGGACACCATTTGCTAGAAAAATTTGTGCCTTAGGAGTTCGGGCGAGTCGTTGGGTTACCATGCACGGTTTTGCACTTAATGTCAATGCAGACTTAGGCTATTTTGATAATATTATCCCTTGTGGTATTCGTGGCAAAGCAGTGTCTTCTTTAAACGTTGAGTTAGGTGTTAAAAAAGTGAATGAAGCCGAATTAAAAGAGAAACTACTGAAGCATTTTAAAGTGCTTTTTGAAGCTGAGTTTGTTTAAAAGCAAGATTTTTTTACTATCCTTCCTCATTAAAATACACCTTGTAAAAATGCATTTTTTTCTCTTCATCATAACCGCGTTCTAAATATTCTGCAGAAGCGTCAGGAGCATCAACATCCAGTTTGATTTGGATGTTTGTATCCAGTTTTATTTCAGTTTTTATCTTTTGCTTTTGTTTCTTTAAGACAACTTCAGAAACATCAAATTGGTTTCTTATGAGGATATTATGATCGCTCTCATATACTTTTTTGTAATCTTCAAAGAGTTGTATGGTATCTTCTTCATCAAAAACTTCTTCCTTAAACGTTTCTACATTTACGATTTCATTTTCTTTAAAAAAATCAACAGTTTTAGCTAAGAAGTTACTTTGCTGTTGTCCGCCAAATTGAGGTTGCATAATCTCTTTTGAGAAATCCCGGCACATTTCGATATAATTCTTAGTGTGTTGATTAGAATCGTCAGGATATTTAATGTTTAAGAAGCTTTTAATCCAATATTGTGCATCATAATTATTGTTGTCTACACTTAATACTATTTTACCTTCAGTGTCAGCTGCATTAAGTATTAAGACGCCTTTGTCTACTTTTTTAGTCGCAATTCCTTTTTGCGCTACAATATCATAGCTGCCATTTTCTAAATAGGTCTGAAAGAAATGAGATTTATTCTCGATTTTGAAAATCCCAATAGCATCGGTTTGATAATCTTCATATTGAATATCATGAAACATACAAACAATAACATCTCCTGTTTTTATTTGAGAGGAATTAGATTGTTCAAATAAATGCGTCACAATATGTTTTGAAATGTCTACAAATTCAGTATCGTCTTTTAGCAATTGAGAGGCATAACTATTAATCTCGTTTAAGTCAACGTTTGAGTGGTGATTAAATCGATAAGATTCTGCAAGACTAGTAAAAGGTCTTAGTAAATAAGGGAGCATTAAATCATAACTTATTTCTTCAAAGTCAAGTGGCTGTTCTGAAAAAGCATTTTTGGTACTGTTAAATTTGTTACCAACTTTATGAAGAATACATTTAGAAATCGAGGCTTTATTACGTTTAATCATAGTCAAAAATTAGAGACACAATACTACTAAATTTTAGGTTCTTAAACCATAAATACATAGAATTTACGAAAAAAGAAAACGCTTTAATGTTTTTGTTGCGGTATGTTAGCTTTATTTATTTTTAAAATTTTAATTTCTACTAAAATTCATAAACAATTATAGCATTATTATCTCCTTTAGTAATAACTTCTAGTGCGCTGTCCTTGTCTATGTTTCCAAGTTCTAGTGGTGAATTAGCGTATACGGGAAAGTTTGCTAATGGTTTAGCTTGGCTGTCAAATAGAAACCCTTTTTTAGATTGTAAATCTGTAACTGTGACATAAATTTTGTCATTGATATAAAAGATTTTCGGAGGTGTATAATCTCCAAAATCTAGTTCGATAGTTTTAGATTTTATGGTCAGTTTATTGTCATTTAAAGCAACAAAAGTTTTGCTGGTTGTTGCTATTTTATGATGACTATTCATGTTAAGATTCTTATAACTAATTTTTCCTTTAGAATTTACTTGTATGAGTTCTCCATTAGTATTAGAAGTCGTAAAATTATTGTTGAAGAGGTAAATTTCATTTTCAGAAAAGCTAATAGTTTTTTTTACGCTAACTCTTGGTTCACCTACACGATCTAAAACCTCCATGTTATTGCCATGAGTGAACACAATAAAATCTTTCCTTCCAATTCTAAAATGCTTTGGTTGCGATGTGATATTGTTTTTAGCAGTTTTATACTTAAACCCTTTTACAATAGCTCCATTTTTATCATACATCAGCACAGATTTACCTTGTGTGACCATAAATCTATATTTTTTCTTATTGTCATAATCGAAAACTGAAACAGGTTGGGTTATTTCGTCTTTAAATGTAAGAGGGAAGTTGTTTACGCTTTTGCCATTTCTGTCCAATACATATAAACGTTTTGGGGTATTGAAAACTAATTGCAGCCTTCCGTTTTTGTAGGTGTCTATTTGGTCAATCTTACCTAGTATTTTTCCGTCAAGTTGTTTTTTCCAATAGACCTTTCCTTGATTTGAAATGAGATAAAGAGTATTGTTTATATCTTGGACTGCTATGTCTTTTTGGTTGTTGGTATGGTTGTTAACTAATTGTGGAGTGGTCAATAATTCTGCGTCTATAGAAATATTGAATTCCTCTGAGACAGTATTCTTTTTACTTTTGTTTTTATGAGTTAAAAATACAGCGGCTACATGGGCAAAATCTGTATCATATATATATTGAATAGCGTTAGATTTATAATTTGAAACATCTAGTTTTTTATCGGCAGTAAAATTCCTATTTAGTAGGGTGTTTAATTCTGAATCATCACCATAAATCAATAAGGAGGATTCATCACTTAGATTTAATTTTAAACTCTTGTAGGATCCGGTTTCTGATAATACTGAACCGTTTTGAAAGCTTGAAATAATAAGTTTTAAAAAGTCAATATCACTGGAAAATGCAATAAATTCATCAATTATTATGAAAAATTTTGATGAGCCTGAATTTTGAATAAATTTAAAATCATTAAAAAATGAAGGCTCCTTTTTCGTAGTAAAAACAGGAACATCTCTATACGTATCAATAGTCGTTTTTGTGCCAAAACTGTCTACTGTACTCATTGGGTCTAAAGATCTAATTATAATTGCGTTTTGAGAATTGGTCCTTGCTTGGCAGACCTCTACTATGTTTTGAAAATCTAAGTAATCATTTTTTAGAGTATCAATAAGGTGATGTCTCAGAAGATTACCTCTTAATGTTTCATAGTGATCAAAGGTTAAACTGGTGAAACTCTCAGTATGGACAGGTAAAATAGAGGCTACTTTGTTTTCTTGAGGAATCGTGTTTTTAAATATGTTTATTAGGCTTTTTGTTGAGTCATTTGCTTTTGTGATACCATGTAATAAAATTGAGTTTTGTGAAATGTCACCATCTACAATTGTGTATTTCGAAAACTTAATAGTATTGAGTGATGAGTCTTTAAATGTTTTTGGTGTAAAATGAGGAGTATTGTGATTAATTAGAATAGAAATCATCTTATCCTCGTTTGAGGTGTTGTAGATGGTTTCGATTTCAGGATTAATGATTTTTTCTTTTTGAAAGCTCTTTGTAGTTTTTAGTTTGGTTGAAGCAAAGAGAATGCTGTCCTTTATTGATACGTAAAGAATGTTGTCATTATATAAGATTTTTTTTATACCATTCTCATCGTATGATGGCTCTATTTTTAGATTTTTTATCGAGTCAATTGGTATGCTTTCTTTTTGAATAGGAATTATATAGCTAATCTCTAAGCTATCGTTTTTGTCTTTAGAGATGGCAATTAAACTTTCGTTGTTGTTAATGTTATAAATAGGAGTGATGAGAGAATTGAAATCTTTTATCTGAGCATATTTTTCTAAAGCTTGTATCAATGAGTTATTCTTTAATCCGTTTTCTAAGCTTTCTGAAGAATTTATTTTAATTAGCACTTCAGTATGTTCTGGAACAAATGACAATATGCTTAATGATTCAGATTTAGAATTCTCACAACTAAAACATAGAAATAGATAACAAAAGATAAACCAGATTTTTTTCATTTAATAGATTTTTACAAATATAAAAAGTTACAAGTCCAAATTATATTGTTCTGGTAATAATCTAAAACTTTTTCTATGGTATTTTGTTATCCCAAATTCTCTTATAGCATCTCTATGCTCTTTTGTAGGATAACCTTTGTTTTGTTTCCAATTATACATAGGAAATTCATTATGAATTTCTTCCATATATGCATCTCTATTTGTTTTTGCTAGAATTGAAGCTGCTGCAATGGAGAGGTACTTGCTGTCTCCTTTAATGATGGTTTTAAAAGGAATCCCATTGAGCGGTTTAAATCTGTTTCCATCAACAATTATATACTCTGGAGAAATTTTGAGCTGTTCTATAGATTTATGCATGGCTAGAATGGAAGCATTCAAGATGTTAATAGTGTCAATTTGAGATGGATAAATATGTGAAAAAGAATAACTTATTGCCTCATTTTCAATTATTGGTTTCAATAGTTCTCTTTTTTTTTCTGAAAGTTGCTTCGAATCATTAATTATATAATTTTCAAAACCTTTGGGTAAAATCACGGCGGCAGCTGTAACAGGACCAGCTAAACAGCCGCGTCCAGCTTCATCTGTGCCACATTCTAAATGTAATTGTGAAAACGACGATTTAAGTCTCAAAATGTTAAAGTTTGAACAAAGTTAAAATTTTAACGCAACCTATTTACAATTTATGTGTCTAATTACTAGTAACACTAAGGTTTAACTTAGGAAATACGCTTTGTGGCAATTAAATGTTTGTTAACATTTTTTTAGCATAAATACTTGTTTATTTAATATATTATTAAGATGTTTGCGGAAGACTAACTCAAATAATTGTTTTATGAAATTAAAGTTAACATGGTTAATGACGCTATTTATGGCGTTTGTGATGCAACTCTCTTTCGCACAAGAGAAAACGGTCACAGGGACAGTTACATCGGCTACAGACGGACTTCCGTTGCCAGGTGTAAGTGTAATAGTAAAAGGAACTTCACGAGGAGTTCAAACAGATTTTGATGGTAATTACTCAATCAAAGCAAGTACTGGTGAAACACTAGTATTTAGTTTTATTGGTATGAAAGGATCAGAAAAGAAAATTGGACAGAGTTCAACATTAAACCTAGCTATGGCTGAGGATTTAGCTGAGCTGGAAACAGTTGTTATTACAGGTTATGCGGGAGCTACGAATAGTTCTAAGATAACATCTGCCATAGCAGTAGTATCTGCAGAGTCGATTGAGCAAATTCCAATTAACTCTATTGATCAATTATTACAAGGTCAAGCAGCGGGTGTTAATGTAAGTACAGGTTCTGGACAACCAGGGCAAAGTGCAACAGTTATCATTAGGGGTAGAAGCTCTTTAAATGGTGATATTGAGCCATTATTTATTATTGATGGGGTTCCTGTAGATCAGGATAACTTTCGTAGTTTAAACCAAAATGATATTGAAACAATGTCAGTATTGAAAGATGCTGCTGCAACTGCTATTTATGGTAACAGAGGTGCTGGTGGTGTAATTTTAATAACTACAAAAACTGGTAAAAAAGGTTCTGGTGTCAAGGTACAATATAGAAGTTTGTATGGTGTAGCAATTGCGCCTCAAACAAGATTTGATGTGATGAATGCTTCACAGTTTTTAACATTTCAAAGAGACTTATTGCCTGGAACACAATTTGGTGATGGTTTATCAAATGAAACTATAGCTGCAATCGCTAGGCAATCAAATACAAATTGGGAAGATATCTTTTTTAGACAAGGTAAGACCAAGTCACATGAAGTTACAATTACTACAGGTGGTGAAAATGCAACATCTTTTTCATCAATTAACTATTATGAGCAAGAAGGTATTACTTTAGGTAGTGATTTAAAGCGTTTTTCTTTTAGAAATAACTTTAACGCTAACTCATCTGATAACAAATTTAATTTCTCTACTAATTTAACAATGAATTACTCGGTAAGTAGTTTTGTTGTTGATGCAGCAAGAGGTGGTAATACAGGTGGTCAGTTAGATAACCCGTTTATTGTTCCTTACATTGGATTGCCATATTTATCTCCTTATAACCCTGATGGTTCAATTAATAATTTTGGTACAGGTCCTGTGTCAGGAGGTGGGTCTGGAGCATTTAATGCAGATGGTTCTATTAACGCGGATGGTGCTAATGGATTCCAAAACACGCCTTTTATTGCATTAAATACAGCAGCTTTAAATACTGATCAAGAATCTGAAATCAAAATCGTTGGTAGAATTGCTGGAGATTATAATTTTGCAAAAAATTTAACAGTAGGAACATCTTTTGGTATTGATTACACTAATCAGGAGTCTTTATTTATTAATGCACCTGGAAGTATTAGAGGTTTAATTACTCCTAACGCCGGTTCTGAACTTAAAGGATCACAATCTGAAAGCTTCTTTAGAGATGTTAGTATTATTACTAACGCTTTTGTTAGATATGATAATGATCTTACAGAGAAATTAAATCTTAATGTAGCAGTCTTTGGAGAATACAACTATAACAATAGACAAAATGCTGGTTTCGGTGCTTCTGGTCTTAACCCGGCATTGCCAGGTTCTGGTTCTGGTTTCGCTCCTGGTGATCTTACAGAAGGAGATGACAACGATGTTTACAATTATATTCCTGGAGTTTTCTCTTCGGAATCTGAAATCGCATTGGCATCAACATTTGCTACAATGAGTTTAGATTATGATGATAGATTTGGTTTAGGTGCTTCAATAAGACGTGATGCTACTTCTAGATTTGTTGAAAATAGAGAAGGTACATTCTGGTCTGTTTCTGGACGTTGGAATATAGATAATGAAGCATTTATGGAAAATGTTGATTGGGTTTCTACTTTGAAACTTAGAGCAAGTTATGGTGTTGTAGGAAATCAAAATGTAGGTTCTCGTTACCAAGGTTTACAAACTGTGAATGCTGGTACTGGATACCAAAATTCAAACTCTTATGCATTAGGTACTTTAATTGACCCAGCTATACAATGGGAAACTTCAAATCAAGCTAACTTTGGTTTAAGTTTTGGTCTCTGGCAAAACCGCTTGAGTGGTGAGCTTGATGTATATAGTTTTAAAACAACGGATTTATTTGCTGGTAAGCCGCTTTCAAATGCTGGTACGGGTACAAGTACAGTACAGACAAACGTTGGCGATATGTCCAATAATGGTGTTGATTTACAGATTTCTTATAATATATTAAGAAAATCAGATTCTAACCCGTGGGATATTACATTAAATGCTAATGGTAACTATAACAAGAATGAAGTAACTAGTTTGCCAGGTGGTTTTACTGGAAATACTTTAAGAATCGCTGAAGGAAGACAAGCATTTACTTGGTTTTTGCCAAGATGGGCTGGTGTTAATCCAGCTAATGGTGAGCCATTGTATTTAGATTTAGAAGGTAATGTAACAAATGTTTACAGTCCTGGAAATGCTGTGTATCTTGATAAAAACTTCGATCCAACATATACAGGAGGATTCGGTGCAGATATTAGATACAAAGGGTTCTCATTAAATACCTTATTTGCTTTTCAAGCTGATAGATGGAAAAACAATAGCTCTTTAGCTATTATTGAGGATGCTGGTTTAGCAGGATTTGCTAATCAATCAACTTCATTGTTAAACGCATGGACTACACCAGGTCAGGTTACTGATATACCTGCTTTGTCAAATGGTGGTTTAAGAGCAGTAGATGGAGATAGATACTTAGAGGATGCTTCTTTCTTACGTTTAAGAAATGTTTCTTTATCTTATAATGTGGATAGGAAAATTTTAGAACAAACTAATTTCTTTACTGGAATTCGTGTTTTTGTTCAAGGAACAAACTTATTGACTTGGACTAAATTTAGAGGATTTGATCCAGAAGGAACAAATGCTACAACGTTCTTTGATTACCCTGTGCCAAGAACATTTACTTTAGGATTCGATTTAACTTTTTAAAAAAAAATAAAAATGAAAAAATATTTATCAATATTAACAATAACAGTTGCTGCACTATTTGTTGGTTGTAGTGACTCGTTAGACAGGTTTCCAGTAGATCAGTTGGTTGAAGAAACGGCTTTTGTGTCAGTTTCCGATTTGCAATTGGGACTGAACGGAGCCATAGGAAATTATAATCCTAATCTATCGATTTCCCATAACTCTATCTTTACAGATAATGCTGGGCTTGGAGTAGATAATGGAGGTCAAGAGTTAAATGCACTAAATCAAATTTTGAATGCTGATTCTGGTGACCGTGGATTATGGTCTAGTCGTTATGCAGCAATGAATGATTTTAATAGATTATTTGCTTCAGCTGCTAGTATAACTCCACAAGCAGCAGAGCAGGAGCAATACAATAATATATTAGCGCAATCTCATGCTTTTAGAGCATTAATGCATTATGATTTATTATTGTATTATGGTGAAGATATGAGAGATCCCTCTTCTCCTGGTGTACCTTATGTTGATTATGTGTCGGCAGATGCTACTCCTGCTAGAAATACTACTGGTGAAGTTTTAACTGCAATTCAAGCAGATTTGGATGCAGCCTTATCTTTATTACCATCAGGATTTAGCGACATTAACTTCGTAACTCCTGATTTTGTTACCTTTTTAAGAGCTAGAATAGCTTTAGAAACTGATGATAATCCTGGAGCAATAGGTTTTGCTAACACAATTATAGCAAATTACCCGCTTGCTAATCAAACTGAGTATCTTGCTATGTTTAGAGAGGATGCTAATTCAACTGAAGTAATTTGGAGGTATGATAGTGTACAAGGTTCTAATCTTGGTTTAAATTTTCTTTGGAATTTCACAGGTCCAGGACCGTTTATTGAAATGTCTAATGAATTAGCTAATTTATTTCCTCCTTCTGATATTAGAGGGATAGTGAATATTGATCCTGTTAGTACGCCAGAAGATGATATTTATATCATTGGAAAGTATCCTATTAATGCAGATACCCAAGCTATTAATGATTTTAAGGCAATGAGAGTATCAGAGGCATATCTTATTAGAGCTGAGGCTTTAGCTAGAACAGCTCAATTTGGTTTAGCTGCTGATGATGTTTTTGCTGTACGTTCAATCAGAGATGTGGGAGCAACAATGCCAAGTTACCCAAATATTCAACTTGCGCTAACTGATATTTTAGCAGAAAGACGTCTTGAATTATGTTACGAAGGTCATAGGTATATTGATATTAAGAGAATGAGATCTGTTTTAAATACAGGTATTGAAAGAGATGATTCAGATTGTGGTGGAGCTATACCTTGTATCTTACCTTTTAATTCAGAAAAATTCACGTTCCCAATACCTACTGCTGAAATAAACGCTAATACTAATATTACTCAGGCTTCTGGTTATTAATTCTAATTAAAAAAATATAGATTATGAAAATTTTTATAAAATTATGTCTAGTAGCACTCTTGTTCACAGCTTGTGAGGAAACAGAGTCGGCTACGTTCGACCCTTCTAGTGGTCAAACAGGAATCGGCTTTGCGGATTCAGTAATAGATTTCTCGGTACCAGTTGATGGTGTTACTATTTCAGTAGCAGTATTCTCAACAACCGTTTCAAGTCAGGATCGTACGTTTAGTGTTACTGCTGATGTTGATGAATCTAATGTTACGGCTAGTGATTATTCATTAGGTAGTGTATCTATTCCAGCTAATTCTCACGAGGGTAACCTTGATGTGACATTTAATTATGATGGATTAGAAGATTTCGAACAGAATATATTGGTTGTAAATGTTGAACCAGCTGATGGTGCAACAGTGTTTTCGCCATTAACTTTTACGTTTTTAAGAGAATTTGATATTAATGAATTTGTGTGTAGTAGTGATTATCAATTAGTTATAAACTTAGATAATTATAGTTCTGAGAATACATGGGAGTTATTAGATTCTACAGGAACAACTCTTTATACAGGAGGCCCTTATGCAGATGGACGTAGAGGTGAAACGGAAACTGTTAACGGCATTGCTTTAGCAGCAGGTTGTTATACGTTTACTTTCTTTGATTCTTATGGAGATGGTTTGTTTGATGGTGTTGTTGAAGGTGATTACAGTTTACATTGTGCTGCTCAAACAGTTGTATCTTATGCTTCTGGCGTAGGAAATTTTGGAGCGTCTAACTCAACAGATTTTTGTGTTAATTAAGAATTATTAATAAATAAGAAATATAATTATGAAAAATATTTTAAAAATAATACCTATTATTATTCTTGTTTTCACATTTAGTTGTGATGATGACGAAAATAGGTTTGTTAATGATCCAAGTACTGGATGGGTAGAGTTTCAATCTGCCTCTTCAACAACTGGTCAAACATCACCTTCGGTATCTATTCCTTTATCGATTAGAGTACCTGAGTTTAACAATGGTTTAAACATTAGCTATTCTATCCAAGCTGTTGAAGGAGACTACACACAGTTTGTTTCAAGTAATGGTGGTTCTGTTTATGCAGATCCTGGTGTACAAAGTAGTGCTGATGGAGAAAGTAGAGTTTTGAGTATTGATTTAGATTTGGCTAATATGGAACTTGGAAGAGGTTTCGTTACATCTTTCGATGTTACTTTAACAGCTGTAGATGCTAGTTCGGTTTCAGTTGGTGTTACGGGTAGTACAAGTACCACGACACACAGAGTGACAATACCATGTTCTAACCCAGATGTTTTGCCAGCAACTTATTTTGTTGGTGATTATGCCATAGCTGATGTTGTTGCACAAATTGGACCTGGAAATGGTACTGAGAATTTTGGAGCGGGAACTGTTACGTTAACTGTAGATCCTTTTAATCCTAATGTTAGATTATTTGAATCAACTATCCTTCCAGCTTTTACAGGTGGTGCAGCGTTTGCAGTATCTATAGAGTTTTCTGAGGATGACTACGTAACTCTAGGAGGTTTTGTTGGAGCGGGAATATCTTGTAATGGTGTAGATGAATATGGTTTCACTTCGGCTGCAGCAGCAGATAGTGTTCCGTGGGATATATGTAATGATATTAACGTTACAATACAGTATGCTGAAGATCCTAATAGTGCTTGCGGTGGACCGTATGCGTCATCTTTTAGTTTAATAAAACTTTAGGAATACTTCTTATATAATATTAAAGCCTGTGTTTGACACAGGCTTTTTTTTGTTTTAACAAAACATAATATATTTATGCTCTTTAATTATTTACTTTTGAAGTATTACATTATCATATGAGTAGACATATTATTTTACTTTTTTTACTTGTAAGTTCTCTACTTAGTGGGCAAGAGGGTAATACACCTAAATTAAAACCTTTAATTGGAAATAAAAGTAAACCTAGCTTAATTAATGATACTTTAAGTTCTAAAAAAAGATCTAAGAAGGTTGTGTTGTCAAAAGCAGCTATCATTGACCAGTATAGGATCATTGATATAAATAATCGAATAGAAGTTCTTGATACATCTTTAACAATTAAAAAAGAATATAAATTTAATTATTTAAGAAAAGATAATTTTGGCCTTATTCAGTTTGCTAACCTAGGACAAACTTATAATAGTCTTACTAAAAATTTTAGTAAGACTAATCTTTTGCCGAATTTTGGAGCAAGAGCTAGACATTTCAATTATTTTGAAGTTGAGGATATAAAATACTATGAAGTTCCAACACCGCTTACCGAATTGTTTTATAAAACTGCATTTCAACAAGGTCAGTTACTTGATGCCTTCTTTACTATAAATACTTCAAAACAATTTAATTTTTCAATAGCATATAAGGGTATGCGTTCATTGGGTAATTATCAGCATGTAGTAACGAGTACAGGTAATTTGAGATTTACATCTAATTTTAACTCTAAAAATCAACGCTATAGAGCTAAAGCTCATATTGTAACTCAAGACTTGATGAATCAAGAAAATGGAGGTTTGCAAACTGAAGATTTACCCAGTTTCAGTTCAGGTGATGAAGATTTTATTGATAGATCAGTTTTTGACCCAAATTTTGATAATGCGGAAAATATTCTGGTCGGTAAAAGATTTTACTTAAATCAAGAGTACCATTTGATACCTCAAAGTGATTCGATAAATAATTCATTATCAATTATAAATAGTTTCAAATTTGAGGATAAATATTTTCAATTTGACCAAACTAATAGTTCAGAATTCTTTGGAGACTCATTTAATCAAACTGGAATTCGAGATAGAGTTACCTTAGAAAATTTTGAAACTAATTTACTCATCAATTATAAGTCGGCTTTCGTAGGGGATATTAGTTTAGGAGTTAATTATAATGATATTAATTATGGGTATGATAAAGTCACGATCCTAAATGATCAACAAATACCTAACAGAATTAAAGATCAAATTATTAGTTTAAGTGGTCAATACTCAAATCAAGTTGGAGGTCTTAGTTTAAATTCTGAGATAGGTGTCAATATAGTGGGGCAGTTTGATAGCAATTTTTTTTCAGCTAAAGTAGCTTATGATTTCAATGATGATTTGACTATTAATGGTAGTATTGGTTATTGTTCTAATTCCCCCAATTTTAACCTTTTGCTTTATCAAAGTGACTATATAGAGTATAATTGGAATAATATCGAAAGTTTTGATAACCAAAATAATTCTAATATTGAATTTCAATTACATTCCAAAAAACTGTTTGATGTTTCTTTAAGATATGTTTCTATTGATAATTTTTCTTTTTTCTCTTCAGCTGTTGATATTAATTCAAGAAGGCCAGAGCAGTTACTTCAGTCTATTAATTTGTTTAAGCTAAGATTAGATAAAGAATTTAGGTTTGGAAAGTTTGCTTTAGATAATTCAATTCTCTATCAAAAAGTTAATGACGATAGTCAATCACTTAATTTACCTGAGTTCGTCGTTAGAAATACTATTTATTATTCTAATCATTTTTTTAAAAATAAGGCATTGTTTCTGCAAACAGGAATTACATTTAATTATTTTACTGAATACTATATGGATGGATATGATCCACTATTAGCAGAATTTTATTCCCAAAACCAAACTAAACTTGGCGGTTTTCCGCGATTAGATTTTTTTATAAATGCTAAAATTCGACAAACAAGAATCTTCTTGAAAGCCGAGCATTTTAATTCTTCATTTACTGGATATGATTATTTTTCCGCGCCTAATAACCCTTACAGGGACTTTGCTGTAAGATTTGGGTTAGTTTGGAACTTTTTCCTTTAATATCTTCTGTCTTAATAGTTATATGTATTCGGGCTGGACGACTCGTTTTGAATTTTTAATTCTAATTTTTTAAAATAATTTTGAGTATAACGCGTTCATTAATAGGAGCTAGAAGTTTGTATAGAAATTAATTCAAAATAAATCAAAAAAAGGTTAGGATATAATAGATTAAGGGTTGTATATTTGCACCCGCTAAGCGTATGACGAGTAGCAAAGTTCTT
>JBLHML010000018.1:0-45058 GCA_047622005.1 Dokdonia sp. | reverse complement strand
GTGTCTTTTATACCTATTAAAATAAAAGTACCATCTAAATCTTTAAATGAAAATTTGGTGTTAATTTCAAGATAAGATAACACTTCATTTAAAGTTAAGCTTATAGAAGGAGGAATAATAGAAATACCTTCAAGACTATCTTCGGCATAATTAAATTGTACTTTATATTGGGTTTTTATAGATATAAGAACATCAGTTAATGGCAGCTGTTCTTGAACCTCTTGTGCAGATACTACAAAAGAAAAGATATAAAATAAGAAAGATAAAAAATATACTTTATTTTTTATTCCCATAAATCACTACGTCATTTGAAGCATTAATCTCATAAGTCAAATCCATAGGTTGTGTAATCGAGAAAAGGGCATTTTCAATGTTATCATGCATGAATCCTCCTGTAAACAAACGTTCGGCATCTACATCTTCTACAATTATCTTAATATCATATTGACGTTCTATTTCGGCTAAAACAGTTTTATAAGGTAGTGCTTGAAATGTACTTTTATTAGATGTCCAATTTGGTTTTAAAATTGTGGTGTTATCTTGAGAGAATGCACGATTTAAGATTCTAAAAGTTTCTCCGGCTACAAGTTTTTTCGTGTGTGCGTCTGATGTTACGCTAACGATACCCTCAAAACATTGAACTTCAAAATAATCATCACGTTGCTTTACATTAAACGCTGTACCAACAACAGTAACTGTTCCTTGTGATGTAATCACATCAAACGTTTTACCTTTGACTACTTTAAAATAAGCTTCTCCACTTAAGTTTAAACTTCTTTTTTTACTCCAATTTTTCTTGCTAAATTTTATTTCTGAATCTGCATTTAATGTCACTTGAGATGTATCTGGAAGCTCTATAGTTATTTTTTGACTGGCTAAAGTTTGAACTTGCGTTAAGTTGTCATAAAACATAGTAAAATAAACGCCTAAAGCAATCACCAAGATACTTGCAACTCTAAGCATAGGCTTGAACCAATCTAGTTGTCTCGTCGTCTTATTTTGGGCTTCATAAGCCGACTTAAAATTATTGAAAGACTCAGGTGCAGAAAAATTGGAAGCCTTAAATTGCTCACCTCCATTAACTATCGCTTGATATAATGCAAAATCTTCACCTTGCTCGAATATTTCTTTTTCGGCAGGCGTTAACTCATCATTTAACCATTTTTTGATTTGTTCTTCTTTATTCATAAATCAATGTTCTACTTATATATAACAACTCAACTTTTAAAACTCCTGATTATTTTATTTTAAAACCTTGTAACTCTTTTTTCAAAATAGCAAATGCACTATAAATACGATATTCAACTACTTTTTTTGTGACACCTAAAAATTCGGCTATTTCTGCATGACTTTTTCCTTCCGCTTTATTCAACAAAAAAGCAACACGATGTTCGTCTTTTAAGCTTTCTAATACCTTTTTGTAATTTTGAAAGAACTGTTCTTGCTCTAAAATAAATTCGGGTGTTTCGTTAGTATGTGATTTAGGAGCAATCTTTTGATGATTAAGCACAACTTTATTATGCTTAATATCATTTAGCACCATATTACTTGCCACAGTAAACAAAAATGACTTTGCTTTACTTATGGTTACTTTTTCACAGTTATCCCAAAGCTTAATAAACGCATCTTGTACTCTATCTTTAGGGTTAAACTGTTCGCCATATTTATAATACAAAAAATTATGGATATCTTTAGAGTAGGTTTTATATACATGCTCAAAAACTTTGGCTTCGCATATATTTTCGTTTAGATCTTTTAACAAGTGTTAGATTTTAGACTATAAAGGTAAAAAAATATTAATTTATTTTTCAGGAGTTTTAAAAGTTGAGTTGTTATATATCAAACAGCATTAGAACGACGCAAATGCAATATCATGAAAACAACAATTAAAACAAGTATAATTGTCCTTTTTTCATCTGTAATGATGATCACGTCCTGTAGGTCTGAAGAAACAGAATTTATTGACACACCCATTGAGGATGTTGTGCAGATGAACTCAGTTGTTGCTGATTTAATTCAACGCACGACTGCTAATGACGGGTCAAACGATAATATCTTAGATTTCGCTAATTGCTTCAATATAAAACTACCTATTGATATTACTGCGAATTCAATTCCAGTCACTTTAAATAACACCAACGATTATTACTTGATTGAATCAATTTTTGACGAAGATTTTGATGATACAGATGCTGTAGGTATCATGTTCCCTATTACCATTGTTAATTCAGATTTTTCCGAATTAACAATCAATAACATGAGTGAGCTAACAGCAAGGGCTAATACTTGTAATGGTGAAAACATAAATGATAGCGACATAGAGTGTATTGATTTCATATATCCATTTTCAGCCTCAAAATTCAATATCAATAATGAATTACTGTCTTCGGAAACGTTTACTAACGATCATGAATTATATAATTTCATTGAAGACATTACAGAAGATGATATAACGAGTATCAATTTTCCTATATCTGTTTTAACATCAAATGGCACATTTTTACAAATCACTTCTCTTACCGAACTTGAAACAACAATAGAGAATCAACAAAATGCTTGTGATGAAGATGATGATTATGATTATGACGACGATGATTGCGATGATTGTACTCAAGAATTACTAGAGAGTTTCTTAACAGATTGTCAAAATTGGTATGTAGATAAAACAAGGCAAGACAATTTTAATTATGACAGCATATATGATGGTTATGAATTTAACTTTTCTACAGATGGCACAGTAACTGTCTTCTGGAATTCAACATCAGCAAGTGGAACGTGGATTACTGCAGGTACTGCAAATAATATTTCGGTACTAATAGACATTCCAGGACTGCCCTATTGTAATAACAATTGGAGCCTCCAAGAAATTAATAATAGTAGCACCACAAAAATTGATTTAAGAGTAGGTACCGAAGATCGATTACGATATAGAAACACTTGCAATTAACAGACAATGTACAATGAAAAAGAGAAATTAAGGGTTATTAATTAATTTGTTAGTCCTTGTCCTAAATTGCATTTTAAATAAACTGCTTTGACCATAAAAGTTAAAGCAGTTTATTACCCAAACAAAAAAACATGCGTAACAGAATTATCATTTTTATTGTTTTCATAATACTAGGTATAGTAGGTTATAATTATATCTACCAAAGTCATAGAGATATAGAAAATGAAAATGCTCAATATGAGATAACTTCTAATAAAATTGCTTCAGAGTTTATAGAAAACGCAATAGAGACTGAAACTAAATACCTAAATACAACTATAGAGGTTATTGGAATGGTTTCAGAAAAAGACAGTAGCACAATCACACTTGACGACAAAGTGTTTTGTCAATTTAATACATCGTTCAAGAACACTATAGTTTTTGATTCTAAAATAAAAATTAAAGGTCGAGTCATTGGTTATGATGACTTATTAGAGCAAGTTAAATTAGACCAATGCACAATAATTGAATAATTAATTACTAATAAAAAAAATATTATGAAAACAAATTACATTTTTAAAACAGTCCTTACATTTTTATTTACAGCTTTCATAGGTCAGGAAGTAAATGCGCAACAATTTAAATTACTGGTGGTGGATCCAGTAGCTGATTCTGTAACTATCAAAAATTTTGGAACCACAACAGAAAACGTTGGATCATATAGATTCTGTTCTCTTTTTGGCTATCGCACATTAAATTCTCAAACAACAGTAATAGATGGCTCATTAAATCTTGCTCCTGGAGGAGAAGTAACGGTTTCTATATCAGGAAACTGGCTAAATGATTCTGCTGCAGATTTAGGTCTATATCTGCCAACAGGAAACTTTGGAACTCCAGCGAATATGGTGGATTTCACACAATGGGGAAGTGGCGGAAATGGACGTGAAAGTGTAGCGGTTTCTAAAGGAATTTGGACAGCTGGAACTTTTATAAACGTAGCACCTCCTTATGAATTTAATGGAACTGTTACAGACTTTGGTATAGGTTTCTGGGACACACTTTTAAGTGTTAACGATTTAGAAACAGCTTCAAGTTTCAATGTATATCCGAACCCAACAAATTCTATTTTAAATATTGAATTAAACGGTAGCCAGTCTAATTTAACTTTCGAAGTTTTTGATACTCTTGGTAAACAAATAGTAATTAAAACATTAGACAACGGAAATTTATCTCAAATTGATGTTACAACATGGAATAGCGGTTTATATCTTATCAAGATTTCAAATGGTGATAAGACAGAAACAAAACGCTTTATTAAGCAATAAGCGTTAATTAAAGCCAAATACTCAATAATGCGTATTTGGCTTTGATTTTTAAAAAATCTATTTAATATTTAATTTATTATCTATGAAAAATATATTCATACTAATATTCCTATGTCCAATTTTAATCATAGCACAAGATGATTTACTAGACGAAATAGACACAGAAATAATTGATAATCAATTCTCAATAGCTGCATTTAAAGGATTAAAGATTGTTAATTTTGAATCTACAAAGCTTGTTGCAAAACAAGAACTCACGTTGATTGTGTCACATAGATTTGGAAGTATTGAAAACGGACTTGATAGTTTCTTTGGCCTTGATGATGCCGTTACAAGATTGAATTTTGTTTATGGTATTTCTGATGGCTTTAATATTGGACTTTCTCGTAGTTCTTTTCAAAAAATCTATCAAACATCTTTTAAGTATCGATTGTTTAGACAACAAGATAATGGGTTTCCTTTTACTATTGTTGGGTTTAATTCTATATTGATTAATACAGCTCTTGAAAAAGATAATTTACCAAAAATTGAGTTTAAAGATAGATTAGGTTACACAACGCAACTTCTAATATCCCGTAAAGTCAATACAAACTTTTCTTATGAGTTAGCACCAACTTATTTTCAGGATAATTATGTGCAACAAAACAACCAAGATAATTCTCAATTTGCACTTGGCTTAGGCGCAAGACATAAGCTAACAAAACGTTTATCAATAAATGCAGATTATGGTTGGCACCTAAATAGAGCTAAAAATTCTCCATTTAAAAACCCCTTATCTATTGGTATAGATTTAGAGACTGGTGGTCACGTTTTTCAAATGCATTTCTCAAATGCACAAGCTATGAATACTAATGGCTTTTTAGGCCAGGCCACAGGTGACTGGAGTGATGGCAACATTTATTTTGGATTTAACTTAAGTCGTGTATTTTAAATATAAAGATTATGAAAACTAAACATATACCTTATCTCATATATATAATTCTAGCATTTAATTGCAGTAATGTAAGTGAAGAAGATTTAATTGACTCAACACCAATCCCAACAACAGTTACTTATCTAGACGATGTGAAATCTATTATAGACAATAACTGTATTTCTTGTCACAGTGATCCTCCAATAAACGGAGCTCCAATATCTCTTGTTACTTTTGAAAATGTCAAAAATGCTATTGAAAACAATGGATTAATATCTCGTATTTCATCAAATGACTTATCTTTTTTAATGCCTTTTGGAGGACCAAGACTTCCACAAAACACAATTGACATCATCACACAATGGGAAACTGACGGTTTATTAGAAGACTAATTCAAAACACTTATAACTATGAAGAATCTATTATGTTTACTCGTTTTAGCCTGTATGAGTACCTTTGCTCAAAACAAATATATTACCAAAACTGGAACTATTAATTTTGAAGCTTCAGTTCCTTCTTTTGAAGAAGTTGCTGCTAAGAACAACTCAGTAACCGCTATTTTTAATACTGAAAATGGTGAGATTGCTGCTTTAGTATTAGTTAAAGGTTTTCGTTTTAAAAACGCACTAATGGAGGAGCATTTTAATGAGAACTATGCGGAGTCTGATAAATTTCCGAAGGCAACCTTTAAAGGTAAAACAGAAAACTTCGATTTAAAAAACATGAAGTCTTCATATGTTATTAATGGACAACTTACATTTCATGGAAAGACAGAAATCTTAGAAAATATTTCTATTTCTATTTCTATTTCAACTGAAAAAAGCATGATAAAAATAAACGGAACGTTTTCTGCAAAAGCCTCTGACTTTGATATTGAGATCCCAAAGATTGTGAGTAAGAAAATTTCCGAAGATATAAAAGTGTCTTTTCAATTTGATCTTCTAAAAAAGTAAAAAAGCCACCTTTTATTAAGATGGCTTATGTATCTGTATTTGATTGTTTTTCTTATTGCTTAATAAAACGTTTAGTTTGCGTCACGCCATCACTAGATACACGAACAATATAAACTCCTGTATTCCATTTACTAACGTCAACAGATACAGTTTGGATACCACTTACCTCTTGCTCTAATACTTTTTTACCTAACAAATCAAATACTCTAAGTACTGCGTTCTCTATACTGCTAGGAATATTAACATTAAGATTCAATGATGCTGGATTAGGTGAAATATTGAATTGAGTAATATCATCAAAACTCTCAGTATTTAATAAGGTATCCCAAAATGCAATACCTCTATCATTTGCACCTCCAACAAACTCATAAGGAGCGGTGACGTTTACGAAAGTTCCAGCTGTCCAAATCCCTTTAGAAACCGCTACACTTTCACGTCCATTTCCGCCACTTCCCCATTGCGTAAAATCTATCATACTTGCAGGAGTTCCAAAGTTACCTGTTGGTAGATACAAACCCATATCTGCGGCGTCATCCACAGCACTTGCTCCAGAAAGAGCAACGGTTACCTCAACTTCTGCATTTGGCATCAAATTAAGAAACCCGTTAATTAGTGTCATATTACTCAATGTACCGTAATTAAATTTTGAACAAAGTCTATAACTTGAAATATCAATAGCTGTAGAACCAAAATTTTTAATTTTCAAACGTTCTGTTGAAGGATCTACTTCGGTAATTCTTAATTGAGCATTAGCATTTTGGATAGAAAACCCAAAACAAAAAATAATTATAAGGCTATAAAAAGTGTGTTTTTTTTTCATAATATCCTGGTTAATAAGGTTAAGTCTTTTACAATTTAGTGATTTTTTTAATTGCATTGTAATAATTAACACAAATAAAAAAACCATCAATATGTAATTGATGGTTTTTAAAAATGGTTTGATTGTCTTCTTATTGCTTTACAAAATGCTTTGTAAGAGTTTCATTATTTGTAGATATTCTAACAAGATATAGACCAGAACTCCACCTTGAGACATCAATTGATGATGATAAATTATACAATCTTTTTGAGTATACTTTTTTGCCTAAATCATCATATACCACAATGATTGCATTACCGAAATTTTGAGATAAATTAATATTTAATTTTGATGTTGCTGGATTTGGAGAAATTTCAAATTTGTTTTGTTAGGTACTTAAGTCTTGATTGCTTAATGTTGTAGATGCTGTAATATTATCTAAATTTATGGTCGATATAACCGTATCAGCATTAGCCCATGTGGGAGTATTACTACTCAATATTCTCATTATATTAACAGCAGCTAAAGCATCATTTACAGATACCGCTCCTGATCCTCCAACAGCAGTAAAGTCTGAAGCAGAAATAGGCATTATAACTGCTTGCCATCCAGAACGTGCTACAACATTAACAGCATTTTTAGTACAAATACGTTTTCCATTAGGCCCTTGAAATGCTACTCTTAAATTTAAATTATTTGTTAAAACTCTAACATCAAACTTGATTGCAACAATACCCTCACTCATAAAGTTTGACGACCATTGGGCTCCAGCACTAAATAGTACCATTTTACTTCCAGATCGACCCATTTCTGGTGAAGTTGAAGTATATGTCAGGTAATTATCATCTAGACCATTAGGTCCATCTGTAGCGACATTAGCCGGAGGAAAGACTGCAGATTTTGGACTTCCAATAATCCAGTTTTGCGTTGTTGCATCCTCAAAATCATCTACTTGATTCGCAGACACCTGTGCTCGTGTAATTACAGAGGTTAATAATAATGATAAAAGAGTAATTTTGTTATCATAGCTCTTATTTTTCTATTCAGATACTTTAAACTCAATGCAATAATGATTCCAAATCTTAAGGCTACAAATTTTAGAGCCTATAATGATAAAAGATGACTGAAAGAAGCTCTTAAAAACAGACACTTATTCTAAACCCATAAAAAAAAGCCACAAACAATGTTTGTGGCCTTTCTTTTTTAACTTTAATGTATTTTTTTTATTGCTTCACAAAACGTTTCATTAAAACAGAATTTTCCGAAGACACTTTAATAATGTATAAACCGCTGTTCCAATTTGAAACATCAAAAGTAGATGACATCGCATTCACTTTTCTATTTACTACTTTTTTACCCAAAACATCATAAACCTCTATAGTTGAGTTATTCGTAAACGTTTCTAAATCTAAAGTAAAATAGCTTTTAGCTGGGTTAGGAGATATTGAAAAGCTAGTGGCCTCAAAGCTAGAAACACTCAAAGTACCTTCTGCCACCACTGTTACACTACCGTACATAAGCGAAGAATGAGGGGTACATTCAAAATCATTTACTCCTTCTACTGTAAATGTATACGAATACGTATATGGTGATGTATAGGTCGTATTATCACCTTCAGTTTCATCAGGAGTACCAAACGTCTCTACAGATTGACCTTCAATACTTTTTAAATTGTGAAAATTTGAACCTTGCCACACCCACTCAACAGTATCACCTACTTCTATGGTAATTTCTGTATCAAACATTGAATTTGGATCAGAAGCTGGTACAGAGAAAAAGTCCCAATCAATTGTTATAGTCTCGGTTTGCGAAAATCCAAACGTGACTGTTAAAAAGTATATTGCTAAAAGTAAAATTCTTTTCATAAAATTTATTTTCTATTTGTAATATCAATTATTTTTTCGGTCATACATGCGTTATGTCTTGATTTAATACTATCTAACATCTTTTAAATCAGAATATCACCAAACCCTTAATACCTGAATAAGCAAAATTAGTAAATTAAAAAGTTTGCGACAAGTCGTTTATCGAATATATAGGTTATTTACTGAGATACATCTTACGTCTAGAATATAAATTGTAAAACTCATCGTCTTTTAGACTATCTATAAACAAAATACTTTCTCCTGTACTTTTCATTTCTGGGCCTAATTGTTTATTCACATTCGGAAATTTATTAAACGAAAATACGGGTTGCTTAATTGCATAACCCTCTAAATGTGGTTTGAAATCGAAGTCGGTTACTTTCTTTTCTCCCAACATGACTTTAGTTGCATAATTTACATAAGGTTCTCCATAAGCTTTTGCGATAAAAGGTACTGTACGCGAAGCCCTAGGATTGGCTTCAATGATATAAACCATATCATCTTTAATTGCGAATTGGATATTAATTAAACCTACGGTGTTCAATTCTAAAGCAATCTTTTTGGTATGATCTTTAATTTGTTGCATCACAAACTCTCCCAAATTAAAAGGAGGTAATGTAGCATTACTATCACCTGAATGAATTCCGCAAGGCTCAATATGCTCCATGATACCAATGATGTAAACATTTTCTCCATCACAAATTGCATCTGCCTCAGCTTCAATGGCTCCATCTAAGTAATGATCTAAAAGGAGTTGATTCCCTGGCATTCGTCTCAATAAGTCTACAACATGCTCTTCAAGTTCTTGTTTGTTAATCACAATTTTCATCCCCTGACCTCCAAGAACATAGGATGGTCTTACTAGAATTGGGAAATCTAAAACATCTGCAATTGCTGCTGCTTCATCTGCAGTTGTAGCGATATCAAATTCAGGATAAGGGATGTTATTTTCTTTTAAAAGATTAGAAAATAGACCTCTATCTTCGGCTAAATTCAAAGATTGGTAAGTTGTACCAATAATTTTAATTCCGTAGCGATCTAATTTTTCAGCTAATTTTAAAGCAGTTTGACCTCCTAATTGAACGATAACACCTTCTGGCTTTTCGTGACGGATAATATCATAAATATGTTCCCAAAAGACAGGTTCAAAATAGAGTTTATCTGCAATATCAAAGTCTGTAGATACGGTTTCAGGATTACAATTAATCATAATGGTTTCGTAACCACATTCCGCTGCTGCTAACACACCATGAACACAGCAGTAATCGAACTCTATTCCTTGTCCTATTCGATTTGGACCAGACCCCAAAACAATAATTTTCTTTTTATCTGAAACTACGCTTTCGTTAGCTGAAAATATTTTTCCTTCAGAAGTTTCGACTTCATTTTCAAACGTAGAATAGTAATATGGTGTTTGCGCTTTAAATTCCGCAGCGCAGGTATCAACCAATTTATAAACACGATTGATTTTTAGTTCGTCACGTTTTCTGTAGACTTGACTTTCTAAACATTTAAGCATGTGAGCAATTTGTCTGTCTCCATACCCTTTCTGCTTTGCTTCTAATAATAAATCACGTTCAATAGTATCAATTGTATATGTTGTAATCTCTTTTTCCAGTTGATGAAGCTCTTCATATTGCTCTAAGAACCACATATCAATTTTAGTGATTTCATGAATTCTACTCAATGGAATTCCCATTTGAATAGCATCATAAATAGCGAATACACGGTCCCAACTTGCAAACGTAAGTTTGTCTATAATTTGCTGATAGTCTTTATATCCTTTTCCATCTGCTCCTAACCCGTTACGTTTAATTTCTAGTGATTGGGTTGCTTTATGCAACGCCTCTTGGAATGAACGACCAATAGCCATCACCTCTCCTACTGCCTTCATTTGCAAGCCTAAAGTTCTATCTGATCCTTCAAATTTGTCGAAATTCCAACGGGGAATCTTCACAACTACATAATCTAAAGTAGGTTCAAATAATGCAGATGTTGAACCCGTAATTTGATTACTCAACTCATCTAGAGTGTAACCTGTAGCTAATTTTGCAGCTACTTTTGCAATTGGATAACCAGTTGCTTTACTTGCTAAGGCAGAAGAGCGCGATACTCTCGGATTAATCTCAATAGCAATAATATCTTCTTTCTCATCGGGACTTACAGCAAATTGCACATTACAACCTCCTGCAAAATCACCAATACTGCGCATCATATGGATCGCCATATCACGCATTCTTTGGTACGTTTTATCAGACAATGTCATCGCTGGGGCTACAGTAATAGAATCTCCAGTATGAATCCCCATTGGATCCATATTTTCAATAGCACAAATAATAACGACGTTATTGTTAGAATCGCGTAATAACTCTAACTCATATTCTTTCCAACCAATTAATGCCTTATCAATCATTATCTCGTGAATTGGAGATACTTCTAAACCACGAGTTAATAATTCATCAAAATCTTCTTCCTTATAAACAATAGCTGCTCCATCTCCTCCTAAGGTAAATGATGCCCTAATAACTAAAGGGAAGCCAAACTCTTGGGCTATTTCTTTTCCTTTAAGAAAAGAGTTAGCTGTCGCTTGAGGGGCCATACCAATGCCAATCTTAATCATTAATTCTCTAAACTTCTCTCTATCTTCAGTAATATTGATTGCATCGATATCTACACCAATAATATCAACATCAAAATCTTGCCAAATTCCTTTTTCATCTGCTTCAATACAAAGATTTAAAGCTGTTTGCCCACCCATTGTTGGTAAAACAGCATCAATATGTGGATGTTCTTTTAATATTTTAACAATGGACTTAGTTGTTAGAGGCAAAAGATATACATGATCAGCCATAGTTGGATCTGTCATGATAGTTGCTGGATTAGAATTGATGAGTATGGTTTCAATTCCATCTTCACGAAGTGAGCGTAATGCTTGTGTTCCAGAATAATCAAACTCACAAGCTTGCCCAATGACTATTGGTCCTGAGCCTATGATGAGGATAGATTTTAATTTTTCGTTTTTTGGCATGTCAGTTTGTTTTAATGTTCAAAAATAGGTAACTATTGGATACAAAAAAAGGCGTTACACCTAAGTAACGCCTTTAAAATATTAACAATTGTTAATCATTATCGTTTATGTCTAGTTTCAGTTGATACAGACAATTTCTTTCTTCCTTTAGCTCTCCTACGTGCTAAAACTTTTCTTCCGCTTACAGAAGCCATTCTTTCTCTAAAACCGTGTTTATTTCTTCTCTTTCTTTTTGACGGTTGAAACGTTCTTTTTGGCATTGTCGTATCTTTTTAAAAAACTTTAATTCTTTTTTATCGTCTTGAACTATTCTCAAAACTGGGTGCAAATATACAAAGAGTTTTTACTTTGCCAAACCTAAATTTGAAATTATTTTCTATTATTTATATCCTCTTATTTACTAGCTACAAATTGACAAAAAATTAGTTTCTTTGTGAATTGAAAATAAAAGACAAAAATGAAATCTTTTTTTATAACAATTATTATTGCCTGTATTGCGACTACAAGCCTAATAAATGCTCAAACCAGCTTTGCGTATAAGTTAAAAATAGGTGATCATTTTAAAGTTAGTAAATTTGATAATCAGGACATTGCCCAGGATATGAATGGACAAAAACATGAAATGAATAACCGACTAGAAGGTGAATTCACATTTATTGTAGAAGAGATCACTGATAGTCTATTTGGTTTAAAATTTAAGTTTGACCGTTTTAAAATGGTATCAACCTCAAATCTAATTGGTGAAATTCTATCTATTAATACAAATAATAGCATAGCAGATGATGATGATGATAATGATAATGATGATAAAGGAAAAAAATTCGCATAATTAGTCAATGTGGATTTGGCAATGACCAAGTATAAAAATGGCAAAATCAAATCTATTGAAGGTTCTAATCAATTAATTTCAAAAATGGTAAACGCTATTGGTGGTATGGATTTATTCACAAAAGAAGTTATGAGAGAGTCTATGAAAGGTGAGTTTAGTAACGAAAGTCGTGCTAAAAGTTTTGAGCAAATGACTTACATTTATTCTGAGAAAACTGTTAAAATCGGAGATACTTGGGAAAACAATTTTGAGGGTGATTTATCTTCAAAGAACACTTGGACCATAGACAGAATAACGAAAAATGGCTTTATTATAACAGGTGAAAGCATCGTGAATTTTCTAAATGAAGATGCTAATGTTGAAATGAAACTCAAAGGTAACATGACATCTAATCTTATAACATCTAAGGAAACTGGTTTTGTAAAAACCAAGACTACAACATCAACGGTTAAAGAGAACTCAATCATGCGCAACATGAATGATTTAAAAGTACCAACTACCATTATATCTAATGTTACATACAAAATAGAAAAACATGTTCAATAAAAACATCAAACTAGTCATAGCTGGATTAATAATCGCTTTTGCTGTTTATCAATTTACCGAAGGTTATATTGGTAATGGTATTATGTATATCTTATTATCTTTTATTTTCATTTTCTTATACTTTAAAAATGAATTTATTCTACTTGCATTTTTAAAGCTTAGAAAACAAGATTTTGAAGGTGCTAAAAACTGGTTAAACAAAATCAAAAATCCTCCAGGTGCTCTTGTTAAAAAACAAGAAGGCTATTACAATTATCTCCATGGTGTTATGGTATCTCAATCTAACATGAATGAGGCCGAAAAATACTTTAAAAAAGCATTAGACCTTGGTCTTTCTATGGATCATGATGTTGCGATGGCAAAATTAAATCTGGCTGGAATTGCTTTTAGTAAGCGACGAGCTATTGAAGCCAAACAGCTTTTAAATGAAGCTCAAAAATTAGATAAACGAGGTATCTTAACAGAACAAATTAAGATGATGAAAGATGGTATGAAAAAATCTCAAGGACCTAAGCAACATTACGGAAATCGTAACATGAGAGGACGTTAATAATCATCCACAAACGCAACTTTCATCGATTTATTGTTCAATTTATATTCCGTTCTCTAGAAAATCAAGTCTTTAAACGAGTTTTTATGGTCAAAAGCACCGTTATGTCTAACTTTGTACAATAATAAATTACAAATACTTAGACGTGAAGACATCTGTAATCATACTTATGTTAGGTTGTATGTTTCAAGCTTTTCCTCAACAGCAAAAAACGTACTTTGACTCTCAAATTGGAAAACATTTGAAAGCTTACAAAGCTAATTCTGAAATTGCCATTCAAAATGGAGATAAAGAACAAGCCGAGTTTCTTTTTGACTCCCTTTTTGAAAATCATTTAAAATTTAGTCATATAAGAGATATTTCTCTTAACAAATTAAAAGGAAGGACTTTAAAAACGTCCTCTATTGATAAGCCTTTTCTTTTAATTACAAAATCTTCTTGGGAAATCATTAAAGATGAAGAAATAGATGAAATCAATAGAATGTCCAAAATGTATAAAGGACAAATTGATATCATCGTTTTATTTTGGGATTCAAAGGAAAAAGTAAAGCAGCGTTCTAAGGACTATAACTCAAACGTCACTATAACTTATATAGATGAGCGTGATAATAATGCTGATCACATCATAACACTATTTAAGCACTCTTTTGGAGCACCTGCTTGTTTCTTTATTTCCGAAGAAAAACAACTTTTAAAAATTGACAAAAAATTCACGATTTCAAATTCCCACAATAGGTCGGAAGTTGCTTTTAGTGCAATACATAAAAAAATCAAGTGGATGCTTTTTAATGATGAACCAACTAATAGCGGTACTATAACGACGATTCAGTAATCACAGTAATGGTGGCTAAAGCCTGCTTAAAGACTCTTTTAATTTTATATATTCTAGATCTGGCTTTCAGTTGCTCAAAGTCCACAAGCTTAAAACCCCTAATATCTTTAATAAATTGAATTTTTAGACGTTTACTTTCTTCGGAATCATCGATAAGCGGATTGATTTCCAAATTAATATTGAAACTTCTATAATCCAAATTACAAGTTACAATAGTTTTGTGCCAGTGCTATCATACTTCATAATGTAATATTCTAGATGAATATGGTTCTTCGCATGTTGCAAATCCTTGAGTAAATGTATAAATTTAACCTCAGCATAAAAGTATATCAACTTTACTACGAATTGTCAATGGTCTCTATTAACTAGCTTTCAAGAGTTTTACGAGTTTTATTTTATCATCAAGTTTTTCATTTAAAATTCTTAAATCCTGCCCTTCAATTTTATACTTTTATTGGTAGATTGCATAAGCTTTGAATTAGTAACGTTCTTCCTATTAGAAACTTTGGTCTAAGGATTATTGTTGACCAAACAGATGATAAAGGACTAGCTAATAAAAAAAAAACAGCGCTAATACAATAATGTAAGACACTGTTTTTGTTGGATTTATATTTTTTTTTAAAGCATAGCAATAATTGCAAAAATCTCAATCAATAATTGAAAAATATAACAATTGAAAAATAGTGCTCTTTTAGAAAATCAATAATTAAGGTTTGGTTGAATAATAACCCTCTTTAGGAATTTCTATTACATATTTTTTTCTTGAAGAATTATTAAGTTTTGGCTCTCTCAACCATGGGTTATGAATTTTTAGTATTTTATAATTAATACTATAACGCTGTGCAAACTTTGTAAAATCTGTTACTGCGGTATCTATTTCTACTTTATAGGTTGGAATTGGTTTATACAAATCTTGAGATGTAAAATTAAAGCCATATTTTTTTGGATGACTTAAAATCTCTTTTAACGCAACTATTCTAAACAAATAACGTCCAGTTTCTTCTCCTAACAGCAAATCATAATAATCATTAACCGCTTGTTCTTTTAATCGTCTAGAAACTCCAGCATTACCTGCGTTGTATGCTGCAGCTGCGAGCGTCCATGAACCTAAATTCTCTTTAGATTTCAATAAATATTTGCATGCCACTTCAGTTGCCATCTCTAGATGATAGCGCTCATCAACGTTTTTGTTAACCTCTAAACCATTTTCACGACCAGTAGCAGGCATGATCTGCCAAACACCTCTTGCTCCCGCAGGAGATACTGCGTTTGTTAATCCGCTTTCTATGACTGCTAAGTATTTGAAGTCCTCTGGAATACCATTTCTCTTTAAAATTGGTTCAATGATAGGGAAATACTTTTCGGCACGTTTAAACATTAATAAACCGTTAGATTGCCAATAGGTATTTACTAATAATTCTCTATCCATACGTTCTAAAATATCTGGATCTTGCAAAGGCATTGCCTCTCCAGCAAAATCTAGATTATCGGGAACTGAGATAGCATATACATTATAGTCATTAATCATTTTTGATGTTTCAACAACTTCATTATCTGAAATTACTTTATCAGACTGACCTACTTCATCAGACTGAACTGCAAAAATAAATAGCCCAGATACACACATTAATCCTATTGCTGCTAAAATATTTTTAATAATCGTCATAATTCTATTTTTTATAAATGTATTGAATTTTGTGTTCGCTTTTTATTGAACTCGTTTAAACTTTTTTAGTTGGCTAAAAAACCGCCATTTTAAGTTCGTTTTTTATCTTTTTTTCCTTCCATAGCGATACTTTGAAACTTAAAAACAAGTTCAAATGGCCAGAAAATTGCTGATTTTCGCTACAATGCCAAACGTATAAACCAGTTCATTTATTGCAGTATTAGTTTTGGTAAATTTTCATTAAACCATTTATACTTATTCATGATCATTATATGTGTTCCTCCCTTTAATACAATACAATTTCCAATACATGAATGTGGAAATACAGCATCTTTATCTCCATGAATATAAATGGCTTCTTCATTAGGTTCTTCTTGATCCCATTCTATAACATTTTCTATAGCCCAATCTAAATAGTGTTTATCACTAACTGATAAATATTTTTTATACAATTCTATACGTTTTGTTATCGTTTCACCAAAAGCATATTTTGCCAAAAAATCTATATTAGACACCAATTGTGTTGGCAATATTTTATATGCTTTTGTGTATTTCATAACCTTCATTCGCCTTGGTAGCTCATGTTTTGACTTTACACTAGAGACTACAAATAACTTTCTTAAAATCATGTACTTACTCATTTCTTGCACTATAATCCCACCAAAAGAAACACCTAACAACACAATATTATCATGTTTAATATGAGTTTCAATCATTCGCTTTGCGTAAGATTCTAGAGTTTCTTTAGTATTTGGGATCATCCATTCTAACCAATGAATCTCAAACTGGTCTTCTGGTAATTTAATATACTCAAATATGGTAGGATTTGCAGCCATACCAGGCATAAGATATATATGTATCATTTCTTGTGGCATTCGTATTTAAATTATCGATATTTAATATCTGTGATATTTTTCGTAAATTTGCAGTACAAAGCTATACAAAAGTACAGCTCTACCCTACCGACCATTGAATTAAATACAAATTATTATGATTGATGCTGCTGAATTAACAGACAATGACTTTCTACGCCAATTTGAGTTGAAAGTTCAAAATGAACTAGCTATAATTGAATATTCTAGTCAAGATCGGAAAATCTTTTTAACTAAACTAATTATCCCAGAATCTGTAACAGACGACAATTTTGAGGAAGAGTTTTTAACCTTGGTCTTTGATCACATTGCCGAAAGCAATTTAAGTGTTGTACCGACAAGTCCCGAAATCGCTAAATTTATAAGGCGACATAGAAAATATAAAAAAATGCTTCCCGTAGGAATTAGAATATAAATCACAAAAAAAATCCGAAACATAAATGTTTCGGATTTTTTTTATGTGTTAATCTAAATCTACTGTTTTCTATACACTAAAGTAACATCTTTAGAAGTTGAGATACTATTTTCGGCTTCTAGGTCAAACTCTCCTTCAACAGCAACAGATATTGTAGTACCAGAAACTGTGCCTTGAGTTAACTCTCCTTCATCGTTAAAAACAATTACATCACCATTTCTAGCATACGACATAGAAAAGCTAAAAACATCTTCATCACAATCTGCAACCACATTAAAATCATCTGTAGTTCCTAAGCGGTTTACGCCGTATATTCTTTTTGAAAATTAAACCGTAATAAACCATCATCATCGATTTCAGTTAGCTCAACCTTTTGTAAGGTATTAACCAATTCTGGATTCCAGGGTGATTTAACTTTTACATAATTTTCTGTAAAACCTTGAATGTAGCCTTCTTTGTTTTCACCTTCAAAAAGTACTGTTCTAGAACTTCCCAACTGACTTTCATAAAATGCACGTCTCTTTTTTACTGAAAGTCCTCGTAACATCTTACTGCGTTTAGATCTAACATTTTTAGGCACGACATCTTCAAGTGAAGCAGCGACAGTATTGTCACGTTCTGAATATGTAAACACATGCAAATATGAAATCTCTAATTCATTAAGAAAATTATACGTCTCTAAAAACAGCTCTTCAGTTTCTCCAGGAAAACCTACAATCACATCAACACCAATGCAAGCATTTGGCATCACCTCTTTAATCTTTGAAACACGTTCTACATATAATTCTTTCATGTAGCGACGACGCATCAGCTTTAGTATTTCATTACTTCCACTTTGCAATGGAATATGAAAATGTGGCACAAATGCTTTACTTTTTGAAACAAACTCAATGGTTTCGTTTTTAAGTAAATTAGGTTCTATAGATGAAATCCTTAAACGCTCTATTCCGTCTACCTGGTCCAAGGCCTTCACGAGTTCATAAAACGTGTGCTCATGGGTTTTATTACCAAATTCACCCTTCCCATAATCACCAATATTAACACCTGTAAGTACAATTTCCTTAATATTTTTTGCTGAAATAGCTCTGGCATTCTCAAGGACATTCTCCAATGTATCACTTCTAGAAATTCCCCGAGCTAAAGGTATCGTACAATATGTACATTTATAATCGCACCCATCTTGCACTTTTAAGAAAGCACGTGTGCGATCTCCAAACGAATAACTGCCTACATAAAAATCGGCTTCTTCAATTTCACAGCTATGCACTTCTCCCATATCGTTCTTTGAGAGATCGTTGAGATAATCTGTGATTTTAAATTTTTCTGTCGCACCTAATACTAAATCCACACCATCAACATCTGCAAGTTCTTGTGGTTTTAATTGTGCATAACATCCAACTGCAGCGACAAAGGCTTCTGGGTTTACCTTTTGTGCTTGTTTTACTACCGATTTAAAACGTTTATCTGCATTTTCAGTAACAGAACAGGTATTGATCACATAGATATCTGCTTTCTCTTTAAAATCTACGCGTTCAAAACCTTCCGAAGAAAAATTTCGTGCAATTGTAGAGGTTTCAGAAAAGTTGAGCTTGCAACCCAACGTGTAAAATGCAACTTTTTTATCCATTAAATCAATTTAGAGTTTCTATGGCACAGAAATCTATTTATATTTACTCGTTTCTAATTTAGAGTTAGCAAATTTACGCATTACTTAACCATTTTACAATCTATTCGCCTTCTCTACGTTTAAAAATCAAAATTTATAAATGTATGTCTCAAGCAGAAGCAAGAATTAAGGACGTTATTTCCTTTCTAAAGAATAAAGACACGGTTCTTGGATATCGCAAACTCATGGATTGTGTTATTGATACTCAAGATTTGAATTTATACAGAGAAGTCATTACAATCACAGACTGGAAAGAGAAATTCCAAGAAAAAGAATATGAATAAACAAACTAAGCACATATTAGTATCCCTTTTGGGTTTCGTTTTGTTTTCCTGCGGAAATGAAACAACAACACAAAAAGATCATCTTGTTTTTAAATATAATGAACACAAGAATATTGGGTCTTTAGATCCTGCGTTTGCAAAAGACAATGCAGATAATTGGGCGATTAACCAATTGTTTAACGGTTTGGTTCAAATGGATAAGGATCTTAATGTACAACCTTGTATCGCAAAAGATTGGACGATTTCTGAAGACGCCCTCACCTATTCTTTTTCTCTTAGACAAGATGTCAAATTTCATAAACATATACGCTTTGGAAAAGACTCAACACGAACAGTAACAGCAAGCGATTTTGAATATAGCCTCAACCGATTATTAGACAAAAAATTAGCATCTCCAGGACGCTGGACTCTTAATAAAGTAAACACTTTTAACGCTGTCAACGACACGGTATTTCAAATTAAATTAAAACAACCATTCCCTGCATTTTTAGGCTTGTTGACCATGAAATATTGTTCTGTTGTGCCCAAAGAAATTGTAGAGCATTATAAAAGAGATTTTCGAGCAAACCCAATTGGTACAGGACCATTTCAATTTAAACGATGGGAAGAAAATTTAAAGCTCGTTTTCCGAAGAAACAATCATTATTTTGAATTCGATGATAATGGCAAACAATTACCATATCTTGAAGCTGTAGCCATTACCTTTTTAGCAGATAAACAAAGTGAGTTTTTACAATTTGCGCAAGGTAATATTGATTTTGTATCGGGTTTAGACGCCTCCTATAAGGACGACATTCTTACTGCAACGGGACACCTTCGCGAAACATATGCTCAGGATGTTAATATGATTAGAGGACCATATCTTAACACAGAGTATTTGGCATTTTTTATGGATTCTGATGTATCAGAAATACAATCAAAGCTATTACGACAAGCTATTAATTATGGGTTTGACAAACAAAAAATGATGACCTATTTACGCAACGGAATCGGGATTCCTGCTTATGGTGGCTTTATCCCAAAGGGACTTCCTGGCTACAATGCCTCTATAGGTTTTACATTTCAGCCTGAAAAAGCAAAACAACTAGTTCAGCAATTTAAAACAGATACTGGAATTTCAAATCCTGAAATTACAATCACCACAACAAGTAACTATTTGAGTTTTTGTGAATACATTCAACGTGAACTGCAAAAAATTGGGATTACTGTAAATGTGGATGTGATTCCTGCAGCAACTTTAAAAGATGCAAAAGCAAACGGAAAATTAGATATGTTTAGAGCAAGCTGGGTAGCCGATTATCCTGATGCCGAAAATTATTTATCCTTGTATTCCAGTAAAAATTTCGCTCCTAATGGACCAAATTATACGCATTTTAAAAGCGAGAAATTTGATACTTGGTACCAAGAAGCATTTACAATCACAGATCCTAAACAACGCGAAGCACTCTATACAAAAATGGATAGTCTTGTCATGGAATCAACACCTGTTGTGCCCTTATTTTATGATGAAGTTGTAAGGTTTACTAGAAAAAATGTATCAGGTTTAGGTATTAACCCTATCAATATGTTGGATTTAAAACGTGTTACTAAACAGCAGTAGTTAAGATTGAGTAACATCCTTTTTTTCATTTACAACACCTATCACAGTGAGATATTGCGCTATTGAATATAAGAGCATGGTTAACACATCTTGATTTGAAAACGCTTTATAAAAGACACTTAATACTGCAGATATGTGACTCATTAAAGGAAGTGACATACCAATAATCACCAAACGATAACTCTCTTTTGGAACTTCACCTTTTCTTAATAATGCAAATTCAACACTCAAAAGTGTTACAAATAAAAATATAAATACAGGCAAGAGGAAATCTCCTAAATTATCTATCGTGAGCTGTAAAATCACACACATATAAATAAGATATACTACTACTATTGGGAGAAGCCTAATGATATTAAAATCCCCTGTATTAGAAAACCTAAAAATATAAAAAACACTCCCTAGTATAAAAAAAAACACTTATCATAATAAGTATAATAGGTTCGTCTCTAAATGAAATCGGAACATTAGCTAAAAAGAACCAAAAAAGAGCTATGACTATAAAAGCAAACTTCATAGGCTTAGCTAATTTATCATTGTATATGTAAAATACGATGAGTAAGATGGTCATGATTGGCATTGTAACCAGTCGCCAGAGCTAGTAGTCACTCGAAATAATTATAGCTAAATCTAATAAAAGCCAGCAAAAATAAACTATTAAGAATTTCAAAATGCTACTAAAAGAAACGCTTCATTAAAATTGTGAATTTTATAAGTTAGTTGAGTAACATATAATTTATTCGATTTAAAACGTGTAACAAAAGCTACTCTAAAGTAAAATAATAAATATCATCATCGCCTTTACCTTTTGGGCGTCTAGACGAGAAGTAACCTTTGGTCCCATCTTCATTTATAATGTAACAAAAATCATCACTTCTAGTATTAATTGGTTTTGGAAGATGCTTAACCTCTTCGGTTTCTGGATCACCATTAAGGTCATAGCTGTAAATATCTAAGCCTCCATCACCACCAACGCGATCTGAAGCAAAGTAAAGTATATTGTCTTTACTAACAAATGAGAACATATCACGTCTTGGAGAATTAATTTTTTTACCTAGATTCTCTACGTCGCCATATTCACCATTTCCTAAAACACGTACTTTAAACAAATCGGTTTGACCATGAGCTCCATCTGCATTAGACGTAAAATACATTGTAGAACCATCTGGACTTAACGTTGCATGACCATAGTTATAGCTGGGCTTACAAAATGGTAATGGTTCAAAATTAGTCCAACCATGACCTTCTATATACTCTCCTCTTTGGATATTTAGATTGATAGATTTTAGTTTTCTTTTGTACGATTTCCCACGCTTCATGAAATTGGTAGTGATGTACATATATTTGCCATCATTACTAAAACCAGCACTAGAGGTGTTGAAAACAAATTTTTCAGATTTGTTAAACTGTTTTGGGTTTATGATTTCTCCATCATCTGTCATTTCGGCTTCAAACATTGTAAAAATCAAACGCTTATCATTATCACGCCTTGCTTTGTTTCTATTATCGAGCATATAAGATGTATAATATACTTTATCGCCTTTGTAGAATACAACACCATATTGACTTTTATCGTCGTTAAGCTCTAGGTTTTTAATTGTGTAGGTTTGGGCAAACCCAAAATTTAATGCCAATAGTAAAATTATAAGGCTAATAAACTTCATGTTTCTATGATTTAAGATTAACTTTTTCTCCATTTTTTTGTCTCTTCAAAGACATGTTCTAATATATTTTTGTCTGCTTCAGTAAACTCTATACTTCTACGCTTCATAACAACTTCCGCTACTTCAAAGGCTTTATTAGTTAAATATGTTGTAAAACCAGAATGTCCTCCCCAAGAAAAACTTGAAATAAAATTTCTAGGAAATCCGCTTCCAAAGATATTAGCACTAACTCCAATAACTGTACCAGTGTTAAACATGGTATTAATGCCACATTTACTATGATCTCCCATCATGAGTCCACAAAATTGTAATCCTGTTTTTGCAAAACCTTCGGTTTCATAATCCCAAAGTCTTACTTCGGCATAATTATTTTTTAGATTAGAATTATTGGTATCTGCTCCTAGATTACACCATTCTCCTATTACAGAATTCCCTAAAAAGCCATCATGACCTTTATTAGAATACCCAAAAATAACAGAGTTGTTAACCTCTCCTCCAACGGTACTATGTGGCCCAACAGTTGTTGGTCCATATATTTTAGCACCTAATTTCACAGTCGCATGTTCACAAAGTGCAAAAGGCCCTCTAATCAAACTACCTTCCATCACCACTGCTTCTCTACCTATATAAATTGGACCTGAGTTCGCATTTAAAGTTGCAAATTCTAATTTAGCTCCTTCTTCAATAAATATATGTTCTGCACCTAAAACGTTACATGAGCTTGGGATGGGTTGTGACTGTCTATCTTGTGTGAGTAGATCAAAATCTGCTTGTATAGCTTCTCCATTAGCTGTAAAGATATCCCAAGTATGCTCTATCTTTAAAACAGTCTCGTTATACTCAATAGCCTCATAACTATCAAAATTGACTTCATCTTGTGAATCTTTTGTAAAAAAGGCAATGACATCTTCTCCAGAAAACACAGCCTGATTCTCTTTTAACCCTTTAATAATGGTAACTAATTTAATGTTTGGTAAGAAAGAGGCGTTAATCATAACATTCTCATCCATTTCTACCATTGGATATTTTTCAGAAAGATAATCTTCTGTTACAGTCGTCATTGTAGTCCCTAGATGATTCTCCCATTTTTCTCTAATAGTAAGAATACCTACTCTAATATCTGCTACTGGTCTTGTAAAAGTAAATGGTAAAAGGTTATTGCGTGATGGACCGTCAAAAAGAATGTAATTCATAACAAAGTTAAGAGTTAGAAGTTAGACCTGTAATTCTAACTTGTAATTTAGATTAAATACTCAAAAGTAGATTAATTATAGAAAACAAAAAAGCCTTCTGGAAAATTCCTGAAGGCTTTATACTTATAATAAATCTAAGCTTATTTTTTAAACTTAGCGTATTTTGTTTTAAACTTATCAATACGACCTGCTGTATCTACTAGTTTAGACTTACCAGTGTAAAACGGGTGTGATGTTCTAGAAATTTCCAATTTAACTACTGGGTATTCAACACCATCAACGTCAATTGTTTCACTAGTCTCAGCAGTAGATTTAGTTAAAAACACGTCTTCGTTAGACATGTCTTTAAATGCTACTAATCTATAATTTTCTGGATGTATTCCTTTTCTCATCTCTTTTATTCTTTAAAATTCCTTACTATTTTGGAGGTGCAAATTTAAGTAATTTTTGTAAATTACCAATAAAATATTTCTTTTTTTATTACGAAGAAAATTGTAACGTTTTAAAACAAATATATACTAACCAATTATACTAACTAAATTATCAACTTTTATTATGGAAAAATCATTAAAATCAGTAGCTATTAACTATGGTGTTTATCTTGGAGTGGGCTTAGTCCTTTACACAGTACTCTGTTACATAATTGACATTGAATTTTTAGTGAATTTTTGGATAAATTTATTAATTCTTCCCATTGTAATTATAACAATTGGAATCATCTCTAGTTCAAAAGCAAGAAGTCTTCTAGGAGGCTTTATAAATTTCAAACAAGCTTTTACAGCGTACTTTATACCAGTTGCTATTAGTATAATCATTAGCACAATTGTATCTATTATCCTATTTAATTTCATTGATCCAGAATCTGCAGAATACTTAAAAGAATTAACTATTAACAAATCTGTTTCATTTATGGAAAACATGGGAGCTCCTCAGTCTGAAATTGATAAAGCCATGGAAACCATGGAGAGCCAAGATACATTTGCTATTGGCACTCAATTTAGATCCCTGGCTCAGAGTTTAATATTCTTTACAGTTATTGGGCTTTTAGTAGCACTTGTTATGAAGAAGAAAGATCCTAATTTAGCTTAAATAAAATCCTTATTTTTGAAGTATCAAATTTTCAAAATAGCTAAATGAATATATCAGTAGTCATACCACTACTTAACGAACAAGACTCATTAACAGAATTACACGATTGGATTGCAAAAGTCATGCAGTCCAATCGTTTTTCTTATGAAATCATTTTTATTGATGATGGTAGTACAGATGATTCTTGGTCAACCATTATGTCTTTATCTCAAAAAGAGGATAGTGTCAAAGGGATTCGATTTCTCAAAAACTTTGGAAAATCTCAAGCACTCCATGCTGGTTTTGCTAAAGCAGAAGGGGATGTTGTTATTACTATGGATGCCGATTTACAGGATAATCCTGAAGAAATTCCAGAACTCTACAATATGATTGTAGTCGATAAATTTGATCTGGTATCTGGTTGGAAAAAGAAGCGTTACGACTCTGTGATTTCTAAAAACCTGCCTTCTAAATTATTTAATTGGGCAGCAAGAAGAACATCTGGTGTAAAGTTGAATGATTTTAATTGCGGTCTCAAAGCTTACAGCAACAACGTTGTAAAAAACATAGATGTAAATGGAGAAATGCATCGTTATATTCCAGTGCTTGCAAAAAATGCAGGTTTCACTAAAATTGGTGAGAAGGTTGTCAAACATCAAGCGAGAAAATATGGTGAAACGAAATTTGGAATGGATCGTTTTGTAAACGGTTTTCTAGATTTAATCACGATTTGGTTTTTATCCCGCTTTGGAAAACGACCAATGCATTTATTTGGTGCGTTGGGTGTTATCATGTTTGCTATTGGTTTCGTATTCGCAACGTATTTAGGAATTGATAAATTATTATTAAATACAACAGGACGATTGATTACTGAGCGCCCACAATTCTATATCGCCTTAACCACTATGGTTTTAGGGTCTCAATTTTTTATTGCTGGTTTTCTAGGTGAACTTATTCTTCGCTCTAAGCGCGATAGCAGTCGCTATTTAGTCAAACAGGAACTTAATTTCTAAGATACCCTCCTAATTATTGAATACTTAATGATTCAAAATTATTGAATTACGTATTTTTGCATTATAAATTTAACATATGACACATATTGAACCTCAACTCTTAGAACGCGCAAACACATGGCTAACGTCAACTTTTGATCAGGAGACTCAAAATCACATAAAAGATTTAATTGCCAATAACACAACAGATCTTCAAGAGAGTTTTTATAAGAATCTCGAATTTGGAACGGGAGGAATGCGTGGAATTATGGGAGTTGGAACCAACCGAATTAACAAATACACGCTAGGAAAAAACACCCAAGGTTTGAGTAATTATATGAAAACTCAATTTCCTTTGGAATCGTTAAAAGTAGCAATTGCGTACGATTGCAGACACAACAGTAAATCATTAGCAAAAGTGGTTGCAGATGTTTTTTCTGCTAACGGAATTCACGTCTATCTATTCGAAGATTTACGTGCCACTCCAGAATTATCATTTGCTTTGAAGCATTTAGGCTGTCATTGTGGAATTGTATTAACTGCCTCACATAATCCGCCAGAGTATAATGGTTATAAAGTGTACTGGCAAGATGGCGGACAATTAGTACCGCCAGAAGACGCAGAAATTATCGCAGAAATAAACAGATTAGCTTACGGTGAAATAAAGTTCGAATCCAATGACGCTAAGATTGAATATATAGGTAAAGCTGTTGATGATGTTTTTATAGATGAATCTGTCAAAAATGGAAGTTTCGATACCTCATCAGAAGCTAGAGAAAACTTAAATATTGTGTTCACTTCTCTGCATGGAACATCAATTACAGTAGTTCCAGAAACTTTAAAACGTGCTGGATATACTAATGTTCATATTGTTGAAGAGCAACGCGAACCTAATGGCGATTTCCCAACAGTTAAATCTCCAAATCCTGAAGAAACAGAAGCCTTAAAAATGGCTGTAGAATTAGCGAACACCGTTGATGGAGATATCGTCATTGGCACAGATCCAGATTGTGACCGTCTAGGTGTTGCTGTAAGAAATCTAGAAAATGAATTGGTGATTCTTAACGGGAATCAAACCATGATATTAATGACCGATTTTCTACTAAAACAATGGAAAAACTCCAATAGAATCAACAATAATCAATTTGTAGGCTCAACCATAGTCTCTACACCAATGATGTCTGTTTTGACAGATGCTTATGAGGTAGAATGTAAAATTGGATTAACCGGTTTTAAATGGATTGCTAAAATGATAAAAGATTTCCCTACCATGGATTTTGTTGGTGGTGGCGAAGAAAGTTTTGGGTTTATGGTTGGTGACTTTGTTAGAGATAAAGACGCTGTAACCTCTACGCTTTTAGCTTGCGAAATTGCTGCACAGGCAAAAGCAAGTAATACAACTATGTATGAGACTTTAATAGATTTATATGTAGAGCATGGTTTTTATAAAGAACGCTTAGTATCCATAACTAAAAAAGGGATAGAAGGCGCTCATGAAATTAAACAAATGATGATTGATGCTCGCGAGAACCCTCTAAAAGAAGTCAATGGTTCTAAAGTAGTCAAAGTTGAAGACTACCAATTATCTATTGTAAAGGACTTAGTGAATCAAAAATCAAACACAATTGATATTCCAAAGTCTAACGTATTAATTTATTATACAGAAGACGGAAGCAAAATAGCATTACGACCAAGTGGGACAGAACCAAAAATAAAGTTCTATATCAGCGTGAATACAAAATTAGACAATGTGTCTGCTTTTAAAGCTACGGAACAACTATTGGAATCTCGTATTGATGACATCCTAAAGGATATGAAACTTAAGTAATGGACTATTTCAAACAAATACTTCGATTTGCAAGGCCTTATAAAAAATATGCTATTTTAAACATTATATGTAATGTGTTCTACGCATTATTTAGCGCATTGTCGTTCATTGCTTTAATACCGATGCTCGATGTATTATTTCCAACATCTGAACCTAGTGAAGAAAAAGAAGCCATCTTAAAACCTATCTGGAATGGTATAGCAAACACAATGGATTACTTTAAAGATTTCATGTCTTTTCAGGTAAATGAATTTGCTCATGATGACCCATCAAAAGCTTTGATACTTGTTATAACGTTGGTGATTGCCCTATTCTTCTTAAAAAACATATCTAATTATTTAGCTATGTTTTTTATTACATTTTTAAGAAATGGAGTTTTAAAAGATTTAAGAAACGCCATTTTTGATAAAATCACCATGTTACCAATTGCTTTCTTTTCAGAAAAAAGAAAAGGGGACACAATGGCAAGAATATCGAATGATGTACAAGAAATACAAGGCTCCTTTTTATCTATTCTAGAACTCATTGTAAGAGAACCATTAACTATCATTTTTACCATCATAATGATGTTATTAATTAGTCCGCAGCTCACATTGTTCGTGTTTATTTTTATTCCATTATCTGGTTTTATAATATCTAGAATAGGAAAATCATTAAAAAAGAAATCAGATCATGTACAAAAAGAACAAGGTAATTTTTTATCTATCATAGAAGAGACCTTGGGTGGATTAAAAGTCATAAAGGGGTTTAATGGAGAAACTACATTTTCCAATAAGTTTAAAGCATCAACATATCGCTTTTTTAACTTCTCTAACAAATTATTAAACCGTCAAAATTTTGCGTCCCCAACGAGTGAATTTTTAGGAATCACAGTTATTTCAATATTATTATGGTATGGTGGGCGAATGGTATTAATTGATGGCACTTTAGATGCAAGTTCATTTATTGCTTATATGGGACTCGCCTATAACATATTGACACCTGCAAAATCAATTAGCAAAGCGAGTTATAGTGTTAAAAAAGGTAATGCTGCTGCAGAACGCGTACTAGAAATCTTGAATACTACATCTACTTTAGAAGATAAGCCTGATGCTATTGTGAAACCTAATTTCACTTCGGAAATTGGCATTAACAACATCTCATTTAAGTATGAAGATAATTTAGTCCTTAAAAACTTTACTATAAAAGTACCAAAAGGAAAAAGTGTTGCCCTTGTTGGACAATCTGGAAGCGGAAAATCTACTATTGCAAATTTAGTGACTCGTTTTTATGATGTTAATGAAGGTAACATTTCTATTGATGGACAAGATATAAGAACGATAACAAAACATTCATTACGTAATTTAATGGGATTGGTCACACAAGACTCTATCCTATTTAATGATACTGTAAAAAACAATATCCTCTTAGGAAAAGAAGATGCTGCAGATGAAGAAGTTATTGAGGCCTTAAAAATTGCTAACGCTTGGGAGTTTGTAAAAGACCTACCAAAAGGTATTGAAACCAATATTGGTGATTCTGGAGGAAAATTGTCTGGCGGACAAAAACAACGATTAAGTATTGCGAGGGCAGTTTTAAAGAATCCTCCAATTATGATTCTAGATGAAGCAACCTCTGCATTAGATACTGAAAGTGAACGACTAGTTCAAGATGCGCTAGAGAAGATGATGAGAAACAGAACCTCAATTATTATTGCGCATCGTTTATCAACCATCCAAAATGCAGATGAAATTATCGTCATGAATAAAGGTGAAATTGCAGAACAAGGAACTCATAATGAGCTTATCACAAAAAACGGTGTTTATAAAAAGTTAGTAGGCATGCAGAGTTTCGATTAAAAAAGCGATAGATTGAAGCTTAAAATTTCCGAAGAAAACATTTTAAAAAGAGAAAAGGATGCTCCGTTAGGTCGCATCCTTTTCAATTTTATTACCATCATTTGGGGACAATGGCAATAGTTAAGTAGGTAGGGCTGAGACAAACATAAACGAAATAAGGATACAAAACAAGAAAAAATTGTATTTCATCGTTATTATTTTACACTTAATCGGTATTATTTTAACTAAACAACTAATCGTTAGTTGTTTAACAAAATAAAATAATTTTCATTAAACTTTAAGTAAATTGATGAGTCTAAAGTAAAAACGTTTTTATTGGACAACGAACACCACTTCATACAACGCCTTACGCAGCCAGCTACAAAAGAAGCAGCCTTTAAAGAACTCTTATCACTGTATAAAGAGCGCTTATACTGGCACATTAGACATATCATTAAATCTCATGACGATACAGATGATGTCCTACAAAACACGTTTATCAAGGTGTACAAAAACATAGATAACTTTAAAGGAGATAGTAAATTATTTTCATGGATGTATCGCATTGCCACAAACGAATCACTAACACATCTCAATAAAAACGTAAAACATTTAAAATTTTCTTCGGAAGAATTACAACAACACGCCATAAACAATTTAAAAGCAGATGTGTATTTTGAAGGTAAGGATATCCAATTAAAATTACAGCAAGCCATTGCCATATTACCAGAAAAGCAACAACTCGTTTTCAACATGAGATACTTTCAGGATATTAAATATAAAGACCTATCAGATATTTTAGAAACAAGCGAAGGTGCGCTTAAAGCCTCATACCATATTGCTGTAAAAAAAATTGAAGCTTATTTAACCCAAGATTAAACCAATTACAGACTTTTAAGTCTTATACATATGAAAGAGAAAAAATTAGATACCATTAACACTTCAGGATTTAAAGTCCCTAAAGATTACTTTTCACAAGTTGAAGAGCAAATTCTTAGTGAGGTACATTTAAAGAACACTTTTGATACCACTGGTTTTGATGTTCCAGATTCTTATTTTGAATCTTTAGAGCACAAGATCTTTCAAAAATTAGAGGAGGAACAGGGCGTAAAAGTCATACCTTTATTTAGTTGGAAAAAAGTAATTTATGTTTCTGCGATGGCAGCGTGTTTAGTTTTGATGTTTAATGTGTTTTATAATGCTTCAGAAACTATAACTTTTGACTCTTTAGAAACCGCTTCTATTGAAAACTATTTAGAGCAAGAAGATTACACAAGCTATGAATTAGCTTCCCTTTTAACCGACGACGAACTTGACATTAACAATTTCACGGATATTGAAATCTCAGAAGGATCTCTCGAAGATTACCTGTTAGACCAATCTGATATTGAAGATTTAATACTACAATAATTATCATGAAAAAAATCACTTTAACACTCTTATTCATTGCCATTACAGTGAGTGCTTTTTCACAAGGAAAAGAAAGAAGAGAACGCATAAAATCCTTAAAAATAGCCTTCATTACTGAAAAATTAGAGCTAACCCAAACTGAGGCTCAAAAATTCTGGCCTATCTATAATGCGTATGAAATCAATAATAATGCCCTACGACAACAATCACGTGAAAATCAAAAAGATGCAGATATAGAATCTATGAATGATGCAGACGTAAGATCTATGATTGATAAGATGCTAGTTTTAGAACAGGAAAAACTGGAATTAAAAAAACAATTTATAACCGATTTAATAACCGTTATTCCCGCAAAAAAAGTGATTCTACTCAAAATCTCTGAGGACGAATTCAATAGACGTATGTTTAATGAAATTAGAAAACGAAAAGGGGAGCGAAAAGAATAATTAAGCTACTTTCTAAACGTTAATTTAGTAATACGATTGCGTCCTGCTGCGTACGCCACACTATCATTTAAAAACCTGATGGTATAAAAATCTGCATCACTCAAATGTGTCCAAGAGTCTCCGGCATCATTTGAGTAATCAACCCCTTTAAAACCTACAGCAACCAATGCTGTAGCGTTTGAGTTCGGCACATATTGCACGCAACTTCTATACCCTGGAGATTGATTTTGAGCAACGAGCTTCCAGGTTTTACCTCCATCACTTGTTCTTATTTTATTTGCAGAGCTATCCGCAGCTTTAGTATAATCACCGCCAATTGCAAATCCATTTTTATCATCGTAAAAATCTACGGAGTACATTCCAGTAGTTTTTAAACCTTGAACAACTGGTGTCTCGAAGACTTCCCATGTTTTTCCTTTATCTGGTGAGTACATTACCCGACTTGCCTTTCCTCCTGTCGCAACCCAAGTGTTGTCACCTACAATGGCAATATTAGAATCACTTGCTGCAAATGCTGCTTCACCTTCTTTTACTTTTGGTAAGTCATCGCATGATAATTTGACCCAAGAATTCCCACCATCACGCGTGATGATGACACTCATACAACCGTCTGTTGGATCTCCTATTGCAACGCCTTCTTCATCGTTCCAAAACCCCATGGAATCGTAGAATACTTTCTCGTGGTCTTCTTCATAAACTAATATTGGGTTTTGGGATTTTCGGCTGAGCTTATACAATCGTGCTGGAGCGCTTATAGATAGCGCTAATAAATCACCATTTACATTTTCAATTGCTCTAAATGCTAACGGCTTGTCTTCAAAATTCAATATGTTCTTAAAGTGGTTTTTTCCATTACTCAACTTTAATTCATCTAAACTAAATTTTAACTCTTTATTTAAAGCTCGCTTCCCTATATGATTTGAACTCCCGTAATAAAGATAGTCTTCATCAAAATCTATGGCTCTAATGCTTGCAGTTGAATCTTCAAATATAGTTTCAACATCAACATATTCAAAGGTTCTAGCTTTAAATACTTTTTCTTCTTTATCACAAGACATCATTATTGACGCCATTAAGATAATTGAGAATACATTTTTCATATACATCTGAATTTCTCTAAAAATAGAGAAGCTCCATGACATAATCATGAAGCTTCTCAAAAGAATTAATATTTAACTATCAATCAATTTCCTTTTTTAAAGTTTTTACGTCTGCAATTAATTGTTGAACAGCAGTTTTATTTAAACCATTATAAATTCCTCTTATATGCCTATTTTGATCTATGAGAACAAAGTTTTCGGTATGCAGGAAGTCCTCATCTGTTTTATCAACACCTAAATCTTCTTCGGCGAAATAAGATTGACGTCCTAAATCATAAATTTGTTTTCTGTCTCCTGTTACTAAATGCCATTTACTAGTAATCACACCTCTATTATCTGCATATTGTTTTAATACTGATACAGAATCGGTTTCTGGAGTTACGGAGTGTGACAGCAACAAAATATCATCTTCATTTAAAAAGGTGTCTTGAAGCACCTTCATATTAGCAGTCATTTTTGGGCAAATACCTGGACAGGTTGTAAAGAAAAAGTCTGCTATATAGATTTTATTTTTAAATGTTTTTTCTGTGATTATTTCTCCTAATTGATTGGTTAAATTAAATGATGGTATTTTATGGAAATCATTTAATTTCTCATCCTCTGCATTCACCCAATTTGGAGTAAACGTCGCTTCGACATAATACGGTAAAGCTGCTACTCTACTCGTTTTTTCTTTCGTATTAGAATCTTTACATCCAACAAAAGAGATAAACAATAAGCAACTTACTATGCTATTAATTTTGTGCAATTTCATTTTCTAATTGATAACAAAGACTGGCACGTTTTAATCCGAAAAATCGTCCGTTTTTTGCTTCGTAGTTATTATATATTTTACCGTTTTCTCTCCAAGCTTTTTGCAAACCTTCTTCTTTCCCATTAACGATGGACATTTCTTTGAATAAGTTTCCAGATTTGTACCATTGTTTTTGTATTCCGTTAACAATACCTTTATCGTAGTTTGCTTCGGAACGTAGCCTTCCGTTTTTCCACCATGACTTTGCTGTTCCTTGTTGAAGTCCGTTATCATAATATGATTCATAACTTATCGTGCCATCAGGAAACCATTTTTTGTATGGCCCATGACGTTTTCCGTTTTTATGCTCTATGGTTTCAGCCTTTACAATTTCAGAATAAAACACCTCTGAAACACCAGTAAATGGTTGATTATTATAATACATCAATCCTAAATTCGGTTTCAATTCTAACGCACTTTTATTAAGCGTTTTAAAACTTGTTGCAATTATTACAACTTCATTAATTGCCATAGGTTTCCTTGTTTCCTTTTGACAGGAAACACTAATCAACAGGCTTAGAAATAAAACTGTTTTATTGAATATTACTTGGAGTTCCTTGATAGTCACCTGGGAATAAAATATAATATTGACCTAAATATAATTCGTTTTGAATGTGGTAGTGATATTCTGATGCACCATCACTGTGTTGTGTTGTACTTGTATGACCTCCAGACGCATCTAAATCTGCAGGATACGTCGATGTTGAGTTACATTTTCTCCCGTAGACAAAAAATCCATCAGCGATAATACCAACTAAATTATCGTCATCATCAGACCAAGCTTTTGGCTCTAAATGGTAGTGATAACTTTGTGGACCAGTATGGGCAGCTGTATAATCGAAAGAAGAAATCGCATTGTCTAAAGCAACTCCAGGTCCTTCTTGATCATTGTAAATATTTGCTCCTGAAATAGCTATACCTATGGCACCTAATCCTGTTGATGAAGAATTTGAAGCTAACGTTGGAGTTGCAGATATTGTTAACGAATATGAACCATTAAAATCATCAATATTTCCAGGTGCCATAAACTGATATGTTGTTGCTGTAGGTTCTACAAATAACGGATGGTTTTCTGAAGCAGCAGGTGTTACCAATGTATTTCCCATTGGATCTACTGCAGTACGCTCTGTAATATTTGACCAATAAGGTGAAGTATGATTTGACAAACCATTAGTTTCTATCACCACATTAGAACCACTTAACATGATATCTGTGTTATTTGTATCAAATTCTGCAAACGCTAGATGTAAGGTCTGTGCTGTAGTTTCAGTATCTGTTGTAAAACTGAAAGAAGCTGACGTATTCCCTCCATTTCCATCTGAAGCTACAACAGATCCAGAATATGCTGTTGAATTATCTAAACCAGAAAACATATAGTTTTGAGTTGACAAATTAGTTGCTTGTTCTAAACCATCTAAGTTTACTGCATAGGTTACCGTATCTCCATCATCATCTGTAGCTTGTGACCAAATTAGTGTTGCTCCAGTTGTTGACGTTGAACTCACTGTAGCAGTAAAAGCTGAAGGCACTTGATTATCTCCATCTCCATTTCCTGAATCATCATCACTCGTACAGGCATAAAATGCTGCTGGTAATGACAAGATTACTAATAGAAGTTTAAAATAATTTTTCATTATTAATTGTATTAATTAGTTATTGTTATCTCTATAGATGTTATTTTAAAATAAAACTTGTGGTAAATTAAAAATTAATGTCGTCGTCCTTGCTTTTGCCCTTTAGGCCTTGGGGCCTTTTCTAATTCTTCCTTAGTAAGATATCCATCATTATTAGCATCAGCTTTAGAAAAATTTTGTGCTAATGGTCCTTTAACTTCTTTAATGGATAATTTACCATCGTTGTTCTCATCCATTTGCTCAAATATTTGATCAATGTTTGGACGACCTCCATCTCCATGTTGTTGACCACGACCTTTTCCTTGCTGACCTATTAGTGGACCTTGTCGCGCCCCTTGCTCAACTTCACCCATAAGACAGCGACTTACATATGGAAACTCATTAGTAATTAGATACATATACTTCCCGTCTATTGTGATACCATTACATTCATCTAAATCTCCAGAACCTTCAACATATTCAAAATCTGAAGTGAATGTACCATCATGATGACCGCCAACCGAAATATCAATACGTTGTTTAGGGTTTTCATAAGTACAATCTTCTCCTTCTCTATTGCCTTCAACCGATATAAAGCTTGGTTTATATTTACCACTCTTTGAGACATACATTGGAAAACCATCGTGAGCAAAACCAACATGCACTAAATCTTCTCCAGTATCAAATTTATTAATAACAGATGTAGGTGTTCCATGATAATGATAAGCACCAGTGGGTTGCACGTGCGCATGATTAAAATCTAAACCTAAATTAATCACATCTTGAAATGCCTCTACACGATAATTCTCACCAGTATCACAACTAACAACCTCAGCAGTTCCAGGCTCGAATTTTACACCATTTAATGCGACTCCAGGTTCTCTAACCCATTGCGCTTTTCCTGTATACGTTGGATTTACAGGAAACGTATACGTTTTATATTGAGCAGAAATAGTATTAGGGTTTCCTTTCGCCGGAAATTCACCAGTATTATGATTTGGTAACGCATTAGTAACCATAGTTCTCGTTCCACCCTTGACAGTCACAGTAGTTTCTGTATCATAACCACTCTCAACCAGGGCATAAGACCCAAAATAATCATGATGTCTAAGCGTGTTCTCACCATTATGAGAATGTTCTCCATGACTTTGAGTAGTTGTGCTTTTTTGAGTGTTGCAACTCAACACTATAATTAAAGCAACAAACCTTATAATGTGTTTTGAATTTCTCATCTGTATGTATTTAATTACTCGTATAGATGTGATATTCATAAATAACTTGTGCCATACACTGTTAAAAAAAAGCACAAAAAAAGACGCTTTCAGCTTGGAGTCTTTTCGGTTTTTACATGTTATTTTTTATGTCGTGATCCTCCCACTTTTTTTAAAGCTTGTTTTACAATCGAGTTAAAACGTTCTTTTTGTTCGTCTGTACAAATCTCTTGTATTTCTCTAAAGTGTTCATAGGTCTTCAAATCTCTTTTAGACTCATAAGCTCCAATTAAAGTTGTTATTGAATCTATAGTGATACTAGAAACGTTTTCTTTGGAAATTTTAGTAAACAAACTACCTTTTAACTTTTTGGTATGACCAGCTATAGCTTGCATTTCAACTTCGTGGTTATCATTTAAGGTTTTAAATTGTTGCATTTGAGAATCATCAAATTTCAATTCTTTTGCAACAAAATCTCCAGGATTACCACCTTTTTCACCTTTAGGATGCCCTAAATAATTTACCATTAAAAATATATTGGCAATAGCCAAGAACACTATTAGTAGGTATACAATTGTATTTTTTTTCATGAATTCTATTGATTAAATAAACTATTATCCTCTGGAGTACTTAAACCATGAATTTCAGCAAATTCGGAAATACCTTCCGTATAACTCATAGTATTAACTTGCGTAAACGTATAAATATTAAGTGCTAAAAAACAAAATAATGTCGCTAACTGAAACTTAGGAGTAAACCAAGATAATGATAGCTTTCCCACTTCTTGTTTAGTAAACAAAAGCTGCATCGTTCTATCCTTAAAAAAAGGAGAAACCTCACTATCTTCAATTAAAGAGCCACTATTAATAGCCGCTTCAATTTCATCATGTGTAGTTCTATTTGTTTCCATAATCATCTCTTTAGATGTGACTTATTTTAAAAACTTGCGCTATCTATCGTTTTTATAATAGTTTTCTAGTGTTTTCTGTAAATTCTTTTTTGCCCTAAAAAGTAATGATTCTACAGATGACAAGCTCTTTTCCATAATATCACTCACCTCTTGATAGCTTTTTCCATCCACCTTATTTAAGGTAAACGCTACTCTTTGTGCTTCAGGTAAATTATTAATCGCTAAAAACAAAGTTTCGTTCTGTTCCTTGTTCTCTAAAATGACTCCTGGATGGTTCATTTCAGTAAAAAAATTAGTCTTATCAATTTCAAAATCAGGGCCAGTTAATGACTGTAAAAACGCAAAACGTTTCTTCGTATTCCGTTTTCTAATAAACTCCAAACATTTATTGGTCGTAATTCTATACATCCATGTTGATAATGAAGAGTCTCCTTTAAATTTTTTTATAGACTTAAAAACTTCAAAAAAAACATCCTGCGCAATATCCTCTGCATCTTCTCTATTTGGCACAAAAGAGATACACGTCGCAAATATTTTTTGCTGAAAATCATCCAAGAGCTTGCTATAGGCCTCTCTTGTCTGATTTTTTAATTGCTCTATAAATTCGGTTTCTATCAAAAATTAATGGGTAGTTATCACATATTTACGTTTAGATGCGTATCAAAACAAAAACTTGCGCAATAATTAAATATACTTTTGAAATATAACATTTTTTAGAGTCTTCTATATATCAACTTTTAACGTACCTTTGCTCGGTTTAATAATTAAAATATAATTCAATTTTTTATTGGTTTTATTCACTGCTGGTAAAAGATTGATTACTGAGTACTAAGAAAATGCGTTTACACAGAAATTTATGCTTTGCAGTCATTGACGGATTAACATTAATCCTTAACGAAGGCAAATATGCAGATAAAGTAATACAACAACTCCTTAAGCGTGACAAGCGTTGGGGAAGTCGCGATCGCGGTTTTGTTGCAGAGACCGTTTATGATATTGTAAGATGGAAACGTCTGTATACAGAAATCGCTGAAGTCAAAGCACCGTATGATAGAGATAATATTTGGCGCATTTTTGCAGTTTGGGCAACGCTGAGAGGTATAAAGCTGCCAGATTGGAGCTATTTTGAAAGCACACCTCTTCGCAAAATAAAAGGTCGCTTTGATGAATTGTCTAAAACTCGAAAATTCAAAGAATCTATACCAGATTGGTTAGATGAAATGGGCTTAAAAGAGCTAGGAGAATCCATTTGGACTAAAGAAATTGCTGCTTTAAACGAACAAGCCAATGTGATTTTAAGAGTAAACACACTTAATACGACTAAAGATAAATTGCAAGCTTTATTATTTGATGATGGTATTGAAACCGAAAGCATCAAAGGCTACGCAAGTGCGCTTAAACTAAAAGAAAGAGCTAACGTATTTCAAACGGAGTCTTTCAAAAAAGGATACTTTGAAGTACAGGATGCCTCATCCCAATTAGTTGCAGAGTTTTTGGATGTAAAACCAGGAATGAGAGTTGTTGACACCTGCGCTGGTGCTGGTGGAAAAGCATTGCACCTTGCATCACTAATGGAAAATAAGGGACAAGTTATTGCCTTAGATATTTATGCTCACAAATTGAATGAGCTTAAACGAAGAGCAAAACGTAATGGTGCTTGGAATATTGAAACACGACCAATAGAATCTACTAAAGTTGTTAAAAAATTATACGACAAAGCAGATCGCGTTTTAATTGACGCACCGTGTTCTGGACTTGGCGTACTGCGAAGAAATCCTGATGCTAAATGGAAATTACAACCAGAATTTATTGAAAACATAAAAGCTACGCAACAAGAGATCTTACAACAGTATTCTAGAATTGTAAAGGATGGTGGGAAACTAGTTTACGCAACCTGCTCTATTCTTCCTTCAGAAAACAGAGAACAAGTTGACAAATTTTTAACCTCTGATTTAGGAAAAGACTTTATCCTTGTTAAGGATAAAAGCATTTTGTCTCACCTATCTGGATATGATGGGTTTTACATGGCTTTACTAGAAAAGAATAATATATAAATAAAATAACACCTGAATATATGAAACAATTTTACACACTATTATTTGCTTTTGTAACCTCGTTTGCGTTTGCACAGCTAACGCCTCCAACAGATTTACAATCTTATTATGGCACTCAAGTAAATTCTACAGGACTGACATTAAAGACTGAGTTAATTGATTTAACAGTTGATAATCACGTTAATTTTTTAACCTATAGCCAAGTTTGGGTAGCGTCAAGGATCACAGATGAAGATCCTGACAATACTGATAATGTACTTTTAGTTTATGGTTATAATGATGATGATGGTAATGTAACTACTGACCGCTCTAGAGGTAAGTTTGACAATGGTGGTAGCGTTGGTGATTGGAATAGAGAACATATTTACCCAAGATCTTTAGCAAACCCTAGTCTTGTTACAACATCACCTGGACCAGGAACTGATGCTCTTATGTTGAGACCAAGTGACGTACAGAGAAATGGCTCGAGAGGGAATCAAAGATATGCAGATAAAAGTACAGGTCAATATCCTAATGGAGAATCAGGAGATGCAAATGGAGGGTGGTATCCTGGAGACGAATGGAAAGGTGATTGTGCACGTATTATCATGTATATGTACTTGCATTATGGTAATCAATGTCTACCATCTGTTGTTGGTATTGGAAGTAATGCTTCTACTCCAGACGATATGATTGATTTATTTTTAGAATGGAATGCAGAAGATCCTGTATCTGATTTAGAAATTGCCCGTAATGACTGGCATGGAGATGCTAGCAATGGTGGTTTGGCTCAAGGAAATAGAAATCCGTTTATAGATAACCCTTATTTAGCAACTGTTATATGGGGAGGACCAGATGCTCAAGACAGATGGGAAAACCTTTCGGTTTCAGATTTCGAAATCTCTCAAGTTAAAATGTTCCCTAACCCAGTAAATGGAGGTGAAGTGACAATTATTTCTAATCAAGAATTAGCAATAGAAGTTTATGACATATTAGGTAAGAAAGTAAAAACTCAAAATATCACAGCAAACGAGAAGACAATAAATATTTCTAGTTTATCTAAAGGTATTTATATAGTTAAGCTTAATTCTGAAAACGGAAGTATTACAAAAAAGCTAATTAAACAATAATTAATTGTTTGATACAAAAAAGCGACTCTATTCAATGAATAGAGTCGCGTTTTTTTTTTTATAAAAATAATTGATATTTTAATACTATCTTCTTAACGGTACTCAATGTTCCATTAAATACTTTTACCAAATAAAACCCATCTGCTTTATTCGTAAAATCTAATGTTGTTTTATAACTATTACCGCTCTGGTTCATATCGCTACTTAAAACAATTTGACCTAACGTATTATAAACCTCAACATCTAAATCTCCAAAATTCGCATTACCTGCTAAATTAACTTCATAAGTTCCTTCAGAAGTAGGATAAATTGACAAATTAGATGTATTAAAATCATCATCCTGTATTGATAGTGTTGTCATCACATTTACGGTATAATCTTCTGTTTCTCCATAAGTAAAATCGACACAACCATCTGCAGTTGTCGGTTCAGATTGTGACCAACCAGCTCTTGCTCTTAATAAATGTGTTCCTGCTATAGCAGAATCATCTGGTAATGTAAACTGAACTGTTACATCTGTATTACTAGTAGCAATTGCTTCATCAGTAATTACCAATTCATCAATTTCAAAAACAAAATTATCATTAAAGTCTATAAACACAGAAAACAATTGATCTCCAAATCCAGAAGCTACAGTCACATCGATAGGCACATCTGCATTTAAATCTGTACTTAAGTTTGTAAAATCTACATAACCATTAGGTGAGCAATTTGTGTCCTCATTGCTAATTGTACCTATTTCAAACTTATTAAAACCGTCTCCATCTGCACAATTAGATTCTGGGTCACATTGTTCGTGAGAAAATTGTTTTGTTATTTCATTATTTGAAACCTCTTGATCGTTATTTAATAAAGTAGTAGCAATAATCGTATAATCTCCCAATTGTGAAGCATCTACTGTTTCAGTAAAATTATAAGTAAACGATTCTAAAGAATTTATTGTATTAGTAATTGTTTCAACAACAGGAGTACCTCCTTCAAAAGAATAACTCATATCAAAATTAGATTGAGGATTAGCTCCAAAATTCTCAATAATAACACTTACAACTTCGTTACCCAAACCTTCACCAGTTGCAGGTGAATCTATACTAGTAACTCCAATATCATTAGCAAGTAAATGTTTAACATCTTTTACATATTCATCATTAATAGTAAATTCATCCGTTGCTAAAGTAGTTTTAGCAGACAGCTCATATGTTTGTCCTGCATTAGATGAATTTACCGTTTGAGTAAATACAAACGACGCATCAGATTCTGCATCTATAGTTCCTGAAAATAATTGTGTAGCAACTAATGCACCATCTAATCTTAATTCGACATTAAAATTACTTTGTTGTAATTGTCCATAATTTCTTATTGTAACCTCAACAGTTTCACTATTAGAAAGAATTCCATCATCTGGAGTTACAATATTTGCAACACCAATATCATTATCAAATCCTGGAGATAAGCTAAAAGATGCAATTCTGGTTGTCCAGAAGTTGTCTTGTGAAAAATACTCTGCTGTATGCCAAAACGTAAAATTATCTGGATCCATTGTGAGGTGAGAATAGTCTCCAAAACGATTAGTATTTGTTTGAACTCCGCTACCATTAACAATTGTCGTTTCCGCAATGGTCATTGTACCTGCTGGGTCATCTTTAAATCTACCAGTATATCTAATACTTACTGGTACAGTCGAACTAGCAATATTAAAAGCTAATCCAATATTCCCTTTAGCATCAATTGCTGCACTTCCCATAAATCTACTAGCTCCATCATTGGGAGCATAAGTACCTTCTTGAAAAATTGTCCATGGTGTTCCAGTTGTATTTCTCAATTCAAACCATCTTATTCCTGATCTATCCGTACCACTTACATCTACATTAAATGTAATTATCATTGAATTATGGGTGTCAAACTTTCTGAAATTTGTCATATAAGAAATAACACCTCCAATCATATCAATTTTTTGGGTTGTCCCAGGTTGATTAACATCTCCAGTGCCAAAAGGTGCAAAGGTAGATTCAAAAGGTACAGTCGCTAATTCTAATGGCACATCAGAAATTGTAGAATTTGATGCATTAAACCAATCTAACTCTATTTCCCAGATTTTCAAATGATCATTTAAAATATTAGGACTCCATCCATCATCTTGTAAATACACTATATATCCTGGAGTATTAGCATCAATAGCAGTTCCTAATAAATTTGCAGGTTCTGGACTAAACACTGTATTTGGATTTGCTTCAATACCTGGCAGATTAAATCCTATTAATTGAGGATTAGGATCTCCATTTAATAATGCAATACGATCTAGAGCATATGTGTTGGCTCCAGAGTTTTTATTTGCTGTCATAAAATAAGCATTATCCCATACTGAGTAATGAGGGTAATCTGGAAAAGAATCAAGAGGAAACTCATACGTAAAGTAAGCTCCTGTTGGATCTGAAGTTTCAGAAATAGCAATAAGAAGCCCGTTAGTTGCCGTATTAAATTGACTCAAAAACCAGCGATCGGCTAATTGATCATACAAAATAATTGGATCTCCATTGTTTACTCCATTTCCCCAAATTGAAGATAACGGTGAAGGACCTGTTAATAAATTTCCTTCTTTATCAAAAATTTTAATAACTAGGTTAACGGCATGAACATAATGATTAGGTCCTGCAGCACCAGAAGGGTCTGGAGGAACTGCTTGTCCTTCTCCTAGATCTGATCCATCAAAACTCTCCTCTAAAGCTAGTGTATTTAAAGCTCCAAAAGACATTTGAGCAGAAGGATCTCCATGTAATGGTAAAGCATTTTCTACAACTTTACGAGGAGCTCTCATCCTGTTTCTAATAATTTTTAATTCTGAAGTTTCTCGTGCTTCAGAAGCTTCAACTTTTGGCAAGTCTCTTAGTGGAATAGATTTTCCTTTAAACACACCTGTTACTTGATACGTTGGATTTGTGGGTGTTTGTGCTTTTACTCCAAAAGACAATACAAGGAGTAATACACCAAAAATAATTTTGTGCATAAGTGGTAATTTTTAGTTAGTTTTCTTACAATTTTTGCATGAATTTACAATATTTATACTTTAGTATTAAATTGAATAACTAAAAACAACCAGGTGCCACGCTTCAATAGACCTTTAAATCCATTTTTTCACATCACAATATCATTAGTCCATTGGTAAGGTTCAGGAATATCAGTATCATCAATTAATTGCCTAATATCAATCTCAATACCACGACTCAAATCTGTGATTGGAACATCATTTGGCCCACCCTCAAAAGGATTTTCTGTATTTTCTCCAATCTTTTCCATGGTATGAAACACCCATGCTAACAACGTACTAAAAGGAATTGAAAACCACACAAAATGTACTGCAATAAATTCTTGCATTCTATGCAGCGTTGACGTATGTGATTGATGGTTTACTAAATCGGCAATGATATGTTCTCCAATAGATTCAAACTCTTGCATAATACCAAACGGTAATAGAATAATAAATACCCAAACAAAAATATAATTCATTGTTGCATATTGTCTTGGGTATGGGAAGTTTTTAATGCGCTCACTCTTGCCTTGTAAGCTATAAAATTCAACTAACATATTAGCCATTTCCATATGTCTAAAATCCTCAATTGCACCTTTCTGCATCAATTCCTTTAATCGCCTAGACTGTATACCTAACAATTGTGATGCTCTATTTCCCTTGGCAAACACTTCTTTATATTCATCTTCAGAAATATAGCCTTTAATTGCTTCCTCAATAGGAGTAGTATCTTCACAAACTAAGTAATATGCTTCTCGAAATTCCGCATAAGACTTACCTGTTTTCATATGTTGTTCCCAAGGTTTATCTTCTCTCATTTGGTAACGCAAAGCAGTTAACCATGCGACATGGCGATGTATTAACTCCCTATGAATAGTAAATAAATCCTTATCTGATAATTGTTCTTTAGTATGGTCATTATTAATAAAATCTTTTACCATTATAGTCCAAGAACGAGATGCATTGACTATACCACCCCAAATTTTTCGTGCTTCCCAAAGCCTGTCATAAGAGGCATTATTCTTAAAACCAACAATAAATGCAACTGCAGTACCCAAAACACCAAGCGGCAACCAAGGCACATGTAGCCATTTGAGTCCGAGAATATCAAACAACAAAACAGGAATTGTTGATAAAACTAAAAATAATAAGATATGGCGACGTGTCCATTTTATTACACCCGTCACAGGAAATATTCGTTTTGTATACATAGTTAGTTTTTAAGAAAATTAAAAGTAGGTAAATTAGATTAGAATAAGAATGTACCATTGTGAATTATTTAATGAATAACTCTCAATTTTACATCTTAATATTTAACTAAGTTATATTGAAAAAGTGTAAATTTGGGCTTTAAAATTTTACACCTAAATACGATATAATGATTCATTTCTTCGGAAACCAAAACAGTAAACTATTTGCTGTTCAAGCAACAAAAGAATTATCAATAGCAACCATAGCTAAATTGACGTGGTTATTTGGAGAGCAACCAAAATTAGAACAAGCATCTCTCGATGCTTTTTTTGTTGGTCCTCGCGCTGCGATGATTACACCTTGGAGCACTAATGCTGTTGAGATTACTCAAAACATGGGTATAAAGAACATTATTCGTATTGAAGAGTTTGAAACTTGTAAAGAAGACTTCAATGGATTTGATCCAATGATTTCAGAAAAGTACAGCAATTTAAACCAGGAGTCATTTACAATTGACATTCAACCAGAAAGCATACTTGAAATTAAAGATATTTCAGCATATAATCAA